>NZ_LQPW01000010.1 GCF_002116635.1 Mycobacterium szulgai | reverse complement strand
CGGCGGGGTCGGCGGTGTCGGCGGCGCGGCGGCCGGCAAGTTCGGCGGCCACCAGGGCGCCGGTGGTGCCGGCGGAAACGGCGGCGTCGGCGGGCTCGGTGGCGACGGCGGGGTCGGTGCCGTCGGCGACTGGGACGTCAACAACGGCCTCGGCGGCACCGGCGGACACGGTGGTAATCCCGGGACCGGCGGCGTCGGCGGTGCCGGCGGCGCCGGCTTCACGACGGGTGCGGCCGGCGCCGCCGGCGCAGCCCCCACCGGCGGTGGCAATGGCGGCGCCGGTGGGATGGGCGCGGCCGGCGACTGGGATCACAACGGTGGCGTCGGCGGGACCGGCGGGCACGGCGGCGACGGCGGGGTGATCGGCAACGGCGGCGCCGGCGGGGCCGGCGGCCAGGGCGCCACCGGCACCACCGGAGCCGCTGGTGTGAACCAAGGTGACACCGGCGGTACCGGCAACCCCGGTGGCAAAGGCGGCAACGGCGGCGTCGGCGGCAACGGCGGAACGAATGCCGGCGACGGCGGCGCGGGTGGCGCCGGCGGTGTCGGTGGCACCGGCGGAGACGGCGGCAGCGGCGTCGACGGGGCCACCGGCCACGACGGTGGTGTCGACGCCGAGGACCACCCCTTCGCTCCTGGCAACGGCGGCAACGGCAGCGACGGCGGCATGGGCGGCACCGGTGGGATCGGTGGTGACGGCGGTGCCGGTGGATCCGCGACAGCACCCGCCGGCCACGCGGGTGCTCAGGGTGCCGGCGGGGTCGGCGGGACCGGCGGCAGCGGCGGCAAACCTGGTGACGGTGGGGCGGGCGGCGGCGGCCAAATCTCGTCGGACGTGCTTATCAGAAATGGTGGCGACGGCGGAAACGGCGGCAATGCGGGCGCAGCCGGCGGCGGCGGGGCCGGCGGCAGCGGATCGACCAACGGCGCCCTCGGCGCCGCCGGCACCACCAAGTACACCGGCGGCCAGGGCGGCGACGGTGGCGACGGGGCAGACGGATTCAACGAGGCCGGCGGCGTCGGTGGCACCGGCGGTATGGGTGGTCAGGGCGGCACCGGTTTGACCGGTTCGGCCGGCGGCGCGGGCGGCGCCGGCGGCGGCGGCGATATGGGACTGGTTGGCTCGGTTAGCGGATCAGGTGGAAACGGCGGCGTTGGCGGTATCGGCGGGGTCGGCGGCACGAGTATCGCCGGACCGGGCGGCACTGGCGGAAGTGGCGGCGCCGGGGGCGGCGGCGGCGACGTCGGAACCGGTGACGCCGGCGGCGACGGCGGTCTCGGCGGCGCGGGTGGCACCGGCGGCACCAGCATGAACGGACCCGGCGGAACCGGCGGGACCGGCGGGACCGGCGGCGGTGGCGGGATCGGCGATATCAACGAAATCGACCCAGATCAACCGGGCAGCAGCGGCGGTTCTGGCGGTGGCGGCGGCGCCGGCGGCACTGGTGGCAGCGGTTCTGCCGGCCAGGCCGCGGGCAGCGGCGGCACCGGCGGTACCGGCGGCACCGGCGGCTACGGACCCACCGGCCAGCCTGGCGTCGGGGGCATCGGCGGCATCGGCGGGACCGGTGGCACCGGTATCGGCGGCGGCGCGGCCGGGGCCGGCGGCACCGGCGGTGCCGGCGGCGCGGGTGGCGACGGCGGCGTGTTCGCCAGCAACGGCGGCGCCGGCGGTAGCGGCGGCACGGGCGGCACCGCTGGCGGCGATGCCGTCGGTGGCGCCGGTGGTACCGGTGGCGCCGGTGGCACCGGTGGTACGGCGGACGTATATGGGGGAAACCCTGGTGACCCCGGTCAGGCCGGCGCTAGCGGCGGCCCGGGCGTGGGTGGCGGCGGCGGCGCGGGCGGCGCTGGCGGCGGAGCCGGCCAACTCCCGCCGATTCAGCCGATTTAGTCGTACCCGTGCCGCATGTCCTCGACGATGCGGGGATTGTCCAAGGTCGACGGTTCGAGCGGCCGCGGCCGGACGTCGCTGGAGAACACCGTGGCCGCGTCGAGCACCCGCTGGTCCAGAAAGCGCAGCGGGGGAGCGTCAGCGGGCACGGTCGGCGCCGGGGCGGTGTCGCCGCGGCGGGCCAGCACGAAACCCCAGTCACCGAAGGTGGGCACGTGCACGTGGTACGGGGTGACCGCATAGCCGGCGGCCGCGACCGTAGACACCGTGCGCCAAAACGCCGTGGGCGTGGAGAACGGACTTCCCGACTGCACCACCATCAGCCCGCCGGGCGTCAGCGCCCCGGCGACCAAGCCATAGAACTCCGTCGAATACAGCCGGCCCAGTACCGGTGTGTCCGGATCGGGCAGGTCGACGATCACCGCATCGAAAGCGCCCGGCGCGTGCCGGCCGCGCAGCCAGCTCATCGCATCGTCGATCACGACGTGGACGCGCGGGTTGTCCAGCGAACCGCCGTTTGCCGGGCGCATGACGGTGCGGGCCAGCTCGATCACCACGGGATCCAACTCGACTTGGACGACCTGCTGGATCCCATTCTGCCGCAACAACTCTCGGGCGGCCAAGCCGTCGCCGCCGCCCAGCACCAGCACCGAATGCGCGCTTTTCCCGGGGGCGCCGCCGAGCGCGGGATAGACCAGGCTCTCGGTATACCGGAATTCGTCGCGGGTGGAGAACTGCAAACCCCCATCCAGATAGAGGCGCATGTCATTGTCGCGGCGGGTCACCACGATCTCCTGATAGGCCGAATGCCGATAGGCGATGATCGGATCGTTGTAGAGGTTTTGCCTGCTGGTGGTCTCGATGTCGTGGGCCTGCACCAACAGCGTGACAAGCACGGCCAGCGCCGCGCCCAGCGCGCACAACGCGGCGGCGAGCCGGCGGCGGGACACCGCGGGGCGCAACAAGAAGACCGCCACCACCGCCGCCGCCACCAGATTGACGATGCCGGTGGCCGCCGCGCCACGGATCATGCCCAGTTGCGGCAGCAGGACGAACGGCCAGGCCAGCCCGCCGACCAAAGCACCCAGATAGTCGGCTGCATTGAGGTTGGCCAGCGTGCGTCCGGTATCGGCGGCGCCGGATACCCGACCGCGCTGTAACAGCGTCATCAGCAGCGGTACCTCGGCACCGACCAGGCAACCGATCAGGGCGGTACTCAACACCAGCACCAGGGTGGACCCGTCGACGAACGCAAAGGCCACATACAGCGCCGCCGCCGACAAACCGCCGACGATGCCCAGCAGCGCCTCCACCGCGATGAAGGTGATGGCCGCCCGCACCAGCAACGGCTTCACCAGCAACGCGCCCAACCCCAGTGCGGCGATATAGCCTGCGACGATCAACGAGGTGGCCACGATGCCGCCGCCGTTCAAGCTGGTCGACAGGGTCAGCAGCGCCAGCTCATAGACGATGCCGCAGGCCGCACATGCGGCGACCGCGGCCAGCAGCACCGCCCGCCAGCGCCCGGAAGACTCGGTGGCCGGCGCCACCTCGACAGCGGTCACGACAGTGCGGCCGCGGTGACCCCTCCCACGGCCAGCAACATCGCGGCCGTGGCAAACGCGGCCGGATGCAGCTCCGGTTCCCCGACGTGCTCGTGGAAGTTGCCCGGCACCACGATCTGCAAGATGAACAGCGCCGCCCCCTGCAGCATGACGCCCACCGTGCCGTAGATCGCCACCCCGAGCAGACCCTGGCCCAGCTGGCTGGAGCTGGTGTAGATCGCGGCGATGATGACGGTGGCCAGCGCGGCGTACATGGCCGAGGCCAGGACGACGGCATTGGGCCGGCGCTCGATGAACACCAGCCGGCGCAGGTTCCCCGGAGTCAGCACGTCGACCATGAGGAAGCCGGCGATCAGGACCGCGATGCCCACCAGGAAATACAGGACCGTGGCGACCGCCCCGTGCAGAATCGGTGCGACGCTGACGGTGCCGAAATCGATGGCTGCTGTGTACATGGCTGGTCTCCTTTTGCGATACCTATTTGGTCCCGCCGGGTCCGCCGGGACTACCGCCCGAGCCGCCCGACGGGGACCCGGGTGTGAATCCGGGACCGAGGAAGATGAACGAGCCGTGGTTGTATCCCGCGCTCAAGCCTTCGACGCGGACGCTGCACGGATGGCTGCCGTCGGGTCCCACGATGACGATGTTGTCGCTGTAGCGCAGGTATTCGTTGTCGCCGCTGGACGCACGCGCCCGGGGGGCTTGGTATTTGGCCAGCGAGTCGGCCACCTGCTTGGGTGACCCCGTGCAGACGTAGCGTGTCCCGTTCACGTCCTGTGAGTACTCGTGATAGTGGGACGCGACATATGAGCCGATGTCCTTGTGCAGCAACAGCAATCCGGAAACCAACGAGACCAATGCCGCCCCGGCCAGCCCAAGGGCGATCCACAACAACCGGTTGCGGCTCATGGCTGCCACCGGCTCGCGGTATGAACCACCGTCCCACCGGACCCGCCCGCAGGCAGTGGATGGACATGCAGCGGGTAGAGATGCCAGGTCTGCCAGCGCCAGCCGGGGCCGTCGGGCACGGCGAACAGCGCGGTCAATGCGGCGTCATCGCCGGGGAACACGCCGCCGAGCCATCCCTTCTCTTGTGCACAGCGCCAGCGCAAGTGCTGGGCCAGGCGGCGAAACCTCGGCTCGTCACAATGCTCGGTATGAGATTGCAGGTGATAGCCGGGCCCTTCGCGACGCTCGGGCAAGCCCGCGTGACTCCCGACTGCGCAGGACACCTGTTCGGAAAAACATTCCGCGCCGTGCTCGACGGTGATGAGGTGCGATGCGCCCAGCACACCGAGCAACAGGGTGCCGCCGCCGGGGTGGTCCAGCCGGTAGGTGGCCAGTGGCCGCGGCGCGGGCTCGTTGAGTGCTAGTGCGAGCCGGGCTCCGGATACGTCAGCCGGAGTGACGGCAAGCTGATGAAGCGGCACCGGCGGTCCTAGGCAGAGGGCGCAGGGTAGACGGTGAGCTCGCCGGTCGACACCGACTTGCCCGTCGAGATCTCCCAGGGCATGCCGGGCGCCCAGCGTTCGAAGGACAGCAATAAGGACTCGTCGGCATCGGCGTAATCGACGAAGTCCATATCGCCACCGGCCGGCAGCCCCGTTTCGCCTTCGGTGGTGTACCCGGCGTGGCCGCGCTCCTGCTCGTGAAACGTCACGCCGTCCACGACGTGCTGGCCACCGGGCTGCAGCTCACCCAGATCCGTGCGTTTGACCCACATCGCGAGTTCGAGGCGCCCGTCGTCCTCTTCGACGCTGAACCAGAGCGGCTGATCGCCGCCTTCCAGCAGATGCTCCCACCACACGAAGGGCCCCTCGCGGTAGGTGACCGACCCGCGCACCACGTAGTCCACGCCGCCGTAGCTGACGATCGCGCCCGGCCCGAGTTGCCGGGGCCCGAATTGCGGTCCGAATGGCGACGAGGCGCTGGACGACAACGGGTCCTGGCGTCCCGACGGCTGGCCCGGTTGCTTGGGGCGGCGCAGCGCCACGACGAGGACGACGATGGACGCCAAGAACAACGCCAGGGCGGCTATGACCAGCAGTGTTCCCACGCATACCCCTTCGTACCGCGGCGAATGTGCGGTTTAAGGTAACAGCTTTCGATCGCGTGTCGTACCGGCTGCTGGCGGATGCAGCCGCTAGGCTATCGAACAGCTGTTCGGGTACCGGTTGTGAGGTGGGAGCTGCGGTGCGGGTGATGGGCGTTGATCCGGGGTTGACGCGATGCGGGCTGTCGCTGGTCGAGAGCGCGGGCGGGCGGCAGCTCATTGCGCTGGACGTCGACGTGGTGCGCACCCCCTCGGATGCCCCGCTGGCCGAGCGGCTATTGGCGATCAGCAACGCCGTCGACCACTGGCTGGATACTCACCACCCTGACGTGCTGGCCGTCGAGCGGGTGTTCTCCCAGCTCAATGTGACGACGGTGATGGGCACCGCCCAGGCCGGCGGCGTGGTCGCGCTGGCCGCGGCCAAGCGTGGCATCGATGTGCACTTCCATACACCCAGTGAGGTCAAGGCCGCGGTCACCGGCAACGGCGCCGCCGACAAGGCCCAGGTCACCGCGATGGTCACCAGAATCCTTGCGCTGCAAGCCAAACCGACCCCGGCCGACGCCGCCGACGCGCTGGCCCTGGCGATCTGTCACTGCTGGCGGGCGCCGACGATCGCCCGGCTGGCCAAGGCGCAAGCACTGGCGGCCCAGCAACGCCGGGCATACCAGGCCAAGCTCAAGGCCGCGCGATGATCGCCTCGGTCCGCGGTGAGGTGCTCGAGGTGGCCCTCGATCACGTGGTTATCGAGGCCGCCGGGGTCGGCTACCGGGTGAACGCGACGCCGTCGACGCTGGCGACGTTGCGGCAGGGCACCGAAGGCCGGTTGATCACCGCGATGATCGTGCGTGAAGATTCGCAGACGCTGTATGGGTTCTCCGATACCGAAACCCGTGACCTGTTCCTGACCTTGCTGTCGGTGTCCGGCGTCGGGCCGAGATTGGCCATGGCGACGCTGGCTGTACACGACGCCGCGGCGCTGCGTCAGGCGCTGGCCGACGGTGATGTCACCGCGCTGACCAGGGTGCCCGGCATCGGCAAGCGCGGTGCCGAGCGCATGGTCTTGGAGTTGCGCGACAAGGTTGGGGCGGTGGCCGCCGCCGGCGGCACGCCGGTGGTCAACGGGCATGCGGTGCGCAGCCCCGTGGTCGAGGCCCTCGTCGGACTCGGGTTCGCTGCCAAACAGGCCGAGGAGGCCACCGACAAGGTGCTCAGCGGCGACCACCAAAACGGGGAAGTGACGACGTCCAGCGCCCTGCGTGCTGCCCTGTCGTTGCTGGGCAAGTCGAAATGAGCGAGGAGCAACTCGATCGCGAAGTCTCGCCCGCGCTGACCGTCGGCGAGGGCGACATCGACGTCAGCCTGCGGCCCCGCTCGCTGCGCGAGTTCATCGGCCAGCCGCGGGTCCGCGAACAGCTCCAACTGGTCCTCGAGGGCGCGAAGAACCGTGGCAGCACGCCGGACCACATTCTGCTGTCCGGTCCACCTGGTTTGGGCAAGACATCGCTGGCGATGATCATCGCGGCCGAGCTGGGATCTTCGCTGCGGGTGACTTCGGGGCCCGCGTTGGAACGCGCCGGCGACCTGGCGGCGATGCTGTCCAATCTGGTCGAACACGACGTGCTGTTCATCGACGAGATTCACCGCATCGCGCGGCCCGCCGAGGAGATGCTGTACCTGGCGATGGAGGATTTCCGCGTCGACGTGGTCGTCGGCAAAGGCCCTGGGGCAACGTCGATTCCGCTGGAGGTGGCTCCGTTCACGCTGGTCGGCGCGACCACCCGGTCCGGCGCGCTGACCGGCCCGTTGCGCGACCGGTTCGGATTTACCGCGCACATGGATTTCTACGAGCCGGCCGAGCTGGAACGGGTGCTGGCGCGCTCCGCCGGGATCCTGGGCATCGAACTGGGCGCAGAGGCCGGCGCGGAGATCGCCCGGCGCTCACGGGGCACACCGCGAATCGCCAACCGGCTGCTGCGCCGGGTTCGTGACTTCGCCGAGGTGCGCGCCGACGGCATCATCACCCGCGACATCGCCAAGTCCGCGCTGGAGGTCTACGACGTCGACGAACTCGGCCTGGACCGGCTGGACCGGGCGGTGCTGACGGTGCTGACCCGCAGCTTCGGTGGCGGGCCGGTCGGAGTATCGACGCTGGCGGTGGCGGTAGGGGAGGAGGCCACCACCGTCGAGGAGGTGTGCGAACCGTTCCTGGTCCGCGCCGGTATGGTCGCCCGCACCCCCCGCGGCCGGGTGGCCACCGCCCTGGCCTGGACGCACCTGGGCATGACTCCACCCGTCGGAGCCACGCAACCGGGTCTCTTCGAGTAGGAGGACTGATGATCACCGCCGCCCTGGTGTTCGCCGCGCTGGCCGCACTCTTGCACGTCTACATCTTCGTCATGGAGTCGCTGACCTGGACGTCTGCGCGCACCCGCGCGACGTTTGGCACCACGCCCGAAGAGGCCGAGACAACCAAGCTGCTGGCGTTCAACCAGGGCTTTTACAACTTGTTTCTGGCGATCGTCACCGGCGCGGGGATCGTCGCGGTCGCGACGGCGCATCAGGGCGTGGGCGCCGCGCTGCTCTTGGCCGGCGTTGGATCGATGAGCGCGGCCGCGGTGGTCCTGCTGGTTTCCGCGCGGGACAAGGCGCGGGCCGCGATCACGCAGGGCACCTTTCCGGCGATCGCCGTCGTGCTGCTGGTGATCGGCCTGACGTCGTAACTGGCCTCCCCAGTCACACCTGTCACAGCCGTCACGCCGAGCGGGAACCTACTCGAACTGGAAACGCGATATCACCGGCGATATCGCGTCTCACCAAGCAGTCGTACGGAGGCCGTCGGTTACATCACCAGATCGGCCGGGTACCCAAGCCGGTACCAAACAAGGAGATTGCCATGAAACACACTGAAGACCGTCCTGGCCGGTTGCGTATGCCACGCTCCCGCGGCACCGTGATCGGAGTACTCCTCGTGATTCTCGGCGCCTGGGGGGCGCTTATTCCCTTCGTCGGTCCTAACTTCGACTTCGCATACACGCCTGGCCACGCATGGACCACGGCGCGCGGCTGGCTCGAGGTACTGCCCGGCGCCGCGACCGCCGTCGGCGGCCTGCTGCTCATCGTTTCGGGAAACCGCGCCAGCGCGATGCTCGGCGGTTGGCTGGCGGCTCTCGGTGGCGCCTGGTTCGTGGTCGGCGGCACGATCGCACCGCTGCTGAGCATCGGTTCGGTCGGCGACCCGGTCGCTGCCACCGCGCGCAAGCGCGCGGCACTGGAAATCGCTTATTTCTCCGGCCTCGGTGTGTTGATCGCATTCCTGAGTGGGGCGGTCCTGGCGCGGTTGGCCGTCCGGCTGGCGCGTGATGTCCGGGCGGTGGAACCCGCCGACTCGCGGGTGGCGCACGAGCCGGCTCCGCAGCCGTATATGGATGCGGCCGAGCCCGAGCCGGCTGCCGTCTCCTCCCAGGCACTCACTACGCCGCGTGGGGAGCAGTACCCGCCGGCGGCAGAGCCTGAGCCGCGGCACCGGGGCATGCCCTGGCGACACCGCGCCCACGTATAGCGGCGATCGGCGGTGCCGGCCTCGGGTCGGGTTAACCCGACCGACCGGCGCCGCCATTGGAACCGGGGTAGCCGACCAGGGCGAAGCCGCCCTGGCCGCCGGCGCCGGCGCTACCGCCGTTACCGCCATCTTGGCCGCCGAAGGGGTTATGGGCGCCGGGTCCTCCGACGCCGGGATCCGGGGGGAGACCGTTATTGCCGGCATGTCCGTTGGCGGGTATCAGGATGCCCTGTTCGTTAGGACTTACCGCGCCGCCGCCACCTCCGCCGCCGCCAATTCCGCCATCGGCCTCGCCGCTGCCGATGCCGCCGCCCCCGCCGTCGGCACCCGTGAGACCGACCGAGGCATCACCGCCGGCGCCACCCGTCCCGGCGATGGCGCCCGCGCCTCCCGCCGCGCCGCCTCCGCCGCCACCGCCACCATAGGCAGCCGTGGCGGCTGCGGCGCCGGCGCCGCCGCCGCCCCCTCCGCCGCCTCGGCCACCGGTTTCGCCAGAGGCAGCGCCGCCGCCACCGCCTCCACCGCCGTCGCCGCCGGCGGCGAGGGCGCCGGTGGTGGCACTGCCGGCCGGTCCGCCGGTGCCGCCGTCACCGCCTTGGCCGCCTGCGCCGCCGGAGGCACCGCCGCCTCCGCCATTGCCGCCCTGGCCGCCGGCGCCTCCGCCACCACCGCCGCCGCCCAGGCCGAGGGCGCCATCGGTGACGCCGCTCGCATTGGCGGCACCGAAGCCGCCGTTGCCGCCGTGGCCGCCCTGGCCGCCTTCGCCGCCCGTGGTGTTCCCGGCGCCCGGTGCCCCGCCGTCGCCGCCTGTGCCGCCGTTACCGCCCTGGCCGCCGTTCGAGCTGGCTGAGCCCGTGTCCGTATTGACGGCGCCCTTGCCGCCGTCACCGCCGGTCCCGCCGACCCCGCCTTTACCGCCGGCGCCGCCACCGGCCCCATCGATGCCGGCACCGCCGGTGCCGCCCGTGCCGCCGGCTCCGCCCAAGCCGCCTGAGCCACCATTGGTAGGAGTAGCACCGGAGATGAACGTGCCGTCGGCGCCGGTGCCACCCGTTCCGCCGTTGCCGCCGAGGCCGCCGTCGCCGCCGGTGCCGTTGGCGCCGGCTGCGCCGCCGTCGGTGATCGCTCCGGCCGCGCCGGCATCGCCGCCCGTGCCGCCCTGTCCGCCTTTCGCGCCTTGGCCGCCAGGCCGTCGGCGGTGGTGCCGGTGTTCTCGCCACCGGTGCCGCCGGTGCCACCGGTGCCGCCGGCCCCGCCGTCTCCGGCGGCCCCGCCGTGGTGGCCCAGCCCGTCGCCGGCCCCGCCCGTTCCGCCGGTTCCGCCGGCACCGCCGTGGCCGCCCTTATGGCCTTCGGTTGGTGTCGGGTCATTGTTGCCGTTGGCGCCGGTGCCCCCGTTGCCGCCGTCGCCGCCATGCCCGCCGGCGCCGCCCGTGCCATAGCTGCCGGCCGCGCCGCCGTCGGTGATCGCCCCGGCTGCTCCGGCGTCGCCGCCGGTGCCGCCTTGCCCGCCGGCTGCGCCATCGCCGCCGTCGGTGCCGATGTTGTTTCCGCCATTGCCGCCGGTACCGCCGTTGCCGCCGACGCCGCCCTGGCCGGCGGCCCCGCCGTGGTGGCCCAGCCCGTCGCCGGCCCCGCCGGTGCCGCCTTTGCCGCCGGCGCCGCCCTGAGCGCCTTGGCTGGCGTCGGCGGGAGCATCCGAATCGGCGGTGGAGATGCCGTTGCCGCCGTTGCCGCCGTTGCCGCCGTGGCCCCCGGCGCCGCCGGTGCCGTAGCTGCCGGCTGCGCCGCCGTCGGTTGTCGTACCGCCGGCGCCGGCGGCGCCGCCGGTGCCGCCTTGTCCGCCTTTGGCGCCATCGCCGTTGCTGCTGCTCGTGCCGCCGCCGTCGGCGGGGCCGCCCTGGCCACCGCTGCCGAGGTTGTTCCCGCCGTTGCCGCCCGTCCCACCGCTACCGCCGGTGCCGCCGGTACCGGCGGCACCGCCGTGGTGGCCCATGCCGTCGCCGGCCCCGCCGGTTCCGCCTTGGCCGCCGTCGCCGCCCATGCCGCCTTGTCCCGCGTCCATTGGAGCGGTTGAGTCGGGAGTGGAGGTGCCGGTGCCGCCGGTGCCGCCGTTGCCGCCGGTACCGCCGGCGCCGCCGGTGCCGTAGCTACCGGCCGCACCGCCATCGGTTGCGGCACCCGCCGCACCGGCGTCGCCGCCGGTGCCGCCCTGTCCACCTTTAGCGCCGTCGCCGCCGCTGGTGCCGGTGTTGTTGCCGCCGTTGCCGCCGGTGCCGCCCTGGCCGCCGTCTCCGCCCTGGCCGCCCGCACCGCCGTTGTGGCCCAGGCCGTCGCCGACCCCACCCTCGCCGCCTTTGCCGCCGGCTCCGCCCTTGCCGCCAAGATGGCCGCCGTCGGGCGACTTGGAATCACTGGTGCCGTCGATGCCGCTACCACCGGCCCCGCCATGGCCGCCGGTGCCGCCGGTACCGCCGGTGCCCATGGCGCCGGCCGCACCGCCGTCGGTTCCTGTCCCGCCGTGTCCGGCTTTGCCACCCATAGCGCCGTCGCCACCGTCGGCACCGTTGCCACCGCTGGTGCCCGTGTTAGAACCTCCATCGCCGCCGGTCCCGCCCTGGCCGCCCATGCCGCCTTGTCCACCGGCTCCGCCACCGACGCCGCCCACACCGGCTCCACCGGCGCCACCTTGGCCACCGGTGCCGCCTTGGCCGCCCAGCAGACCGTTGGTGGGCGTCACCGGGTCGCTAGTGCCCACCTGGCCGACGCCGCCCTGGCCGCCGGTGCCGCCGGTCCCGCCGACTCCGCCCGTGCCATTGCCGCCGGCATGCCCAGCGGACCCCAGGAAGCCGCCGGCGCCGCCACCGCCGCCGGCGCCGGCCGCCCCGCCGACCCCGCCTACTCCACCGGTCCCACCATCGGCGGCCACAGTCGCGCCGTCAGCGCCGTTGCCGCCATTACCGCCGGTGCCGGCGCCGAACCCGCCGTTTCCGCCGTTGCCGCCGCTCCCGCCGTTACCGGCGTGGTCACCGGAGGCACCGCCATCGCCGCCGTTGCCTCCGGTGCCGCCGCCGATGCCACCGGTGCCGCCTGCGCCGCCGGAGCCGCCGTCGCCGGCCTTGGTGTCCGGTTGCGCGGTGAGGCCGATGCCACCCCCGCCGCCCTGGCCGCCGTTGCCTCCCGTGCCGCCGCCGGAGCCACCGGTGCCGCCGCTGGCGCCATTGCCGCCCCAGCCGTCGAAGTGACCGTCGCCGCCGTCGCCGCCTGCGCCGCCTGCGGCAGCGACCACGCCATCGGTGGGGCCGCCGTTTCCGCCCTTGCCGCCGTTGCCGCCGCTGGAACTTTCGGCGAGGTGTCCGCCGCCCGCATCACCGCCCGCGCCGCCTGGCTGCGCCGCGCCGCCGTTGGCGCCCGCGCCGCCGTCGCTGCCATCGACTCCGTTGGGAGCTCCGCCGTTGACACCGGGGGTCCCTGCTGCCGCGGCCTGCTGCTGTGAGGGCGGTAGCGGCGTGGGGTTGTGAACAGCGGGGGCCGTCGTGCCTTGCCCCCCGGACCCGCCGTTGCCGCCATTGCCGTTGGTGCCGGCATTGCCGCCCGCGCCGCCGGCCCCGCCACTCCCGCCGGAGACGCCGTTGCCGCCGCTGCCGCCGTTGCCGCCATCGCCGTGGGCGGCGCCGTTGCCCCCAGACCCGCCGGACCCGCCAGACCCGCCATCACCGTTGTTGTTGGCAATATCGCCGTTAGCGCCGGTTCCGCCGTTGCCGCCGGCTCCTGCGTTGGCAAGGGCGCCGATAGTGCCGGAGTTGCCGCCGTTTCCGCCGGCCCCGCCGGCCCCGGCGTTGACGCTGCTGGTGCCGTTGACTCCGGCCCCTCCATTGCCACCGTTCCCGCCGGCACCGGCGTTGCCGGCCTTGGAGCTGGCATTGCCGCCGTTGCCGCCATTGCCGCCGTTTCCGCCGCCGGCACCGACTCCGCCGGCGCCGCCGTTACCGCCGTCGGCGGGCGTGTCACCGGTGCCGGCGTTGCCGCCGTTGCCGCCATTCCCGGCGTTCAGATTGTCGATACCGAAGCCACTGTTGCCGCCGGCACCCCCGTTGCCGCCACTGCCAGCGGTGCCGCCGATCGCGTTGCCGCCGTTTCCGCCGTCACCGCCGTTGCCGCTGGCCGCGCCGGCCCCACCGTCGCCGCCACGGCCTGCGGTGCCGCCGGTGCTGGCGTTGCCGCCCCTACCGCCGGTCCCGCCACCGGCGGAATTGCCGGTGAAGCTGGCGCCGTCGCCGCCATTGCCGCCGTTGCCGCCGTGGCCGTCGGTGCCGACGGTGCCGGCGTTGCCGCCATTGCCACCACGACCACCGGGGCCGTCGGCGGAGTGGTTGGTGGCCCCATTTCCGCCGTTGCCCCCGTTGCCGGCGTGACCAAGTAGCGCGGTCGCGGTTCCGCCGGTGCCGATGTTCCCGGCGTTGCCGCCGTTGCCGCCGTCGCCGCCGGCTCCGTTGGCGATGGTCGAGATGCCGTTGGCGCCGTTGCCACCGTTGCCGCCGTTGCCCGAGTTGCCGCCGGCCAGCCCATGAATTCCGGCATTGCCGCCGTTGCCGCCATAGCCGCCGTTAGAACCGTTGGCGCCCGGGACGGTGGCGCTGAGCCCGTTGCCGCCGTTGCCGCCGGTACCGCCGCTGCCCACCGACCCGCCGTTGCCGCCGTTGCCGCCATTGCCGGCGGTGGTGGTCGCTGCGGTGGCGTTGACACCGTTACCGCCGGCACCCCCGTTGCCCCCGCTGCTGGGTGTGTTGCCGTGGCTGCCGTTGGTGCCGCTGGCTCCGCCGCTGCCGCCGCTGCCCGCGCCGCCGCCCTGACCACCGACGCCGACCACTCCGGGGTTCCCGCCGTTGCCGCCGGCCCCACCATCGATGTTGGCGGCATCACCGTGCGCCCCGATCCCGCCGTCACCGGGGGTTCCGGCGTTACCGCCCGTCCCGCCGGCGCCGCCGGTGCCGTTGGTGCCGGCGAATCCCAGGCCTTGGGCGTGGCCGGCGTTGCCGCCGACACCGCCGGCACCACCGGTCCCGCCGTCGCCGCCGTTGCCGCCGATCCCGCCGGAACCGTTGCCGGTGACGTGGCTGCCGGTAGTACCCGTGCCGCCATGCCCGCCGGTCCCGCCAACACCGCCGGCACCACCGACTCCGCCGTCACCCCCGTTGCCGGCGATGGAGCCGCCCAAGCCGCCGGCGCCGCCGTTGCCGCCCAAACCACCGTTACCGCCATGGCCGCCGTCGATGCCGTTCAGTCCGGAATCACCGAGCAGGCCGGCCGCACCGGCACCACCGGCCCCGCCGGTGCCGCCGGTTCCGAAGTATCCGGCGTTGCCGCCGGGGCCTCCGTTGCCGCCGGGGACCAGGGGATTGAACGACGGCGCGCCGGGGGCGCCCGGACCGCCATTGCCCATCAACAATCCGCCATTGCCGCCCGCACCGCCCGTGGCACCGCTGTTGGGCAGAGCGATTCCGCCCGCCCCGCCGTCACCCACCAGCCCGGCGTTGCCACCGCGGCCGGGCGCGGTGGTCAGCGTGCCCGCCGCGCCGGGGCCCCCATTGCCGAACAACCAACCACCGGCACCGCCGGCTCCGTCATTGACCCCGGCCGCGCCGGCCGCGCCGTTTCCGATCAGGGCGCGTCCGGTGAGCGCCACGAACGGCGCATTGGCCACCGGGTTCACCACTGCGCCAACAGGACTGGCGAGCCAGGCCTGACCTAGCTGGTTGACCGGATCCACCAACAGCGACTGCGCCCCGCCGGCCGCCAAGCCGGCCAATGACACGTTGCTGGCTTCGGCGCCGGCGAATGCATTGCCGGCAGCGTTCAGGGTCTGCACAAACCGGCTATGAAAGGCCGCGGCCTGCGCACTGAGCCCTTGATAGTCCTGAGCGTGCGTGCCGAACAGTGCGGCTACCGCCGTCGAGATCTCATCTGCGGCAGCCGCGATCAGCGCAGTGGTCGGGGCCGCGGTCGCCGCGTTGGCCGCCCCGATCGTGGAACCGATCCCCGCCAAATCCGAAGCCGCCACCGCCAGCATCTGCGGGGAAGCGATCACGAAGGACACCGCGCACCTCACTATTCAGTTCGCGGCGACCTACCACCCCAGACCGCCGCGCCTTCCCCCGTGACTCGAAAGCGTATCGCGATTACGGATAAATAAGCGCGCGATTGATTCATGCGTTCGACGGGCGCTAGGTGGTTGTGACGGTTTCCTCCAGCGTCGCCAGTGACGCCGCGAGGTAGTCCTCTCCGAAGATGGGCATCGAGCCCACCCGATCCCGGAACTCCTGCGGCGTCGCGGTCCAGTCGTAGGTGAGGGTGACTTCCGTGCCGTCCCCGTTCGGAGCCAGGTCGTAGCGCCAGAACCAACCACCCGGAGCGTGGTTGCCGGCGTCGTCGAGTTGGCCGGGAATCCAGCCGATGGCCCGGGGCTCGTCGAAGACATTGACGAGGTTGTAGGTGACGTAGTCACCACCGGCCTGGGTGAGATACATGTTCATTGCGAAGATCTGGCCGGCGGCGGTGATCGGTTCGCTCGCAACGGCATCGCGGACCCAGTCGCCGGGCTCGGTGTTTTGATGGTGCACCGGGTCGGCCAGTACGGCGAAAATCGCCTCCGGCGTGGCCGCGATCGCGCGGGTGACGACGTAACGTTCGGGGCTCGTGGTCATGAGTTGCCTTACTTCTGCTGGCTGGCCGCGTAATCGTCGGGACGGTTCTTCTTCATCCAGGCGCGCAACGGCCAGGTCAGCGTCCACAGCACCGCATACACGGTGTAGTACATGGCTGCCGAGAGCAGCACGGCGACCAGCCACGCCGGATAGATCAGGATCAAGCAGAACTGCAGAAACTGTTTGACCACAACCGGATAGCCATCGGCCTCAGCCAGCAGGAAGCGCGGGCTCATGGCGGTCCGCATGCGCCGGCCGGCTGACGGCTCAACGCCGCTGGGGCCGGTGACCGGCGGTTGGCTGGTGCTCATGGGTGCATTCCTCGGCATTCAGCGGCCCGGTTATTCCGGGTGGTCGTCGACCTTGAAATCGAAGTTGACATCGCCGGCGTCGACGCTGGTGACGGTGACATTGACGCCGTACTTCTTGCTGCCGTCGGTGAGCTGGCACCGCAGCGTCGCGCCCTCAACGCCTTTCAAGTTGTCCGGGCAGGTGACCGCGTCGGGCCGTTGGCCTACCTGCTGGGTCAGTTTGTCGCTGATGATGCTCGCGACCTGGTTCTTGTCGACGGTCTCGACCATGTCGAACTTGACGTCGCTGCCGTTGACGCTGGTCACCGTGACGTTGACGTTGTACTTGGCGTCTTTGACCTTCATCTCGCAGTTGAGCTGCGCACCGACCTTTGCCGGCAGGTCACCCGGACACGTCACCGAATCCGGCTTGTTGCCGGCGGCGTCGGTCATCTTGGCGGTGATCTGGCCGATGACGTCGCTCTTGCTCACCGAATGGGCCGACGATCCGATGGAACACGAGCAAGCCCCGGCGCTGGCCATCAGGCCGACAGCGGCGCCGGAGACCAGCAATGTCCGAACGAACGAGTGAGCCATATCGCCTCCCGGGGCTTCCGACAACTGTGAATCGGCTGATAATGGCATGCCAACGGCTTGTTGTGAAAGCGATTCGGCGTAAAAGCGCCAAGGGTTGTCGGATCACCCGATGTTGCCGTAGCGGCGCAGCGCTTCGGCCCGCTCGGCGCCGTGGTCGACCATCGGCGTGGGATATCCGGATGGCTGCGGCCCCTTGCGGAGGTGGACGTCGGCGGCGTCGCGCAGCTCGGGAACCCAGCGGCGAATGTATTCGCCTGTGGGATCGAACTTTTGCCCCTGCGTAACGGGGTTGAATACCCGGAAGTACGGCGCGGCGTCGGTGCCGCACCCGGCCGACCACTGCCAGCCGTGCTGATTGTTGGCCATCTCGCCGTCGACGAGCTGATCGAGAAACCAGCGCGCCCCCCACTGCCACGGCAGGTGCAGGTCTTTGACCAGAAACGAGGCGACGATCATCCGCACCCGGTTGTGCATGAAACCGGTCTCACGGAGCTGACGCATCCCGGCGTCCACCAACGGGTATCCGGTTTCGCCGGCTTTCCAGGATTCGAAGCGGCGTTTGGCCTCGGCGCCCGTGTCGGTTTGGATGGCGTCGAAGTCGTGGTTCCAATTCCGCCACGCGCTGTCCGGCCAGTGATACAGCACCGCGGCGTAGAAATCACGAAAAGCCAACTCGCGCAGGTAATCTGAGTCTCCTTTGCGCCGCAGGTTCAGGTCGGCCACCATGGTTCTGGGGTGGATGGTGCCGAATTTCAAATGCGCCGACATCCGGCTGGTGCCCGCGAGGTCGGGGCGATTGCGGTCTTCGGCGTAGCGCTCGAGCCCGTCGGCGACAAAGCGGGCCCACTGCGAAAGTGCCGCCGCCGCACCGGCAGCCGCATCGAGTGGCACGCCGGGGTCGGGTATCGGGCAGGGTTTGATCTGCACGCCCGCCGGGTCGATCCAGCGGGCGGATTCGGCACTCGATTGTGCCGGTGCGCGCCAACCGGATTCGCGCCAGCGTCGGAAAAACGGAGTGAACACCCGGTAGGGGGTGTCGTCGTCTTTGGTGACGCGACCGGGGGAGACCAGATAGGGCGAGCCAGTAGCCACCAGCGGCACCGAACCCAACGCGGCGCGCACCTGTTCGTCGCGCCGTCGCCCGAACGGTGCGAAATCCTCCGTAATGTGTACCGCAGAGGCCTTAATGTGCTTGGCAATCTGGGGAATCCGGTCGTCCGGCCGGCCATGGGCCACCAACAGCCGGCCACTCAGTTCGTCGTTCAGATGCCGCAGCGAGTCTCCCAGGAATTGCAGCCGGCGCCGCCCCGATGACTCCTCCAGGCGCGGGTCGAGAACAAAGCAGGCCAGCACCTCGTCGCCGTCTGCGGCGGCAGCGGCCAGTGCCGGATGATCTGCCAACCGCAAATCACGCCGAAACCACAACAGGACGGGCATATTTGGGCGCTAGCGGTTGAGTCGCCAGATGTGGGTGGCCAATACAGTGGCAAAGGCGCACCACAAGGGGTACGGCAACAGTGCGCGCCCGGCTCGCGGGTCGGCTTCGGCGGCGCGCCTGGCCAGGTCGGCGCTGCTCACGGTCAGTGCCGCGGCGCCCAGCGCCGAGGCGCCCAATTTGTGAAAGCCGAAGAACAGCCAGCTCCAGCCGGCGTTGAGCACCAGATTTGCGCCCAGCGCCGCCGCGTAGCGGCGTGCCTTCGCGGGTTGTCCGTCGGTGCGAAACCGGTCGATGGTGACCGCGGAGGTGGCCGCGATGTCGGTGTACAGGCTGGTCCAAACCACCGGGAATACCACGCTGGGCGGTTGATACGAAGGCTTGCGAATCCGGCTGAACCAGGAGGCATCGCGCCGCGGGCTGGCTATGCTTCCGGTGCCCGCTGCCGCGGCCACGGCCAGCGCGGTGCCGGCTACCGTTTTGCTATCCATCGGATCCTCCGTTCGTTGAGTGTTCTTGTGGTGAAACCACTCTCGGGTCATTGGGCCACCAGATGCGGTCACCGATCAGGGCGAACAGCGCTGGGATGACCAGAGTGCGCACGACGAAGGTGTCGATCAGGATTCCCAGGCCGACGATGATGCCGAGTTGGGTCATCACGATCAGCGGCAATACTCCCAATACCCAGAACACGGCGGCCAAAACGATTCCGGCACTGGTGATGACGCCGCCGGTGGCCGAGACCGCTCGGACCATGCCCTCGCGGGCGCCCCGGCGGGCCGTCTCCTCGCGGGCACGGGTGACCAGGAAGATCGTGTAGTCCACCCCAAGAGCGGCCAGAAACAGAAATGCGAACAGCACAGTGCTGTTGTCCAGGGCCGGGAATCCGAAGACATGCACGCTGGCCCATCCGCCGAGACCCAGCGCGGCCAGGGCGCCCAGGATCGTGGCGGCCAGCAGGATCGGCGGTGCCAGCGCGGATCGCAGCAGCACATAAAGCACGACCAGGATGACGGCCAGAATCGCCGGGATCAGCAAGTGCCGGTCGTGCGCGGCGGCGTCGCGCACGTCGAGCCCCTGTGCGTCCGGGCCGCCCACCAGCGCGTCTGGGGTCACGCGCTTGGTCGAAAGGCGCAGCGCAGCAATGGTATTGAAGGCACGATCCGACGAGGGCGGGGCGTCGATCACCACCGACCACCTGGTCAGCGCCGCTTTGGACTGACCGGCATCGGTGACTGAGACGACGCCGGGGGTGGCGCCGATGGCCTGTCGCACTTGGACGGCCGCAGCCGTAGGGGCCACGACCAGCGTCGGGTTGGTAAGGCCGGCCGGGAAATGTGCGGCGACCACTTCGAACCCGGAGACCGAGTCGGCTTTGACCCGGAATTGTTCGGTCTGGGACAAGCCGATGCGAGTGCCCAGCAGGCCGCCGGCAAGTACCAGCAGAACCGTGACGGTGACCGCTGCTACCGCGGCCGGCCGGCGGGCCACCCTGGTCGCAATCGCATGCCAGAAGCCCGAATCCAGCGCTGCGCCGTCGCCGGGACGCGGGATGAAGGGCCAGAACAGTCGCCGCCCACACAGCGCCAGCAGCGGTGGCAGCGTGATCAGCACCGACAGGGCGGCGACGATCAGTCCGCACGCCGCAAGCACCCCCAGACTGCGGGTGCTCGGTGTCGAGGCGAAGACCAAAGTCAGCAGGGCCAGCACCACGGTGGCGTTGCTGGCCGCGATCGCCGGTGCGGCCATGCGCACCGCGCGGCGCAACGCTTCCCGGTGCTCGCTATGACGCCGAAGTTCTTGCCGGTAGCGCGAAATCAGCAACAGCGCGTAGTTGGTTCCCGCGCCGAACACCAACACGCTGGTGATCCCGGAAGTCGCGCCGTCGAAGCTCAGGCCCGTCAGCGATGCCACCGCGGTGCCGACCGACGTCGCGACCCGGTCGGCGAACGCGATCACCAACAGCGGAACCAGCCACAGCACGGGTGAGCGGTAGGTGGCGATCAGCAGCAGCGCCACCACCGACGCCGTCACGGCCAGCAAGGTGACGTTGGCGTCGCTGAACGCGTTGGCGATATCGGCGCCGAATGCCGGTCCACCGGTGACGTGTGCGCGCAGGCCGGGCGGCAGACCGGTGTTCGCGGCGCCGCGCAACGCGATGACGGCGTCGCTCAGCGCCAAACCGGACAGGTCGACGTTCAGCGCCACCGGTGCGATCGCGACCTTGCCGTCGGCGGAGACGACGATCGGCGGGGCCGGTGCAGGTGCGTACGCTTGCATCCGGGCGCGGGCTTGTTCGGTGGCGCCGAGATCCGCACTGTCAAGCGCGCCATTGTCACCGCGGCTGACCACCAGCAGCACCGGAGCCTGTGCACCGCCGGGAAACTGAGCGGCCAGCGCCTCGACCCTGGCCGAGTCGGAGTCGGCAGGCAGCGACACCGGCGCCTGGCTTGCCGCCGAATTCGCGCCCACCATCATCATGAAAGCGCCGGCCAGTAAGAATGCACCCAACGTGAGAAGCCAAGAGCGGCGGCCCGTCACCCCGGCGGCGAGTCCCTCCCACACCACCCGCCAAGCATTTCAGTTCCTGAAACATTAATCAACTGAAATGATGAGCCAAACGGGGTTATGCTGCACACCGCATGCACGCCGACGAGCATTCCTCCGGCCGCGAAGCGCTGGAGGCGCTGATATCGGCCGATCTGCGGGAGTTGTCTACAGAGTCCGACCAGATCGGCCGGCTTTTCGCGGTCTCGCATGACTTGCGCCCCACTGACTTTCGAGCGTTGCTGTACATCATGGTGGCTCAGAGTGCTGGGCAACCGATGACATCGGGGGACCTCAGCGAGCGGATGGGGCTGTCCGGAGCGGCTATCACCTATCTGGTGGATCGACTGATCGAGTCCGGCCATATCCGGCGTGATTCGCACCCCGACGACCGCCGCAAAGTCATCTTGCGTTACGCGGATACGGGACTGGCAACGGCCCGATCTTTCTTCACTCCGTTGGGTCGGCACACCCACGGTGCGCTGGCCGATCTCAGCGATGCCGATTTGGCCGCCGCGCACCGCGTGTTCGGCGCCCTCATTGTCGCGATGCGCCACTTCCAGATCGAGTTGGCCCCACCTGCGCCCTGAGTCCGCCCATGTCGTCGAATATTCGATTGTGCCAGCGGGCCAGCGGTTCGGGGGCCCACCAGTTCAGCCTGCCCAGCATATGCATGAAGCTGGGTACCAGCAGCATTCGCACCAGGGTCGCGTCCATCAAAATTGCGATTGTCAACCCTAATCCGAACATTCGCATGAACGAGACCCCGGCGGAGATCAGCGCCGCAAACGAGATCGACATCAGCAGGGCAGCGGCGCTGATCACGCGTCCGGTGCGGGCCAGGCCCAGTGCGATGCTTTCGTCGTTGTCGGCGGACGATCGCGGCGAAGCTAGCCAGTACTCGCGGATGCGGGAGAGCAGGAAAACCTCGTAGTCCATCGACAACCCGAATGCGATGCAGAACATGAGCACCGGGACGTTGGCGGCCAGCGTGCCGGTGGGCGTGGTGCCGGCGGCGTTGAGGTGCCCGTCCTGAAAGATCCACACCAGCGCGCCGAACGAGGCGGTGAGTGAAAGCACATTGAGTACAACGGCTTTGAGTGGTAGGACCACGCTGCCGGTGAGCAGGAAGAGCAGGATCAGCGTCGTCCCGGCGATGAAACCGAACACCCACGGCAGCCGCGAGGTGATGGCGCGGACACAATCGCGATTCGTCTGCGCCATTCCGATCATCAGGACTTCTCGCTGTTCAGGTAGCGCGACGGCATGCAAGCGGTCCAGCTGAAGCTCAGACGCCGCGGTGTACAGCGGCGCGGTGCTTTCCAGGGTCAGATAAGTGCTGCCGTCCTGCGCCGCAGGCTTCGGTTGTGACGGCGGCCCTAGGCGTTCACCGGCGACAAAGGTGCCGCTAGGCGACGACACCGCGGCGACATCTGCCACCCCGGACAGCGCAGCGGCGTATCTGGCGAGATCGGCCGCTGTGAGACCGGAGGTGTCGGGTATGACGATCTTCACCCGGGCTTCCGAGTTCATGCCGAAATCGCTGCGAATTCGATCGTTGACCGTGCGCGCCGAGGCGGATGCCGGCAGCACCCGGTCGTCGGGGTAGCCCCAACGCACACCGAGGAAAGGCAAACCCAGCGTGAGCAATAGGACGACGAGTATGAGAGCCACCGGGATCGCCCGCCGCATAACCTGTTTGGCCAGGCGATACCAGAAAGTATGTGCCGCGTGGCGGCGCGGTGGTCGCGAACGCCAGATGCTGAGCGCATCCAGCCGGTGGCCGAGTAGCACGATGGCGGTGGGCGCCACCGTCACTGCCGCCAGCGCGGCAAGGGCTACCACGGCAATTCCGGCGTAGGCGAAGGATTTTAGAAAGTACATCGGGAACAGTGCCGTCGCGAGCAGCGCCAGGGCCACCGTCATCGCCGAGAACAACACGGTGCGTCCCGCGGTGGTCATGGTCTGAAGCAACGCTTCGTCGGGATGGCTGCCGGCTGCCAGCTCATCGCGGTACCGGCTGATAATCAGCAAGGTGTAGTCGATCGCCAGGGCAAACCCAAGCGCCACCGCCACGTTCAACGCAAAAATGGAGACCGGGGTGAATAACGCGATGGCGCGCAGTAACGCAAGTGAACCCAGAATCGCGAAACCGCCGACGGCCATGGGTACCGCTGCTGCCAACAGCCCCCGGAAAACCCAGACGAGCGCGAGGAAGCTGAGTGGTATCGCGATGACTTCCATTCGCAGCAGATCCTTTTCGGTCTGCTCACTGACTTGGGTATACACCATCGCCGAGCCGCCGGCCACTACCGTGACGCCGTCCCGCTGGCCGACGAGCCGATGCGCCAAAGCCTGCGCACGTTTGGGGGCGGTGTTCTCATCGCCGTTGAGGACCGCGACAATCAGCGCGGATCTGCCATCCTTACTGAGCAATCCGGGAGTTGGTTGCGGCGACCCCCACGGCGCGGCTACCTGCGACACGAACGGGGATTGAGCCAGTTGTTGCACGATGCCGGTACCGACGGCGCGCGCGGTCATGCCCGTGGCGCCGCTGTCGCAACTGAGCAGTAGCATCAGCTCCATGTCGCCCTGATGAAAATTCTCGGCGAGTAGTCTTGCGGCGCGGGCGGATTCGGATGACGGATCCAGAAAACCCCCACCGGACAGACTGGCCGCAGCCGGGATGCCGAAGATCGCCGTGCCGACCATGAACGCGATGGCAATCGACATCATGCGTCGTGGCGCGTTGGTGCAGAGCCGAGCCAATCGCGCTAACATCTGCCCTCTCTGAGGGTGGATTCTCTGTTGCTGCCACTGTTGGACCGCGCGGTGCGGTTCAATCAGTTAAGTAAGTGAAACATTAATACTTTGAACGAAGCTGCGCCAGAGTGTTCGCGCGCAAGGTTCTATGCATCGCCTTTGAGCGCGGCAACCAATCCGTCAGGGTCGGCGACGGTAACGGTGAGCGCGGAGTGGTCCTTGAAACCGATCACTCGATGTATTGGCGGTACGAAATGAATGCACACCCCGGCGTTGGCGTTGGTGCCGAAGGTGAGCCCGTCGTCCACAAAGGACAACCGCGGGCCCACGGCGGTCCACCAGCGGTACGGCCCGGTGATATGTGCATCGGCCACGCTGGACAACGGCGCTTCAACGCGAAATGGTCCATACCGGGCAATGAACCGCCCGTCGGCGGTCAATCGCACGCCCTGCTCGCCCGGCCACCGAAACGGTAGCCACAACGGAGCCATGCGGGCGTCATAGCGATAGGGGAAATTCCTACCTGCCGCGTCTTGAACTCCCATCGCGTGGCTCCCATCCGTTTGTGCTGCCCATAGGAGGTTACCTGCGTGCTCGCCGATGGTTGGTGAAGGGCTTGCCGAAGCGATGGTAGTATATTTAAGTAAATTAAACATTCAAACATTTAACTAAAGCTCGCCGCCGCGCTATGCTGGGAACGCGGTAGGCACTCACGGAAGGAGACGGCGCTGCTTGGTTCGATTGTGTCGTTCATAGGTCATGTTGTCGACGCCGCGGGATCGGTGGTCGGTTACCGGCGGGGGACCGAGGAGCCCGATCACAGTGTCGAGAAGCTCACCGCCGGGGTAGAGATCCGGCATTACGGTGCACGTCTGGCGGCGCAGACGGTGGTCACCGCCGACGAAGAGGCGGCGCGCAACACCGGGTTTCGGCGGTTGGCCCGCTACATTTTCGGCGCCAACCGAAGCGAGGCGAAAATAGCGATGACGGCCCCAGTGGCCCAAGAAGCCGCAGGTGAAGACAAGTGGGTAATCCGGTTTTTCATGCCCTCGAACAAAACGCTGGAAACTTTGCCAGAACCTGTCGACGCAGAGGTCAACTTGGTCAGCGTGCCCGCGCAGACCATCGCGGTGCGCCGATTCAGCGGAAGCCGCAGCCGTCGCGCTGTGTCCGAACAGACTTCGAAACTGCTGAACACACTGCGCGAAACCGGGTTTGAGGTGATTGATAGGCCGGAAGCCTGGTTCTACGATCCGCCATGGACGGTTCCAATGCTGCGCCGCAACGAAATCGCGGTTCCGGTCAAGCCGAATCCGTAATGAGTGCCGCGACGTGGATGTCCGGTAGGCCGTGAGCTAGGAGCGGCACATGGCGGTCATTCTCGCGTACTGCTCGCCCGCGCTGGGGCATGTGTACCCGATGGCAGCCCTATTGTGTGAGCTGGCTACCCGCGGCCACCGGGTCCACGTGCGTACCCAGGCCGGTGAAGTCGCGGCGATGCGCGCAGTAGGGCTTTACGCCGAGGCCGTCGATCCCAGGATCGAGTCCATTACCGGAAGCGATTGGTTGGCGCGCAATGCGTTGGGCGTTCTTGAGATGTCCATCGACGTACTTTGCCGGCGTGCGGTGATCGAGGTGGACGACGTACGGCGCGCGATCGCACAAATTCGCCCCGCTGCGATCGTGGTGGACGCCAACTGTTGGGGCGCGATGTCGATGATCGAGTCGAGCGCCATTCCCTGGCTGGTGTTTTCACCGTTTACGCCGTACTTGCGGTCGCGTTGCGCACCTCCGTTCGGCCCCGGCTTGCGGCCACTTCCCGGCGTGCTCGGCGCGGTACGCGACGCCGCGGTGCGACCTGTCGTGAGGCACCTGTTCGACCGGCCGATGTTGCCCCCTGTCAACAACATTCGTAGCCGCTTGGAGGTGCCGGCGGTTCACTCTGTCGACGAGTTGATGCGCCGGGCACCGCTGCTGTTGGCGGTCGGCGGTGAACCCTTCGAGTACCCGCACCCCGACTGGGGCGACGCCGTGCACTTCATCGGTGCCTGCGTATTCGAACCGGCCGCGTCGACCGTGCCGGGCTGGCTGGACGAGATTGACCGGCCCCTCGTGCTGGTCAGTACGTCATCAATCGCCCAAGCAGACGCCAAACTGGGCCGGATCGCCATGGTTGCGTTGGCCGATGCGCCAGTTCACGTCGTTGCGACATTTCCGGCCGGGGTGCCGGCCGGTCTTCCGCAAACGCGCAATGCCACCGTGTGCCGGTTTCTTCCCCACGGGCCGGTACTTGATCGCGCCATTTGCGCGGTCACCCACGGGGGAATGGGGAGCACGGTCAAGGCACTGGATCGCGGCGTCCCGGTGTGTGTAGTGCCGTTTGCTCGCGATCAGGCCGAGGTCGCCCGCCGGGTGCAGGTCGCCGGTTGCGGAACCCGGTTGCCGGCCAACCGGCTCACGGCGGCGCGACTGCGCGCCGCGGTGCTCAGCTCGGCGGCGAGAGTTGACGGCGCCCGACGCGTCGCAGCCGGATTTGCGGCCACCGGCGGTGTCGGGCACGGCGCGGACCTGATCGAGCAGCGTTTGCTATCGGGGGTGGGTACAGCACTACCCGGTCGTATTCTGCCGCCCTCGCGACCGCGCCCCGTTCGTTGACGGCTTGGCGCCGTCGCTGCACAGCTGGTCTTCGAACGTGCCCATCGCCTCGATCATCGCCATGAACACGCGGTGAGCGGCGACTAGGTCCTTATCGGATAGATCGGCCATAGCCGCGCTGAGATGGCCACCCAACGGCTTGAAGAACGTGTGCGCCAGCGTCATACCGCTATCTTCGTAACGCAGCAGCCACTTGCGACGATCGTCCGGGTCAGGTTCGCGACGGATGTGGCCCGCTTCGATCATCCGGTCCACGAGGTAGGTGATAGCCGCTGGTGAGACGTCCATGCGCTGTCGTAGCTGAGCCAAAGTCAACGGTTCGCCAGCGGTCTCACTCACCATGATGTGCAGCAGGGCGTGAAAGTCGTTGCTGCTTACCTCGTTGAGACGCGCGTAGTGCCGGCCTACGCGATCCGAACGTGCGGTGATCGCCCGTATATCGGCCGACAGCTGCCGTTCAAGTTCCGCACGGGTGGGCGCTGGATCATTACCGCGGCGCTTGCTGACCTTTGGCGCATCCTTCATCAGAAACACCAGCCTATCTGCGCGCCGGCAACAGTCCTAATGCCGCCGGCCGGGTGTTGGTCGCAACACCGCCCCACCGTCGCCGCGCCAGCAGGATCCACGAGACCGCGGCCGCGGCAAAAGCAAGCGTTTGTGCGGTACCGATTCGGTTGGCCGGACAGCACACTCCTTCGACATAGCGACCGATGAATCCGCTTTTCGGCAACGGACCCACTCCGGCTCGAGCGCGTGCCCAGTCCTCCAGCGATGTCAGCGGGCAGGGCCAGTGCAGTGCAACGACACCGATGCCCCAGCACACACTGGGCAGGTGCAGCCAGAACGTACGCGGCCACCGCAACGCCAGGAAGCCGCCGCTGGGCAGATAAATGAGATAGCCGAAGTGGGCGCCGATGCTGGCGGCGACGACGGCGAAATATATCTTCCGCATCGCTGATTCAGGATAGCCGTTCAGGCCTGCCCGAGTCGCGCACACAGCGAACGTCGGCGCGCTCAGCGTCGCGCACGCAAGTGGTAGCGGCGTTCGGCATAGGCCATATCGTCGCGCCACAGCCGACGTGCGGCATAGCGCATCAGTGGTGTCACCAGAGGCGCCGCCTTGAGCGCAGCCCGAAATCCCGGGCGCGGCGAATGCGCGAAAGTCGCCTCGAGCACGGCAACGCTGGGCTTGCCATCCGGTCCGGGACCGATTGGGGTGGCGTGGGTTTCGACGACGCTGCCGCTGCCTTCGCCCTCGACGATTCGCATCACGATGGTGCGTGCGTCGGGGCAGGTGAATTCGGCGATCGTCGGCACTCCCAAGCGCCCGATGCGGAAGGTGACCGAGACCAGGAAGCGGTCATCGTCGGCGGTCGGAGTCGTGAGCACCTCGAGTCGGGTGAATGAGTGCGGGTGGAACCATCCGCCGTGCCAGGGGTCGAGGCGGTTGGCGATGATGTCGCACGGTTCGCAGATTCCGACCATGCGGGTGACGGCCGTCAGTTTGTGCGCGCCCGGGCGCGCCGCGATCACCGGCTTGTCCAGCGGTGCTTCCCCGCCGGCCGAGTCAAGGCGCACCCACGCCAACACGCCGTCGTCGAAACTGGGGAAGGGGCTCCATCCCAATCTGCACGTCTGGCCGTCCAAAGCCAACCCGTGCCAGCGGCAGAACAACACCCCTGCACGCACGACGCCGGTCGCAAGGTCGGCGCCCAGATGGGGGCAACTACCCGGACCCACTACCAGCCGACCGTGCCGGTCGCGCCAGGCGACGAGTTCGACGCCGGCCACTTGCGCGCCGACGGGACCGCTCGCCCGCACATCGCGGCTTGCCGCGAAGGCATACCAGTTCCCGGTGGGCCGGCGCTGTGACCGCTGCAGGGCGGCGTCAATGATGCTCGGCTGTGCGGCGCCGTAGGTGGGGCGCTGCTGCGACCATGATTCCCGCGAAACCACTTGCAGCGGCCAGTCTTTCGGCCAGCGCGCACGGATACGATCGCTAACGTTCATGTTATTGCCGTCGTCGTTGCCGGTCGGCGAGTGAGCGCAGCAGCGGCGACCGTCCGCGGGTGGGGACGGTGCACAGCTCGTGGCCGGCCAGCCCCCACCGCTTTAGTAGATGATTGGCTGCCGACCAGCCGGTGGTGGCCGCGCGTTCCATCAGTGCCACCGGCAGATCGATGCGAATGCCGTCGCCGGCCAGTGCCAGTCCAGGGTGTGGCGAAACGACGGTCGGACGCCGGGTGTAGGTCCCCGGTGTGAACAGGGGGCAGTCGCTGCGCCGCAGCACGCGCTGGTGAACAACCCGTGCCCTAGTGGTTTCTGGATACAGCTGATGCAGCCGGGCCATCGCGGCTTGACTCGTGGCTGCGGAACTTGTTGCATAAGAGTGTAATTCGATTACTGAACCGTGTTGGCTCTGTGACCAGTCGGCGGCTTCGCGTTCGTAGCGCTCCAAAACGCTGATGTTATCCAGCGGTGGATGGCCTGCGGTGCCTAGGAAGGCAGCCCGTCCGGAATCGACCGGCTGGTCCAGCCAAAGCCGATGCACCACGAACGACGGCGCCGTCCGCAATCGCCGTATCTGCGCACGCCACAGGTCGTTGCCCAGAGTCGGTGAGGCGGCGACTATTCGTTGCAGGCCGCCCACGTCGACGGCGAGCACCACCGCGTCCGCGTCCAGTCGACCACCGGAATCGGTATGGATGCCAAATGATTCGGTGACGTCGCCGGCTACCTGCAGCACCTGCTCGCCAAGCCGAAACCGAACGCCGCGCTCGCTGAGGTAGTCGCGCAGCGGGTTCCAAAGGCTGACATCGAAATTGGCGTTGGCGACGTCGAAAATCAGCCCCTCGGCAGAGCCCAGGAAATAGATGTGGAACATAGTGGCCAGCTCGCCGGCCGAGAGTTGCGACGGTTCGGCGAAGAAGCTGCGGGAGAACACCTCAAACGCGAGGTGGCGTGCCGACTCCGGAAAATTGATGCTCTTCAAGAAGGTCTCGGCGTCGATGTGGTCGAGCCGGTGATAGATGTCGGGCACCGAAACGGCGGCCAGCGGCGCCGCCGCGCCGGCGTCGATGCGAGCGAGGTCCGAGAGCCGAAACGTCGGGCTGCGCAGCGCGAACGCAAGGGCGTTCCACGGCGGAGTGCGGGGTAATCCGCGGAAACTGTCGCGCCGGCCGGCGCCGTCGATTAGGGGATAGTCGTCGACCGGCGTCAGCATCGACAGTCGCGGATCGATGCGTCGCAGCAAGGCGCGCAGGTTGTAGTACTGGCGGAAGAATGCGTGAAATCCGCGATTCATCGCCAGCGCGGTGCCGTCGTCGGTTTCTGTCCAGCCGCCTACGCGCCCACCTAGATACGGCTGGCTCTCCACGACTTCCACGTCGACGCCGCGTTCGGCGAGTCCGGTCGCTGCCGCAAGCCCGGCGATGCCAGCGCCGACGACCACCGCCCGCGGTCGCGACGTGAGTGCACGCGCGGTGGGCAGTCCGGGGGAGGCCGGGTGGTGCTGGCGGCGGCGGTCGGTCATCGCGGGGCCTCTCCGATAAAGGTGTGGACGATGTCCTTTTCCCAGCCTGGCATGGATTCGCTGCGCACTGAGGTGAATCCGGCGTCACTCATCCGCTGCCGTAGCCGTGCCGCGCCGTCGAAAGTCAAAACGCTGCGCCACAGGTGCCGGTACAGAGTGGTGCTACGGGTTCGCCACCAGCCTGCGGGAATGATGATGCCCCAGCACACGGCGTGCCAGACGCGGGTGGCGGCACGCGAATCGCGCACCGAATACTCGTGTAACGCCAACGTTGCGCCTGGCCGTAGCAGTGTGCGGAAAGTTCGAAGTTGACCGTCCGGGTCTGCCAGGTTGCGCAACAGATAGGCGGCCAGGATGCCGTCGAAGGGGCCGGTGATGCCATGTCGGTCGAGCTCCTCGATACGGGCGTGCACGAATCGCACCGAGGGCGGCCACGATTTCGCCTGTGCCGCAGTCAACATTCCGCGCGCGGCGTCGACGGCGATGATTTCGGCTTCGGGTGCGGCGGCCAGCAGCGCGGCCGTCGACGCACCGGTGCCGCAGCCCGCGTCGAGCAGCCGCAGCCCGCGCCCGCGTTCCGGCAGGCCCATGCGCTGCGTGGAGCGCCGCAAATTCGCGTGGTAGCCAGGATTAGCGCCCACCAACCGATCGTAGGCGGCCGCGCCGGCATCGAACGCATTCGGCACTTCACTGCGCGAAAGGCCTGTTCTATTCATCGCCGCCCGCTTACCCGCTGTCGCTCCCATAGCAGCAACACCGCGGTGACCATCGCGAAACCAAACAAGAAGTCTTCGATTGGAATGTCGAACGGAAAGCGCAGCGCGCTGGTCTGCCGCTCATCGTAGATGACGATGGGGGCGCTCAGTTTGGTCAACCAGCCATCCACGGGTATCTGGAAGCCCAGCACGATGAGCATGGATAACCAGTAAGCGGGCCGTCGAAACAAGCCGGTGTGCAATACCGCGAGTTCGAGTACGCACACTCCAAGCACCGCGGTAATCGCTGGAACGGTATACCCGAGCCCGGTCATCGCCGCTTGCTCCGATCCAGGATCACGGTGACCGCGTTGTAGGTAAGCAACGCGCACACCGGTATCACCACGAAGAAGCACAGCTCTTCGAGTGGAATCCGGGGCGGGATGCGCAAGCCGGTGATGTATCTGTCGTTGTACGTCCAGATCCGGGCGGCGATCGCCACCGCGTCCCAGACCAAGAACACGACCGCGACAGGTAGCACCGCCACCGCGGCCCGCTTGATTTGGCGATAGACGCCGCCGCCGAACATCTCCAGCGGGGCGGTGATCAGCAAGCACAACCCCAGCACGATCAAGTACTGCCAGCGATCGCTCACGCCGCGCCGACCTGTCGTCGCACCCGCCACGACCGCAGCAGTGCCCCGCCGGCGACCTGAAGTCGTCGCGTCGTCCCCACGGTAGCGCGGTGACTGAATACCGAAAAGTCGCTGTCCTCAATGCAATCCAAGATCTCTGAGTACAGGGTAAGCGCGGTGGCGACGCACGGTTGGGAGCGCGGTGCGAGCATGGCAATCCCATGCCTGGCGAATCGGTACGTCTGCCGGGTGATGTCGTGTTGAGCCGCTAACGCCGCCCGGACGCGCGAATCGGTGCGGCGGTGGTTGTGACACCACAGCATCAGTTCACGGTCCACGCCAAACGTGCCCAACTCGTCGGCCGGCAGGTAGATGCGGCCGCGCATCAGATCTTCATCGATATCGCGCAGGAAGTTGGTCAGCTGAAACGCGCGGCCCAGCGCGGCAGCGTACGGGGCGGCCTCGTCGGCGCCGGAGATCGTTCCCAGCACCGGAAGCATCTGCAGACCAATGACTTCCGCCGATCCGCGCATGTAGCGGTTGAGCGCGTCGCGGTCGGGATAGTCGGTGACGGTGAGGTCCATCCGCATCGAGGCAAGGAAGTCCTCGAACAGATCTGCGCTGATCCCGTAGCGGCGCACGGTGTGATCGACGGCGGCCAGGACCGGATCTTGACGGTGGTCGCCGCCGGCGAAAAACCGGTCGGACAGCTGCTGCAACCGTTCGGATCGGGTGGCGGCGTCCAGGTCCGGGTTGAACTCGTCGAGGATGTCGTCGGCATAACGGGCGAACGCGTACAGGGCGTGTACCGCCGGGCGCTGGTCGGGGGCCAGCAGCCGAGTCGCCAGGAAGTAGGTGCGGCCGTTTTCGGCCGCGATCTGCCGGCAGCGACGGTAGGCGCTGCGCAGGAGCGGGTCGGCTATTCCGGCGGCGTCGAATTCGTTGCGGATCATGGCAATCGGGCTTTCAGGTCGAGGCTGGCGGAGGACCGGTCGGGCGTGCCGGTGATGCGGTCGGCGGCCAGCCGGCCCGAGATCAGCGTGGTGGGCACCCCGACGCCAGGCACCGTCGATGACCCGGCCAGCACCGCGTTCTCGATACCGCGCACCAGATTCGCCGGCCGGAACGGCCCGGTCTGGGTAAAGGTGTGCGCCAAGGCGAACGGCGTGCCGGCCGTCATGCCCCGGTGGGCCCAATCGGCAGGCGTGTCGAGGTGCAGCACTTCGGCGTCGTCCAGGTGGGGCAACAGCCGCTCTCGCACCGTGTCGAGCATGCTTTGCGCGTAGGCCGGGCCGGTATCGGCCCAGTCGATATTTCCGCGGGACAGATTGGGCGCCGGGGCAAGCACGTAGAGCAGATCGCTGCCGGCCGGGGCCAGCGTCGGGTCGCTGGCCGTCGGCCGGGTCACCAGCAGCGAAGGGTCGCGCATGACTTGGCCCGCTTGGATGATGTCGGTGAACGTCTGCTCCCACTCAGAGCCGAAAAGTATTGTGTGGTGCGCTGTGTCGCGTGGCAGCGCCGAGCAACCGGCGTGCAACACCACCGCAGAAGGCGCTGCGCGCAGCGGCAGGATTCGTCGTGGTCGCCGGCCCAGCAGTTGATAGGTGTGCGGCAGTTCGGTGGTCAACACCACCGCATCGCAGGCGACGCGCTCGCCCTCGGCCGTGATCACCGCGGTCACCCGCGCACCGCTGCGGTCCAGGCGGGTTACCGTCGATCCGTAGCAGAAGCGGACCCCGGCGTCTTGGGCGGCGGCGGCCAATGCCTCCGGCAGGGCGCGCACGCCGCCGCGCGGAAAGTAGACGCCCGAAATGGTGTCCATGTAAGCGATCACCGCGTAGACGGCCAGTGCGTGTTGCGGCGCCACTCCGGCATACAGCGACTGGAAGGTGAAAACCCGCCGCAATTTGGCATCGCTGATGTGGCGCCGCACCATCGTGTCCCAACGACGGAATCCGCCGATGGCGGCGAGCCGGCCCAACTGGGGCGTCAGCATGGACAGCGGCGAGTCGAAGTTGGCGGAGATGAATCCGGCGAACTCCGTTTGGTACAGCCGTTGCAGCCAATCCCGCAGCGCGCGATAGCCGGCGGCCTCGCGCGGGCCGGCGAATTCCTCGATTGCTGCGGCCATCCGGTCTGCATCGCTGTGTACGTCGATGGAGCCGCCGTCGGCGAACAGGGCTCGGTAGGCCGGGTCGACGGGCAACAGATCCAAACGTTGAGAACTGCTTTCGCCGACGGCGGCGAACGCCTCGTCGATGAGATCCGGCATGGTCAGTACGGTCGGCCCGGTGTCTATCCGGTAGCCGGCTATGTCACGGCGGCCCGCCCGGCCGCCTGGCCACGCCTCGCGTTCCACCACGGTGACCTGACGGCCACGACCGGCGAGGTGCAGTGCTGCCGAAAGCCCTGCCAGCCCCGCGCCCACCACCACTACGTGGTCGGTTCGACCCCTTACCGTATGCATCAGCCGAACACCATCGCTTTCATGCGGCCCGCCGCGTGCAAGCGCCGGCCATGTCCGAAAGCGCTGTTGTGATCGCGCTGGGAATGCCGCTGGCGTCCAGAGCTTCTCGGGCGAGACCGATCCGATCGTCGATCATCCTTTCGATGTACTGCACGGCACCGGTGGCAAAGATCAAGCTCCGCCAGTGATCCACGGCGGCCTCGTCGAGCTGATCGCTGTTAATCAGCTGGCCGAATTGCCGCCGGGTCGATGCATCGGCCATCTCGTAAGCGGCGACGACCACGCTGGTCGCCTTGCGTTCCAGCAGGTCCCCTGCATTGGGTTTGCCAGTGGTCTCCGGGGAACCGAAGATGCCCAGAATGTCGTCGCGAAGCTGAAACGCCTCACCGACCGCGGTGCCGTACTCACCCAGTTTGAGCAGTGCGTGCTCGGCGCAACCGGCCATCGCCGCGCCGATCTCCAAAGGCCGACGCACGGTGTAGTTGCCGGATTTCTTGCGGGCCACCTCCAGCACGGATTCCATCGCGGGAAGGCTGCGCAAATCCATTGCCAGATCTGCGAATTGACCAACGGCGAGCTCGGTGCGCATTGCGTCGTAGCGAGGCCAGGCTCGCTGCAAATGGTGGCGTTTGAGCCCGCAGTCTCGCAGCATCTGTTCGGCCCAGATCAGGCACATGTCGCCCAGCAGGGTAGCGGCGGACTCCCCGAACCGGCGCGACGAGCCCGACAGCCCTCGCTGGCTGTGCCAGCGAGCGAATTGCACGTGGGCCGCAGCCCGTCCCCGGCGGGTGGGGGAGTCGTCCATGACGTCGTCCTGCAGCAGCGCGAAGCTGTGCAGCAACTCCAGGCTGGCGGTGGCCGACAAGGCCGCATCGCTGTGTGCTGCCCCGCAAAGCCAACCCAAGTACATGAACGTCGACCGCAGGCACTTGCCGTCTTTGACGAATTCCAACAGGATGTCGCCGGCCACGTCGACACCGCAGGCGCCCAGTGCATCGGCGGCACGGGCCGATACGAAGTCGGCGACCTCGGCCAGGACCGTCTGGCGCAGACTTGCACGCCACTTGTCGAATTCTTCGGTGGCCGGCCAGCGCAGTCCGGGGCGCGCGGGGTCCACCAGGCGGACCCTGGGAAACTCGCGCACTGCCACTTCGGATGCCTCCCTGGCGATATCGGGCAGTCGCCGACTCGATCGGCTGAGGTTCACGCGTGGTACCCCCTCCAGGAGAAAACAAACCACTGACGGGTGCTGCCGACACGAAGCAGCCCCGGCCGTGCCGGGCAATGAGCTTCAATTATTTAAACGTTAATTTACTGAATGAGTGTGCGGTACGCCAGTCCGGGTTCGGCAGGAATCTGGAGTACGTGTTTTACGCCTTGGCGGGATCGTGTCCACAACTCATCAACGAGAAGCGCCAGCCGTGTCTTCCACCACGCTGCTCGGGCGGCGCGCCAAATGACGCCGGGCATAGTGGACAACCTTGCGCATGTGCGCGTAATCGGCGTAGGTGAGTTCCGCCCGCTTGGTTCTCAGGATCTTCACGATACGACGGCCGCTGGCGTGGCCGGTCGACTCGCGGCCGCCGCGCTTCTGCCCAAACGGCGCGACTCGTCGGACTCAAGCCATTTCTCGAGCTCGAGCGGTGCCATGTTGACGCTCTCGCGGAATTGCGTCCATATGGTCGGCTTGTCGTCAGTCATCGGTGGGTGCTCGCCTCACTCTGCGTGCCGCAGCGCGCCGGGCTTGTGCACGGCGTCCGCGCCGGTCTTGCTACTGCGCACCCCATACTGCGGCTCGTCTTCAGACGCCCGCACCGTGCGCCCTGCCGCCCGAGTGTCAGCGGTGATCTTGGCTTCTACCACGCCTTCGACGGTCCTGCCGTGGCCTTTCCGCGTCACTTGGTCGACTTTGCGAAACGCCTTGTCGCTCAAGGTGATCACCACCAGACTGAGTCGGTTTTTTGCCATGCAGCCGCGCCGCGGTGGTGATATCGCGAGCGATGCCGTCGAATGCGAGTTTGCGTAGGGGAGCTAGCGCACTCCAAAAAATCTGCCCTCCCAGCCCGTAGGGCTGAAACAGCGCGCGCTGACGGTAGATCGAGCCGCCATCGCAGGGCAGTACGCTCAGCTCCAGCCATAGCCGTCCGGGCAGGGGAATGTCGGCTCGTAGCCGCAGCATCTTAGGCGCGTCGAGGTGCTCCACCCGCCACCAGTGCAGCGATTGTCCGTCGTGCAACCCGCCCTCAGCGGGTCGATGGGCGGCCCGCGATCGTACTTTGACCCAGCCGCGTAACGGCCACCCCCAGGGCAGCGATGACCAGGTGTCGTCGGCGGCCGCGACTTCGATGGCCCGCCACAGTGTTGCCGAGTCGGCAGCGGTGACGCGTTGCCGGTCATCTTCGTGCAGCGGCCCGCCGGCCCAGTCCGGGTCGGTGCGCAGCGGCTGCGATGGTGCTTTTTCTCCGTCGGCGCGTGAGAACCGGGTGCGCAGCCCTGTCTCCCGTACGTGAGTCAGCGCCAGCTCGACCGCGTCCTCGTAGTGGGTCAGTCCGCCGCTGGGATCGGGGATGTATTCGGCGATGTCACGGTCGGCGCACACCACATCGTTTTCCAGTGACTCCATCAACGATGTGGCGAGTTGGCGAGGGATCGGGGTGACGAACTCAACCCACCGTGCTGAGAGCCTCGGCGTCAGTACCGGTACCGGCAGCGCGAGTCGCCGCGGCAGCCGCGCGACGGCGGCATACTTACGGATCATCTCGGTATAGGTGAAGCGGTCCGGGCCGCCGATGTCGAAGGGCCGATTCACCTGCGCGTCCAGCGTTGCCGCCTCGACCAGGTAATACAGCACATCACGCACGGCAATCGGCTGTATGCGAGTACGTAGCCATCGCGGGGTGACCATGATCGGCAGGCGTTCGGTCAGATATCGCAACATCTCAAAGCTGGCCGAACCGGCTCCGATGATGGCTGCCGCGCGCAGCTCGACGGTCGGCACACCCGACTCCTGCAACAGCTGGCCCACCTCTTCGCGCGACGCCAAATGTTCAGAGAGCCGCTGGCCTTCGGGGATGATGCCTCCGACGTAGACGATGCGCGACAGCCCAGCCGCTTTGGCGGCCGTAGCGACGGTGCGAGCAGAACGCTGGTCGAATTCGACGAAGTCGGGCCTGAGCAAAGAGTGCACCAAGTAGTACAGGACTTCCCGGCCGTCAAGCGCCGTGCGGACGCTTTCGGCGTCGTCTACGTCGCCTGGACAGACTTCGACTTGGCTACGCCACGGCACGTCGTCGAATTTGGCGGGCGTGCGGGCAAATACCCGGACTGTGTGCCCGGCCGATAGGAGCTGTGGAATCAGCCGCATACCGAGGTAACCGGTGGCGCCGAATACGACGCACTTCATTGTCCGCTCCTTGCCGGGTTGTCGCTGGGGGCGGCCGTGTGAGCCGCGTGGCCCGCAGTGCGCCGCGCTTCTTTCATTTCGGCCTCGAACACGTGGCGCCGGCCACCGCACAGCGCGGACCGCACCTTTCGTTCGACTTGCTGGAAGCACCGGTAATAGCCGTCGTCGTAGTCCTCCACGACCTGAAAACTCCATCGCCCGGGCAAGACGTTGCGGCCAATCAATTCCGTGTTGATGTGTTCGGCCAACGCCCTTTGGGCGATGTCGCGCAGCTCGGCAACCGCTTCGTCCAAGAGCAGGTCCGCACGGCCGGTGAGCTGGTGGAAGCTGTAGAGGTGGCCGCGGGCCCGTTCAATGGTTTCCAGTGCTTCAGAGATTTTTCCGGTTGCTTGCACTGCGCCGTCGTCGACGCCGTCAGGGCGGCGACGACCGATGTTTTCCGGATTGTCCGAAGTCTGCATTGATCTACCTCCTCGGCCGCGGTGCCAGAGTATCGCCGGGCCAGTAACAACGAAAACTTAATTATTAAGTAACGATGATTTAGCGTAGCCTGGTACGTGAAAGCCACCCCGCGGAGCAACGTTGCTACGCAGTGGGTTTCATTTGCTCGCCGGCGGGAACACGGCGCACGTGAACCTTTCCAGCCTCGTCACCGTGCCGTTTCAATGGGGAGCCGCGATCCGGGGAAAGCGGTTCTTCCATCCGCTGGGCGTGCTGACCCAAGGATCGATTGAGCGCGTCGCCCCAGATGACCAGGGATTACCCATTCCCACCTCCGGCGTCGTCGCCCGTATTTCGAAAGCCGTCGGCACACCTGGTCCGATGCCCGATGCGATAGGACTCGCCCTCCGGGTGCCCGGTCCCGGCGACGCGACCAAGCCTTGGGACATGCTGCTGGTTTCGGCTGCCTCGGGTGCGATCGGTCGAGTTCTGGCCCTTCGGCCGGTCGGTTCGTGGACGTCACAGACCATGACGACGCTCATGCCGCTGCAGTATCACGGCAAACGATGGTGGCTGCGGGCGCGCATCACCACACCCGTCGACGGTCCAGGATTGTCTCTGGCTGCGGTCCGCGCCCGCATCTATGACGGCGGGATTGAGATGGAAGTCGACCAAGCTTGCGGCGCCGGGCATTTCGACCCGCTAGCTCACGTCAAGTTGACGAAGGTCACCTCGCCCGGGCTTGATGACGATGTGTCTTTCGACCCAGTCCTCAATACCCCGCCGGGTGTCAGCCTGTACCCGGATTGGCTGGCCGGCCTCCGCAAGAGCGCCTACGCACAGAGCCGGGAAGGTAGGGACGGGAGCTAGGGTGCAGTGGGCCCGGCCGATTGGCGGCCGGGCCCACTGCACGCACTCAAAGCTACTGGCGCGCCTTCTGGCGTGATTCCGCCGCCTTTGCGGCTCCGCGGGCCGACTCGGCCTCAGCTTCCCGCTTAGCGGCGTTGCGTTGCGCATCGGCCTTGTCCTGCTGAGCCTTTGCCTCCTGCGCCAACCGCTCGTTGCCGAACACCAAACCGACGACCTGCTTGATCGCACCCTTGACGCCCTCGACAATGCCGCTGACGGCTTCCAGGGGTCCACTCTTGTGTGCCATGTCTGCCTTTCGTTGCTTATCGGCGATACGGCGGAATTGTCCGCCCAGCTATCCCAATTCCCAATGCGCGTAGACCGGAAACCTCAGCAGGCCAGCGCATGCGGCCAAGTCGCCTCGAATAGCGGCTGGAACAGTACAGATGCCCGATCCAGTGACCGTCGCCTCAGTAAGCGTCCGACTGCCCGAATAAAAAGTCTGCCAATGGGGTACAGCCTTCGCTATGGAGGTGAAGGTGGCAGCTCGGCGACTCGCGCGGGCCGAGCGGAAGGTGGTGCGGTTGCAAAGGCGTATCTGGCTTGTTCAGCTCGCGCTGTGGCCGACCGGAATCGCAGCTGTGGCAATGGTGTTCGTTGGGGCGTGGGTCGTCTGGCGACGCAAGGCGGCAAACGCCGAGCAAATCTCCCCGGCTGAATCACCAGACGCGCCGGTTCAGCGGCCTGCGCCGCCAACCATGCCGGAGAGCAACTGACGCCGTTCGGCGAGCGCACCTTCGATTAGCTGCAGTGCTTCAGGGACCGATTCGACGACACGCATCCCGTGACCGTTGACGATACGCAGCAGTGGGCGCATGGCACTACCCGCGACAACGGTGCAGTGCAGCCCAACCGCGCGATGTTCACGATTGAGGGTGAGCAACTCCGAAAACCCCTCAACACCAAGGAAATCCAGTTGGCTGAGATCAAGTATCAGCGGAGCCTTGGAAAACCGGCGAATCTCTGTTCCAATCCGGGCTGCGTTCGTCGCGTCGATCTCTCCGTCACAACGCAGGACGGTGGCCAAACTGCGCGCGTAGACAAACAGCCGAGCCCCGGCGCAGTTGATTCCACCCCGGCAACGCGGGCGCTGGTCCTGATCCTCCGGTGTACCTAAGACATGCATTTCGATCGTGCCCATCAGGTGAGGGGTTATCAGCTGCGGACTCAACCTTGGTGTGAATTCTAGTCCCAGCCGGACGCGGCAAGCTGGCCAAACGAAACGGCCTTCCGATGGGCCGCGACTGGGACTCCAAGGCGTTCAACGGATTGCGGCCCGGGTGCGGTAGGCGGCCGGTCGCGAACTCTTCGCTTTATGGCCAATTCAATCTCCGGCGGCGCGCGTGAGCGGCTCAAGGTGGGGCGATTTACCCTGTCGCGTCAGCTCGAAGACGAACCGGCGGCGCGCCTGTATGACGTCGTCGATCAGCTGCAGGGCTTCAGGAACAGAATCGGCAACTGTCAGACCGTGATCGGTCACAATCCGCAGCAGCTGGCGCATCGCCGGCCCGGGGACCACGCTGCAGTACAGCCGGGCTCGTTGATGCTCGTCATTGACCGTCAGCAAAGCTCGAAACCCGTCAATAGCAAGGAATTTCAGATGGCTGAAGTCAACAATCAGCGGAGTCTTCAACCGCGCGAAACGGCGGATCTCCCGGGCGACGCGCTCGGCGTTGGACGCGTCGATTTCACCATCGACGCGCACCACCGTGGCGATGCTGCGCGCATATACATGCACTCGGGCTGGAGCGCAGTCGGCCGCGTAGCGGCAAGGGGATTCCGCTGACAAATCAGTACTGGGTGAGAAAGTCATGTTTGGGCCCATCAAATTTGGTGTGGGCACGAGAGTGACAGCTGTTGTACAACCGCTCCCGCGACTATCAGCTGTGAACTCAACCTAGTAAGCAGCGTAGTCCTCAACGGCCGCGATGAGAAAGAGACGATGGCTGTCTGCGGTGCCTGTGTGCGAGACTGAAACGGCAAGGCGCACAGATGTTTTCGATACCTGCGGCGTGAGCGTGACGACTGTGTTGGTTCGTTCCGTGGCTATATTGCGCCAATACCCTTCGTTCAATGACCTTCGGGGTCTCGCGCGTGGGAGTAACAACGCTGCGGTGGCGTTCCTTTACCCCGTCGCGATTGTTTGAGTGTGCCGAAAAGGGCGGTGGTGCGCGCGGCCCACTTTGCCGAAGTACCACATCTGGTGCACATGTCGTCGGTCGGGGCCTACGCGGCTGGTCGTTACGGACAGAAAGTTGACGAGTCGACGGCGGGCGTGCCGTCCTCCGCCTACAGCAGGGCCAAATCCGCGGTAGAGCAAATGCTTGACGGCTATCAACTCGATGAGCCCTACGGAGTGGGCATTACCCCGCTGCGTCCGGGTTTCATCCTGCAGCACAACGCCGCGGCGGGTCTGCGGCGTTACACCGTGCCGGCCTACGTCGACCCCGGGTGGTTGCGATGCTTACCCATCCTGCCGCTGGACCGCTCACTCAACGTGTCGATGGTGCACGCCGAAGACGTGGCCGACGCTTGCCTGAGGGCGATCGAGCGCCGCGCGCTAGGCCCGTTCAACCTCGCCGCTGAGCCCTCGGTGCGCCGCAACGACATTGCTGAGGCCCTGTCTGCCAAGCCCGTTCACCTGCCGTCGGGTGTGTTGGGGTCGCTGGTGCAGGCATCCTGGCGGGCCCGGGTGCAGCCGATCGACCGCGGCTGGCTGGACCCGGCTTTCTCGGTGCCGTTGTTGGGTACTGATCGCGCCCAGGCCGAGCTTGACTGGTCGCCGCGGTGATCGGCGCCGGAGGCTTTGACGGACTTCGTCAACGGGTTTGTGCGCCAAGTGGGCACCCGCAGCCTTGTCCTTCGTCCCCGGTCATTCGCCGGCGCTCTCGCGCGACCTATCCAAAGGACCGCTTACGGTGCGGCGGGTGCCCTGAACTTGGTACGCCCAAGCATGTGGCGCAACGCCGACTCGAGGTCGGGGTGGCGAAACCGATGCCCGGCGCGGTTCAACCGGGCCGGACTCACCCGCTGGCTGGCGCACGCGAGTTCGCGCGCGCCCTGGGCGCCGAGCAATAGCCGAGGACCCAGCGGCGGCACCGGCAAGACCGCGGGCCGGTGCAGCACCTGGGCTAGTGTGCGGGTGTAGTCGGCATTGCGAACCGGTTGCGGCGCAACTGCGTTCACCGGACCCGATAGCGAGCTGTCCCACAGCGCGCGGTGATAGATGTCGACCAGATCGTCGATACCGATCCAGGACAGCCACTGTTGGCCGTCACCCAGCCGGCCGCCGAGCCCAGCGCTGAACAGCGGACGCATCAGCCGTAGCGTGCCGCCGAGTGGGGATTGCACGATACCGGTGCGCACCCGCACCACCCGGGCCCCGGTCTGCTCTGCCGGGGTGGTCGCGTCCTCCCAATCGGCGACGACGTCGGCCAGAAAGCCGTCGCCGCGCTCACTGTCCTCGGTCAGGACTTCGTCGCCGCGGTCGTATCCGTAGTACCCGACCGCCGACGCCGAGATGAACACCTGCGTGGGTGCCACGAGTTCGGCCAGCCGCCGCGTCGGCCCAATTCTGCTGGCGCGGATGGCATTGCGGTGCTTGTCGTTGAATCGTCCGGCAATCGAGGCGCCGGCCAGGTGGATCACGGCATCGACGCCGGCGAGTAGATCCGGATCTGGAGCATCGGTGTTCCATCGTCGCTCGTCTTCGCTGCGTGGGTTGCCCCGGACCAGGCGGATGACGCGGTGGCCGCCGGTGCTCAGGAACGCCGCCAGCGCCGAACCGACCAGTCCCGACGAGCCCGTCACCGCGACCGTTGTCAGGGCCAGGCCATGTTCGGCCGCCAGCCGGTGGGCGGCAAGATCGTCGGCCAGCTGACGGTGCCGGTAGGCGAACATGGCGCGCAGCGCGAACCCGGGTACCGGCGTGTCCACCCGATCGATGACCCGAGTGCGGTTGTCGCCGGCGTCCTCGAACTCATGGGTATGCCGCCACCGCCCGACAATGCGGGGCGGCAGTGAGGACAGACCGTCGCTGCCGATGGTGTCGACGAAACGCCTTGGCGGATCATAAGAATCGGCCTGATGGTCGGCGACCCAGCGCATGCCGCCCGGAAACGCCAGCGTCGACCGGCCGTCCTTGAGCGATGCCGCCTCGGTGACCAACCGCATCGGCTGCCAGGGCGGCGACAGCCGGCGAAACGCTCCAGGACGAGCGTGCCAGGCGAATACCTCATCGAGTGGCGCATCGACCACGCTCACATACTGCAGCCCCATCAGCCCGACGTTACCGGTACGGGTCGGCTAGCGATCGGGCAACGCGTGCTCGACTATGGGCAGCCGGGGTTGCGGCTGTCGTTCGCCACGCTTTGCGGCCAGGTACACCTGCGCGGTTTCCTTGGCCACCGTCTGCCAATCGAAGTCGGCGGTCAGGCGCTCCCGGGCGGCGCGGGCGTGCCGTTGCGCGGCGGCCGGATCGTCGAGCACGGTGCGGACCGCGGCGGCCAGGGCGGCCACGTCGCGGGGCGGGCAGGAAACTCCGGTGACGCCGTTGATCACCGCTTCGCCCAGACCGCCGATGTTCGAGGTCACCAGCGGGGTGCCCGCGGCGGCGGCCTCCAGCGCGGCCAGCCCGAACGGCTCGTAGTGGCTGGGCAGGACGGCGGCGTCCACCCGGTGCAATGCCGCCATCAGCTCGGCATGCTCGAGGTGGCCGACGAACTGAGTTGCCTTGAATACCTTGTGCTTACGCGCCTGCTCGATGAGCCAGTCCTGTTGGGTGCCGCCGCCGGCCACGGTCAGCGTGGTGCCGGGATGCGTACGTCTGATCCGGGGCAGCGCGGCGATCGCGTCGTGTACCCCCTTCTCGTACTCCAGCCGTCCGACGTAGAGGAGCTCGGGGGAGCCGGTGCGTGGGCGACGGGCGGCGAACGGCCAGCGGCGTGCGTCGATCCCATTACGAATCACCGAGATCTCGGCCAGCCCCGGACCGAACAACTCAGTGATCTCGTCGCGCATCGACGCCGAACATGTGATGAGCGAATCGGATTCGCGCACCAGCCACGACTCGACGGCATGCACCTGACGGCTGATCGGCCCGCTCACCCACCCCGAATGCCGGCCGGCCTCCGTCGCGTGGATCGTGGAAACCATTGGCACGTCATAGAATTGGGACAGAGCAATAGCGGGATGGGCGACCAGCCAGTCGTGGGCATGCACCACCTCGGGGCGCCACGGGCGGTCGCTGCCATGCCGTTTCAGGGTCAGGCCCGCCCGCACCATGGCGTGGCCCATCGCCAGGGTCCAGGCCATCATGTCGTTGCCGAAGCTGAACTCGTGTGGATCCTGGGCGGCCGCGATCACCCGGACGCCCTCGCTGATCTCGTCGGAGGACGGGTGGGTACTGGGGTCGGTGCCCGTGGGCCGGCGCGACAGCACGACGACGTCGTGACCGGCAGCGGCCAGGGCGGTCGACAAGTGGTGCACATGCCGGCCCAGCCCGCCGATGACCACCGGCGGGTACTCCCACGACACCATCAAAATCTTCACCGGCGTAGCCCCCTGGCAAAACTAGGTCGCGAGCGTGCGCAGAATGCCGCCCAGAGCCGCGTGTCGGCGTGCCGACCCGCACGCTCGCGGGAAGAGGCGTTCACCGGGGAAGCCTTCTTGCGTCGAGAGCGCCGAAGAGGCCGTCGGCGCGGTTCCACCCTTCGGCCAGGCGCTGTGCGCTGTCGCGGCGGCCCGACGCCAGCGCCCCGGCGATCTCCCGGGTGGCGTGCGCGTGCAGATGGGCGCGATAACGGGCGTAGTCGGCCGCCGAGTCCTTACTCACCATGAACGGCCAGTCGCTGGAAACGGTGAGCAGTGTTTCGCGCAGAATCTGGTCGGCTACTTGATCGCGGGGTAGCGGTCCGTCCAGCGATGCCGTCTGCGCAAGAGCCTTGTCGACCGTGGTCAACGCCGTATCGACCACTTCATTGTTGAGCTGGACCAGATCGGCCACCTGGTCGCCGTTCCACACCTGCCAGTCCTTGCCCGAACCCCAAGAGCCGGGCGGCAATTCGACGGCCTCGCCGACGTATCCAGCGTTGAGCGCGTCGCGCAGCGTCCCCACCCGTATCCCGGCTGCGGGCAACGCGCGCAGCACCCGCTGCAGCCAGGTCGGGCCTTCGTACCACCAGTGACCGAACAGTTCGGTGTCGAAGGCGGCGACTACGTGAGCGGGCCGCCCGATGCGCTCGGACTCCGAGAGCAGCCGGTTGCGCACGACGTCGACGAAGTCGGCGACGTGAACGTCGACGGCGCGGTCGGCACGCTCGGGGTCGTAGGGCGCCTTGGCGTCCGACGCCACATTGCGCCCGGTGACCCGAGCCGGTTTGAGGCCGGTGAGGTGGTCGTAGGTGTGGAAATCGCGGTAGGCGGCGTGACCGGGATAGCCGGATTTAGGCGACCACACCCGGTAGCTGACCTGCAGGTCGCGCCCGAACGCCACCACGTCGCTGGCGCCCACCGGCCGGCCCAGCGCGGTGTCGCCGTGCAGTGACGGACCGTCGACCATGAAGTGGGAAATGCCGGCAGCCGCGTACTCGGTTTCCAGGCCCGGCGCGTAGGCGCATTCGGGAGCCCAGATACCGGTCGGGGTGTGCGCCAGCCGCTGCTGTGCATCGGCTAGACCTTCGCGCAGCGCGAATTCGCGCAGCCGCACGGTGAGCAACGGTTGGAACGGGTGAGCCAAGGGCCCGCCGAGCAGTTCCACGGTGCCGGCGTCGATCAGGCCGCGCAACAGCGGGCTGCCGCCGTGGCGCCACAGCGTGGCGAAGTCGTCGAGTGCCTGGCTGGCCTCGGCCCGCTCGCGAATTCCAAAGGCCCGCAATGCTTCTGGTGTGCAGGACGGATAGCCGGCCGATTTCGAGCGGGGTGCCGTCCGTACGGTGGCCGCCTCTTCGGCGCGCAGCCGCCAGTTGGCCAGCCAGTGGTGCATTCCGTCGAGGCAGTACGGGTCGTCCAGCTGGGCGTTGACCACCGGCGTCATACCTAGCGTGATGAGTCCGTGGCGGTCCTCGGCGGCCAGCGTCTGCAGCACCCGGAACAGCGGCAGGTAGGCCGCCGCCCACGACTGGTAGAGCCATTCCTCGCCGACCGGCCAGCGGCCGTGATGGGCCAGCCAGGGCAGGTGGGTATGCAGGACCAGGGTGAACAGCCCGGGCACCGGGGCTGGTCCGGAACTCGCCGTGCTCAAGGGCGCACCGCGATCGCAATGAGGTCCAAGCTCTCGTCGATATCGCGGCTGCTGATGTCGAAGTCGGCGGTGGTGACCGCCGCGACGTCGGCGGCCAGTTGGGGCGGCCAGGGCGCTCCCTCGTCGCTGGCCAGCGCCATTGCGATCTGCGCGTCGATGATCGAACCGCCGTGCCGCGCGTCCATCTCCCGCAACCGCGCGCCGTGAAACAGCCCGCTCATCGACACGTCGGTGAAGCCGCCGCCTACCAGGAGCTCGGTGAGCTCGTCGGCATTGAGTTCGCGGGTGTGGAAGGGGTTGATCGGGGTGTCGCGGCCGGGGGAGAAGGTGATCCGGTTGGGAGTGGACATCATCAGCACCCCGGCGGGCCTCAGTACCCGCGCGCACTCGCGCACGAACTGGCCCTGGTCCCACAGGTGCTCGATGACCTGAAAGTTCACCACGACGTCCACCGACGCGTCTGGCAGCGGCAGCTCGGCGAGGTTTGCCTGCATCACCTCGACCCGCGGGTAGCGGCTGCGCACGTGCGCCACTGCGGCGTCGTCGTAGTCGACCGCGACGACACGGCGGGCGACGCCGGCGATCAGATCGGCGCCGTAACCTTCGCCACAGCCGGCTTCGAGCACGTCCCGGCCGGCGCAGCGGGGTGCCAGCCGTTCGTAGACCACCTCGTGGCGGCGAAACCAGTAATTCTCGATGTCCAGGTCGGGAATGGTGCGCTCACCCGTCAGCGTCAGCACGGTATCGACGGCCCCCGAAGTATCGGCGGGCACGTCGTGGGGAACGTCGGGAACGAATGCGCTCATTGCTAAGGCAGGCTAACCCCTGGCACCCGATTCGCGAACCGGGCACCGGGTGCAGGGGAAGGAATGACCAGCACTACCCGCTATGGTGTGAGGGCAGTCTGCACAAAGTTACCGTCTAGTAACATCTCCGCGTGCGGTTGCGAATCGCGTGACCCAGGTCCGGCAGTCGAGCGCTGCGGACGCCTTCGAGGAGGACGAACCACAACCATGACGAACATCGTGGTGCTGATCAAGCAGGTCCCAGACACCTGGTCGGAGCGCAAGCTGACCGACGGCGACTACACGCTGGACCGCGAGGCCGCCGACGCGGTGCTGGACGAGATCAACGAGCGCGCTGTGGAAGAAGCGCTGCAAATCCGTGAGCGGGAGGGCGGAGAAGGGTCCGTCACTGTGCTGACCGCGGGCCCCGAGCGCGCCACCGAGGCAATCCGCAAGGCGCTGTCGATGGGCGCCGACAAGGCCGTCCACCTCAAGGACGACGGCATGCACGGTTCCGACGTCATCCAGACCGGATGGGCGCTGGCGCGCGCGCTTGGCACCATCGAAGGCACCGAGCTGGTGATCGCCGGCAACGAGGCCACCGACGGCGTGGGTGGCGCGGTGCCGGCCATCATCGCCGAGTACCTGGGCCTGCCGCAGCTCACCCACCTGCGCAAATTGTCTGTCGAGGGTGGCAAGGTCACCGGCGAGCGTGAGACCGACGACGGTGTCTTCATGCTCGAGGCAACGCTGCCCGCGGTGGTCAGCGTCAACGAGAAGATCAACGAGCCGCGCTTCCCGTCCTTCAAGGGCATCATGGCCGCCAAGAAGAAGGAAGTGACCGTGCTGACCTTGGCCGAGATCGGCGTCGAGGGCGACGAGGTCGGGCTGGCCAATGCGGGTTCGACGGTGCTGTCCTCGACACCCAAACCGCCCAAGACCGCGGGTGAGAAGGTCACCGACGAGGGCGAGGGCGGCAACCAGGTCGCTCAGTACCTGGTCAGTCAAAAGATCATCTAAACGAGCCCCCTAAGACGAGAAGAGCGAATAAACCATGGCTGAAGTACTGGTGCTCGTTGAGCACGCCGAAGGCGCGCTGAAGAAGGTCAGCGCCGAACTGATCACCGCCGCCCGGGTGCTGGGCGAGCCGTCCGCTGTGGTCGTGGGCTCCCCGGGCACGGCCGCCCCGCTGATCGACGGACTCAAGGCGGCTGGTGCCGCCAAGATCTACGTCGCCGAGTCCGACGTCGTCGACCAGTATCTGATCACTCCGGTCGTCGACGTCCTGGCATCCTTGGCCGAATCGGCGTCGCCGGCCGGCGTGCTGCTGGCGGCCTCCGCGGACGGCAAGGAGATCGCCGGCCGGCTCGCAGCCCGCATCGGATCGGGGCTCCTGGTCGACGTCGTCGAGGTGAAAGAGGGCGGGGTGGGCGTCCACTCCATCTTCGGAGGCGCGTTCACCGTCGACGCGCACGCTAATGGCGACACTCCGGTGATCACCGTTCGGGCCGGCGCCGTTGACGCCGAGCCGCAGGCCGGTGCAGGGGAGCAGGTGAACGTGGAGGTGCCAGCTCCCGCCGAGAACGCCACCAAGGTCACTTCGCGTGAGCCCGCGGTTGCCGGCGACCGGCCGGAGCTGACCGAAGCCACGGTCGTGGTGTCGGGTGGCCGCGGTGTGGGCAGTGCGGAGAACTTCAGCGTGGTCGAGGCGCTGGCCGACTCGCTGGGGGCGGCTGTGGGCGCTTCGCGCGCCGCGGTCGACTCCGGCTACTACCCGGGCCAGTTCCAGGTGGGCCAGACCGGTAAGACGGTGTCGCCGCAGCTCTACATCGCGCTGGGCATTTCCGGTGCCATCCAGCACCGCGCAGGCATGCAGACGTCCAAGACCATCGTCGCGGTCAACAAGGACGAAGAGGCGCCGATCTTCGAGATCGCCGACTACGGCGTGGTCGGTGACCTGTTCAAGGTGGCACCGCAGCTGACCGACGCGATCAAGGCCCGCAAGGGCTGAGTTTGTAGCCCTGCTGGCCGGTTAACCGGCCAGCAGGCCGTCGGTACCGGTGACGCCGGCTTGCCCATTTTCGCCGTTATTGGCGCCTGGCCCGGCGATGCCGCCGACGCCGCCGGACCCGCCGGTACCGCCTGCGCCGATCACCTGTGCGGCCCCGCCGTTGCCGCCATTGCCGCCATTGCCGCCGCTCAACCCATCCAGATAGGTTGTGCCACCGCCGCCACCGGCGCCGCCCGCGCCGCCATTGCCGTACAGCCCGCCGACTCCGCCGCTGCCGCCGTTACCGCCGTTACCGCCGGTGCCTTCGGCGCCACCCGGTTCATTGAGGCCATCTCCGCCGACCCCGCCATGCCCACCGATACCGCCGGTGCCGAAAAGCATTCCGCCCGCGCCGCCGGTGCCGCCCGCCCCGCCGCTCCCGCCGGCCGCGCTTCCGCTTTGCGCTCCGGCTCCGCCTGAGCCGCCAGATCCGCCAACTCCGAACAGCCCCGCGGCACCTCCGCTGCCGCCCGCGCCGCCGTTGCCGCCCGCAAAACCAGTGGTGGTTGTGCCTTTGCCGGTGTTGAATGTCGCGCTGCCGCCGACGCCGCCCTGCCCGCCCGAACCGGCGGTGCCGTATAGCCAACCGCCGCGACCACCGTCGCCGCCCTGGCCACCGTCACCTGCTGCCTGGTTGGCGCACAATCCGCCGGCACCACCGCCACCTCCGGCTCCGCCGGCACCGAGCAGCCCGGCGGCGCCGCCGGCTCCGCCGGCGCCGCCACTGCCGGCTGTCACGCCGATGACAAGTCCGCCGCCGGTGCCGCTGTAGGTTGCCGTCCCGCCGTCGCCTCCCTGGCCGCCGGCCCCGGCATTTCCGTACAGCCACCCGCCACCGCCGCCGTCACCGCCGGCGCCACCCTGGCCGCTGCGAGCGAGCCCGGTAAGCCCGCCGGTCCCGCCGGCGCCACCTTGTCCGCCGGCGCCGAACAATCCCGCCGCACCGCCGGCCCCGCCGGTGCCCCACAAACCGGCGGCTCCACCGGCACCGCCGGCCCCGCCATTGGACCCGTTGAAGCCGGTCGCGGCCGGCAGCGCCGCCCCTCCGGCGCCGCCGCTGCCGCCGTTGCCATACAGCCAGCCGCCGCTTCCGCCGGAACCGCCGGCCGCGCCGGGCCCGCCGGCGCCGCCGTTGCCGCCATTGCCGATCAATCCCGCGGCGCCGCCGGCTCCGCCGGCGACTCCAGCGTTCGTCCCGGGCGCGCCGTTACCGCCGTTGCCGTACAACAGCCCGCCGGCGCCGCCGGGCTGACCGGGACTGCTGCCATTGGCGCCGTTTCCGATCAGCGGCCGGTTCAGCAGTGTCTGGGTGGGCGCGTTGATCAGATCCAGCGCGCTTTGCAGTGGGGAAGTGTTGAGCGCCTCGGCAACGGCGTACTGTCCTGCGGCGCTGCTCAATGCGCGGACAAACTGCTGATGAAACGAGTTTGCTTGGGCACTGAGTCCCTGATATTGCAGGGCGTGGCTGCCAAACACCGCCACGATTGCCGTCGATATCTCGTCACCGCCGGCGGCCGCCAAGCCTGTGGTGGGGAGTGCTGCGGCCAGGTTGGCCGAGTTCAGCGTCGCTGCGACGTTTTCCAGATCCCTTGCCGCTACGCCCAGCAACTCCGGAACGGCTATCAGAAAAGACATCGGATCAGCGTATCGCCGTCTAGCCGGAGAAGAGGGGGTCTTCGCCGTCGCTCAGCACGTCTGGAATTGCCACCAGATACGACAACAGCGTCCTCCTGACCGTTCGTTATTGACGGATCGGCGGGGCGCCCTGTATCGCGAGCGCGGGTTTGTGGTCGTCGTTTGGCGTAACTGGCGCCAGCGCATCTGATCAGGGCAAGTATTCGGCGAATAGTGAGCCCGCATTCAACGCCCGGCAATGTTGGTATGAACGCCGCCGGTTGCTGCGATATCTAGTCATCTGACGTGCACCGACATGTCACAGCGTCGATGCCGGTTAGCTGACCGGCTGGGCCACGTTGTTTCCCATGAGCATCGCTTCTGTCCTCATACCCAGCGAGAAAACCCACGACGCGGTAACCGGGCGGTCTTCCGGACCGCACTATTCCCTCTTGCTTTCCACCGACCCATCGCTCATCGAGGCCGCACAGCGGCTGCGCTACGACGTCTTCAGCAGTACCCCGGGCTTTGCGTTACCGACGGCCAGCGACGGTCGCGACGTCGACCGGTTCGACGAATACTGCGACCATCTGCTGGTCCGCGACGACGACACCGGCGAGCTGGTCGGTTGCTATCGGATGTTGCCGCCGCCGGGCGCCATCGCCGCCGGGGGGCTCTACACCGCCACCGAGTTCGACGTGCGCGCGTTCGACCCGCTGCGGCCGTCGTTGGTGGAGATGGGCCGCGCGGTGGTTCGCGACGGCCACCGCAACGGCGGGGTGGTGCTGCTCATGTGGGCGGGCATCCTGGCCTACCTGGACCGCTGCGACTACGACTATGTGACCGGTTGCGTGTCGGTAGCGGTGCGCAGCGAGGCCGACGTACCGGGAAGCCAGATCCGCGGTGTGCGCGATTTCGTGCTGAGCCGCCACCCGGCGCAGTACCGGGTACGGCCCTATCGGCCCGTGTCCGTCGACGGCAGGGGACTGGGCGACATCGAGCCGCCTGCACGGCCGACGATTCCGCCGCTGATGCGCGGTTATCTCAGGTTGGGCGCCCGTGTCTGCGGCGAGCCCGCGCACGACCCGGATTTCGGCGTCGGCGACTTCTGCGTGCTGCTGGCAAAACGCGACGCCGACACCCGATATCTCAAGCGACTGCGCTCGGTATCGGCGGCGGCCGAGATGGCGGGCGGCGCGTCTCGATGACCAGCCCGGTGCGCGCTCCCGCAGCCCTCGGACACTCCTGGCTACCCCGCGCATCGTGTGACATCAATTGTGTGGGCATGGACGCCACACCCGCCTCCCGGCCGGTGCTGGTGGCGCTGCGGGTAGCGCTGCGCGTGGCGCTCGTGCTGTTGCTGGCACCGGGGGTGCCCCTGCTGGGGGTGCCGCTGCCCGGCCGCACCCACGCCCAGCGCGCCTACTGCAGACTGGTGCTGCGCTGCCTAGGTGTCCGAATCACCGTTTCGGGCAGTCCAATTCGTAATCTGCGTGGCGTACTGGTCGTGAGTAGCCACATGTCCTGGCTCGATGCGTTCGCCATCGGCGCGGTTTTGCCGGGGTCGTTTGTCGCCCGTGCCGATATGTTCACCGGACGCGCGACGGGGATCGTGGCGCGCATCCTGAAGATCATCCCGATTGAGAGGTCCAGTCTGCGACGGCTGCCCATCGTGGTCGAGACCGTCGCCCGCAGGCTGGTCGCCGGTCACACGGTGGTGGCTTTTCCCGAGGGCACGACATGGTGCGGTCGGGCCTACGGGAGCTTCTATCCGGCGATGTTTCAGGCCGCAATCGACGCCGGCCGACCCGTTCAGCCGTTGCGGTTGTCGTATCACCACGTCGACGGCAGCGTGTCGACCGCGCCGGCCTACATCGGCGACGACACCTTGTTGCGGTCGGTCTACCGGCTGCTGCGGGTGCGCCGCACGGTGGCCTGTTTGCGGGTGGAGTCGTTGCAGCTGCCGGGCGGCGATCGCCGGGACTTGGCCAGGCGCTGCCAGTCGGCAATACAGGCCGGTGAACCACGGCGGATAGGGCAGCACTCGAGGTTGATAGCGCCCGCGCTATCGCGTTCTGGGATTGGGTATCCAGGGCGCGACGGTGCCTTTGTGGCTGAAGTGGCTGATGGTGCAGCTTTCCCGCCCGCTCGCAAGTTTGGGGTCGCCTAGCCGGCCGGTATCGTGGGGCGGGTCATGGTCTACCTGGATCACGCTGCCACCACCCCGATGCACCCCGCGGCCGTCGAGGCGATGACGGCCGTCCTGGGTACCGTCGGCAATGCCTCGTCGCTGCACACTTCCGGGCGTACGGCGCGCCGGCGGATCGAGGAATCGCGGGAGCTGATCGCGGAAAAGCTGGGCGCGCGCCCATCCGAGGTGGTCTTCACCGCGGGCGGCACCGAGAGCGACAACCTAGCGCTCAAGGGGATCTACTGGGCGCGCCGCGACACAGCACCCGGCCGTCGGCGCATCGTCACCACTGAGGTGGAACACCACGCCGTGCTGGACGCGGTCAACTGGCTCGTCGAACATGAAGGCGCCCAGGTGACCTGGTTGCCCACCGCGGCCGACGGTTCGGTGTCGGCCACGGCGCTGCGCGAGACGCTGCAGGACCACGATGATGTCGCGCTGGTATCGGTGATGTGGGCCAACAACGAGGTGGGCACCATCATGCCCACCGTCGAGCTGGCCGCCGTCGCAGCCGAATTCGGCGTCCCCATGCACAGCGACGCCATTCAGGCGGTCGGACAGCTGCCGGTCGATTTCAGAGCCAGCGGACTGTCGGCGATGAGCGTGGCCGCACACAAGTTCGGTGGCCCGCCCGGCGTGGGCGCCTTGCTGCTGCGCCGCGATGTCGCCTGCGTGCCGATATTGCACGGCGGCGGTCAAGAACGCGATATCCGTTCCGGCACACCGGATGTCGCCGGTACAGTTGGGATGGCCGTCGCGGCCCAGATCGCAGTCGACGGGCTGGAGGTCAACAGCGCCCGGCTACGCGTGTTGCGGGACCGCCTGGTCGACGGTGTGCTCGCCGAAATCGGCGATGTTCGCCTCAACGGTGCTCACGATCCGTCCCCCGCAAGCGGGAGGTACCCCCAGCGGCTACCGGGCAACGCGCACTTCACTTTCCGCGGGTGCGAAGGCGATGCGCTGTTGATGTTGTTGGACGCCAACGGAATCGAATGTTCGACCGGCTCGGCCTGCACGGCCGGCGTCGCGCGGCCCTCGCATGTGTTGATCGCGATGGGCGCCGATCCCGCCAGCGCCCGCGGATCGCTGCGTCTTTCATTGGGGCACAACAGTGTTGACGCCGATGTCGACGCGGCTCTAGACGTGTTACCGGGTGCGGTGGCGCGTGCCAGGCGAGCCGCTCTGGCCGCCGCGGGGGCTCCGTAGGTGAAGGTTCTCGCCGCGATGAGCGGTGGTGTCGACTCGTCGGTCGCCGCCGCCCGGATGGTCGAAGCCGGTCACGACGTGGTCGGCGTGCATCTGGCGCTCTCCGCCGCACCGGGCACCCTGCGCACCGGGTCGCGCGGCTGCTGCTCCAAGGAAGACGCGGCAGACGCCCGCCGCGTTGCCGACGTGCTCGGCATCCCGTTCTATGTATGGGATTTCGCGGAAAAGTTTCAGCAGGATGTGATCGACGATTTCGTGTCGTCGTACGCCCGCGGCGAAACCCCCAATCCGTGCGTGCGGTGCAATCAGCAGATCAAGTTCTCGGCCCTGTCGGTGCGAGCGCTGGCGCTGGGTTTCGACTGCGTGGCAACCGGACACTATGCGCGGTTGTCCGGGGGGCGACTGCGCCGTGCCGTCGACCGTGACAAGGATCAGTCCTACGTGCTGGCGGTGCTGAGCGCTGAGCAGCTGCGGCACGCGGCGTTCCCGATCGGGGACACCCCCAAGCCGCAAATTCGCGCCGAGGCGGCCCGCCGCGGTCTGGCCGTCGCCGACAAGGCTGACAGCCACGACATTTGCTTCATTCCCTCGGGCAACACCCGCGCATTTCTGGGTGAACGCATCGGTGTGCGCCGCGGTGCCGTGGTCGATTCCGAGGGCGCGGTGCTCGCCGAGCACGACGGAGTGCACGGGTTCACCATCGGCCAGCGCAAAGGGCTGGGCATTGCCGGGCCCGGACCGGACGGCCGCCCACGCTACGTCACGCAGATCGACGCCGACACCGCAACAGTCCACGTGGGCGAGGCGGCCGAGCTCGACGTGCACGCGCTGACCGGGCGGGCGCCGATCTTCACCGCCGGAACCGCACCGGCAGGGCCCCTCGAGTGCGAAGTGCAGGTTCGGGCGCACGGTGAAACCGCCAGTGCCACAGCTGAATTGAGCGGCGCCGAACTCGCTGTGCGCTTACATGCCCCGCTTCGGGGCGTCGCGCGGGGCCAGACTGTGGTGCTTTACCGGCCGGATCCAGACGGCGACGAAGTGCTTGGCAGCGCCACCATCGCCGGCACCTCGCGGTTGGCCCGGGCCTGACCCGCGGACCGAGTCAGCCTGGCACGTTCGCGGCGATGTTCGTCATCACGATGTCAGACACCGATTGCGGGAAGCCGCAGTAGGTCACTTCGACCAACGCCACTGACAGGATCCGGTAGTCGCGGCCGCAATCGCCGGGGCGCATGTGCAGCGAGTCGCCGTCGGTTTTCCAGTGGCTGACGAACAGCCAGCCGCTGGAAGTGGCCGCGCAGTTGCCCACTGAGGTCACTAGGGCATTGAAGGCCCGACGGGCAGTGTCGGCATCGCGATAGGCTGCGGCACCTTCGGATATCAGGCGTCCGTCCGGCGGATCCTGAAACGTGGTCTTGTGAAACCCCGCAACGTCGGGACCGAAGGTCGCCGTTTCGGCGAAGATGAAGCGGCATTCCGGCGGCGCTGTCTCGGCCAGTGCGTCGATGTCCACCGGGTACCTGCCATCCATCGAGGGGATGATCGTCAAATGCTCACCGGCGCCGGTAATCGCGCGCATTCGCGACTGGTCCAATAGCAGCGCGCCGGTATCGAGCACGCCCAGCGGAGTGGCATCGTATGCCGGCAACGCCGCACCGCCCACCACCCGCGTGCAGGCAACCGCCAGCAACGTTGCGCAAGACAACAGCAACGGCCGTATCAGTCTCGCCATCTGCCACCCTTCCGCGGTCGAACCTACCCGTGCGGCCCGGGCGTAAACACCCCTGGGGACCCGCCAGTGATCTGACGTCGAATACGGTTGCCCGGTGAGTGTTTTCGCCCCTCATTTCGCGACAGCCACCGGTATCGGATCGTGGCCGGGCGTCGCCGCGCGGCCGGCGGCCGAAGTCGTGGTCGGTGAATTGGCGGGCGCGTTGGCCCATCTCGTGGAGTTGCCCGCCAGGGGAGTGGGCGCCGACATGCTGGGGCGAGCCGGTGCACTGCTGATCGACGTGGCCATCGACACGATGCCGCGCGGATACCGCGTCGTCGCCCGGCCCGGTGCGGTGACGCGGCGGGCGGTCAGCCTGCTTGACGAGGACATGGACGCGCTGGAGGAGGCCTGGGAAATCGCGGGCCTGCGCGGTTCCGGGCGGGTGGTCAAGGTGCAGGCTCCGGGGCCGGTCACGTTGGCGGCGGGCCTGGAGCTGGCCAACGGCCACCGGGCGATCACCGATCCCGGCGCCGTGCGTGACCTGGCCGCGTCGTTGGCCGAAGGCGTCGCGGCCCACCGTGCGGCGCTGGCGCGCCGTCTCGATACGCCGGTGGTGGTGCAGTTCGACGAGCCTTCGCTGCCGGCGGCGTTGGGCGGGCGGCTGAGCGGAGTCACCGAGCTCAGCCCGGTGGCACCGCTGGACGAGGCGGTGGCCGGCGCACTGCTCGACGCCTGTGTCCAGGCCGCGGGCGCGGACGTGGTGCTGCATGTCTGTGCGCCGGAACTGCCGTGGAACCTGTTGCAGCGCAGCGCTATTAGTGCGATTTCGGTGGATGCCGGCACGCTGCGGGCAGCGGATCTGGAAAGTATCGCGGAATTCGTCGAATCGGGCCGCACCGTGCTGCTGGGCGTAGTGGCTACCAGTGCCCCGGAGCGTCGCCCGTCGGCCGAAGAGGTGGCCGGTGCGGTGCTCGCGGTGACCGATCGGCTGGGATTCGGTCGCTCGGCGCTGGCCGGCCGGATCGGAGTCACCCCGACTTGCGGTCTGGCCGGCGCCACGTCGCAGTGGGCCCGCACCGCGATCGGACTGGCCCGCAAGGCCGCCGAAGGGTTGGCGGATTACGGTGACTGACAACTCGCGTTAGCCCGGATCCCCGTCCACGCCGGACTGCCCGCTGGCGCCTTGAGCGCCACTGTTGCCGGATAAGCCGTCGATGGATCCGTCGCCGCCGTTGCCGCCGTTACCGCCGAGGCCGCCGGCTTCGCCGTGGCCGGCGGCGCCGCCCAGGCCGCCGGCGCCCGAGTGGCCGAATAGTCCGCCCGCACCGGCGCTGCCGCCGTCGCCACCGTTGCCGCCGTCGCCGCCGGCTCCGCCGACACCACCGTCGCCACCGTTCCCGCCCACGTTGTCGATGACAGCGGGGTCGATCAGGCCGCCGCTGTTTCCGCCGGTGCCGCCCGCGCCGCCGCGGTCGCCGATTCCGCCGTTGCCACCCGCGCCGCCGGCGCCGCCCTCACCGCCGGTACCGAAAAGCAGTCCGCCCCGGCCGCCGCTACCTCCGGCACCGCCGGCACCGCCGGTGCCTCCGGACGCGCCGACACCGCCGACGCCCCCAGCACCGCCGGCCCCGCCGGCCGAGACGCCGGTTGCGGTGTTCGAGGCGATGCCGCCGGTACCACCGTTGCCACCGGTGGCGCCGAGGCCACCGGTGCCTCCGGCGCCACCGGCACCCCCGATGGAGATGCTTGCCGCATCGCCGGTCGTCGCGTTCCCCCCGTTGCCGCCATTGCCGCCGGCGCCGCCGGCACCCCCGGTCCCGCCGACACCGCCCGTGCCGCCGATCGCACCTGAATCGGTGGCGCCGAAGGCACTGGACTGACCGCCCCGCCCACCGTTGCCGCCGGGCGCCAAGGGTCCGCCCGCGCCCCCTGTACCCCCGGTGCCGCCGATGGCGCTCGTCCCGTCGGTCGTCGTCGAGCCGCTGCCGCCCTGGCCGCCGGTGCCGCCTTGCTGGCCGCTGACGGACCCGTCGGCGCCGGCTGTGCCATTAGCGCCATTTCCGCTCGTGTTGGAAGCGCCTGGGGTGCCGTTGCTGGCATGGGTGAAAGGCGGCTGGGCGGTCGGATTAGTCCCGGCCGCGCCCTGGGCACCGAATCCGCCCGCGCCACCGGCACCCCCGGTGCCAAAAAACAACCCGGCGTCACCGCCCGCGCCGCCACTGCCACCGGATTGGCCGGCTACCGACGCGTTGCCGCCCGAACCGCCATGCCCGCCGTCGCCGGTCAGCCACCCGCCGTTACCGCCCTTGCCGCCAGCCGCCCCGGCGCCTCCGGCCCCGCCGCTGCCCCCGTTACCCATCAGTCCAGCGCTGCCGCCGGCGCCGCCGACCTGCCCGGCGGCCGCACCGCTGCCGCCGCTGCCACCGTTGCCATACAAGAGCCCGCCAGGTTTGCCGGGCTGCCCCGGCGCGCCGTCGGCGCCGTTGCCGATCAGTGGGCGCCCCAGCAGCGCCAGGGTGGGCGCATTCACGGCGTTCAGTACCAGTTGTTGCAGCGTGGTGTTGGCGGCCTCGGCGGCCACATAGTGACCGACATCGGCGGTGAGGGCACGGACGAAGTGCTCGTGAAATGCTGCCGCCTGCGCCGCAACCCGCTGATACGACTGGGCGTACGCGTCGAACGTCGCCGCGATCGCCGTCGAAATCTCGTCGGCAGCGGCACTCAGTACCCGCGTCGTCGGGGCCGCCGCGGACGCATTGGCCGCGCTGACCGCCCAACCGATTCCGGCCAGATCATCGGCCGACGCCGCTAGCGCTTCGGGTGTCACGAGTAGATATGTCATTCTGCTCCCAACGCCACATCGATTTGCTGGACGGGCGGTATGGTAGCGCCCAGCCGTTAACCCGTCCGGGGATTCGGTCGCGTTCTAAGACGGTTCATGTTTCCGCGACGCCGAGGTCGGCGCTGTATGAAGGTCGGACCGCTTCGATAACCTGCCAGGGTGAGCTCACCCGAGGTATTGCACGAGTGGCAGGAACTGGCCGAGGAGGTGCGCGAACACCAATTCCGCTACTACGTGCGGGACGCGCCGATCATCACCGACGCGGAGTTCGACAAGCTTCTGCGCCGCCTGGAAGCGCTCGAAGAACAGCATCCCGAGCTGCGCACACCCGATTCGCCCACCCAGCTGGTCGGCGGTGCCGGCTTTGCGACCGACTTCGAATCGGCCGAGCACCTGGAGCGGATGCTCAGCCTCGACAATGCCTTCAGCTCAGCGGAACTCGGCGCCTGGGCCGGCCGCATCCACGCCGAAGTCGGTGACGCGGCGCACTATCTGTGCGAGCTGAAGATCGACGGCGTCGCACTGTCTTTGGTCTACCGGGACGGACGCCTCGCCCGCGCGGCCACTCGCGGCGACGGCCGCACCGGTGAGGACGTCACGCTGAACGCCCGCACGATCGACGACGTTCCGCAACGGCTCACCGGCAGTGCCGATTACCCCGTCCCCGAGATCCTCGAGGTGCGCGGCGAGGTCTTCTTCCGGGTGGCGGACTTCCAGGCGCTCAACGCGAGCCTGGTCGAGGCCGGCAAGGCGCCGTTCGCCAACCCCCGCAACAGTGCCGCGGGATCGCTGCGTCAAAAAGACCCGTCGGTAACCGCCCGTCGCAGGCTGCGGATGATCTGTCACGGGTTCGGTCACACCGAGGGCTTTCGCCCGGTTACCCAGCACGATGCCTATCTGGCGTTGAAGGACTGGGGCCTGCCGGTTTCCGAGCACACCACGGTGGTCGCCGACATGGCCGGGGTGCAGGAGCGCATCGACTACTGGGGCGAGCATCGCCATGAAGTCGCTCACGAGATCGACGGCGTGGTGGTCAAAGTCGACGAGGTGGCGCTGCAGCGCAGGCTGGGCTCCACGTCGCGGGCCCCGCGCTGGGCCATCGCCTACAAGTACCCGCCCGAGGAGGCCCAGACCAAGCTGCTCGACATCAAAGTCAATGTCGGTCGCACCGGACGGGTTACCCCGTTCGCGTTCATGACGCCGGTGAAGGTCGCCGGGTCGACGGTAGGGCAGGCCACTCTGCACAACGCCTCGGAGGTCAAACGCAAGGGCGTACTGATCGGCGACACCGTGGTGATCCGCAAGGCCGGCGACGTCATCCCCGAGGTGTTAGGACCCGTCGTCGACCTGCGCGACGGCTCGGAACGCGAATTCGTCATGCCCACAACGTGTCCCGAGTGCGGCACCACGTTGGCGCCGGAGAAGGAAGGCGACGCCGACATCCGCTGCCCGAATGCGCGCGGCTGCCCGGCTCAGTTGCGGGAGCGGGTATTTCATGTCGCCAGCCGCAACGCCCTTGACATCGAGGTGCTGGGTTATGAGGCGGGCGCGGCGCTACTACAGGCGCACGTCATCGACGACGAGGGCGACGTGTTCGGTCTCACCGAAGAAGATCTGTTGCGCACCGACCTTTTTCGCACCAAGGCCGGTGGGCTGTCCGCCAATGGCAAGCGGCTGCTGGCCAACCTCGACAAGGCCAAGGCCGCGCCACTGTGGCGGGTACTGGTGGCGCTGTCGATCCGGCACGTCGGGCCGACGGCCGCCCGCGCGCTGGCTACCGAATTCGGCAGCATCGACGCCATCGTCGACGCCTCCACCGAAGAGCTGGCCGCGGTCGAGGGTGTCGGTGCGACGATCGCCGCCGCGGTCACCGAATGGTTCACCGTCGACTGGCATCGCGAGATCGTTGAGAAATGGCGCGCTGCCGGAGTGCGGATGGCCGACGAGCGTGACGACAGCATCCCGCGCACCCTGGCCGGCTTGACAATCGTGGTCACCGGCTCGTTGACCGGGTTCTCCCGCGACGACGCCAAGGAGGCGATCGTGGCCCGCGGCGGTAAGGCGGCCGGCTCGGTGTCGAAGAAGACCTCTTATGTCGTGGCCGGTGATTCGCCGGGGTCCAAGTACGACAAGGCCGTTGAACTCGGGGTGACCATTCTCGATGAGGACGGTTTCCGCCGGCTCCTCGAGCAGGGGCCGCCCGAAGAACCCGCTGACAGCGAAGCGGCCGAAGTGCCATAGTGGGCGCTATGACACAGGCTGCCGACCGGTCCGCGGACTTGTCGCCGTGGTCGCCGCGCGAGGCCGAATTGCTCGCCGTGACTTTGCAGCTGCTGCAGGAGCACGGGTATGACCGGTTGACGGTCGACGCGGTGGCCAACACCGCGCGCGCCAGCAAGGCCACGGTGTACCGCCGCTGGCCGTCGAAAGCCGAGCTGGTATTGGCCGCATTCATCGAGGGGGTTCGGCAAGTAGCGGTCGTGCCCAACACGGGCACGCTGCGCGGTGACTTGCTCAAGCTGGGCGACATCTGCTGTCAGCAGGTACACCAACAGGCCGGCACCATCCGCGCCGTGCTCGTCGAGATATCCCGCCACCCCGCGCTCAACCAAGCCATGCAGCGCCAGTTCATCGATCAGCGCAAGGCCGTAATCCAGCATGTCCTTCGGCAAGCCGTCGAGCGCGGCGAGATTGCCGAGTCGGCCATCACCGACGATTTGTGGGACCTGCTGCCGGGGTATCTGATCTTCCGGGCCATCCTTCCCGAACGGCCACCTACCAGTCGCACGGTGCAAGCCCTCGTTGACGACTTCATCATCCCCGGCCTTACCCGCCGCACCGATTAGCCCGACTCCAAAGTGTACGGTGACGTCTCTTGTGCAGTACGGTTCAGTACCGTACTGTCATAGTCACTAACGTGATCGTGTCGCCCGCTCGTCGAAAGGTCAACGGGTGAACGGACTTTCAGTGAGATTTCGATGGCTGCCCTGGTGAAGCGAGGGTGGATGGCCCTCGTTGCGGTGATCGTCGTCGCGGCAGCGGGCTTCGCCATCTACCGGCTACACGGAATCTTCGGCTCCCAGAGCGACGCCGCCGGCAAAGGCGGCATCTCCAACGAGATCGTTCCGTTCAACCCCAAACAGGTAGTGCTGGAAGTCTTCGGCGCTCCCGGCGCCGTCGCGACCATCAACTATCTGGACGTCAACGCCCAACCCCAGCAAGTGCTCAACGCCCCGCTGCCCTGGTCGTTCACCATCACCACCACCGAGCCCGCCGTCGTCGGCAATGTGGTGGCGCAGGGCGACGGTGACACCCTGGGCTGCCGCATCACCGTCAACGGAGAGGTCAAGGACGAACGCACCGTGAACAAAGTCCGTGCCTACACCTTCTGCCTGGACAAGTCCGGATGAGCGAGCAGCAACCGTCGCGGATACCGCGCGCCATCCGCCGGCTCTCGGTGCCGATCCTGCTGTTCTGGGTGGCGCTGGCGGCCGTAACGAACGCCCTGGTGCCCCAACTGGAGGAAGTCGGCAAGACTCATAACGTCGCACTGATCGCGCCCGAGGCGCCGTCGCTGCAGGCGACCAAGCGCATCGGCCAGGTGTTCAAGGAGTTCGACACCGACAGCACGGCAATGGTTGTGCTGGAAGGCGATCAGCCGCTCGGCGCCGATGCCCACCGCTACTACGACGACTTGGTCCGCAAACTCGAGCAGGACCGCAAGCACGTCGAGCACGTGCAGGACTTCTGGGGCGACACCCTGACCGCCGCGGGATCGCAGAGCACCGACGGCAAGGCCGCCTACGTGCAATTGAACCTCGCAGGCAATCAGGGGTCCGCACTTGCCAACGAGTCCGTGGGTGCGGTGCGCGAGGTCATCGACCACACCAAGCCGCCGCCCGGGGTGAAGGTCTACGTCACCGGCGCGGCGCCGCTGATCTCCGATCAGTTCGACGTGGGCAGCAAGGGAACCGCGAAGGTCACCTCGATAACCGTCGGGGTGATCGCGCTGATGCTGCTATTCGTTTACCGGTCGTTTTTCACCATGTTGCTGGTATTGGTGACGGTCCTCATCGAGATGGCCGCCGCGCGCGGCATCGTCGCTGTGCTCGGTCACGGCGGGATCATCGGGCTCTCGACCTACTCGACGAATCTGCTCACGCTGCTCGTCATCGCCGCCGGAACCGACTACGCGATATTCCTCGTCGGCCGTTATCAAGAGGCACGCGGCGCCGGAGAAGAGCGAGATGCCGCGTACTACACCATGTTTCGCGGAACCGCCCACATTGTCTTGGGGTCGGGCTTGACCGTCGCCGGCGCCGTATTCTGTTTGAGCTTCACCCGGTTGCCGTATTTCCAAAGCCTGGGTGTGCCGGCCGCGCTGGGCATTCTCATTGCGCTGGTCGCCGCACTCACCCTGGCGCCGGCCATATTGACCTTGGGTGCCCGCGTCGGCGTGTTCGAACCCAAACGCAAGATGAGAACCCGCGGCTGGCGCCGGATCGGCACCGGCATCGTGCGCTGGCCCGGACCGGTTCTCGCGGTGGCATGCGCGCTGGCCTTCGTGGGTCTGCTGGCCCTGCCCGGCTACAAGACGAGCTATGACACGCGCCCATACATGCCTGCCAGCGCCCCGGCCAACGTCGGATACGCCGCGGCCGAACGGCACTTTTCCCGGTCTCGGCTGGAACCCGAATTGCTGATGATCGAGACGGATCACGACATGCGCAACCCGGCCGACATGATCATCCTCGATCGGGTGGCCAAGGCGGTCTTTCACATTCCGGGTATCGCCCAGGTGCAGTCGATCACCAGGCCATTGGGTACTCCGCTCACCCACAGCTCGCTCGCATTTCAGATCAGCGCGCAAAGCGCCAACCAGATCGAAAACCTTGGCTACCAACGGGATCGCGCGAACGACTTGCTCCGACAGGCAGGCGAGCTGTCGAATTCCATCAACATTCTCAAGCAGCAGTATGTCTTACAGCAGGAGCTGGCCGCCACTACCCATTCCGAGGCCGCGAGTTTCCACGACACCATCGCCACCATCAACGAGCTGAGGGACAAGATCGCCAATTTCGACGACTTCTTCCGGCCGATTCGTAGCTATTTCTATTGGGAGAAGCACTGTTTCGATATCCCGGTGTGCTTTGCGATCAGGTCGGTCCTCGACGCGCTCGACGGCGTCGATCAGCTCAGCCAGAAATTCGAAGACCTTACCGCCACCTTGGACCGGCTCGACGCGCTGCAACCCAAGCTGGTGGCCCTGATACCGCCCCAGATCGAAAGCCAGCAAACCAATCACGACTTGACCCTGGCGAACTACGCCACACTCTCGGGTATCTACGCTCAAACCGCCGCCGCTATCGAAAACGCGACGGCGCTGGGACGCGCGTTCGACGTGGCAAAGAACGACGACAGCTTCTACCTACCGCCGGAGGTCTTCAACAACCCCGACTTCAAACGCGGCCTGAAACTGTTCCTCTCACCCGACGGCAAGGCCGCCCGGATGATCATCACCCACGAAGGCGATCCCGCTACGCCAGAAGGCATTTCGCACATCGAGCCGATCCGCAAGGCCGCGCACGAAGCGGTGAAGGGGACGCCCATGGCCGGCGCGCAGATCTATCTCGGCGGTACCGCGGCCACCTACAAGGACATTCAGGAAGGTGCCAAGTACGACCTGATGATTGCCGGAATCGCGGCCCTGGCGCTGATCTTGCTGATCATGATGATGATCACGCGGAGTTTGGTTGCCGCCCTGGTCATCGTCGGTACCGTTGCGTTGTCGCTGGGCGCCTCCTTCGGGTTGTCGCTGCTGGTGTGGCAGTACCTGCTGGGCATTCAGCTGTACTGGGTGGTGCTGGCGCTGGCCGTGATCCTGCTATTGGCCGTCGGGTCGGATTACAACCTGTTGTTGATCTCCCGGTTCAAAGAGGAAATCGGCGCCGGCCTCAATACCGGCATCATCCGTGCCATGGCGGGATCCGGTTCTGTGGTGACGTCTGCGGGCCTGGTCTTCGCGGTGACGATGTGTGCCTTCGTGTTCAGTGGTTTTCAGGTGCTCGGTCAGATCGGCACGACGATCGGTCTTGGTCTGTTGTTCGACACGCTGATCGTGCGTTCGTTCATGACGCCGTCCATAGCCGCACTGCTCGGGCGCTGGTTCTGGTGGCCGCAACGCGTGCGGCCCCGTCCGGCCAGCACCATGCTGCGTCCGTACGGGCCGCGTCCGGCGGTGCGTCAGCTGCTGCTGTGGGAAGACGACGACCCGGTGGCCGGGCCGGCGACCTCAGTACCGCGCTAGCGCAGCATGGTCGCGACGATGCCGGCCAGATAGCCCAGCCGGGCCACCTCCGACGGCCGGAATTCCGGGCCGGGACGCCCCAGCACCACCGCGGTGTGCGGATCGCCCAACGGCGCGGCGACCATAGTGGTGTTCATGTCGCGCCAGGCCTGCGGCACCCACTCGGCGCCCCCGTCCAGCGACACGGCCCGCTCGATGGGCAGCCAGGGCGCAGAATCGGCCCGGGTCTCCGGCGCGCCCGGGCTGCCGGCCAGCCGCAGCAGCTCTCCGTCGGAGCTGCGCAACACCGTGCACCAGCTCACCCGCAGGATTCTGGGCGCATGGTCGGCCAGCACCTGCAGCTTGGACGCATTGTCGTGGGCCGCGGCGACGTGGTCGAGCAGTTCCAGTTCACGGTGTGCCTCCAGCAGACCGGTATGCGGTCGCACGCTGTCTACCTGCACACCGGGTAGCGCCTCGGCTGCGGTAATCAAGGTGTCGGGCATCGCTCCGTGGGGCAGCTCGACCACCAGGTCGTCAATCGCGTATCCACCGCTGCGCTCGACCACGTCCAGCGACAGGATGTCGGCGCCCACCGATCCGAGCGCGACCGCCAGCGCCCCCAGGCGCCCTGGTCGGTCCTCGAGCTCGATGCGCAACAGATACGAAGGCACGGGCTTCACTGTTACACAGCAAGGCAGGTGTGGCATTTCGGCCGGGTCCGGGTGGACCGGGCCACTTCGTCACATTGGTACCAATTGTCACAGATCGCCAGCCCATGATGCGCTGCGGAACCTGATATCACCAATCAAGCGGCCGCGGCTTGACATAGGAGCAATGCGCTATCTCGTTCGCGGGTTGGTCATGCCGAGACTTCGCGATGCTGCAGTAACGGGTGTGACTGGCGGGGCCCGGCCTGGTCTCACGGCGCGAAGTCGCCGGGCTAGGCTTTTCGCTCGTGTCCCAGATCTCCCGCGACGAGGTCGCGCACCTGGCCCGGCTTGCCCGGCTGGCGCTGACCGATACCGAGCTGGACAGCTTCGCCGGCCAGCTCGACGCCATCTTGACCCACGTCAGCCAGATTCAGGCCGTCGACGTCACCGGGGTCGAAGCCACCGACAACCCGCTTAAGGACGTAAACGTCACGCGCCCGGACGAGACTGCGCCGTGCCTGACCCAGCAGCAGGCGCTGGCCGCCGCGCCCGAAGCCGTCGACGGCCGCTTCGCCGTCCCGCAGATCCTCGGGGAGAGCCAGTGACCGATATCATCCGAGAAGATGCCGCCACGCTGGCCGCCAAGATCGCCGCCAAAGAAATCTCGTCGGTCGAACTCACCCAGGCCTGCCTGGACCAAATCGAAGCAACCGACGACCGGTATCACGCCTTCCTGCATGTGGCGGGGGAGCAAGCATTGTCGGCCGCTGCCGCCGTCGACAAGGCGGTGGCCGCCCGCGAGCAGCTGCCGTCGCCGCTGGCCGGGGTGCCGCTGGCGCTCAAGGACGTCTTCACCACCATCGACATGCCCACCACCTGCGGTTCCAAAATCCTGGAGGGTTGGCAGTCACCCTATGACGCCACCCTGACCACTCGACTGCGCGCGGCCGGGATCCCGATCCTGGGCAAGACCAACATGGACGAGTTCGCGATGGGCTCGTCGACCGAAAACTCCGCCTACGGCCCGACCCGCAACCCATGGAATGTCGATCGGGTGCCCGGCGGTTCCGGCGGTGGCAGCGCGGCGGCACTAGCCGCCTTCCAGGCGCCGCTGGCCATCGGGTCCGACACGGGCGGATCCATCCGTCAGCCGGCGGCGCTCACGGCGACCGTCGGCGTCAAACCCACCTATGGCACCGTCTCCCGCTACGGGCTGGTGGCCTGCGCGTCGTCGCTGGACCAGGGCGGTCCCTGTGCGCGCACCGTCCTGGACACAGCCCTGCTGCATCAGGTGATCGCGGGCCATGACCCGCGCGACTCGACTTCCATAGACGCGCCGGTGCCCGATGTGGTCGCTGCCGCGAAGGCAGGCGGTGACCTCACCGGCGTTCGCGTCGGCGTGGTCCGTCAGCTGCACAGCGGCGAGGGCTACCAGCCGGGCGTGCTCGCCTCGTTCGAGGCCGCGGTCGAGCAGCTCAAGGCCCTCGGTGCCCAGGTGAGCGAAGTGGATTGTCCGCACTTCGATTACGCGCTGGCCGCCTACTACCTGATCCTGCCGTCGGAGGTGTCGAGCAACCTGGCGCGCTTCGACGCCATGCGCTACGGGTTGCGGGTCGGCGACGACGGCACCCACAGCGCCGAAGAGGTGATGGCGATGACGCGGGCCGCGGGTTTCGGTCCAGAAGTCAAGCGGCGCATCATGATTGGCGCCTACGCACTGTCGGCCGGCTACTACGACGCCTACTACAACCAGGCTCAGAAGGTGCGCACGCTGATCGCCCGCGACCTCGACGAGGCTTACCAATCCGTGGACGTACTGGTATCACCCGCCACGCCGACCACCGCGTTCGGGCTGGGCGAAAAGGTCGACGATCCGCTGGCGATGTACCTGTTCGACCTGTGCACGCTGCCGCTGAACCTGGCCGGCCACTGCGGCATGTCGGTGCCGTCGGGGCTGTCGCCGGACGACGGGCTGCCAGTCGGCCTGCAGATCATGGCTCCCGCACTGGCCGACGACCGCCTGTACCGGGTGGGCGCGGCTTATGAGGCCGCCCGCGGACCGCTGCCGACCGCGGTCTAACCGCGAGTGCCCCCGATTCCGCGCAAGCAGGGCAAGATAAGGGAATGCGGATCGGAGTTCTCACCGGAGGCGGCGATTGCCCCGGCCTCAACGCTGTTATCCGGGCGGTGGTACGCACCTGCGATGCCCGGTACGGCTCGTCGGTGGTCGGATTTCAGGACGGGTGGCGCGGTTTGCTGGAGAACCGGCGCATGCAGCTGCGCAACGACGATCGCAACGACCGGCTGCTGGCCAAGGGCGGAACGATGCTGGGCACCGCCCGCACCCACCCGGACAAGCTGCGGGCCGGGCTGGATCAGATCAAACAGACGCTCGACGACAACGGCATCGACGTACTGATCCCGATCGGCGGCGAGGGCACGCTGACGGCTGCGCACTGGCTGTCCGAAGAAAACGTTCCCGTGGTCGGCGTGCCGAAGACGATCGACAACGATATCGATTGCACCGACGTGACTTTCGGACACGACACGGCACTGACGGTGGCCACCGAGGCCATCGACCGGTTGCACAGCACCGCCGAATCCCATCAGCGGGTGATGCTGGTGGAGGTGATGGGCAGACACGCCGGCTGGATCGCGCTGAACTCCGGGCTGGCTTCGGGCGCGCACATGACGCTCATCCCCGAGCAGCCCTTCGACATCGAAGAGGTGTGCCGGCTGGTCAAACAGCGCTTCCAGCGCGGCGATTCGCATTTCATCTGTGTGGTCGCCGAGGGCGCCAAGCCGATCCCTGGCACGATTGCGTTGCGCGAGGGCGGCATCGACGAGTTCGGCCACGAGCGGTTCACCGGGGTTGCAGCGCAGCTCGGATACGAGGTGGAAAAGCGCATCAATAAGGAGGTGCGGGTGACGGTGCTGGGGCACGTCCAGCGCGGCGGCACTCCGACCGCCTATGACCGGGTGCTGGCCACCAGGTTCGGCGTCAATGCCGCCGACGCCGCGCACGCCGGTGAATACGGTCAGATGGTGTCGCTGCGCGGTCAGGACATCGGCCGGGTAGCGCTGGCCGACGCGGTGCGCCAGCTCAAGCTGGTGCCGCCGAGCCGCTATGACGACGCCGCCGCGTTCTTCGGCTAGGCCTCCGACGCCAGCAGTTCCGATGTGTGCCGCGGTTGCGCCGGTGGCGGGACCGGACGTGGTCTACTGCGAACCTGTTGCGGCCACCAGAACCAGCGACCCAACAGCGCCGCGATCGATGGGGTCATGAACGAGCGCACCACCAGCGTGTCGAACAGCAGGCCCATTCCGATGGTGCTGCCGACCTGAGCCAGGATGATCAGCGCGCTGGCTCCCATGGTGATCATGGTGAACGCGAAGACCAGTCCGGCCGAGGTTACGACGGCGCCCGTGCCCGCCATCGACCGGATGATGCCGGTCTTGATGCCCGCGTGAATTTCCTCTTTGAACCGCGCTACCAGCAGCAGGTTGTAGTCGGATCCCACGGCTAGCAGGATGATCACGGACATGGCCAGGATCATCCAATGCAGATCGATGCCCAAGATGTACTGCCAGATGAGCACTGACAGACCGAACGAGGTCCCGAGTGAAAGCAGGACCGTCCCGACGATGACCGCCGCGGCAACTACCGCACGTGTCAGGATCAGCATGACGACGAAGATCAGGATCAGCGCGCCCACCCCGGCGATCAGCAGGTCGTAGGTGGAGCCCTCTTTCATGTCTTTGGCGGTGGCCGCCGTTCCAGCGATATAGATCCGGGCATTTTCCAGGGGCGTGCCCTTGATGGCCTCGAAAGCGGCGTTGCGGATCGCGTTGACGTGGCCGATGCCCTCGGTGCTGGCGGGGTCTCCGAGGTGAGAAATGATGAACCGCACCGCTTTTCCGTCCGGTGAGATGAACATGTCCATGCCCCGTTTGAAGTCGGGATTGTCGAACACCTCCGGGGGCAGATAGAACGAGTCGTCGTTCTTGGATCTATCGAAGGCCTGGCCCATCGCGTTGCCTTTGCCGCTCATCGCGGCGGCCTGGTCTTGCAGTCCGGCCATCGTGCTGTGCATCGACAACGTCATGGTGTGCATCGACTTCATCATCGAGATCATCGGAGTCATCAGTTTCAGCATCTCGGGCATGACCGCGTCGAGTTTGTCCATCTTGGGGACCAGGTCGCCGATTGCGTCGCTGAGCGTGTCGACGCCGTCCAGGGTGTCGAACACCGAACGCAGTGCCGCACATACCGGGATGTCGAAACAGTGCTTCTCCCAATAGAAATAGCTGCGGACGGGCCGGAAGAAATCGTCGAAATCCGAGATGTGGTCTCGTAGTTCGTTGACCTGGGTAACCATGGTCTTGGTCAGCGTGACGATGTCGTGGGTGACGCCGGTGAGCTCCCTCATGATCCCGATCATCGTTTCCATCGTGGCGATCATGGTCTCCATCTGGTCGGCCATCACCAGCATGTCGTCCATTTGGGCCTGCATGTAGTCCCGCGTCAACTCCTGTCCGACGCCTTGCATGCCCATCTGATAGGGGATGGAAGTGTGGTCGATCGGGGTCCCCAGTGGCCGGGTGATGCTCTGCACCCGCGCGATGCCGGGAGTGTGAAAGACATTGCGCGCTATGTGTTCAATGATCAGCATGTTCGCGGAGTTGCGCAGGTCCTGATCGGTTTGCACCATCAGAATTTCCGGATTCATCCGCGCCTGGGAAAAATGCCGGTCGGCGGCCTGGAAACCCTGCATCGCGATTATGTTGTCGGGCATGTACTTTCGGTCGTTGAAGCTGGTTCGGTAGCCCGGCAACGCGATGAGCCCGACTAATGCCAGGGCGCAAGCCGCAGCCAGGATAGGCCCGGGCCAGCGGACCACCGCCGTCCCCACCCGTCGCCAACCACGCGTTCGCGCAGCACGTTTGGGCTCGAACAGTTTGAACCGGCTGCCGACCACCAGCATCGCCGGCGCCATCGTCAGCGATGCCAGCACCGCCACCATGATGCCGATCGCCAGCGGAACGCCGAGCGTCTGAAAATAGGGCAGCCGGGTGAAGTGCAGGCAGTACGTCGCACCGGCGATGGTGAGACCGGAACCGAGAATGACGTGCGCGGTACCGCGATACATGGTGTAGAAGGCGGTTTCGCGGTCTTCGCCGGCGTTGCGTGCCTCGTGGTAGCGGCCCAGAACGAAGATCGCGTAGTCGGTGCCCGCCGCGATGCCCAACATGGTCAACAGGTTCACCGAGAACGTCGACAACCCGATCAGGTCGTAGTGCCCTAGCGCGGCCACCACGCCGCGGGCGGCCGAGATTTCCACCATCACCATCACCAACACCAGCCCGACCGTGACGACCGAGCGGTAGACGATGAACAAGCTGACCAAGATGACCAGCATCGTGATCGCGGTGACCAACTTCAGGCTTTTGTCCCCGACCTGGTGTTGATCGGCGATCAGCGCGGCGCCACCGGTGACATACACGTGCAGGCCCGGCGGCAGCGGAGTGCTGGCGACGATCCGGCGGACCGCGGCGATGGAATCGTTGGCCCGCGCTTCACCTTGGTTGCCGGCAAGATTCAGCTGGACGTAGGTGGCTTTGCCGTCGGGGCTTTGCGCGCCGGCAGCTGTCAGCGGGTCACCCCAGAAATCCTGAATGTGCTCGATATCGGATTTGTCAGCCCGCAGCTTTTTGATCAACTCGGCGTAGTAGCGATGGGCCTCATCGCCAAGGGGCTGGTCGCTTTCGAGCACGATCATCGCCGACGAGTCGGAGTCAGACTCCTTGAAGACATGCCCGATGTGCTTCATGGCCTGCATCGAGGGAGCATCTGCAGGGCTCAACGACACCGAGTGCTCCTGGCCTACATCTTCCAGCGCGGGGACCGCGACGTTGAGCAGCACGGTTAGCGCAATCCAGCCCAGCAGCAGTGGAAGTGCGAATGTGCGAATGAACCGGGGAATTCTCATGCCGATTTCACCTGGCAGAAGGTGAAGGCGTCGACGCCTTGCGCGGACTTCTCGTCTTTGACCTTGCCGTCGACTGTGATGCGACAGCCGATCGTGTGGCCGTCGCCCTGGGCCAGCAGGATTGGACTGGTCGCCGGCGCCGTCGTAGTGAGTGTCAGCGTCCAGGGCAGCGGGGCTTGTTTGACGCTCTGCGGATTCGCCGACAGGTCAAGGTAATTGATGGTCGCCAAAGCGCCCGGTGGCCCGAACACCTCGTAGGTCACCCGCTTGGGGTTGAACGGTGGCGGGTCCTTGGCAATACCGGACCCTTCCCGGGTGATCTCGTTGTCCGAGCCGAAAATCCCGTGCATCCGGTGGATCACGAAACCCCCTAGCGTCAACGCCACCAAAACCAGCAGCGGTAGCCAGTACCGCCTCACCCTCGTCATCATGAGAGCCCTGCCTCGTAGTGTTTTTCAGCGGGAAGGATGTCCGAATCACGTTGCAGGAGGACGGGGTTTTCGCTTGGCAGTCAGATGTGCTGTTACCATGTCGGCGATTTCACGGGCCCACTGCTGCCATGTCAGGCCGTCGGGCAACCACGGTGACATCGCGGCGCGGTGCGTCCCGGCCGCAACCACGGTGCGAAAGGCGACGTTGAGCGCCGTCGTGGGATCGGGGTGGCGGATTTGCGGCCGGTGAATCGTCGCGGCATCGACGAAGCGCTGCTGCAAGTCAGTGACAGTGCGCATGCCCTGCTCGGGAGGGTCGGCCCTACGCCCGCTGGCCAGCAGGACGGGAATGAGCCGGCCGCTTCGGTTCAGGGTTTCGGCCAACGCCGTGGTGAAGGCGTCGATGACACCACCCAACGATGGCTCGGCCTGTTCGAATGCCGCGGCGACGGCCACTTCCAGTCGCTCTGCCAGCGCTAGCTTTACGGCGTCGATCAACTGCTCTTTACTTGCGAATCGTCGGTAGACGCCGCCGACGGACACTCCGGCGTGATTGGCGACGCGCGCGATCGTGAGCTTTTCCAGCCCCTCGCTGACCAAAACCTCTTCGGCTGAGGCGAGTAGCCGCTGTAGTGCGGCGCGGCTGCGGGCCTGCTGGGGTGGTCGCGGCGCTGAATCGAACCCGGATTGAGCCGATCGGTCAGCGGTTGGCGGCGCGGGCAGGGGTGCATTTCGCACTGCTGGGTCCTTCCCGCCTGGCGTAAGGCACGGGAAAATCGTTCTGGCACTGGCTGTTTGCCGTCTCGTCCAGAACCATGCCGGTAAACAAGAATGCGAATTTCTATTCGCATATTACGTCGGCGACACTGCCGGCTCAATACCCGATTTGGTTACCGCTGCCGAACCTGCGGGTTTCCTATGAGGAAACGTCACGAAGTTTCCGGCGAGACAAACCGGGTAACGCGATGACACATGAACAACCGCGATCCATATCGCGTGGCAGCTCCGCAATCCTTACCGCCCTCTCCCGCGGCACCGGGCCCGCCGACGCCGCGGCCACGCTGGCGAGATAGGCGTGTTCGCCAGCAAGTCGACGTCGCGACCGTGCCGCGGCGGGTCCAGCAGCTCAGCAATCCCGCCTACCAACGGCAGGCCGTGGCGACGGGCGGGCCGGCCACCGCTCCGGTCCGGCGGGTGGCGACGCCCGCGTCCACCGGACCGGAGCAAATCGCGTCCGGTGGAACGCCCGATTTCGACGCGAGCCCGACCGGGGGGGCCGGCAAGTTCGACTGGCGGCGGCTGTTGGCGCGCATCAGGGAAATCCGTTCCCGGCCGAGCCGCGACGAGCTGTACCTGCACTGGCTGCAGGACCGGGCCTCCAGACCGGTAGGCAACGCATATCCGCTTGCAGTTCTCAACCTGAAAGGCGGCGTGGGCAAGACCACCGTCGTCGAAGCGCTCGGGTCCACCCTTGCCGAGGTCCGCAACGACGGCGTCATCGCCATCGACCTCGATACCGGCGATCTCGCCGAACGGCACGGGCGCCGCCACCAGATCAACATGGGCGGCACCCTCGCCGACGGCTCGGTTCCCCAGTATCTAGACGAGCGCGCGCACGCATACCGCAACGGTTCGGGGCTGGACGTGTTGGGACTGCCCAAGTACTCGCCCAGTGAATGGCGGCGCGAGCACGACGACTTCATCACCGGGCTGTCCAAACTGGGAAAGAGCTACTCGGTCCTGCTGATTGACTGCCTGAAGTCGGTGAACTCGGGTGTGATGCGGGCCGTCCTGGTCGAGTCCCGTGCCCTCGTCATCGTCAGCAGTGCATCGGTCGACGCGCTGCGAAAGACCCGGACCACGCTGAACATGTTGCGCGACAACGGATATCAGCGATTGCTGGAATCGACGGTGCTGGTGGTCAACCGCACCGACCGGGCCAGGCTGAAAGCCGCGGCCAGCACCGAACTTGCCCAGCTGTCCGGTCGGGTTGGGGCCGTGCTCATGTTGCCCTTCGATCGCCATGTGCGCGAGGGCGCCGAGATCGTTCTGCAGCGGCTGAGCCGCAAGAGCAGGCGCCGCTATCTGGAGCTTGCTGCGGTGCTGATCGATCTGGCCACCAGCAGCGCCTTGGATCGAGATGCCGTCGCGGAGATCGGAGCGTATCCGCGTTCCGGTTGAACCCCGGATGGCTCGAAATTGTCGAATAGCTGAATTCCGCGTGGCGCACAGAGTCGTGTCCTGGGGGTTTGCGGAATTCAAGTGGTTGGCTGGGTTTTCGGCGCCGCCGAATCGGCTATACCGGTGGGTATGAGTGACCGCGGTCGCTTGAGCAGAGACATTCAGCAGTTCGCTCCATCGGGGGAGCGGCCCAACTGGCGCGGTAGATCGGACTGGACGTCCACCACGGTGCCCGAGATTCATCGCGCACCGGTCTACCGCCAGCCTCCCGAGCCGCAATCGCCCTTCGCGCCGACGCCGTCGGCGCTGCGGGCGCGGATGCCGGTGGTCTGGCCGGAGCGGGTCCCGGGTGGCACCGCACTGGACGGTTTGACCCAGGAGGAGGCCGACGACGTCCCCCGGTCGGGCTGGCGTGAGCTGGTATCCCGCGTCACCGGCAGGGACGTCGGCTCGGTCAAGGGCCGCGAGCTTGAGCTGCGCGGCCGCATCCGCGCCCCGCTCGGAAGTGCGTTTCCCATAGCCGTGCTCAACCTCAAAGGCGGAGTCGGCAAGACCACGGTGGTCGAGGCACTTGCCTCCACTTTCGCCGAGGCGCGTGACGATCGGGTTATCGCCGTCGACCTCGACGGCGGGGATCTATCCGAACGCCACGGTCGGCGCAGCCGGCTGAGCATGTTCGACCTGCTCAACGACTATTCGGTCACCCGGTATCCAGACGTGCGGGCGCATACGTACATGAACAGCTCGGGGCTGGAAGTCCTCGGTCCGCCCGACTATGCGCACACGAATTGGCGAGCGGAGCGGCCCGACGTCGTCAAGACGTTCTCGATACTGCGCAAGCACTACTCGGTGGTGGTGGTGGACTGTGTCAAGGCGCTCAAGTCCAGTTTGATGGAAGCGGTACTGCCGGAATCGCAAGCTCTGGTGGTGGTGACGGGCACCTCGATCGACGCGATCAGAAAGACCAGGATCACGCTGGAGTGGTTGCGTAACAACGGATATCAGAAGTTGGTCGCGTCAACGGTACTGGCGATCAACCACACCGCGCCGGGCGGTCTCGACATCTTGTCCTGCAAAGAACTCGAGGAAGTGTCGGCTCAGGTGGCCGCTACCGTGGTGCTGCCGTTCGATCGGCACGTTCAGCTGGGCAAAGAGATCGGCCTGGACCGGCTGAGCCGGAAGAGCCGGCGCTGCTATCTGGAGCTGGCCGCTGCGCTGGCTGACCTGTTTCCCGGCAATCACCTCGAGCGTCACCTGCGCGTAGTCGACGGGCACTCCCCATCGCGGTAACGCCGACCCGCTTCGCGCGGCGCCCGTCCAGTCCGTCGGCCTCGCGATCACCATTAGGATCGAGCCCATGAGTCTTGCTGCGGGCGCTGACCTGCTGGATTACGACGAAGTCATGGCGCGCTTTGATCCGGTACTCGGCCTTGAGGTGCACGTCGAATTATCCACCGTGACGAAAATGTTCTGCGGCTGCGCAACCGCGTTCGGCGCCGAACCCAATACCCAGGTATGTCCGGTGTGTCTGGGTCTGCCCGGTTCATTGCCCGTGCTCAACGAGGTCGCGGTGGAATCGGCGATCCGCATCGGCCTCGCGCTGAACTGTGAAATCGTGCCGTGGTGCCGCTTTGCGCGAAAGAACTACTTCTACCCCGACATGCCGAAGAACTACCAGATATCGCAGTACGACGAGCCCATCGCCATCAACGGCTACCTCGAAGCTCCCCTGGAAGACGGCACCACCTGGCGGGTGGAGATCGAACGGGCGCACATGGAGGAAGACACCGGCAAGCTCACCCACATCGGCAGTGAGACAGGCCGGATCCACGGCGCGACGACGTCGCTGATCGACTACAACCGCGCCGGCGTGCCGCTGATCGAAATCGTCACCAAGCCCATCGTGGGAGCCGGAGAACGCGCACCGCAGGTCGCCCGGGCCTACGTGACGGCATTGCGAGACCTGTTGCGTGTCTTGGACGTATCCGACGTCCGGATGGACCAGGGGTCGATGCGCTGTGACGCCAACGTGTCGCTGATGCCAACCGGCACAACAGAATTCGGCACCCGCACCGAGACCAAGAACGTCAACTCGCTGAAAAGCGTCGAAGTGGCCGTCCGCTACGAAATGCAGCGCCAGGCCGCGGTTTTGGAGTCCGGCGGCCAGATCATCCAGGAAACCAGACACTTTCACGAGGCCGGCTACACCAGCCCCGGCCGGGCCAAGGAAACCGCCCAGGACTACCGGTATTTCCCGGAACCCGACCTAGAGCCCGTCGCGCCCAGCCGCGAGCTGGTCGACCGGCTGCGTGCCACCATCCCGGAGCTACCGTGGTTGAGCCGCAAGAGGATTCAACAAGATTGGGGTATCTCCGATGAGGTGATGCGCGATCTGGTCAACGCTGGGGCGGTCGAATTGGTGACGGCCACCATCGGGCACGGCGCACCCAGCAAGGACGCCCGCTCCTGGTGGGGAAACTTCCTGGTGCAGAAGGCAAATGAGGCCGGCGTCCAACTCGACGAGCTGTCCATCACCCCTGCGCAGGTCGCCGCGGTGATCGCGCTGGTCGAGGAGGGCAAGTTGTCCAACAAGCTGGCGCGCGAGGTCGTCGAGGGTGTGCTGGCCGGCGAAGGTGAGCCCGAGCAGGTGATGACCGCTCGCGGCCTGGCGCTGGTCCGCGACGACTCGCTGACCCAAGCCGCCGTCGATGAAGCCTTGGCCGCCAATCCCGATGTGGCAGAAAAGATCCGCGGCGGCAAGGTGGCTGCTGCGGGCGCCATCGTGGGGGCGGTGATGAAGGCGACGCGCGGGCAGGCCGACGCGGCGCGCGTGCGCGAACTCGTCCTGGCGGCGTGCGGGCAGAGCTAGTGCTGGATCGGCTGACGGGGATCTTGAACGCCCCGGTGCTCGTCGCGACAACTCAGGCCGACGGTGAGCTCTCGGGCTGCCTGGTCGGTTTCGCCACCCAGGCCAGCATCCACCCGGCGAGGTTTCTGGTCGGGTTGTCTCAGGCCAACCACACCTTCAAGGTTGCGAGCCAATCGCAGCATTTGGCGGTGCACGTCTTGTCGCGCCGGAACCTGAGCTTGGCCGGGCTCTTCGGCGGCCAAACCGGTGATGAGATCAACAAGTTCGATCACTGCAGGTGGCACAGCGGACCAGAAGGCATGCCGATTCTCGACGAAGCGCCGGCCTGGCTGGTGGGCAAGACGGTGCAGCGAATCGATCTCGGGGACCACCTGGGATACCTGCTGGAGCCCGTTGAGGCGTGGTTTGCCGACGACCTAGACGACCTGATTCACCTCTGCGACGTCATCGAGATCGAACCGGGCCACGAGCCGTAACTCCGTTCTGCACACAACGACGCCGTTCGGACTCATCATGGTGATGTGATCGATGAATCGTTCGACGACTTGATGGACATGCTGGACACTCCGGTGTACGTGGTGACCACTCAGGCCGACGGTCAACCGTCGGCTTGTGTGGTTACCTTCGCCACCCGGACGAGCGTGCAGCCACCCAGTTTCATGGTCAGCCTGCCCATAAGCAGCCACACCGTGCAGGTCGCGAGCCGGTCCGACTATCTGGTGGTGCACGCACTACCACGGGACAAGCAGGTGCTCGCCCAACTCTTCAGCGGCCAATCCGATGACCAGACCAGCCAATTCGCTCAATGTGCCTGGCGCGCTGGTCCGATGGGAATGCCGATTCTCGACGACGCGGCTGCGTGGTTACTCGGTAAAGCGGTGAGCCGAAGCGAGGTCGGGGATCATGTGGCCTACCTGTTGGAGCCCGTAGCGGTGTGGGCTCCCGAGTCGGAGGAAGAACTGCTTTACCTCTCAGATATGGACGAGGAATTTGAGCCGGGCCAGGAGGCGCCGCAGCGGCTCTACAACAAGGAGCGCGCGCAGGCGGCGCGCGGATACGGCATGAGGTTCACGCTCGACGTGCCGTAGGTGTTCGGCCAACCACGATGCCGCGAGAAAGGTGCTATCGCAGGCGATATCACGTTCGCGAGTTGGGTATGCCGCGGCGCCGTGGTGTTGGTGTGACGGCTGTGACCAACAGGTCTGTTACGTCTTGTCGTCGTTGTTCCGCGGGAAGCCGCCACCCTGCGGGAACAGCGGGAACACCACGTCGTCGAGTTTCTCGGCGTCACCGGCGGTTCGGTTGACCGTCGCCCCCCACACGTTGCCGTCCGGCGACATCCGCAACGCCCAGGCATGGGCGTGAGTGTCCTTGCGGACCACATCGGGCTCACCGGTGACCGCACCGGTCGACGGGGCGAGTCGGACCGCCACCGTCAGCTTGGTGTTGATCAGGTTGACCAGCACCGTGCCGTCCATGGCCGCACAGCCGGCCACGCCGGGCTTGTCCGGCCAGGTCCACACCGTGGACACCTCGGATTTCTTGGTGATGCGCTGCAGGCGGTCCGCGGTCGGCGTCCGGTCGGCGACATACAACGACCCGTCGACCGGATCGCTGCACAGGCCGCCGCCCGACCCGATTCCGGACAGCGCCGTCGTCGGCGGCGCCTGCCCAATGGTGGTGGGCTGTTCGATGCGCAGCACCTTGCCGGCCAGCGATTTGGGGTCGGCGGCCATCGCCGGGTTGCCCGCATCGCCGGTGAGCACGACCAGTGTGGTGGGGCTGGTGAAGATCAGCGCGCCGGTATTGCCGGTAGCGCCCTTGGGAATTCCGGTCAGGATGTCCTTCGGGACGTCGCCGTCGGCGATCCGGATGACCCGGTTGTCGGTGGGCGTGCTGACGTAGGCGTACATCAGCCGGTCCTGCGAGTACGTCGGCGACAACACGATGTCCATCAAGCCCCCGTCGCCGGACGGGTCGACCGGGATGACCAGCTTAACCTTCGGCTCGGCGCTGACGGAGATCTCCTTGACAGCGCCAGTGGTGCGCTCGGCGACCAGCGCGGTCTTGCTATCGATGCCCATGATCAGTCCGCTGGTGCTCTCTAGGCACCCCTGCATGACCCCGGGCGCCGGGCAGGCTTTGGGGAACGGCGTCGGCGGCAACGGCGGCGGCGGGGGAGGCGTCGAACTGGGCTGGGGCTTGAGTTCGGGGTTGGTGGTGAACGGCTGCGATTGGGCGTCGTTGAAGCGCGCGCAGCCGGTCGATACCAGCATCACCGCACACAGCGCAGCGAGCCCGGATCGAACCGAGCGCCTTATCCGCATGATCGACAGGCTACCTGTCGGTACCGGCGCCACACGTCGCGAAGTGGGCTAAGCAGCCGATTGTCGAGCGGAAGTCATAAGCGGGCACACCCGGCGACGGCGGCGACGGCGGCCGCGGCGGCGGTGGTGGTGGTGGCGGCGGTGGCGGCGGGGTCTCCAGCACCGGCGCCGGGCTCGCCGGCGGCAGTGGAGGCCACGGCGGCGGGGGTCTCTGACAACCACCGCGCAAGCCGGTCGTAGCGGCCCATCGGAACCATTCGGCGGGCGAACTGCGGATTTAACAGGCGGAAGCGCCGCTCAAATCCCCGATTCAGGCGAAAATGCCCTTACCCTGACACCCGTGACCAGTTCGAGTGACTCACATTGGCAGCGGCCGGGCGATTCCCCCGGCCCATCCGCCGGGCGGCCGGTCTCGGCAAGCCTGGTCGACCCCGAAGAGGACTTGACTCCGGCCAGGTTTTCCAGCGACTTCGGCAGCACCGGCACCGGAACCACCACGGTGATCCCGCCGTACGACCCGGCTAACTCCACCGCAGCCAGCGCGGTGTACAACATGCTCGACGCCCAGGAGCCGTTGCCATACGTCCAGCCGCAGGCCGCCGGGCGGCAGATTCCGGCCGCGCCCGCCGCCATCGACATCGACGAAGAGGAAGACCGCCTACGGGCCGCGGGCCGGCGCGGTACCCAGAATTTCGGTCTGCTCATCCTGCGGATCGGCCTGGGTGTGGTGCTGGTCGCCCATGGGCTGCAGAAGGTTTTCGGCTGGTGGGACGGCCAGGGCCTGACCGGTTTCCGGCACTCGTTGTCCGACATCGGCTACCAGCATGCCGACATCCTCGCCTACGTCAGCGCCGGCGGTGAGATCGTCGCTGGAGTGTTACTGGTGCTGGGGCTGTTCACCCCGTTGGCGGCCGCAGGGGCACTGGCCTTCCTCATCAATGGCCTGCTGGCCAGCATGTCGGCCCAGCATTCGCACCCCTTTGCCTACTTCCTGCCGAATGGGCACGAGTACCAGATCACGCTGGTTGTGATGGCCGTCGCTGTCATCCTGAGCGGTCCGGGCCGCTACGGTCTCGACGCGCGCCGCGGCTGGGCGCACCGGCCGTTCATCGGGTCATTCGTCGCGCTGCTTGTCGGCATCGCGGCTGGTGTCGCCGTCTGGGTGTTCCTCAACGGCGTCAATCCGCTCGCCTGACCTGGCCCTTTCACCGATAAGGGTTAGGCACCCGCCCGGCACTGGCCTCGGCCAGCTGCGGCAGCGTTGCGAAGGTCACCGCAGGCAGCCGCACTTCTGCGCCGCTCTTGAGCCGGGCGCGTGCCCAGGAGCCGCGGTGAAACCGCAGGCCGTCGATGTCCTCCCAGGCCACCGCCCGGCTGCCCAGCAGTGTTCGCACGGCCACGCCCTGATCGTCGGCGACCGTGCGCAGCCGCACGATCATCGCCGACAACAGCAGCGGAATCACCAGCAGCGGGGCACTCACCGGCCAGGTCAGGACGGGCACCAGCAGCCCCAGGGTCAAAAAGCCGACCGCTAAGTGTGCCATCGGCGACACCTTGATCACTACCGGCGCTTGAGTAGCCACCCTCGCATCATCGCATCGCCGCGATTCGAGCAGTCGCGGCATCGCGTGTGCGCTGATGGCGGCCGTCGACTGCGTGTCGTCGCCCTGGACGCACACCGAATGGTGTGTCCGAGTACGCCCCGGATTTGACGGCTGAGCTGTGCGAAGACTACCGTCGGACGCTATGAATACCGCCGGAAAGCCCGGAATGCTCGTAGTAATTTGTCGGCGCGTTGGTGCCTGACTAGCATTTCAAGCTATCCAGCCCAACGCGCAACCCTCGTGCAGCAAGAGCTGACGGGGGTTTTTTCTTGCCCAGGAACCCCAGGACCCACAAGGACGTGAAGAGGACACTGTGAGCGCTCCCACGAAGTCATCCAGCGAGCCGCAGGCAAACGGCGCGCCGAAAGCGGTGAAGCCCGCCGCGACGGCCGCGACACAGCCGAAACGCGTTGCGCCCGAGCAACTTACCGGTGCCCAGTCGGTCATCCGGTCGCTGGAGGAGCTCGACGTCGACATTATCTTCGGCATTCCCGGCGGCGCCGTACTCCCGGTGTATGACCCGCTGTTCGACTCGCAGAAGCTGCGCCATGTGCTGGTCCGCCACGAGCAGGGCGCCGGCCACGCCGCCAGCGGCTACGCGCACGCCACCGGCAAGGTGGGGGTGTGCATGGCCACCTCGGGTCCCGGTGCGACCAACCTGGTCACGCCGCTTGCTGACGCGCAGATGGACTCCATCCCGGTGGTCGCCATCACCGGCCAGGTCGGCCGCGGGCTGATCGGCACCGACGCCTTCCAGGAAGCCGACATCTCCGGCATCACCATGCCGATCACCAAGCACAACTTCCTGGTCCGCTCCGGCGACGAGATTCCCCGCGTGATCGCCGAGGCGTTCCACATCGCGGCGTCCGGCCGGCCGGGCGCGGTGCTCGTCGACATCCCCAAGGACGTCTTGCAGGGCCAATGCACCTTCAGCTGGCCGCCGCGGATGGACCTGCCCGGCTACAAGCCCAACACCAAGCCACACAACCGGCAGGTGCGCGAGGCTGCCAAGCTGATCGCAACCGCGCGCAAGCCGGTGCTGTACGTCGGCGGCGGCGTCATCCGCGGCGAGGCCACCGACAAGCTGCTCGACCTGGCCGAACTGACCGGCATCCCGGTGGTCACCACGCTGATGGCGCGCGGCGCCTTCCCCGATAGCCACCCACAGAACATGGGCATGCCCGGCATGCACGGCACGGTGTCGGCGGTGGCCGCGCTGCAGCGCAGCGACCTGCTGATCGCCCTTGGCACCCGCTTCGACGACCGGGTGACCGGCAAGCTCGAATCGTTCGCTCCGGAGGCCAAGGTCATCCACGCCGATATCGACCCGGCCGAGATCGGCAAGAACCGCCACGCGGACGTGCCCATCGTGGGCGACGTCAAGGCCGTCATCACCGACCTCATCGCGATGCTGCGGCACTACGAGATCCCCGGCAACATCGACATGACCGAGTGGTGGGAGTACCTCGAAGGCGTTCGGAAGACCTATCCGCTGAGCTACGGGCCGCAGAGCGACGGGAGCCTGGGCCCGGAATATGTGATCGAGAAGCTCGGTCAGATCGCCGGCCCGGACGCCATTTATGTTGCCGGCGTTGGCCAGCACCAGATGTGGGCGGCGCAGTTCATCAAGTACGAAAAGCCGCGCACCTGGCTGAATTCCGGCGGGCTTGGCACCATGGGGTTCGCCATCCCGGCGGCCATGGGCGCCAAGATCGCGCTGCCCGATACCGAGGTGTGGGCAATCGACGGCGACGGTTGCTTCCAGATGACCAACCAGGAACTGGCCACCTGCGCCATCGAGGGCATCCCGATCAAGGTGGCGCTGATCAACAACGGCAACCTGGGCATGGTGCGGCAGTGGCAGACCCTGTTCTACGAAGAGCGCTACTCCCAGACCGACCTGGCCACCCACTCGCACCGCATACCGGACTTCGTCAAGCTGGCCGAGGCGCTGGGTTGCGTCGGATTGCGTTGCGAGCGTGAGGAAGACGTGGAAGACGTCATCAACCAGGCTCGGGCGATCAACGACCGCCCGGTGGTGATCGACTTCATCGTCGGCGCCGACGCCCAGGTGTGGCCGATGGTCGCCGCCGGCACCAGCAACGACGAGATCCAGGCCGCACGCGGGATCCGTCCGCTGTTCGACGACATAAGCGAGGGGCACGCCTGATGTATCCGAAGACGCACACGCTTTCGGTGCTGGTCGAAGACAAGCCCGGCGTTCTCGCGCGGGTGGCGGCGTTGTTCTCCCGGCGCGGCTTCAACATCGAGTCGCTGGCGGTGGGCGCCACCGAGCAGAAGGACATGTCGCGGATGACCATCGTCGTCTCCTGCGAGGAAACCCCTCTCGAACAGGTCACCAAACAGCTCAACAAACTGATCAACGTCATCAAGATCGTCGAGCAGGATGAGGACAACTCGGTGTCCCGGGAATTGGCACTGATCAAGGTGCGGGCCGACGCCGGCACCCGCAGCCAGGTGATCGAAGCGGTAAACCTGTTCCGCGCCAACGTCATTGACGTTTCCCCGGAGTCGCTCACCGTCGAGGCCACCGGTAACCACGGCAAGCTCGAGGCGCTGCTGCGGGTATTGGAGCCCTTCGGTATCCGCGAAATCGCCCAGTCCGGAATGGTGTCGCTGTCCCGCGGACCGCGCGGCATAGCCACCGCCAAATAACACACAAGGAGAAATTTCACCGTGGCATTAGAGATGTTCTACGACGACGACGCAGACCTGTCGATCATCCAGGGCCGCAAGGTCGGCGTGATCGGCTACGGCAGCCAGGGGCACGCGCACTCACTGAGCCTGCGCGACTCCGGTGTGCAGGTGCGCGTCGGGCTGAAGGAGGGCTCGAAGTCGCGGGCCAAGGTCGAAGAGCAGGGCCTGGAGGTCGATACCCCCGCCGAGGTTGCCAAGTGGGCCGACGTGATCATGCTGCTGGCTCCCGACACCGCACAGGCCGAGATCTTCACCAATGACATCGAGCCCAACCTCAACGAGGGTGACGCACTGTTCTTCGGGCACGGCCTCAATATCCACTTCGATCTGATCAAGCCGCCGGCCAACGTCACCGTCGCGATGGTCGCGCCGAAGGGTCCCGGGCATTTGGTGCGGCGCCAGTTCGTCGACGGCAAGGGCGTGCCCGCGCTGATCGCGGTCGACCAGGACCCGACCGGGGAGGGCCAGGCGCTCGCCTTGTCGTATGCCAAGGCGATCGGTGGCACCCGCGCCGGCGTCATCAAGACCACCTTCAAGGACGAGACCGAAACCGACCTGTTCGGCGAGCAGGCCGTGTTGTGTGGTGGCACAGAGGAATTGGTGAAGACCGGTTTCGATGTCATGGTCGAGGCGGGCTACCCGCCGGAGATGGCGTACTTCGAGGTGCTGCACGAGCTCAAGCTGATCGTCGACTTGATGTACGAGGGTGGTATCGCGCGGATGAACTACTCGGTGTCTGACACCGCGGAGTTCGGCGGATACCTGTCGGGCCCGCGGGTCATCGACGCCGACACCAAGGAAAGGATGCGCGGAATCCTGCGCGACATCCAGGACGGGACCTTCGTCAAGAAGCTGGTCGCCAATGTCGAGGGTGGGAACAAGCAGCTCGAGGATCTGCGCAAGGAGAACGCCGAGCACCCCATCGAGGTCACCGGTAAGAAGCTGCGCGACCTGATGAGCTGGGTCGACCGCCCCATCACCGAAACCGCTTAGCCGAGGTGGCCGCGAAACTGTAGTTGGCGCGGGGCTTTTCGGCGTGTCGTCGCGCCAACTACAGTGTCGCGGTGCCTTCGGCGACCCGCACCACCCGACGGGCGAGGTGGTCCAGCGCGTCGGCCGTCGCCGAGTCGAACTCTTCGATGTTGTCGTGCGTCGACACCAGGCTGACCCCATACGGGTTACCGTCGACGAACTTCAACGGGTCGGTGTATCCCGGCGCCACGATAATGCCGCCGAAATGCATCAAGGTGACGTAGAGCGTCAGCAGCGTGGTCTCCTGGCCACCGTGCAGGGTGTTGGATGACGTGAAGGCCGCGTACACCTTGTCGGCGAGCTTGCCTTCGGCCCACAGCCCGCCCAGCGAGTCGAGGAAGTCTCGCAATTGCGAAGCAACAGAGCCGAACCGGGTGGGCGATCCGAAGATCACCGCGTCGGCCCACACGATGTCGTCGGCGGTCGCTGCCGGGAGATCTTTGGTCGCTTCGTAATTCGCGGTCCATGCGGGATTGTGCGCGAACGACGACGGGTCACGGGTTTCGGCGACGTGGCGCACCCGCACTTCGGCGCCCGCCGCCTCGGCCGCTGCGGCCACTCGTCGAGCCATGGTGGTGCCGTGGCCGGTGGCCGAGTAGTAGATGATCGCAAGTTTGGTCATGGGGTCAGCTTAGGCAGTTCGGCAATGCCGAACTCGTTGCGCAACAACGTCCGGGCTGCGTAATAGCCGGCCATACCGTGCACGCCGGCACCTGGCGGCGTGGCCGCCGAACACAGGTAGACCTTGGGAATCGGTGTGCGCCAAGGGTTTAGCCGTGGAGTAGGGCCCAAGGTTGCGCGCAACACCGAGGCTCCGCCCACCGCGATGTCGCCGCCGACGTAGTTTGCGTTGTGCTCGGCCATCCGCGCGGCGGGCACACTGCGCGAGGCCACCACGACGTCGCGGAAACCCGGCGCGAAGCGCTCGAACACCCCGATCACCGATTCGGTGGCATCGAGCGTGGATCCGGACGGCACATGGGCATACGTCCACAGCGGCCGCCGCCCGTCGGAGTCGATTCGGCCTGGATCGGCGAGGTGCGGCGAGGATGCGAGCACCATCGGCCAATCGGCATGGCGCCCCGCGGCGATGTCGGCCTCGGCGCGTGCCATCTGCTCGCGGGTGCCGCCGAGGTGCAGCGTCGGCGCGCGCTGCAATCGCGCATCCGACCACGGAATCTCATCGTTGAGCACAAAGTCCACCTTTGCCACCCCGGGACCAAAGGTGTAGCGGCGCAACGCCTTAGCGTAACCAGCCGGAAGCGCGTCGCGGTAGATGCCCAACAGCGCGGTCGGTGCCGTGTCGAAGGCCACCACGCCGCTTGGCGGATCGGCGATTTCGACACCAGACGTCAGCTCGCCGCCGTGGGCGCGCAGATCCGCGATCAGTGCATCGGTGATCATTTGGGTCCCGCCCACCGGAATCGGCCAGCCGACCGAGTGGCCGAGCGTCGCCAGCATCAGTCCGGCGCCCGCCGACGCCAGGGATGGCATTCGCGAAATCACGTGGGCGGCGACGCCGGTGAACAAGGCACGAGCATCCGCGCCGGCCAGCGCCCCCCATGCCGGAGTGCCTTGGGTCAGCATCCGCAACCCAAGACGCATTACCGGCAGCAACGATCTAGGCACCGACCGCTTGTCGCCGAGCAGGAACGCCACCACCGCTTCGGAGTCGGCCGCCAACGGCCCCAGCAGGCGCCGCCAGGGTCCGCCGTCATCCAACTCGGCACAGGTGCGCTGCAGATCCCGATAGGCGACGGCCGCGGGCCGGCCCGGCAGCGGGTTGGCGTACGAGATCTCCGGCACGGCCAGCGTCACGCCGCGCGCGGGCAGATCGAACTCGGCGAAAAAGGGCGACGCCAGCGCCAGCGGGTGCACCGCCGAGCACACGTCGTGTAAGACTCCGGAAAATTCGAAGTCGGCTTGGCTGCGGGCGCCGCCACCAAAGGTGGGCTGGGCTTCGACGACCTGCACTTTCAGCCCGGCTCGGGCACAGATTACGGCCGTAGCGAGGCCATTGGGCCCGCTGCCGACGACGGTCAAGTCCACCCCACGATTACAGCTGACTGAGCGGCCGACGGCGACCCGCCGCTACGCTGTTCGCGTGAACCTGCCTGTTGTGTTAATCGCCGACAAACTTGCCCAATCAACGGTTGCTGCCCTGGGAGACCAGGTTGAGGTGCGCTGGGTAGACGGGCCCGACCGGGAAAAGCTGCTGGCTGCGGTGCCTGAGGCCGACGCGCTGCTGGTGCGGTCGGCTACCACCGTGGACGCTGAGGTGCTGGCCGCGGCACCCAAACTGAAGATCGTCGCCCGCGCCGGCGTCGGGCTGGACAACGTCGACGTTGACGCCGCCACCGCCCGCGGTGTGCTGGTGGTCAACGCCCCGACGTCCAACATCCACAGCGCCGCAGAGCACGCCATCGCGCTGCTGTTGGCCGCGTCCCGGCAGATCGCGGCAGCCGATGCCTCGCTGCGTGAGCACACCTGGAAGCGCTCGTCGTTCTCCGGCACCGAGATCTTCGGCAAGACCGTCGGCGTGGTTGGACTGGGCCGAATCGGGCAGCTGGTCGCGCAGCGCATCGCCGCCTTCGGCGCCCACATCGTCGCCTACGACCCCTATGTGTCGTCGGCTCGGGCGGCGCAGCTGGGCATCGAACTGCTGCCGTTGGACGACCTGCTGGCCCGCGCCGATTTCATCTCCGTGCATCTGCCCAAGACCCCGGAGACGGCGGGCTTGATCGACAAGGAGGCACTGGCCAAGACCAAGCCCGGCGTCATCGTCGTCAACGCCGCGCGCGGCGGTTTGGTGGACGAGGCGGCGCTGGCCGAGGCGATCAACAGCGGCCACGTCCGGGCGGCCGGTCTCGACGTCTTCGCCAGCGAACCCTGCACGGACAGCCCGTTGTTCGAGCTGCCCCAGGTGGTCGTCACGCCGCATCTAGGGGCGTCCACGGTCGAGGCCCAGGACCGCGCCGGCACCGATGTCGCCGAGAGCGTACGGCTGGCGCTGGCCGGGGAGTTCGTTCCGGACGCGGTCAACGTCGGCGGTGGCGTGGTCAACGAAGAGGTGGCGCCCTGGCTGGATCTGGCGCGCAAGCTCGGGGTACTGGTTGCCGCGCTGTCCGACGAACTGCCGGTGTCGTTGTCGGTGCAGGTGCGTGGTGAGCTGGCCGCCGAAGAGGTCGAGGTGCTGAAGCTTTCGGCGCTGCGCGGCCTGTTCTCGGCGGTGATCGAGGACGCGGTGACGTTTGTCAACGCGCCGGCACTGGCCGCCGAACGTGGCGTGACGGCCGAAATCGCGAAGGCCACCGAAAGCCCCAACCACCGCAGCATGGTCGACGTGCGCGCCGTCGCGTCGGACGGTTCGGTCATCAATGTCGCGGGCACCCTGTCCGGGCCGCAATTGGTCGAGAAGATCGTGCAGATCAACGGTCGCAGCTACGACCTGCGTGCCCAGGGCGTCAATCTGGTGATCAATTACGCCGACCAGCCCGGCGCGCTCGGCAAGATCGGCACCTTGCTGGGTACGGCCGGGGTGAACATCCAGGCTGCACAGCTCTCCGAGGACACCGAGGGCCCGAGTGCCACCGTTGTGCTGCGGCTGGATCAGGACGTGCCCGAGGATGTGCGGTCGTCGATCGCGGCGGCAGTGGGCGCCAACAAGCTTGAGGTGGTTGACTTTTCGTGAGGCAGTGTTCATGAAATTAGCGGTGATCGGCGGCGACGGCATCGGCCCGGAAGTCATCGCCCAAGCGATCAAAGTTCTCGACGCGGTGCTACCCGGTGTAGAGAAAACCGAATACGACTTGGGCGCACGGCGTTTCCACGCCACCGGTGAGGTGCTCCCGGAGTCGGTGGTCCCCGAACTTCGTGAGCACGACGCGATCCTGCTCGGGGCGATCGGCGACCCCTCGGTGCCCAGTGGCGTCCTGGAGCGGGGTCTGTTGTTACGGCTGCGCTTCGAGCTGGATCACCACATCAATCTGCGGCCCGGCCGGCTGTATCCGGGCGTTAAAAGCCCCCTGGCCGGTGACCCCAAGATCGACTTCGTGGTGGTGCGCGAAGGCACCGAAGGCCCGTACACCGGCAACGGCGGTGCGATTCGCGTCGGCACTCCGAACGAGGTGGCCACCGAGGTCAGCGTGAACACGGCGTTCGGCGTCCGGCGAGTGGTCCAGGACGCCTTCGAGCGGGCCCAGCAGCGTCGCAAGCACCTCACGCTGGTGCACAAGAACAATGTGCTCACGTTCGCCGGATCGTTGTGGTGGCGGACGGTGCAAGAGGTGGGCGAGAAGTACCCCGAGGTCGAGGTGGCCTATCAACACGTCGACGCGGCCACCATCCACCTGGTCACCGACCCCGGCCGCTTCGACGTGATCGTCACCGACAACCTGTTCGGCGACATCATCACCGACCTGGCCGCGGCGGTGTGCGGCGGTATCGGCTTGGCGGCCAGCGGAAATATCGATGCGACCCGGACCAACCCGTCGATGTTCGAGCCGGTGCACGGCAGCGCGCCCGACATCGCCGGTCAGGGCATCGCCGACCCGACCGCTGCGATCATGTCGGTGGCGTTGTTGCTTGCCCATCTCGGTGAGCAGGATGCGGCGGCCCGGGTGGATCGGGCCGTCGAGGCTTACTTGGCAACTCGCGGGAGCGAACGGCTTGCCACCGGCGATGTCGGCGAACGGATTGCCGCCGCGCTCTAGTCTCCAGGCCCGGCGGTAACAGGCGGGTCGGCACCAAGGGCACCGCTGCCAGCGGGAACAAGCCGCACAGCCCCCAGGCCAGCGGGTAGGCGGCCGCGGTGATCAGCGCACCGAACAGCGGCGGTCCCGCCGCGGCCGCAAGCCGCTGCGTGGTGTTCTGGGTGCCCAGCGCCCGTCCGCTCCAGAACGGCCCGGCGTACTCGGTGATCGCGGTCGCTTCCAAGCCGTTGTCGAGCACCGCGATGACCGAAATAGCGACCATGAGCGCCACGTCGTAACGCGAACCCTGGTTGTCGACGAGCGCCAGCAAAAACAGGTTCACGGCGGCAGCGATCGCGATGATGCGAACCGGTCGCATGCGTGAGCCGACCCGGTCGGACCAGCGTCCGACGGCGATGCGGCCCACGGCGCCGAGCAGCTGCGAGATCGTCACCAAACCGCCGGCAGCCGCCACCGACCAGCGGTGGTGGTTCATCAGCCAGACCAGCATGAACGTCACGGTCACCGTCTGCGGCATCATCAGCAGCGCCGAAACCACGTGAATCCGCCACAACACCGACGAGCCGCGATAGGGACTGGCCAACTCCTCGACGCTGGCCGACTTCCGTGACTTGCGTGGTGGGTCGACGACGCCGATGACGCTGACCACCGCCGCAAGCGTGCATGCGACCGCGGGGAACATCAGCCCCGCGTGCGGGCTTCGTTCGGCAAGTTCGGGAATCACCAACGCGCCCAGGGCGATTCCCAGCGGCTGGGCGGTCTGGCGAACACCCATCGCCAGGCCGCGCTGGTGCGGCGGGAACCAGCCCGACACCAGCCGGCCTCCGGCACTGTTGCAGCTGGCCGCGGCCATGCCGCCGAGGAACAGGAATACGCCCATCAACAGCAGCGAATGAACTGACGCCGCGGCGTAGGTCGCGGCGGCGGTGAGGGCCGAGCCCACGGCCATGACCATCCGCTCGCCGACCCGATCCAGCACATAGCCCCAGCCGACCAGCGTGACCACCATGCCCCAGCTGGGCATCGACGACAGCAAACTGGCTTCGGTCAGTGAGGTGCCGCGCACCACTTTCAGTGCGGGGATCAAGAATGCGACGCCGTTGATGAACAGGAATGAGCTTGCCGTGACCAGCAGCGAAACGACCACGATCGACCAGCGTGCTCGCGCGGTGATCGGGTCTTTCGACATCCACCCATGCTCGCACGCTGTACACGCAGCTGCTTACTCGCGCGAACGAACGCTCGTTAGCCCGGGTACCCGCAGGCCGATCGGCACAAAGGGCACCGCAGCCAGCGGAAACAGGCCGCACAGCGCGAAAGCCAGCGGATATCCTGCCGAATCGATTACCGCGCCGAACATCGGTGGCCCAGCCAGCGTCATCACCCGCTGCGTGGTGTTCTGGACGCCCAGCGCGCGCCCGCTCCAGAACTCGCCGGCGAATTCGGTGATCGCCGTGGCCTCGAGCCCGTTGTCCATCACGGTGATGATCGACACCGAGACCATGAGGACCACGGCCAGCAGCGGGTTCAAGACATCGGCGAAAGCCAGCATCAGCATGGTCACGCTGGTGCCGAGGGCGACCACCCGGATGGGCCGCATCCGCGAACCGATGCGGTCCGACCACCGGCCGGCCGCGACGCGGCTGCCGGCGCTGAGCAGTTGAGTGATGATTACCAGCGCTCCGGCGGTTCGAACCGCCCATCCGTGGTTCTTGGTCAGCCAAACCAGCATGAACGTGACCGTCATCGACTGTGGCATCACCATCAGCGCTGAAAGAGCGTGGATGCGCATCAGCACTGCGCTACCACGGTAGGGGTTGACGAGCTCCTCTTCGCTGGCCGCGGCGCGCGGCTTGTGTGCCGGGTCACGCACGAACAGCGCTCCGATTACCGCCGACGCCGCACAAGCGAATGCCGGGAACAGCAAGCCCACGCTCGGACCATGTTCGGCAAGACGCGGAATCATGAACGCGGCCATGGCGATTCCCAGCGGCTGCGCGGTCTGACGGACTCCCATCGCCAACCCGCGCTGGTCGGCGGGAAACCAGCCGGCGACCAGCCGGCCGCAGGCGGGGTTGCAGCTGGCCGCGCTCATGCCACCGAGAAACAGGAATGCGCCCATGGCCACCAGCGAGTGGACCGACGCGGCAGCGAAGGTGGCCACTGCGGTCATGGCCGAACCGGTGACGAGCACGATCCGCTCGCCGACCCGGTCGGCCACATAGCCCCAGGCGATCAGCGTCACTACCATGCCCAGACTCGGCATCGCGGCCAGCAGACCCGTCTGCGACAACGGAGTTGCACGCGCGGCCTCCAATGCGGGGATCAGGAAGGGAACCGCGTTGATGAACGAAAACGCACTGGCAGTCACCACCAGCGCAATGCCGACCATCGACCAGCGCGTGGCCGCACTGATCTGCTCGGTCGGCATCCAGCCATGCTTGCACACTTTTCTGTTGCCAGGAGTTTCCGCGAAGTTCACTATCGCGGCGTCGGCCCCGGACAGCGCAAGGTTGATAGCGCATGCGCTATCGCTCTTGCGGTTTGGGTATGCAGACTCTCGGCGGGGCCGGCCATGCGCCCACAAGATAGGCTGACCCGAATGCGCCTTGGTCGAATCGCCAGCCCAGACGGTGTCGCCTTTGTCAGCATCGAAGGCGAATTGGACAGCCCCGGCGAACTGATCGCGCGCGAGATCGCCGAGCACCCGTTCGGCACGCCGACGTTCACCGGCCGCTCATGGCCGCTGGCCGACGTCCGCCTCCTGGCGCCGATATTGGCCAGCAAGGTCGTCTGCGTCGGCAAGAACTACGCCGACCACATCGCTGAGATGGGCGCCGTCACCGGCCCAGCCCCGGCGGATCCGGTGATTTTCATGAAGCCCAACACCGCGATCATCGGGCCCAATGTGCCGATTCGATTGCCCGCCAACGCATCACCGGTGCACTTCGAGGGAGAGCTGGCGATAGTGATCGGCCGGGCGTGCAAAGACGTTCCGGCCGCCCAAGCCGCCGACAACATTCTCGGTTACACGATCGGCAACGATGTGTCGGCCCGCGATCAGCAGAAGTCCGATGGCCAGTGGACGCGGGCCAAGGGACATGACACCTTCTGTCCGGTCGGGCCGTGGATCGTCACCGACCTCGAGCCGGCCGATCTCGAATTGCGCACCGAGGTCAACGGCGAGGTCAAACAACACAGCCGCACCTCGCTGATGATCCACGATGTCGGCGCCATCGTGGAATGGATCACCGCCGTAATGACCTTGCTGCCCGGCGATCTCATACTCACCGGAACACCCGCCGGCGTCGGCCCCATCGAGGATGGCGACACGGTCTCCATCACCATCGAGGGAATCGGCACCCTTACCAATCCCGTTGTCCGCAAAGGAAAGTCGTGACACAAGCCGCTCCCGTCCGGGTTCGATTCTGCCCGTCGCCCACCGGCACCCCGCACGTCGGGATGGTCCGCACCGCGCTGTTCAACTGGGCGTATGCCCGCCACACCGGCGGCACTTTCGTCTTCCGCATAGAGGACACCGACGCCGAGCGTGACAGCGAGGAAAGCTATGCCGCGCTGCTGGATGCGTTGCGCTGGCTCGGGCTGAATTGGGACGAGGGCCCCGAGGTGGGCGGGCCCTACGGCCCGTACCGGCAATCGCAGCGCAGCGATCTCTACCGTGACGTGGTGGACCGGCTGCTCGCGGCGGGGGAGGCCTACTATGCCTTCTCGACGCCCGAGGAGGTCGAGGCACGTCACATCGCCGCGGGTCGCAACCCCAAACTGGGCTACGACAACTTCGACCGGCAGCTGACCGACTCGCAGCGCGCCGCCTACCTCGCCGAGGGGCGCAAGCCGGTGGTGCGGCTGCGCATGCCCGACGCGGATCTCAGCTGGAACGACCTGGTCCGCGGGCCCACCACGTTCGCGGCGGGATCGGTACCGGATTTCGCGTTGACCCGCGCCAGCGCAGACCCGTTATACACCTTGGTCAATCCCTGCGACGACGCGCTGATGAAGATTACCCACGTACTGCGCGGCGAGGACCTGCTGCCGTCCACCCCGCGGCAGCTGGCTCTATATCAGGCGCTGATCCGCATCGGGGTAACCGACCGAATTCCGGAATTCGCCCATCTTCCAACGGTATTGGGGGAGGGGACCAAGAAACTCTCCAAGCGGGACCCGCAGTCGAACCTGTTCGCCCATCGCGATCGCGGCTTCATCCCCGAAGGGTTGCTGAATTACCTCGCGCTGCTTGGCTGGGCGATCGCCGACGACCATGACCTGTTCAGCCTCGACGAGATGGTGGCCGCGTTCGACGTCGCCGACGTCAACTCGAACCCGGCCCGCTTCGACCAGAAGAAGGCCGACGCGCTCAACGCCGAACACATCCGGATGCTCGACGCCGCCGATTTCGCCGGCAGACTGCGGGCCTACCTGGACACTCACGGCCATCACGTGGAGCTCAGCGACGCGGAGTTCGCTGCTGCCGCCGAGCTGGTGCAGACCCGCATCGTCGTGTTGGGCGACGCGTGGGACCTGCTGAAGTTTCTCAACGACGAACAGTATGCGATCGACCCCAAGGCCGCGGCCAAGGAGTTGGGTCCCGAAGCTGGGCCGGTGCTCGACGCGGCGGTCGCAGCGCTGGAAGGTGTGACGGACTGGACCACCGCGCATATCGAGGGCGCTCTCAAGCCCGCGCTGATCGAGGACCTGGGCCTCAAACCCCGCAAGGCGTTCGGCCCCATCCGGGTGGCCGCCACCGGGACGACGATCAGCCCCCCGCTGTTCGAATCGCTGGAGCTGCTCGGCCGTGACCGCAGCTTGCGGCGGCTGCGGGCCGCGCGCGACGACGCTGCCTGAATCTTTGGTAGTGTGCACAGCGACTTCAAAAGGCCGACAACGGCCGGCAGAGCTGATTTGTGGGATGGGTGATAACCCCAAACAAGCTCTGACCAGCGGTTTTAGGCAGCCATGGGGTATGGTGTAATTGGCAACACAGCTGATTCTGGTTCAGCCATTCTAGGTTCGAGTCCTGGTACCCCAGCAAAGTCCCACCGACGCCAAGCAGATGTTCAGTGATTAGGTGGGCTTCCCTGCGTCAGCTATGCTGACAGCTCGGATCGGTTCTGGCCCCGTCGTCTAGCGGCCTAGGACGCCGCCCTCTCACGGCGGTAGCGTGGGTTCGAATCCCATCGGGGCTACAAAATCAGTTACCGGTCCCCTGCACCGCGGGGGCCGTGGTGCCGCCCACCGGCATGCTCGGTAACCCCAGCTTGCGGTGGTCCCACGAGCGGGTGCGCCGGCTCACGATGCGCACGCCGACGCGCTTGTTCATCATCTGGTCGACCATGGGCTTGAGCTCGTCGCTGTAGGGGCCGGTGTAGCGCTCCCACACACTGACCCCGACCCGGTGCAGCGCGTCGGGATCGTCGACGATCTCCGCGACGCCCTCGAAGGAAACCCCGCGCAGCGTGTCGTAGGTGTTGCCGTCCTCAAGCAGAAAACTCACCCGAGGATCGCGTTTGAGGTTCACCGCCTTCTGGGACTTGGCTTTGGTCTCCAGCCAGATTTCATCGTCCACGACGGCGTACCACATCGCCGTCAAATGCGGTTGGCCGTCGGGGCCGACGGTGGCCAGGGTGCCGGTACGGCTCCAGTTGACGAAGTCAGCGATTTCGGCCTCGGACATGACGATGTCGGCGCGCTGTTTGGTTCCCATGGCGTCAGTCTGTCAGAGCCGGCGGGTGAGCGCGTCGGCCGCGGCCAGTAGATCGGCGGCCCAGCGCGCGCCGGGACGGCGTCCCATCCGGTCGACTGGACCGGAGACCGAGATGGCGGCCACCACGACGCCACGGCTATCACGCACCGGCGCCGAGACGCTGGCGACGCCCGGCTCGCGTTCGGCCACGCTTTGCGCCCAGCCGCGGCGGCGGACTTCGGCCAGCACCCGGTCGGTGAATTTCGCGTGGGGGAGCACCGCCGTCTGCGTCGCAGCATCACTGTGCGCGAGCAGCACTTTGGCGCCCGAACCCGCAGTCATCGGCAATCGCGCGCCGACCGGGACGGTATCGCGAAGGCCCGCAGCGGGTTCCAGCGCCGCAATACAAATTCGCGACGTGCCCTCCCGTCGGTACAACTGCACGCTTTCGCCCGTGGTCTCGCGCAATTGGGGCAGCACGGCCGCGCTGGCGGCCAGGAGCGGGTCGTTGACATGCGCCGCGAGTTCGCTGATCGCCGGGCCCAGCCGCCAGCGCCCCTCCTCGTCCCGCCCCAGCAGCCGATGCACCTCCAGCGCGGCCGCCAGTCGGTAGGTGGTCGCCCTGGGCAGACCGGTGCGCTCACACAATTCGGCCAGCCCACAGGGAGATTGCGCGACCGCATGGAGCACCCCCGCGGCCTTGTCGAGGACGCCGATACCGCTCTGTTGTCTCACACGCAGATATTAGCGTCTCGCAGTATGAGATCTGCCAAATGCCTTCGTAAAAAGTCGTGAGTCGCTCGTGGCGTACACCGCTGGCCGAAATGCGCCTCATTTCGGCGGTATTCGACCCAGCCGTCAAAGTGCGCATGTGGCCGAACTAATGGTCAGCGACGCACGGTCAACGTACGGGTCGTTAGGAAGGCCGCCGGGATCATTATCGAAGCCAGCATGACGGTCGCCAACACGAATACCGTTGCGTAGGCGTGCGCAAGGTCGTGCGAAACATTGCTGACAAGAGCGCGGGCGAGAACACCATGCGGCGTTACCGACGGATCCACCGGCGCCGCGCGGATCGTGGCGTCTTGTTGCAGCGGCGCGAGTTCTGTTGCAGTAGCGATGTTTTCACTTCGGCTGAATTGGCTGGTCAAGATCATTGACATCAACGCGACGCCGATCGATCCGCCCACCTGCTGGTTTACGCTGATCAGCGTCGAACCCGGCGCAATCTGATGTGGAGATAGAGTTTGGACCGCCGCAGCGGATAGCGGCATCATGGTGCAGCCTGCGCCAAAGCCGATGATTGCCAACCCCGCAAACAGTGTGGGCAGGTAACCGGTCTGTTTGGCCGCGGCATGGGCGAAAATGCCCATACCTAAGCCAGTCAGCGTGATACCGACCAGCACGGCTTTGGCTGGGCCGTACCTGTTCAAGGTTGTTCCGGCTAGTGGCATAGCCAGCATGGCACCGAGCCCTTGTGGAACCAGATGGAACCCGGATTGCAGCGGCGTCTGATGCAGCAATTGTTGCAAGTAGCTCGGGAACAGCAGCTCGGCGCCGAAAAACCCAATGGCGAACAAGGACATCGCCACGTTGGCAAGTGTGACAGAACGGTTGGCCAGCAGCCGCAAATCGATTAACGGGTGAGCCGTGCGGCCGAGGACATGGACAACAAATCCGCTCATCAGCGCCAGGCCGATGCCCGCCGGTATCAACACGTGGCGATCAGCCACCGTGCCGCGAGACGGTATGGATGACATTCCATACAAGAAAGTCGCCAGGCCAGGCGAAAGCAGGAGCATACCGACAAAGTCGAACATTGCTGACGGACCTGGCCGATCCTTCGGCAACACCATGCCGGCGACGACCAGTGCGATCAGACCGATCGGCAGGTTTATGCCGAAGATCCAACGCCAGCCGTGGGTTTCGATGAGCCAACCTCCGAGGATGGGGCCGCCAATTGGGCCGAGCATCATCGGGATTCCCAGGACCGCCATGAGTTGGCCAAGCCGCTGCGGGCCCGCCTCGCGGACCACGATGGTGAAATTCAGAGGTAGCAATATCCCCCCGCCCAATCCCTGCAACATTCGAAAGACGATCAGCGACAGAAGATTCGGTGCCATCACACACAGCGCCGAACCCACCGTGAACACCAGCACTGATCCGATGAATAACCGTTTGGTGCCGCACCGATCGGCTGCCCAGCCCGACATTGGTGTCGCCGCGGCCAACGCGAGCGTGTAGCCGGTCACGCTCCAGCCAACGACGGCCTGGTTTGAGTGGAAATCGGCGATCAAAGCCCGCTGAGCGACGCCGATAGCGGTGATGTCAACGTTCGTCATCACAGCAACGAGCACGCACACGCCGGCGATCCGGAATAGCCGGGCGTCCAGCTTGTCCGGATACCGGCGACCGGTGTCCGCCACTGACAACAGGGCCGCCGTGTCGGTTGAGGCCGGTGCAAGGCTTCTCGCCCGCCGCCAACTTGGCGCTCTCACGCGCGACCTCCTACTGTAATTCCACATAAGTATTGCCTGTGGCAATATTTGTCGGCAACTATTGTCTGCATGGTTCTGTATCGCGGCCAGGCCGCTTGGCTGACGCTGAGCCCAGTGGCGAACATCGATGATTGGGGAGATCGGTGAGCATCAATCCCTGCGGCGAGAACACAACGACGGGCGGTGCTCAGATAGGACCTGGCGGGCAAACGCTTCCTGCAACTCGGGCGCAGTTAGACGTCTGGCTTCTGCAGGAATTGCACCGCTCGCCGATCGAATGGCAGCTCGGCATGATGTTCATCATCAGCGGCAAGATAGAACCCAATTTGCTTGAGCAAGCCATTCGCCGTGTGGTGTCTGAAGCCGAACCAATAAGGGTCGGATTTCGGGTGCTCGATGGCAAGCTTTACCAAGAGGTCATCGATTGCGGGGATCTTGCGGTACCCGTCCATGACCTGACCGGTTCGACGGATCCGGTGCAGCAGGCCTACCGGCTAGCCACCTTGATACAACGCACGCCGATGCCGTTGGCCGGTCCGTTGCTCAAATTCGCTTTGTTCCAAACGCGACAGGATGAATTCTATCTGTTCTTGTGCGTACATCATATGGTCCTCGATGGCTTCGGCATAATGATTGTCGTCAATCGAATCGCAGCTGTTTACTCTGCGATGGTTTCACGGATGCCGCTTCCGCCCCCATTCTTCGGATCGTTACAGGCCCTCGTTCGCTGCGAGCTAGAATACGAAAAATCCACACATTATCGCGAAGACCGCGATTATTGGGATGCGATCCTACGTGCCGTGAGAGTGCCGGATTATCAGTTACAGCAGGCCGAGAAAGGGAGTGACTTCTGCACGCCTTCCGCTCCGGTTCAGTTCGAACACGATGTTGTCCGCCAAACCCAACAACTGGCCAAACGTCTGGGCATGCGGCAATCGACAGTCTTCACCGCAGCATGTGCACTGCTAGTGCGTAGTTGGGATGCAGGCAGTTCGGAGGTGGTGCTGGATTTCCCGGTCAATAGGCGAACGACTCCTGAGTTGAAGACTCTTCCGGGAATGGTTAGCGGCGTTGTGCCGCTGGTGTTACAGGTGGCGCCGGATACTGCATTCACAGATTTTTGCGGACATGTTGAGGTGCGAATACAAGAGGCTCTGCGACACCAGCGGTTTCCGGTACGCAGTTCAGCGGATGAAGGCGAGTTACGCGCCCCGGGAGCGACCGCTCGTAGGGTGAGCGTAAATTTCTTACCACGGGCGACTGTGACTCCCTTCGGTGATGCTCCGGTATCCGCGGTGGGCACGAATTATGGACGCGTAAATTACTTCGGCCTGTTTTCGACAATGGACGGTGATCAGCTCCTTTTGAGCACTGTAGGGGCTGGCGAACCGTTTTCTAATTTTGGCGCCGCTGACTTTGCGAAGCGACTATCGCAAATCCTGGTGGCGATGGCCGATGATCCGGGTCGGCGGTTGTCGTCGGTAGATCTGCTTCACGGGGCCGAGCGCGCTCGCTTGCGGACGTGGGGTAACCAGGCAGCGCCGAGCGCTACGTCGCGATCGGCGCCGGCGTCGGTTCCGGCACTGTTTGCAGCTCAGGTAGCGGCCACGCCAGAAGCAGTGGCGCTGGTGTGCGAAGGGCAATCGGTGACCTACCGGGAACTGGACCAGGCCGCTAATCAGCTCGCTCACCTACTCGCCAATTACGGGATAGGCCCCGGGGAGGTGGTGGGGCTGCTAATCGAACGCTCCGCGCGGGCCATTATTGCGATCTTGGCAATACTTAAGGCCGGTGCGGCTTATTTGCCGATCGATCCTGCGCACCCCGACACTCGCATCGAGTTCGTGATCAGTGACGCTAACCCGGCAGCGGTAATCACTACCGCCAGGCTGAAGAGCCGAGTCGACGGATACAACCTGCGGGTTATCGACGTCGATGACCCGGCGACCAACAACCAACCCAGCCACGGGTTGCCGGAGCCAGCCGCGGACAACATCGCCCACATCATCTACACCTCCGGCACTACCGGGGTGCCGAAGGGGGTGGCGGTTACCCAGCGCAACGTCACCCAGCTGTTCGACTCGCTGAAGATCGGCGGCGAGCTAACGCCGAAACAAGTTTGGACGCAGTTTCATTCGTATGCATTCGACTTCTCGGTATGGGAGATCTGGGGTGCGCTGCTCCACGGCGGGCGGCTGGTGGTGGTGCCCGATCGGGTGATCGGTTCGGCGAAAGAGTTCCATGCCTTACTGATCAACGAACGGGTCACGGTACTTACCCAGACGCCTTCCGCCCTGCGAGTGTTATGCCCAGAGGGATTAGAGTCGGCGACGCTCGTGATCGGTGCCGAGCCGTGCCCACGGGAACTCGTTGATCGATGGGCGCCTGGGCGGCGGATGGTTAACGTCTACGGCCCAACCGAGACGACGATGTGGTTGGCCAAGAGCGCGCCCTTGCAGGCGGGGTCCGGGGCGCCGCCGATCGGGTCGCCGGTGTCGAGTGCGGCGCTTTTTGTGCTTGACGAATGGCTGCGCCCGGTGCCTGTCGGCGTTGTCGGTGAGTTGTACATCGCGGGTGCCGGCGTCGGCTGCGGGTACTGGGGCCGATCGGGACTGACCGCGTCGCGGTTTGTGGCCTGCCCGGATGCGGCTGGGGTGCGGATGTATCGCAGTGGGGACCTCGTGTGCTGGCGTGCCGATGGCCAGCTGACATGGGTGGGACGCGCTGACGAACAGGTCAAGATCCGTGGATATCGCATCGAACTCGGCGAAGTGCAAGCGGCGCTAGCCGGACTGGATGGGGTGGATCAGGCGGTTGTCATCGTGCGTGAGGACCGCCCCGGCGACAAACGGTTGGTGGGCTATGTCACCGGGGGGGCCGAGGAGGCCGTCCTGCGCGCACAGCTAACCGAGCAGCTGCCGCGGTACCTGGTCCCGACCGCAATCGTTAGGCTGGCGGAGCTGCCGTTGACCGTCAACGGCAAACTCGATACCAGCTCCCTACCGGTGCCGGAGTACTGCGTTGCTGAGTATCAGGCCCCGGCTAGCCCTGTCGAGCAGGTCCTGGCTGACATCTACGCAGAAGTTTTAGGGCTCGAGCGGGTCAGTGTCGGCGATTCGTTTTTCGACCTGGGCGGAGACAGCATCTTGGCAATGCATGTCGTCGCCGCGATCAACACGAGGCTGGATAGTGAGCTTACGGTGCGTGCCCTATTCGACACGCCAACCATTGCAAGTCTGTCCTGCCGAATTGGTACCCGGGAGAATGCAGTCGAAATCGTTCCCGTCGAGTTACTAAAGAAGGGCGCAGGGGTCCCCCTATTTTGTCTTCCGCCGGGGGGAGGGCTTAGTTGGCCATATCGAGCCCTGGGCCCGTATGTTGACCGTCCAATCATCGGCATCCAACAAGTGCAGCCAGACGGAAGGTCTGCGCCTCGATCAATCCGCGACGTGGCGCAGATCTATGCGGACACAATTCAGGGGCTTCACCCGGACGGCCCATATGATCTTCTAGGGTGGTCAATCGGCGGGGTCATCGCCCATCAGCTTGCAGTTGAGCTGCGGCGGCGTGGTCGTCTGGTGCGGCGCCTGCTGGTTCTCGACCCGTTGCTGCCCAACTCGACCCGCAAGGACGATCGTGCCTCGAACAGTACAAGTGTGTTCTCCGAAAGTGATGTCCTCGAGTATTTTTTGACATCCGCTGGCATCGACGTACCGCAACGCGTTCTGCCCCTTACCTATCAAACGGCCGCGGAGTTGGTTAGCCAGCGCACTGCGGTGGACTCCATACTTCCGCCCAGGTCGATTCTCGGAACCGTAGTCAAGAACATCAATACCAATGGGTCGTTATTATCACGGCACGTGCCGGAAGTATTTGATGGCGACATGGTTATCTTCTCGGCGACGGGTGACGATGGGAGTGCGCCATTGGCCCGAATCTGGCAGCCATACGTCGGGGGCGATATCAGCGAATATCCTGTCGGCTGTACGCATAACACTATGCTGACCAGGGAATCGCTCGACTTATTCAGTGACCAACTAGCGTCCTACTTAATATCACGCGCAGAAGCCGCGTCCACCGCCAAGGCCGTACCTCATCGTCGTGACTGATTGAGCAGTAGCTGTAGGACAGACATCCGCACCGAGACGCCGAGGTCGCTCTGGTCATACACTCTCACCCGCCGATCGCGGAGCATCTCGCTCGATATGTCGTCGATTATCGGCATCGGTGACAGGACTACCGCATGTGGCGGTAGCGACTCGGCAGACTGCTTCGTTAGCGTGTAATCAGACCTGTCACCGTCGGTCAACGGTGTGATGCCAGTGATGATCAACGCATCGAGATCTGAAAAATCCGGCACTTCGGTGAGCGTTAGGCAACGATTTAATTCCGCGCGAAAAGCGATGCCGTGGTTTGACCGCGAATATGGCGCGATCAGTCGCAATGAGCGTGGCGGGCGCCGGTTGAGTAGATGAAGCAGCGACCGCGAGGCTCGCATCGTCAAGTCGCCGCAGATCCCCACCCGGATTTCCTGAATGGGTCCGACGAACTTCTGCATCGCAACGAAATCTATGAGAGCTTGGGTGGGGTGTTCACCGCCGGGATCCCCCCCGTTTATTACCGGCACCGGACTCGTCGCATGAATATTGTCGCGGTCGAGGGGCTCGCCCGGCCGGATCACTACCAAGTCGGCCATACCCCCGATGGCTCGAAGCGTGTCAGCCACGGATTCGGCAATCGGCATCCCCGGACCGTGTCGCAATTCGGTTACGGAAAGCGGAGAGACGCCCAAACGAGTTGCCGCCGCCGCGAAGCCGAAATGAGTGCGCAACGAGCTTTCCAGGAAAATTAAGCCGATAATCGAGCCCGCAACATCCCCGCGGCAAGAATGCGGGCCAGAAATGACCCAGTCGATGTCATCCTCGGTGAGGTCGTTAATGTCGAGCAAGTGGCGAACGCCGTTGCTACCCATCTAGCCTACGGCCTTTCAGTTCGGACTGCATTGGAATCGCGTCAGCGCCAGATGGTCAGATCCTCGAGCCGCGCGCCCATTGACGGCCGGCCCGCACCGTCGTGCGGTCCCAGACTAAGAACGCCTACCAGGTCGCCCCCGATGCCCAATTTTCGTTTGATAGCGTCTTCCGCCACCAGCACATCGGCCATAAAAACAGCTCCGAGACCCAGGGCATTTGCCGCAAGCCACATATTTTCCACAGCAGCACCGATGCCCAGCATTTCACTGCCATACCCTGTGATCGCTTTAACGCTGGTACCTGTCGAAGCCAACTGCCTTTTCCGGCCGCTGAACACACCGCGATTTTCGACGAATATGCCAACCGGTGCTATACGAAGAATCTCGACCGATTCTATAACTGTGCTGGGGAAGTACTTGCGAGGTAATCCGGTCGATATATGAGGTTGAGGGCCGTATACGCTCGCCCCCTTAGCTTCCTGGACGTAGTCGGCGATCGAGTCGAGCAGAACTCGGTCCTGCACAATGTGGAAGCGCCAAGGTTGAGCATTCTTTGAGGAGGGCGCGGCAAGTCCACACTCTACGATGCGGACCAGGTCTGGTGCCGGTACCGGTTCGCTCGTGAATGTTTCCCTTATGCTGCGCCGCCTCAGTATTAAGTCGATGAACTCTTTCGCAGTCGTATCGGTCAACGGCACGAAAATGGCTCCCTTCTTGCGAAAGATTTCCCATTAAAACTATCTGGAATGTCGAGTTAAATTAGGCGGGGATGCCCATGGTGAATTTCAGCGTCACCGTTTCGATGGGTCGACGGTAGCGTGAGAGTGTTGTGGGTACATGGAACGCAGCTGGGTCCCAGCGCGACACCATAGTGCTGCGTGATCTCGCGAGCCGCCAAATACGCATCGAGCATGAATTCGGCGGAGGGCACCGTCCAGTCTCTCATCGGGGTGGCTGGGTCAGGCCGGAACGGACTGAGCACCGGTGTACAGCCGCGGCTGGCGATCTCAGTGATGCCTTCCAGTGTTGACTCCAGTGGTTCGATACCCAGCATGAACATCGACCGGACCCGGTGTCCGCCGAGCACCGACGCCGCGTTGGCCAGATATTCCAGGTAGTGGGTCCTACCCTGTTTGTGCTTGCGCGGCATGAGCCGGCGGGCCAGGTCGTCGCTCCAGACCTCGAGGTTGACACTGATTTCGTTGATCCCGATCTCGTCGAGCCACAACGGATCCATGACGTCGCCGACCGGCACCATCATGATGTCTATTGGGACATCAGGGAATTGAGCAGCGGCAAGCTCATACAGGGCGCGCATGTAGCCGTAATGCTCCGGACGCGGTGTTCCGCCGGATATCAGAACATGGCTAGCCGGCTGCAGTGGATCAGCAAGGGCGACCTGAACCAGCTCAATTAGTCGGTTGACGTCGTTGGCTCGATACCGGAACTCATACGGAATATCGCAGAATTTGCATGTGAACGCACAACCGCTAATCGGGGAGATTCTCACGCGGTCGGTATGTGTGAAGCCTAGGCTGCTGTAGGCAATCCCCTCGCTGTTGGTCTGTCCATGGAATTGGGGCGGCATCCAAAATTTTGCGCGCGACGAGAATCCGTCGCCATCAACCCACAAGCCCTCACTGTCAACACATAGCTGGAAAATGCTGTTGCTGACGAAATTCGGATTGTATTCCTCGATCGGCGCGTTGACCCACACATCACCTTCCAGGACCAAAACGATACCCGATGTCGACGGATAATCCGCCGGTGTCAGCGGGCGGTCACCGTTGTGCGATCGAATGTATTCCGCAGCCTCGGCCGTGATCTGGATGCCAGATTGTAAAAGGTGAAATTTGAGACGTTCGGCTTCGGTTAGTGAAATCACCCTAGAATTTATCATCGCCTTCTTTTCATGATCTCGTACGCCGAAACTGCATACGCGAGACAGGCGCCGGCCTTATGGTGGCGGATCTTCTTACACAGCGCTGTCTGCGGTAGAAGCAAGGCGTGGGTTCCGTTCCGTGAACAACGGCCCGGCTCAATTCGTCGTGTGGCACGATGCGCAGCCTAGCGGTTACTGTACCTTCGTGCTCACCGCGGAGGGTCTATTGCGTCTGAAAGTCCACTGGCAATTCACCGGCATTTCGCTGGATAGATCAGCAGCTCAACACATGTCAGCCTATGGTATGTCACCATTCATCGTTCACAAGTCTGAAACAAATACCCACGCCATGTTTCGGTGTCGTAAGGCGGAGGTGAACACCTGGTTCGAGGAATGGTTCAACTGCCGGTCGATAATAACGCGAGACGTATATATACGTCAGTCGTCATGCATTGTGTGTTGCGTCATCATGGGTGGGACGATGTGGCACCGCGATCGCATTCACACGTCACCCGACAGCGGTTACGTCTTGGACGATCGCATCAGCGTTTTTCCATCCTGCCCCTGCGAGGAGAGGTATCCCTTGTCCGGCCAATCTGGTTATCGGTGGTGTCGAAATGACTGATCGCGCTCGCTTAATTGACAAGATCGTTGCCAAGCTCGCCGATCGCCGGCTGGTATGGTTCGGGACTCGCGGCGACGATGTTCAATCCGTGGCCGAGCTCCCGCAGCTCTCGGCGGTTTTCTCCGTCATCAATGCTTACAGCCCAAGCGACCACATGACCGCTATGTCCCTGGAGGAGCTGTCGAGAAGGCGCGTCGATCTTGACACGTTCAGCGTCGACGATCACCCGCAGGACATGATGGTCGATGTGCTGAGAAATGCCATCTATACGGCCCTCTCCGGGCCTTCGGCCATTCTCACTTATCGACCCAGCGAGTTTCTTTCGGCGATTACTTTTGCAAAGCAAGGACATACCGCCTACCTGGGCCTGTTCGCGGGGATTCAGCAAGCGTTCGAACACAAGCCGTGGGTGGAAAGTGCGATTGCCGAATTGGGTGTGCCCCGGGTTCCGTGGCATTACATCGCCGACTCTGAATTCACCCGCGCCCATCGCCTGCTCTACGACGGGCCCGTGATGCTGCGCCGCAGCAGAACAACCGGGGGAGTGGGCTTTAATTTAGTGGAATCCAAAGAGCAACTCGAGCGTCGGTGGCCGTCCGCTAGCGAAGCATTTGTGAGCGTTGCGCCATATCTCGAAGGTGCCATACCGGTAAATGTGTCGGGTGTCGTATGGCAAGAAGGGGTCTCGGTGCATCCGGCATCAATTCAGTTGATTGGAATCAAAGGTTGCACTACGCGCAAATTTGCGTACTGTGGAAATGATTTTGCCGCGGTCACCGATTTAGGTCGGGAGACTATCGAAGACATCGAGTCGGCGGTGCGTGCTGTTGGCGGCTGGTTGCGGTCCCAAGGATATTTGGGCGCGTTCGGAGTGGACTTTCTGGTACACAACGGGGTGCCGCTGTTTTCTGAGGTGAATCCGCGGTTCCAGGGGTCAACTCGGTTGTCCTGCGACATAGCCGTGGAAATGGGACTGGGATGCTTGCTTCTGGAACACATCGCTTCATTCCTCGGTATCCAAAAACCCGCCCAGCCATCGTTGTGGGAAATTTCGGCGGGCGCACCTCCACGCGCGCAAATCGTGGTCCATCACACAGGGGACACGGCTTCGGCGGTAGATCCAACCTACACGGTCGATGCGTTCGAAGCGTCTGGAAATCTGCTTCGTGCAGACGTATTGACGCACCCGGCTTTGGACACCGATCCATGCGCTACAGTCGCTCGGCTTACGGTCGATCGCGCTGTTACCCGCTGCGGATATGAATTGGTTCCTGATTTCAACCGCATTCTCACAGATTTGAAATCTCATGCCGGAGTCAGCGCTGCGATGGCTCGGGCGTAACGAGGCCGGGCCGGTGCCCGCATCGTTGCAGCCCGTGGTCGTCAAATTTAGAAAGGTGTGCGAGCCCCTGATGAATGTCGAGCGTATGAGTGTCCAGCCTGCGGTGTGGCAACGATCGAGGTCTAAGTGGCGGTCGTGAGACCCTCGGCCGCGGACATCGATGCTGCGGCAGAGTATTTCGGCTTTGATCTCGAGGCCGGGGCCCGGACGGAATTTCTTGCCGGCGTGAAGTACACGCTGCAGTCATACGACCTGGTCGATGAACTCTATGACGATTACGGCCCACCGCGGGCGGCTCGGCGTAGCTACCGATTTCCACCGCCTGGCGACGACCCGCTCAACGCTTGGTGCGTCACCTCCGAAATCCGTTCCGCGACTGAGGGCTTGCTGTCAGGTAGACGGGTGGCTATCAAGGACAACATCGCGGTAGCGGGAATTCCGATGACCAACGGGTCGAAGGCCTTGGCTGGTTTCATCCCGAACCGGGATGCAACCGTTGTCGAACGCATGCTCGCCGCCGGTGCGACCATTGCCGGAAAAAGCGTGTGTGAGAATTTTTGCGGTTCGACCTCGAGTAGCAGCTCGGCTACGGGTCCGGTTCGTAACCCATGGGACCACACACGTGAAACGGGCGGATCCTCTAGTGGGAGCGCTGCCTTGGTCGCATCTGGTGCGGTCGATTTCGCCCTGGGCGGTGACCAAGGTGGATCGATCCGGCTGCCGGCGTCGCTCTGCGGCATCGTTGGGCTGAAGCCCACCCACGGGTTGGTCCCTTACACGGGCGCGGTCACTATCGAGTCGACTATCGATCACCTCGGTCCGATGACCCGCACCGTCGCCGACGCAGCGTTGGTGCTGACGGTTCTCGCCGGAGCCGATGGAAAGGATCTGCGCCAGCCGAATAATGTTGCTGTAATTGATTATCGGTCGATGCTCGACAGCGGCGTGGCGGGTATGCGGGTAGGTATCCTCGCTGAAGGTTTTGGACAACCAGATTCTCGACCAGAGGTCGACCGGCTGGTCCGCGCCGCCGCACTGCGGCTGAGCGAGATCGGTTGCACCGTAGGCGAAATCAGCGTGCCCTGGCATCGCAAAGCGCTGCACGTATTCGCCGTTATCTTCACCGATTGCTTCTACCAGATGCTTAACGGCAGCGGTCATTGGCTCGGCGCCGATCAAGGCGACGAGCCAGAGCTTCTGGCGCACTTTCTAAGTCAGCGCATGGCCAGAACCCAACAACTATCGGCGATGATCAAGATGACAGTGTTGTGCGGGCACTACAGTACGAAAACGTTTGGTGGTACCTCTTGTGCGAAGGCGCGCAGTCTGCTGCCGTACATACGCGCCGCATATGACGCGGCGTTGCGTCAATACGACGTGTTGGTACTGCCTACCATTCCGCGTACCGCGAGAATGCGTTCGGCAGATAGCATTTCGGATATTTCACTGCATACGGTAGCCAATACCGCACCACTGAACCTCACCGGTCACCCGGCGATCTCGGTGCCCGCCGGGTTGGTGGACGGATTGCCTACCGGAATGATGATCATCGGCAGGCGGTTCGACGATGCGACTGTGCTTCGGGTAGCCAACGCCTTCGAGTCGCTCTACGGCGGGTTTCCGACCCCACCGAACATGTGGTGTGGACCTCCCAGGCCGCTATAGGGCAAGTGTTGGGAGACGGCGTTATTCCAGACCCTCATCGCCATCATCGGTCGTGGCCTTGCCGCTCGCGCAGTGTTGGCGCTGGACAAAGTCAGCGAAAAGGAGTTGGTGGCACGTGAACGCTCATCTCGTCTGGCCGCGCTATGCCGAACCTGCTGACCTAACAGCTATCGAGGCGGTGCCATTGGCCGAGCGGGGCTTGCCGAGTTCGACGTATGAGATACTCAGCCGCGCCGCCAGCCTATGGCCAACGAAGCCGGCGATCGCGGTGCTGCGGGAGGCAGCCCAGTGGCGGGAGCCCCAACGACGAACATTCAAGCAGCTGTTCAGCGATGTGACGCGCACGGCAAACATGTTGCGGGCGTGCGGCGTAAATCGGCGAAGTGCGGTGGCGCTCCTGTCACCAAATTGCGATGAGCTGATCACCGCAACCTTGGCAGCCCAAGCCGTCGGTATCGCCGCGCCGATAAACAGCGCTTTGTCGTATGAACACGCCTGCGCGCTGATCCGCGGATCGGGCGCTCGTGTTGTGATCGCCGCCGGTCCCAGCCTGGACGAGAACAGCTGGCGGCTGACAACCAAACTCGCAAACGATGGTGTCGTCGACACGGTGCTGGTGCTGCGGCCGACCGGAGCCGGGGGCGATCACAGCTTCGTGTCTGATCTTGATGGTGCGGTGGTGCACTATATGACCGACCAAGCCAAGAGGTACGGGGATACCCGCCTGTTCGCCGAACCGCCTGAACCTACGGATCTGGCGGCGATATTCCACACGAAGGGGACAACCGGGACCTCGAAACTGGCGGCCCATACACACTCTAACGAGGTGACAAACGCGTGGATGCTTGCTGCTGACAGCTCGCTTGCCCACGACTCGGTGGTTTTCGCAGGCCTGCCACTGTGTCACGTTGTCGCATTCGTCGCAGCTGTACTGACGCCCATGCTGCGGGGCCAGCAAGTGGTGTGGGCAGGACCGCTCGGCTTCCGAGACCCGGGCATCTATACCGATTTTTGGAAGATTGTGGCTCACTACCGAATTGCGGTGATGAGTGCAGTCCCCAATGTCTACCGGGCGTTGGCGCAATGCCCGGTAGACGCCGACATCAGCAGCATGCGGACGGTGATCGCCGGTACCTCGGCACTGGCGAACGAAATCCGGCGGGATTTCGAATCGCGCACCGGCCTGACCCTGCTCGAAAGTTATGGCCAAACGGAGGCGACCTGCGCCAGCGTCCGTAGCTTTCCCGACCACCCTCGCCCGGGCTCGGTCGGGCAGCGGCTGCCGTATCTGATGGTCAAAGCGATTCACGTCGACAGCGGCGGGCGCTGGCACGACTTGCCGGCCGGCGAGGTTGGTCACCTGGCGATCAGTGGCTCCACGGTATTTCCCGGCTACGTAACAGCTTGCGAAACAACAGGATTCATCCTCGACGGCAAAGGAAAGCTGTTCGCCGGATGGCTCGATACCGGTGACATCGGCTGGGTCGACGACGGCGGCTTCATCCACATCACCGGCAGGGCGGTTGAGCCGCAACAAGTTCAAGCGGCGCTGGCCGATCTTGACGGGGTTGATCAAGCGGTAGTGATCGCTCGTTTCGACGATCATGGCAAGCAGCGCTTGGTGGGTTATGTCACCGGTACCGCCGATCCGGTGCGGTTACGCGTGCAGCTGGCACAGCACCTGCCGGCGGATATGGTGCCCGCTGCGATCATGGCCATCGCGCAGGTGCCGCTGACACTCAGTGGGGAACTCGACATCGCAGCGCTGCCGGATCCCCAATACCGCGATACCGGCGTTTACCTGGCTCCCAGCACCGCTGCCGAAGAAGTGTTGGCCGGCATCTACACCCAGGTCCTCAAATTGCCGCGGGTCGGCATCGACGATTCGTTTTTCGATCTGGGTGGCGACTCACTGCTCGCGATGCGCGCCGTCGCCGCGATCAACACCACTTTCGACACCGACGTAACTGTGCGGATGATCTTTGAGACGACAGTCGCCGAGCTCGCGGCGCGGCTGGGCGGCTCACCGCGCCGCTACGGCCCGCTACGAGCCGGTTCGCGTCCTGCGGTGCTGCCGTTGTCGTTCGCCCAGCGCCGGTTGTGGTCCATCGAGCAGTTGCAGGGGATGTCAACGCTTTACAACAGCGGGTGGGCGGCTCGGCTGAATGGTGTGCTGGACGCGGACGCCTTGGCTGCTGCGGTGGGCGACGTGGTGGGCCGCCACGAAAGCCTGCGCACGATATTTCCCGCGGTGGGAGGCGTGCCACAGCAAGTCGTGGTGCCGGTCGAGCACGCCGATGTCGGTTGGCAGATTATCGATGCTTCGGGCTGGAGCCCCCAGGTCCTGGACGAGGCGATCAGCGCCGAAGCGCGGCGCAGTTTCGATCTGGCTGCTCAGATCCCATTGCGAGCGCGACTGTTTCGGCTCGACGGTCACACCCATGTGCTGTTGATCGTGACCCACCATATCGCTACCGATGGCTGGTCTAGCGCCCCGCTGACCGCCGATCTGAGCAGGGCCTACGCCAGTCGGTGTGCTGGGCGGGCCCCGGATTGGGAACCGCTGACGATCCAGTACGGCGACTACACGCTGTGGCAGCACGAGAACCTGGGTAGTGCCGCCGACCCGGATAGCCCGATCGCTGGCCACCTTAGGTATTGGCAGCAGAAGCTTGGCGGTCTCCCGCCACGACTACAGCTGCCCACCGACCGGCCCTACCCACCGGTCGCAGATCACCGCGGCGACCTGATCGAAATGTGCTGGCCCGCAACGCTGCAGCAGCAGATCCACCAGCTCGCCCGCCGCCACCAGGTCAGCAGTTTCATGGTGGTTCACACCGCGCTAGCGGTGTTGTTATGCAAACTGAGCAACACCACTGATGTTGCCGTGGGATTTCCCATCGCAGGGCGCAACGATCCGGCCCTGGAGGATTTAGTGGGTTTTTTCGTCAACACCTTGGTGCTGCGAACCCGGATCAGCGGTGATCCCAGCTTTGCGCAATTGCTGGCCCAGATCCGCCACCACAGCCTTGACGCCTTCGACCATCAAGACCTGCCCTTCGAAGTCCTCGTTGAACGGCTCAACCCGCCTCGTTCGCTGGCCCATCACCCCTTGATCCAAGTAATGCTGGCCTGGCAGAACACTGCTCCCGCTCAGCGCAAAATCGGTGACTTGGACGTCACGCCGATCCAGCTCAACACCCACAGCGCTCACTTGGACCTGACGTTGTCGCTCACCGAGCGTTTCAGCCCGGACCGCGTCCCCGACGGTATTAACGCAACCGTGGTGTTTCGCACCGATGTGTTCGACCGCGCGAGCATCTCCACCTTCCTCACCCGGCTACAGCAACTGTTGGTAGGCATGGTCGCCCATCCCGATCAGCGCCTCTCCGGCGTCGATCTGCTCACGCGCGCCGAGCATGCCCTACTGGCAAGGTGGGGGAACCACAAGGCGGTGAAATCCCCGACATCTCCGAAATCCCCCACATCCCCGAGATCCTCTGCGGCGCAAGCGCAGAGCTCTATCCCGCAGTTGTTTGCCGGCGCGGTGGCCCGCGCACCGCAGGCGGTTGCACTGGTCTACCAAGGCCACTCATGGACTTATCGAGAGCTTGACCACGCCAGCAACCGGCTGGCCCAGCTACTGGCCCGGCAGGGGATCGGCGCCGGTGCGGTGGTCGCGCTGCTGCTGGAACGCTCTGCACAGGCCATCATCGCGATCTTGGCGGTGCTCAAGACCGGAGCGGCCTATCTCTGCATTGACAGTCATCACCCCGATAGCCGCATCGGCTTCATGCTTGCTGATGCCATGCCGACGGCCGTGATCACCAATGCCGGTCTGCGTGCCCGACTGGCCAGATACGGCCTGCGCCTGATCGATATCGACAACCTTGCCATCAGCGCTTACCCCACCACCGCACTGGCCTTTCCCGACCCCGACCACATCGCCTACCTGATCTACACCTCCGGTACAACTGGAACACCCAAAGGCGTGGCCATCGCCCACCGCAACGTCACTCAACTGTTCGGGTCGATGACCTCGTTCAGGCCTGAACCTGCACAGGTGTGGAGCCAATGTCACTCCCATTCCTTCGATTTCTCGGTATGGGAGATCTGGGGTGCGCTGTTGCACGGCGGACGCCTGGTCGTGGTACCAGAGACGCTGACCCGGTCCCCAGCGGATCTGCGTGCTCTTCTGGTCGCTGAGCGGGTCACCGTGCTGAGCCAAACTCCGTCGGCGTTCTATGCGTTGCAGGCCGCCGATGCGACACATCGAGAGCGCAAAGGCCAGCTCCGTCTTGATGCGGTGGTGTTCGGTGGTGAAGCCCTTGACCCTCAACGTTTAGGAGTCTGGCGGGAGAACCACCCAGGACTACCCAGGCTTATCAATATGTTTGGCATCACCGAGACCACGGTGCACGCTTCGTTTCGCGAGATCGATCATCACGACATAGACCGCGCGGTCAGTCCGATCGGGGCACCGCTGCTGAATTTGTCGTTCTTTGTCCTCGACAGGTGGCTGCGCCCGGTGCCCGCCGGTGTAGTCGGTGAGTTGTATATCGCGGGAGCGGGGGTCGCTTGTGGGTATATAAGACGGCCCGGTTTGACCGCGACTCGATTTGTGGCATGCCCATCCGCGGCCGGGGTGCGGATGTATCGCAGCGGTGACCTGGTGCGGTGGTGCGCTGATGGCCAGCTGCACTACGTGGGGCGCGCCGACCAACAGGTGAAAATCCGTGGGTACCGCGTCGAACTCGGTGAGATCCAAGCGGCATTGGCGGCTCTGGATGAAGTGGATCAAGCGGTGGTGATCGCCCGCGAGGAGGCTGATGGCCAGAAGCGGTTGGTCGGCTATGTCACCGGGGGAGCCGATAGGGTCCGCCTGCGCGCCCAGCTAGCCGAGCGGCTGCCGCCCTATATGGTGCCGACGGCGATCGTGAGGTTGCAGCAACTGCCGCTAACCGTAAACGGCAAACTCGACACCAAAGCGTTGCCGCTGCCCAATTACGGCGACACCGGTATCTATCGGGCGCCGAGCACGGCGCTGGAAAAAGCGTTGGCCGGCATCTTTTCCCGTGTCCTCACGCTGCAGCAGGTCGGCATCGACGACTCGTTTTTCGACTTGGGTGGCGACTCGCTTTCCGCGATGCGGGCCATCGCCGCGATCAACGCCGCGTGTAACACCGACCTAACCGCGCGCGTCTTCTTCGAAGCGCCGTCCGTGCGGAGCTTGAGTCAACGGCTGCAGAGCGCGCCCAGTGGGGGATCCGGCGCCAATCGGGCCAGCTTTGCGGCAGTGCACGGATGCGAGGTCACCGAGGTGCACGCCCGGGACCTCACACTGGGCAAATTCATTGATGCCACGACGCTCTGCGCCGGCGCGAACTTGCCCGGTCCAAGGGCCCAGGCGCGGGTAATACTGCTGACCGGGGCGACGGGTTTCCTCGGACGTTATCTGGCGCTGGAATGGCTGACACGCATAAGTCTGTCCGGCGGCAAGCTCATCTGCTTAGTGCGGGCCGAATCCAACGATGCGGCGCGTGCCCGCCTCGACAAGGGATTCGCCACTGGCGACCCACTGCTAGTGCACCATTATCAGGGGTTGGCTGCCCAGCACCTCGAGGTGATCGCGGGCGACAAGGCCGAGCCCAACCTGGGCTTGAACCACCAGACCTGGCGGCGGCTGGCCGACACCGTTGACACGATCGTTGACTGCGCGGCTCTGGTCAACCACGCGCTGCCCTACAGCCAACTGTTCGACCCCAACACTTTTGGCACCGCCGAGCTGATCCGGCTTGGGGTGACCACAAAGCGCAAGCGCTACATCTACGTGTCGACGGCCAGCGTGGGCAACCAGATTGCCCCGGCACAGTTCACCGAGGACGCCGATATCCGGCTCATCGGCTCGACGCGGGTAATCGATGATGGCTATGGCAACGGCTACGAAGCCAGTAAGTGGGCCAGCGAGGTGTTACTGCGGCAAGCCAACGACCTGGGCGGCTTGCCGATAACAGTGTTTCGTTGCGGGATGATCCTCGCCGACACGACATACGCGGGGCTCCTCAACCTGCCCGACACGCTCACCAGGCTCGTCCTCAGCCTGCTGATCACCGGTATCGCGCCCGGCTCGTTCTATCGGCTTGACCGCGATGGGCACCGGCAGCCCGCCCACTTCGACGGGCTGCCGGTGGAATTCGTCGCGGAAGCGATCTCCACGCTGGGTGTGCAAGCGGTTGACGGATTCCAGACATTCCATGTGGTGAATTCGCACGACGACGGAATCGGACTGGACGAGTATGTCGACTGGCTCATCGATGCCGGTTATCCCATCCAGCGGATCGATGACTATGAGGACTGGCTGAACCGGTTCAGTGCCAGCCTGAGCGCATTACCGGATCGCCAGCGCCGGTATTCGCTGCTGCCGTTGTTGCCGAATTTTCAGCAGCCCGCGCGGCCGAGCGCGGCTTCGGCCACGCCGTCGGACCGGTTCCGCGCGGCGGTGCTAGACGCGAAAATAGGACCGGACAAGGACATTCCACACATAACGCCACCCATCATCACGAAGTACGCCACTGATCTGCAGCTGCTCGGCTTTGTGCCAGGACTCCTGGCGTAGGTGACTCAGGGACGAAGTTGCTGCGGCCTTATGTATTTCGAAATCCACTAGACCGGCTGTGCGCTACGTACCTGCTCGACGCGCTGCGGTGCCGGCTGTGGGCTCGCGTGGGTGTGCACTCGGCGTGGCCACCAGAACCAGCGGCCGAGCAGGGCCGCGATCGCGGGCATCATGAATGAGCGCACGACGAGGGTGTCGAACAGCAGCCCGATCATGATCGTGGTCCCGACTTGGCCGACGACGCGAAGGTCGCTGGTCACCATCGAGCCCATCGTGAAGGCGAATACCAGGCCGGCGATGGTGACCACCCGGCCGGTGCTGGCCATCGACCGGATCATGCCGGTTCGCAGGCCCGCGCTGATCTCCTCTTGGAAGCGGGCTACCAGCAGCAGGTTGTAGTCGGATCCGACCGCCAGCATGACGATGACGGCCATTGGCAGCACCAGCCAGTGCAGCGGCATGTGCAGGATGTGTTGCCAGACAAGGACCGACATCCCGAACGCTGAACCCAGGGACAGGGTGACCGTACCGACGATGACCGCGGCGGCGACCACGCTCCGAGTGATCGCCAGCATGACCATGAAGATCAGGCACAGGGACGCGACGACCGCGATCAGCAGATCGTAGGTGGTGCCTTCGCGCATGTCTTTATAGATTGACGCGGTGCCGGCGAGGTAAAGATTGGCATCGGCCAATGGTGTTCCTTTGACCGCCTCGCTGGCGGCCAGCAGGATCGGGTCGATGTGCGAGATGCCTTCGGCCGTAGCGGGATCACCCTTGTGAGTGATGATGAAGCGCGCCGATTTTCCATCGGGTGAGAGGAACAGCGTCAGGCCGCGTTTGAAGTCGGGATTGTCGAAGGCTTCGGGCGGCAGGAAAAACGAGTCGTCGTTTTTCGAACCGTCGAGTGCTTGCCCCATTGCGGTCGCGTTGCGGGTCATATCGTCCATTTGGGTGACCAACGCCGAGAGGGTGCTCGCCGTGGTCTGCACGAGTCCTTTAACGGTCTGCATCGTAGTGATCAGCGGCGGCAGCAGGGCGAGCAATTGCGGCTGCAGTGAATCGAGACGGTCGACGTCGTCGGTGAGATGGCCGACGTCCTCGGCGAGCTTGTCGACACCGTCGACGGCGTCGAACAACGACCGCAGCGACCAGCAGATCGGGATGTCGAAACAATGCTGTTCCCAATAGAAGTAGCTTCTGATCGGTCGCCAGGTGTCGTCGAACTCGGCAAGCTGGTCCCGTAATTCGTTGGTGTTGGCGCGCATCTGTCGGGTGTGGGCATCCATGACGTGGGTGGCGTGGGTGAGGTCGCGGACCACCTCTTGCTGGCGCGTGGTGATGTCGATCATGTGTTGTAGCTCGTCGATCATGCTGTACATGTCGCCGATTCGCTTCTTGAGGTAGTCGATGTTCTCGATTGTCATCGCGCTTTGCATATTGAGCTGAAACGGAATCGAGCTGTGGTCGATCGGCGATCCCAACGGTCGGGTGATGCCCTGTACGCGGGCGATTCCGGGCAGGTGGAAGACGGCTTTGGCGATGCGGTCCAGCAGCATCATGTCCGTCGGATTGCGCAGGTCGTGATCGGCTTCGATCATCAGCACCTCCGGTTCCATGCGGGCCGCTGGAAAGTGGCGGTCCGAGGCGAGGTATCCGATGTTGGACGGTGCGCTTTGCGGGAGGTAATGGCGTTCGTTGTAACTGGTTTGATACTGGGGCAAGGCGAGCAGTCCGATGAGTGAGATCAGCGCCGTGCCGACCAGGACCGGCCCGGGCCATCGCACGACCATGGTGCCGATGCGCCGCCAATGCCGAGTGGTCGCCGTGTGTTTGGGCTCGAAGACACCGAACCTGCTGCCGAGGGCAATGATCGCCGGAGCCAGGGTCAACGAGGCCAGGATCACCACCAGCAGACCGATCGAGCACGGCGCTCCGAGCGTCTGGAAGTAGGGCAACCTGGTGAGGCTCAGGCAGTAGATCGCGCCGGCAACGGTCAGCCCCGAGCCCAGGACAACATGGCTGGTACCGCGAAACATTGTGTAATAGGCCAAGTTTCGGTCATGTCCGGTGCTGCGCGCCTCTTGATAGCGGCCGATGAGAAAGATGATGTAGTCCGTCGACGCCGCGATCGTCAGTGTGGTCAACACATTGATGGCGAAGGTGGACAGGCCGACGATGTTGTGGACGGCAAGGGTGGCGACGACGCCGCGGGCCGCGAGGAGTTCGACCCCAACCGTCAGCAGCATGACGACAACGGTCGAAAGTGACCGGTAGGCAATCAAAAGCACGATCGCTATCACGGCGACCGTGACAGCGGTGAGCCGTTCCAGGCTCCGGTTGCCGGAGGTGTCTTGATCGGCGTCGAGTGCACCAGGTCCGGTCACGTACGCCTTGATTCCCGGCGGCGCCACCACACTTGCCACGATGTGCTGAACCGCGGCGACGGACTCGTGGGCCCGCGCGGTGCCCTGGCCACCGGCGAGATACAGCTGCGCATATGCCGCCTTGCCGTCAGCGCTCTGCGAACCCGCGGCGGTCAGCCTGTCGCCCCAGAAGTTGTCGATGTGTTCGACGTGCGTGCGGTCGCGGGATAGCGCGGCGATCAAGGTGTCGTAGAAGTGGTGCGCGTCGTCGCCGAGTTTGTCTTTGCCTTCCAGCACAACCATCGCGGTGTTGTCGGAGTCGAATTGCTGAAAATCTTTGCCGATGCGCTTCATGGCGATAAGTGACGGAGCATCGTTGGGGCTCAACGCCGCGGAGTGTTCTTCGGCGACCGTTTGCAACTGTGGCGCCAGCAGATTCGCGCCAATGGTCAGCGCCACCCATAGCAGCACGACCGGAAGCGACCACCGGTGGATGAACCGTGCGACAGGCGAGTTGCGGGTGCTGGCTTGGGCCGATTTGCCGACCCTCATGCAGATTTCACCAGGCAACTGCTCGCGGCATTGTGGGCACCGACCGAACGCTCGGCACGGACCACGCCATTGACCGTGATCCGGCAACCCAGGGCCGCACCGTCACCCTGTGCCACCACGTGGGCGACTACCGCGGTCAGTGTGGTTTCGATCGTCAGCGACCACGGTATCGTCGCGCCGACCACCTGGTGCGGCTGCGCCTCGGCGTCTAGATAGTTGATCGTGGTGACCGTTCCGGGTGGCCCGAAGATCTCGTAGCGAACGTATTTGGGGTTGAAGGCCACAATGGGGTCGGCGTTACCGGCGTCCGGAACATATCGATGTGAACCGAAGACTCCGTGCAGTCGCATCACCACGGCTGCCCCGACCGCGAAAACGACGATCATCACGATCGGCACCCACATCCGCCTGACAAATCCGATCATCGAACTCCTAAGCCGATCATCGAACTCCCGTTCAGTTGTTTCTGCTGGCAAGACTTGACTACTCGCTGGCCGGGCCGGCGGTCGGGGAATTCCTTCATCAGGTTGGACTATTCCTGCGAGAATGGTGTCATACGTGTGGAAACGTGCCCGTTTTGATGCCGCTCCGTTTGCATTGCCTACTGCTCAGGTGAGTGCCCGGTCAGTTCTTTATAGACGGACGCGATGCCGTTCACGGTGGGTTCGACATCGGCGATTTCGTGGCAGGCGGTCGGGATCAGGCGCAACTGCACGATTCCGGGCGGTACCACTGGGTATGTCACCGCTGAACAGAATATGCCGTGCTGTTCACGCAATCGGGTCAGAAAGGTGAGGGTGGCCAGCGGGTTCAAAGGCAGGTACACGGGGGTGACGAGACTGTTCGTCTTGCCGATATCAAACCCGTTGTATGTCAAGGAACCCTGCAATTCGGACGCCACGGCGTGCGCTTGTCTGCGCAGATCGTCACGGGTGCGCAGCAGTTGCACACGAACCCGAATCCCCGCGACGATCGGCCAGGGCAGGCCCCTGCTGAAGATCTGCGATCGCATCGTGTAGCGAAGCTTCCAAATTATGTCGACTGCCGAGGCGACGAACGACCCGATGCTGCCGACGGATTTGGCAAGCGTCGAGTAGTAGATGTCGATGCCGTCCTGGACACGCTGTTGATGCCCGGTACCGCTGCCGCCCGGACCCATGGCTCCGTAGCCGTGCGCGTCGTCGACGAGTAATCGGAAGTCGTATTTCTTTTTCAGTTCGACAATCTCGCGTATCCGGCCCTGGTCGCCGGACATCCCGAAAACTCCTTCGGTAACTACCAAGACTGCGGCGTCGGCGGCTCGCACGCGGTCGATCTCGGCAAGGCGCGCCTCGAGCTGATCGATGTCATTGTGCGCGAAGGTGCGGGTCTGGCCGCCGCCGCTCTTGTGCAACCGAATCCCATCGATGATGCAGGCGTGGTTCTCCGCGTCCGATACCACCCAGTCCGACGGGGAAGTAAGGGCATCGATAAGCGAAACCATGCCCTGATAGCCGTAGTTGAGAACGAATGCCGCCGGCTTTTTCGTGTGGTCCGCCAGTTCGCTTTCCAACTGCTCAAGCGCGTCGGTTTCGGCTGACATCATTCTGGAGCCCATCGGAGCCGAAAGCCCGTATTGACGCGTGAACTCCTCTTCGGCTGCCCGCACTTCAGGAAGATTGGCGAGCCCTAGGTAATTGTTGTTACTCCACACGATGTGCTCGCGGTCGCGCCACATCATGCGGTTACCGATATCGCCGGTGAGCTTGGGATATGTGCCTACTCCGTGCACGGCATGTGAAATTTGCGCTAAGGGTGCTTCGCTATTGATGAACTTGTCGAACAGATCCATCTTGCTCCAACGTAAGTGCGCCTTAGTTTCCGGTGAAACAGTAGCCCAGCACTCCTGGCTTTACTACGCGTTCCGCAGTTCAAGCGTTATAGCATTACGCCGCTGTATTGCGGCGGCGCGAGCGCAACCGCCCGCGGGCCGCGGCGGCCGAGCGCCCGGCTTTGCCGGGGCGGCTGAAGCCGGTATGGTGTCTCACCAGAAGATACTTGCGTCTCGCATTGTGAGATAGCCACGTGAGACGCCTGTGGTGAGCCGCCCATTACAGAATCGAGGCGAAGATGACGCGCACAATGGCCGAGAAGGTGTGGGACGACCACGTCGTGGTGCGAGGCGAAAACGGTGCGCCCGACCTGATCTATATCGATCTGCATCTGGTGCACGAGGTGACCAGTCCGCAGGCGTTCGACGGCCTGCGCCTTGCCGGCCGTCCGGTGCGGCGCCCGGATCTGACTATCGCCACTGAGGATCACAACGTGCCCACCGTCGACATCGACAAGCCGATCGCCGACTTGGTGTCACGCACACAAGTGGAGACGTTGCGCCAAAACTGCGCCGAATTCGGCATCCGGCTGCACCCGATGGGCGATATCGAGCAGGGCATCGTCCATGTCGTGGGACCGCAACTGGGTCTCACCCAACCGGGAATGACGATCGTCTGCGGCGACAGCCACACTTCGACGCACGGCGCATTCGGCGCGATCGCAATGGGCATCGGCACCTCAGAGGTCGAGCACGTGCTGGCCACCCAGACGTTGCCGCTGCGGCCCTTCAAGACGATGGCGGTCAACGTAGACGGGCAGTTACCGCCTGGAGTCTCGGCCAAAGACATCATCCTTGCGCTGATCGCCAAGATCGGCACCGGCGGCGGACAGGGCCATGTCATCGAATACCGCGGCAGCGCCATCGAATCGTTATCCATGGAAGGCCGAATGACGATCTGCAACATGAGCATCGAAGCCGGCGCCCGGGCCGGGATGGTGGCCCCCGACGAGACCACTTACGAATTCATTCGTGGTCGCCCGCACGCACCGACCGGTGCCCAGTGGGACGCCGCGCTGGCGCATTGGCAACAGCTGCGCACCGATCCCGGCGCCGTCTTCGACACCGAGGTGTACCTCGACGCGGCCTCGTTGAGCCCGTTCGTCACCTGGGGCACCAACCCGGGCCAAGGCGTGCCGCTGGCCGCGGCGGTGCCCGATCCGGAGCTGATGACCGATGACGCGCAGCGCCAGGCCGCCGAGAAAGCGTTGGCGTACATGGACCTTCGCCCCGGCGTCCCGATGCGCGATATCGCGGTTGATGCGGTGTTCGTCGGTTCGTGCACCAACGGCCGCATTGAGGATCTGCGGGTGGTGGCCGACGTGTTGCGCGGCCGCAAGGTGGCGCCAGGCGTGCGGATGCTGGTTGTTCCGGGCTCCATGCGGGTGCGCGCACAGGCCGAAGCCGAAGGGCTCGGCGAGGTTTTCACCGCCGCGGGCGCCGAATGGCGACAAGCAGGATGCTCGATGTGCCTGGGAATGAACCCCGATCAGCTCGCGCCGGGGGAACGCTGCGCGGCGACGTCGAACCGCAACTTCGAAGGGCGTCAGGGCAAGGGCGGGCGAACACATTTGGTGTCACCCGCGGTTGCCGCCGCCACCGCGGTACGCGGCACCCTGTCCGCGCCGGCTGATTTGAATTGAACTCACCGAGAAAGAAAAAGGAAGCGCATGGAAGCCTTTAACACCCACACCGGTATCGGTGTGCCACTGCGGCGGTCCAATGTCGACACTGATCAGATCATTCCCGCAGTCTTTTTGAAACGCGTCACCCGAACCGGTTTCGAGGACGGCTTGTTCGCTGGGTGGCGTTCGGATCCCTCATTCGTGCTCAACCTCAGTCCCTTTGACCGGGGCTCAGTCTTGGTCGCTGGACCCGATTTCGGCACCGGATCTTCTCGGGAGCACGCGGTCTGGGCGCTGATGGACTACGGATTCCGAGTGGTTATCTCGTCTCGGTTTGGCGACATTTTTCGCGGGAACGCCGGCAAGGCGGGGCTGCTGGCGGCCGAAGTCGACCAGGACGGTGTCGAACTTCTTTGGAAGCTCATCGAGCAGAGTCCGGGGCTGGAAATCACTGCCAATCTTCAAGATCGAATTATCACCGCGGGAACGGCGGTGCTGCCGTTCAAGATTGACGATCACACCGCATGGCGCCTGCTTGAAGGTCTTGACGATATAGCCCTTACGCTGCGGAAACTCGGCGAAATCGAATCCTTCGAAGCGGCTCGTCAGGACTGGAAACCGCGAACATTGCCCATCCCCTGACTGGGGCGAACGGGGCGGAATTTCACCGTTTCAAACCGCGACAGTGCGGGTATGCGGGGACGATTTTGTGCCCGCGCCACCGGTCAAGGGCGGCAATCGGATTCCGAGAATATCGATCGCTGGCGCCTGAAATTGCGCGTGGCTCTTGGCAATTTGCCAGGTCAGGGTTTACCGTGTCCACTAGTCGGTTCCAAAACGAGGACCACTGGCTTCGGAGGGTTGGATGAACAAAGCAGAGCTCATAGATGTGCTCACACAGAAATTGGGCTCGGACCGTCGACAAGCGACCGCCGCCGTCGAGAATGTCGTCGACACGATTGTGCGCGCGGTACACAAGGGCGACAGCGTCACCATTACCGGTTTCGGTGTGTTCGAACAGCGTCGCCGCGCAGCGCGCGTGGCGCGCAATCCGCGTACCGGCGAGACGGTGAAGGTGAAGCCGACGTCGGTCCCGGCGTTCCGTCCCGGCGCTCAATTCAAAGCGGTTGTGGCTGGCGCACAGCGTCTCCCGTCCGAAGGCCCCGCGGTGAAGCGCGGTGTGGTCGCGAGCGCGGCAGCCAAGAAGGCGGCAAAGAAGGCGCCGGCTAAGAAGGCGGCCACCAAGGCTCCGGCCAAGAAGGCGGCCACCAAGGCTCCGGCCAAGAAGGCGGCCACCAAGGCTCCGGCCAAGAAGGCAGCCACCAAGGCTCCGGCCAAGAAGGCAGCCACCAAGGCTCCGGCCAAGAAGGCGGCCACCAAGGCCCCAGTTCGCAAGGCAGCCACCAAGGCTCCGGCCAAGAAGGCCGCAAGCAAGGCTCCGGCCAAGAAGGCTCCGGCCAAGAAGGCTCCGGCCAGGCGCGGCCGCAAGTAGTTCGTAAAAGCAAATACCCTTCGGGCGGCAGCGATGCCCCCGAAGGGTATTTGCGTGTGTTAGGCGCGCACGTTGGCGGCCAGTGCGCCGCCGATGTGGTCGGCCGCTATGAGCTTGCCGCCCGACAGCGACAGCACCCAGGTACTGCCCTTGTGGTTGCGTGATCTGTCGGGGCGTATTCCGTCGCGCTCACACCACCATGCGATCAGGTCCGGAATTACCTTGCCCTGCGAGCAGATCACCGGTGTGCCTTTTTGTGCGGCGATCCGCAGCGCTCGATGACGGCCGCGTTTGGGGTTCTTTGCGTAGGCTTCTTCGGACAGGGTGGGCTCGTTGCGAATCGGCACATCCAGCTCGGCGGCCAGTGGCTCTACCGTTTGATGACAGCGCACCCGGTCGGCCGCGTGCACGTCGGTGACACCGAACGCCAGCAGCTGGCCCACCAGTGCCTCTGCCTGTGCGCGCCCCTTCTTGTCCAACGGACGCTTGTTGTCGTCGCCGGAGAAGCGCTGCTTGCTGCCCGCGGTGCCGTGCCGCACCACCAGTACGGTGTGGGTGTCCGCGGGTTGTTTGGCGAACCGGCGCAAGACCTTTCGGTCCGGCGCGTAGTCGAGCTTCTTCAACGCGTCGGCAATCGGCAACCAGATCAGCTCGTCGACCTCGTTGCCGGGAACGAATTTTCCGCCGGTGCTGCGCGCCGCCCAGTAGTGCACCTTCTTGACGCCTTGCTCGATCGGGTAGGTCACCGTGGTGAGCCGCCGGCCAAGGTGCGCATGGTGGCCGGTCTCCTCAAGCACCTCCCGGACGGCCCCCATCGGGGACGTTTCGCCCGGGTCCACTTTGCCCTTAGGCAGCGACCAGTCGTCGTAGCGAGGGCGATGAATCACCGCGATCTCCACCGACTTGCCCGAATCCGCTTTGCCGGGTCGCCACAACACCGCGCCGGCGGCATACACGACCCGGCCCCCCGGGCGCCGGCGGGCCGACGAGTTCTGGATCGACACCTCAACTCCTGCAGGTCAATTCGCGAGGGCCGCTCGCGGTAGTCAGTGTGGCCCGCAAAACCGCAATCAAGTGCACAGTGTCAGGGGCTGGTATGCCTTTCCATCAGCGATACTTGATGATCGCGCACGTTCTGTCCGTCCTGAGGTGAGGCGGTCCATTGGCCGTCGGACCCCAGCTCCCAGCAGCGGGTGGAGGGGTCGAGCGCGGACTCGAACAAGTCGTCGAGTTGCGCGGTCAATCGTGGGTCCTTCACCTGAACCATCACCTCGACGCGCCGGTCGAGATTGCGGTGCATCATGTCGGCGCTGCCGATCCAGAACTCGTCGATGGCCCGGAAGTGAATGATCCGCGAGTGTTCCAGGAAACGGCCGAGTATCGAGCGCACGACGATGTTTTCGGAAAAGCCTTCGGTACCCGGGCGCAGCGCGCAGATGCCACGCACCACGACCTCGACCCGAACGCCCGCCTGCGACGCACGGTACAGCGCGTCGATGACCTGTTCGTCGACAAGGGCATTCATCTTGAGCCGGATATGACCTTTTCCTTTGGCGGGGCCGTCTTCACGATGAGCGGCAACCTCACGCTCGACGCGCTCGATGATGCCGGTGCGGATTCCGTGCGGCGCCACCAACAGATTTCGGTAGGAAAGCTTGCGCGAGTAGCCGGTTAGCGTGTTGAACAGATCCGTGAGGTCGGCACCGATGTCGGGAGCCGCCGTCAGCAATCCGACGTCCTCGTAGAGCCGTGCGGTCTTGCCGTTGTAGTTGCCGGTACCGATATGGCAGTAGCGGCGGATGACCGACCCCTCCCGGCGCACCACCAGACACGTCTTGCAGTGCGTCTTTAGCCCGACGAATCCGTACACCACGTGCACGCCTGCCTGCTCAAGTGTGCGTGCCCAGCGGATGTTGGCCTGCTCGTCGAAGCGCGCCTTGATCTCCACCATCGCCACCACCTGCTTGCCGGCTTCGGCCGCGTCGATCAGGGCCCGAACTATCGGCGAATCACCGGAAGTGCGATACAGCGTCTGTTTGATCGCGAGCACATTCGGGTCCGCGGCGGCCTGTTCGATGAAGCGCTGCACGCTGGTGGAGAACGAGTCATACGGATGGTGCACCAGCACATCGCCTTCACGCAGGGTGGCGAAGATGCTCTTGGGTGTCTCCCGGTCCGCGAACGCGGGGTGGGTGGCGGGAACGAATGCCCGGTCCTTGAGGTCTGGCCGGTCCAGACCGTACACCTGCCACAACGACGACAGGTCCAGCAGCCCGGGCACTTCGATGACATCACCGGGATGCACGTCTAGTTCCCGCAGTAACAACTCGAGCATGCTCTCGGTCATATCGTCGGCCACCTCGAGCCGCACCGGCGACCCGAACCTGCGGCGCGCCAATTCCCGCTCCAGCGCCTGCAGCAGGTCTTCGTCGCGGTCCTCTTCGACCTCGAAGTCCGCGTTGCGGGTGATCCGAAATGCGTGATGCTCGACGACCTCCATGCCGGGGAAGAGCACCGGAAGGAAGGCAGCGATCAGTTCTTCCATTGGCAGATACCGGACTACGCCCTGCGCGTCTGACCCATCGGCTGTGCCAGGGCCTTCGAGTTCTACGAAGCGGTCGACGTTGTCGGGCACCTTGACCCTGGCGAAGTGCTGGCTGCCGTCTCCGGGCTGACGGACGGTGACAGCCAGGTTCAAGCTCAGCCCGCTGACGAACGGGAACGGGTGGGCCGGATCGACGGCCAGCGGTGTCAGGACCGGGAAGACCTGCTCGTTGAAATAGGTCGACAGTTGGTCGCGCTCAGCATCATCCAAGTCCGCCCACGCGACTATATAGATGCCTTCGCCGCCGAGCGCGGGTAACACCGAATCGAGGAACACCCGCGCATGCCGGCTCGCGATCCGCTGGGTCTGTTCGCCGATGCGGGCCAGTTGCTCGCGCGGGGTCAGACCATCCGCCGAGCGCACCGACAGGCCCATCTCGTCGCGGCGCTTGAGGCCGGCAACCCGGACCATGTAAAACTCGTCGAGGTTGGAGGCGAATATCGCCAGGAACTTGGCTCGCTCCAAGAGCGGCAACGAGTTATCGGCAGCCAGAGTTAGCACGCGTGCATTGAAGTCCAGCCAGCTCAGCTCCCGGTTGAGGTAACGATCTTCGGGCAACAGATCGGTGATCGCGTTGGCGGTCGCTGCGGGAGGTGCCGCCAGGGCGGAGTCGTCTGGATCCCAGGCGTTCTCGTCGGCACTCATCTCTGCCTCAGGGCTGGCCTCGATTTCAGTCACCTTGCGATCATTGCTTATCACCCGGTCATGCGGCCAGCGCCCGGTCGACATCCATCCGCCGTTAGTCCGGCGTTCATCGCGTGGACGCCTGGCCCGGAGCGGCTATCGGCGCTTCGGCGGCGGGTTATCGGCGGCGGGCTATCGGCGGGCTAGCGGCGGGTGAAGGCCCGTGCGGTCGCCGGTCCCACTCCGAGCCGGCGGGCGGCGGTGAGGTCGGCGGGCGTGTCGACGTCGCAGCGCAGTCCAGGCCACGCACCGGTCAGCTCGATTGCACCCGAACGACGGTGCCGCGCGGACGAATCCGGTCCGAACTGTGGGTTCAGCGCGGTTCCGAAGGCGCACAGCACGGCCGTTCCGGTGCCCAGCCGGTCCGCGACGAAACTGCGTTCGTGATGACGGGCGGCAGCGATCGCCTCGGTGAGCTCCTGCGTCTGCAGTGCGGGTAAATCGCCTTGCAGGACAACAAGATTCGGAGTCGATGCAGACACCGTGCGTTCGGCGGCGACGATGGCGCTGTTCAGCGGATCGGGATCGCTTGCCGGTGTCGGGTCGGCCAGTACCTGGGCTCCGAGCTTGGCCGCGGCGGCGGCCGCGGCTTCGTCGGGCGTGATGACGCTGATCGAGCGCAATGCCGCCACCCGCGCCGCTGCGGTCAGGGTGTCGACCAGCATCGCCAGCACCACGCTTTCGCGCGTCTGCGCCGAGAAGACCGGCGCCAGCCTGGTCTTGGCCGCGGCCAACCGTTTCACGGCGATGATCAAGCCGACATCACCCGTACCCTCATCCCTGCCCTCAAGGCCCACGAGCGCCACATTAGCGTGACGGCAACCCACCGCCGGGTCTACTGTGTAGCGGCTGCAGATGGGCGTAACGGACGACACAGAGGTGGTAGATGGCCAGCACGGGAACCGTCGCGGTGATGGGAGCTGGTGCGTGGGGCACGGTCCTGGCCAAGGTGCTCGCCGACGCCGGCAGCGAGGTGACGCTCTGGGCGCGCCGGGCCGAGATCGCCGAACAGATCAATGCCACCCGGTACAACCCCGACTATCTGCCGGGCACCGTGCTGCCGCCCGCCGTCCGGGCGACCGCAGATGCGGCGGAGGCACTCAGCGGCGCCACGACCGTGCTGCTGGGCGTGCCCGCACAGACGATGCGAGCCAATCTCGAACAGTGGTCCGGTTTGTTTGACGAGGCGGCAACTCTGGTCAGCCTGGCCAAGGGCATCGAGCTCGGCACCTTGATGCGGATGAGCCAGGTGATCGTTGCGGTGACCGGATGGGACCCGGCACAGGTCGCGGTGATCTCGGGCCCGAACCTGGCCAGCGAAATCGCTCAGTGCCAGCCGGCCGCCACCGTCGTCGCGTGCAACGACTCCGGTAGGGCCGTAGCGCTACAGCGCTTCTTGAACAGTGGCTACTTCCGCCCGTACACCAACGCCGACGTGGTCGGCACCGAGATCGGCGGAGCCTGCAAGAACGTCATCGCGCTGGCCTGCGGGATGGCGGTCGGCGTCGGCTTGGGCGAGAACACCGCGGCGGCCATCATCACCCGGGGGCTGGCCGAGATCATGCGGCTGGGAATTGCGCTGGGCGCCAAGGGCGCCACTTTGGCCGGCCTGGCCGGGGTGGGTGACCTGGTGGCCACCTGCACCTCACCGCATTCGCGTAACCGGTCACTCGGCGAGCGCCTGGGCCGCGGCGAGACCGTGGAATTGGCGATGCAAAGCCGCGACGGGCATGTCGTCGAGGGCGTGACGTCGTGCGAATCGGTGCTGGCACTGGCGTCCAGTTACGACGTCGAGATGCCGCTCACCGACGCCGTGCACCGGGTCTGTCACAAGGGACTGTCGGTGAACGACGCGATAGCCCTGCTGTTGGGCCGCAGCACCAAGCCCGAGTGACGTAGGGCGACTAAAAGGCCAGCTTACGTCGCCGGATCCGACCCCGCGGCGGCTCACCCGGTAGCCTCTCCAGGTTGTGAATGCCAGGGAACGCCGCGTGCGCGTCGCCGTCGTATTCGGCGGGCGTAGCAACGAGCACGCCATTTCGTGTGTGTCCGCGGGCAGCATCCTGCGCAATCTGGACCCGCAGCGGTTCGAGGTGATCGCCATCGGCATTACCCCGCAAGGTTCCTGGGTGCTCACCGATGGCGATCCCGACGCGCTGGCGATCACCAACCGGCAACTGCCCGCGGTCACCGCCGAGTCGGGCACCGAACTAGCGTTGCCGGCCGATCCGCAGCGCGGCGGCCAGTTGGTTTCGTTGGCGGGCAGCGGCGGGGTCAACGCGGGAGCCGTCCTGGACTCGGTCGACGTGGTGTTCCCGGTCCTGCACGGCCCGTACGGCGAAGACGGCACGATTCAAGGCCTACTCGAACTCGCCGGTATCCCTTACGTCGGCGCTGGCGTGCTGGCCAGCGCGACGGGCATGGATAAGGAATTCACCAAGAAGCTGCTCGTGGCCGAGGGGCTTCCGGTCGGTGCGTATGCGGTGCTGCGTCCGTCGCGGGCGACATTGGACAGCCCGGAACGCGAGCGCCTGGGATTGCCGGTCTTCGTCAAACCGGCCCGCGGCGGTTCGTCGATCGGCGTCAGCCGGGTCTCGAGCTGGGATCAGCTGCCCGACGCCGTCGCGCTGGCTCGCCGTCATGATCCGAAGGTCATCGTCGAGGCGGCGATCAACGGCCGCGAGCTGGAATGCGGCGTTCTCGAAATGCCCGACGGCACAATCGAAGCCAGCACAATCGGGGAGATCCGGGTTGCCGGTGTGCGGGGCCGCGAGGACGGCTTCTACGACTTTGAAACCAAATACCTCGATGACGCAGCCGAACTGGACGTGCCCGCCAAGGTCGATGACGATGTCGCAGATGCGGTGCGGCAGTTGGCGATTCGGGCGTTCACGGCCATCGACTGCCAGGGATTGGCCCGGGTGGACTTCTTCCTCACCGACGACGGCCCGGTGATCAACGAGATCAACACGATGCCCGGATTCACCACGATTTCAATGTATCCGCGGATGTGGGCAGCCAGCGGCGTCGACTATCCCACTCTGCTGGCGACCATGGTGGACACTGCGCTGGCGCGCGGGGTGGGGTTGCGTTAGGCCTGATGGTGCCGACCCGCTGCGCCCGGCGCTAGCGCCGCGCTTGCGATCGGCACTAACCGGCCGGTGCCGGGTTGATGGGGACCGCGGCGATGGTGTGGTCGATCACCTCGGACAGTTGCTGGATCGGGGTCGGTCCGGATCCGGCGGGCAACGTCAGCGCCACATACACCGGGCGGTCCACGGTGTACCAGGTGGACCTGTTCTCCCCGGACTGTGCGGCGATCTCGAACCACTGCACCCGGTCAACGATCTGGATCGGGGAGCCCACCACGAAATCGGCTGGGCGGTCGAGCCCGCAGCGCAAGATCACCGGCTCGCCGCCGGACCCGGCGCGCCAGGCGCTGACACCGTCGGGCGCGGGCTGCGCCAGGGGCGCGCGCTGGAAGTCACCGAGCCGCTGCGGCAGGGCCGCCATCAGCGACCGGCACGGTGGCGCGGCCGCCTGTGGGGCGGGCACCGCGGCGATCGCGACGGGGTGCGACGACGGATCGCGGCTGGCCGCGAAGGCCAGAATCCCTGCGATCGTCGCAACGGCCAGTGTCACGGCGGCGACGATCACCGCGCGCGGCGGCCCGTCCGGCTCGGGCACCGAACACCTCCGGCTTCTCCTAGACTGGCGCGGGCAGGGGACCCAACTTACCGCAGGTCGGGGAAGGCACAGGCGACGTGAGCCAGGACGCATCGGGACAGCCCCCGACACTGGCGCAGCTCGGCGAGTTCGCCGTCATCGGCCGATTGGCGCGCGGTCGCCGGCAGCCCGCGGCCGTCACCGTCGGGCCCGGTGACGACGCGGCGGTGGTGACCGCCGCCGACGGTCGCACCGCGGTGTCGACGGACATGCTGGTGCAGGACCGGCATTTTCGGCTGGACTGGTCCACGCCACACGACGTCGGCCGCAAGGCGATCGCCCAGAACGCGGCCGACATCGAGGCGATGGGCGCGCGTCCCATCGCGTTCGTGGTGGGATTCGGGGCGCCGGGCGATACGCCGGCCGAGCAGGTCAGTGCGCTGGCCGACGGAATGTGGGACGAGGCGGCCCGGGTCGGCGCCGGGATCGCCGGCGGCGATCTGGTCAGCTGTCCACAGTGGGTGGTGTCGGTGACGGTGCTGGGCGATCTCGGCGGCCGGGCTCCGGTGTTGCGCTCGGGAGCGCGGGCCGGTTCAGTGCTCGCGGTTGCCGGCGAACTCGGCCGCTCGGCGGCCGGCTATGCGCTGTGGCACAACGGCATTGACGGATTCGACGATTTGCGTCGCCGGCATCTGGTACCCGAGCCGCCGTACGGGCAGGGCCGGGCTGCCGCGGCGGCCGCGGCCCAGGCGATGATCGACATTTCCGACGGGCTGATCGCCGATCTGCGCCACGTCGCCGAAGCGTCCGGGGTGGCCATCGACCTGAGCACCGCGGCGCTCACCGACGACCACGACGCGCTGGCCGGGGCCGCCGCGGCGGCCGACACCGACCCGTGGGGGTGGGTGCTCGGCGGCGGGGAAGACCACGCCCTGGCGGCTTGTTTCGCCGGACCGGTGCCGGCTGGCTGGCGAGTGATCGGACGGGTGCTGGACGGGCCGGGCCGGGTGCTCGTCGACGGCGCCGAATGGGAGGGGTATGCGGGGTGGCAGTCTTTCGCCGCCCGGTGACGATGCCGGCCGCGTACGGCCGGAGGAGAAAGCGGGCAATCTTAGGGAGGTTAGGGTGGCGCGGTGACCGTTTACGCGATCGCCCAGCTGAAGTTCACCGACCGGGCGGCATATGACCGGTACCAGGCACGGTTTTTGGAGGTCTTTCGTCGTCATCCGGGGACGCTGCTGGCGGCCGACGAGTCACCGCAGGTGGTCGAGGGGCAGTGGGACCGTGAAAAGGTGGTGCTGATGTCGTTTCCCGACGAGGCGACGTTCTATGGGTGGGCGCAATCTCGCGAGTATCAGGACATCTCGAAGGATCGCCGGGCCGGAGCCGACACCGTCGTGCTGCTGGCCAAGGGGCTGCAGTGAGCGCCCGCCCGTTGAACGAAATCGTCGAGCAGGGGTGGGCTGCGGCCCTGCAGCCGGTGGCCGACCAGGTCGCGCACATGGGGCAGTTCCTGCGCGAGGAGATCGCAGCCGGGCGCAGATACCTGCCCGCCGGGCAGAATGTGTTGCGCGCCTTCACTTTTCCCTTCGATCAGGTGCGCGTCCTGATTGTAGGCCAAGACCCCTATCCAACACCCGGACATGCTGTGGGACTGAGCTTTTCGGTGGCCCCCGACGTTCGTCCGCTGCCCCGCAGCCTGTCCAACATCTTCGATGAGTACGGCGCCGATCTGGGTTATCCGCAACCGTCGTCCGGCGATCTGACACCCTGGGCGCAGCGCGGGGTGATGCTGTTGAACAGGGTACTCACCGTGCGGCCGAGCAACCCCGCTTCCCATCGGGGCAAGGGCTGGGAAGCGGTGACGGAGTGCGCGATTCGCGCACTGGTCGCCCGGTCGCGGCCGCTGGTGGCGATCCTGTGGGGCCGCGACGCGTCCACGCTGAAGCCGATGCTGGCCACCGGCGATTGTGTGGCCATCGAGTCGCCCCACCCCTCACCGCTGTCGGCCTCGCGCGGCTTCTTCGGGTCCCGGCCGTTCAGCCGGGCCAACGAACTGCTGGCCGGAATGGGGGCCGAGCCGATCGATTGGCGGCTGCCGTGACCGAGATGACTGCGCTGCGCGCACACCGTCGCGGCGGCCCCGAAGTGCTGGTGGTCGAACGCGCTCCGGTGCCGGCGGCGACGCAAGGCGAAGTCTTGGTGGCGGTGCGCGCGGCCGCCATCACGTTCGACGAGTTGACCTGGGAAGAGACCTGGACCCGCGACGGTGTCGACCGGACGCCGGTGATCCCGTCACACGAGGTGTCCGGTGTGGTAGCCGATATAGGTTCGGGCGTAACGGATTTCGTGATCGGCGACGAAGTGTACGGGCTGATCCAGTTCGACCGCGACGGCGCGGCGGCCGATTTCGTAGCGGTTCCGGCCGCCGATCTGGCGGCCAAGCCGTCGACGGTCAGTCACACCGTCGCGGCCGCACTGCCGCTGGCCGGGCTGACCGCTTGGCAGGCGCTGGTCGAGCACGCTGCCCTGCGGCCGGGCGAATCGGTGCTGGTGCAAGGGGGGGCCGGGGGAGTCGGTGCGCTGACGGTCCAGTTGGCGGCCTATCTCGGCGGCGACGTCACCGCGACGGTGCGCAGCGACGCCGGCGCGCTGGTCCGGGGTTTCGGCGCCGGTCGGGTGATCGACGTGCGCAGCGAGGCGGTCGACGGCGCCTACGACGTCGTCATCGACACGGTGGGCGCAGACGTGCTGGACCTGTCGTACGGGCTGGTCCGTCCCGGCGGGCGGCTGATCACGTTGTCCGCACCGCCGCCGGCTGGCAAGGCCGACGAATACGGCCACGAATACGGTATTGCCGCAACGTTTTTCATCGTCACTCCCGATCGGGGCCAGCTCGGTGAGCTGGCCACGCTGGTGGACAGTGGCCGGCTGCGCGTCGAGATCGCCGAGACCTTTCGGCTGCAAGACGGCCGGGCGGCATTCGAAAGCGGGCGGCGCCGCAACCGCCGGGCGGGCAAAACGGTGATCGTGGTGGCGCAGGACTGAGCGCAGCAACGCATGTACGACTTGGACGAAACCATCCGGCAGCGGCGTTCGATACGCATGTTCTTGCCCGATCCGGTTCCGCGGGAGCTGGTCGAGCAGGCCCTCGAACTGGCCATGCGCGCACCGTCGAATTCCAATGTCCAGCCGTGGCATGTCGTGTTCACCACCGGCGCGGCCCGGGACCGGTTGGTCGCGGCCATGCTGGAAAAGGCCCGTTCGGCGCCCCCGAACGTGCCGCAACTACCGCCTGCTTTCGCTCACCTGCGCAGCGAGCTGGGGGCTCAGGTGTACGGCTCGATGGGCATCGCCCGCGAGGACGCCGAGGCCAGGCGCATTGCCGTGCTGCGCAATTGGGAGTTCTTCCGCGCTCCGATGGGTGCCGTGGTGTGTATGCACCGGGACTTCGGTCTGGTCGACAGCATGGGCGTAGGAATGTTCTTGCAGACGTTGGTACTGGGGTTGACCGCCCGCGGACTTGGCACCTGCGTTCAGGTTTCGATCGCCGGCTACCCCGACATCGTGCGCCGGCAGCTGGGCATCGCCGCCGAGATGACCCTGCTGTGCGGCCTGGCGATCGGCTACCCCGACCCCGATTTCTCCGGCAACTCACTGCGGATCGGTCGCGAGAGCGTCGACAAGCACGCGGTTTTTCTGGACGAGTGATCCGGCCGCGCACTGCGTGCCGGCGTGCGTGCCCGACCGCGTGCGGAATAGTTGGGAATACTGGCGTCAAGGGAGGGACGTAGGGGAGGAACATGACCAGGCCAAGCGATCCGGCTTCTCAAAGCGAGTCCTCGGGACCCATCGGCGTCGTCCAGGAGGTCACCGAAGACCTCGCCCACCGTGCTGCCGAGGTGTTGACCAAGCCGCGGCTGCGCGGCTGGATCCACTTCTACGCCGCCGGCGTGGCCGCGATCGCAGGTGCGGCGCTGGTGGCCGTCTCGTGGGCGGTCGCCTCAAAGCGGGCCGGACATGCGACGCTGGCATACGCCCTGGCGATCGTGGCGATGTTTGCCGTCAGCGCCATCTATCACCGTGTCCACTGGGAGTCGGCCAACGCCAGGAAATGGATGCGGCGGCTCGACCATTCGATGATCTTCGTGTTCATCGCCGGCACCTACACCCCGTTCGTCAGGCTGGCGATGCCGCGCGCGACCGGGCACGTCGCGTTGGCGATCGTGTGGGGAGCGGCGTTGGGCGGCGTCGCGCTGACGCTGTTCTGGCCGTCGGCGCCGCGCTGGGTGGGCGTGCCGCTCTATTTACTGCTGGGCTGGGTCGGGGTCTGGTACACCGGGATGATCTTGCACAACGCCGGGGTGGCCGCGCTGGTGTTGTTGGCCGTCGGCGGTGTCCTGTACAGCGTCGGCGCGGTGTTCTATGGCCTGCGCTGGCCGGATCCTTGGCCGCAAACGTTCGGCTACCACGAGTTGTTTCACGCCTGTACCGCGGTCGCGGCGATCTGCCACTACATAGCGATATGGTTTGCGGTTTTCTGAAGCTGCGGCGCGACTAGCCGCGGGTGACCTTGCCGGCCTTGATGCAGGAGGTGCAGACGTTGAGGCGCTTCTTGTTGCCGCCGGGACGCGTCACGGCGTGCACGGTCTGCACGTTGGGGTCCCACCGGCGGCTGGTGCGGCGGTGGGAGTGCGACACCGACTTGCCGAAGCCGGGGCCTTTCCCGCAGATATCGCACACAGCGGCCATTGTTCAAGCTCCTCAAGTCTCTTGCCGGACGACAGCCCAGGATAGCCGCTGGCATAGGCAAGTTCCAAAACGATCGACAACTCGCAGCACCGCGTCAGGGTCTGTGCTGTCCCCGCGGCTGGCTAGGCTCTGACTGATTCGGGGACTGGTTCGAGGCGCCGGCCGCAGGAGGTGGGGTCAAGGGTGAGTACGTCGGATCGGCTGCTGGACGCCCCGACCCTGCGGGAGTGGGCGCACATCGTCGTGAGCGATTTGATCACCCACACCGACGAGATCAACCGGCTCAACGTATTCCCGGTCGCCGACGCCGACACCGGCGCCAACATGCTGTTCACCATGCGTTCGGCGCTGGCCGAGGCCGATGCCGGCGGCGGTGGCGCTGATGTGGCCACGGTCGCCGCGGCACTGTCGGCCGGGGCGCTCAACGGCGCCCGGGGCAATTCCGGGGTCATCCTGTCCCAAATCCTGCGCGGCATCGCCGAGGCGACGGCTTTTGCGGCGGCCGAGTCCGGCGGTGTATTGCCGGTGATCGACGCCGACATCCTCGGGGCCGCGCTGTGGCGTGGCGTCGAGTTGGTCATCGCCTCGATGGGTGGCGAGGAGATCCCAGGGACCATCGTCACCGTGCTGCGCGCCGCCGCCGGTGCCGTCGAGCAGTGCGTCAAGGGTGGCGAGGGCTTGGCCCGTGCGGTCACGGCGGCCGGTGATGCGGCGGTTGTCGCACTGGAGAAGACCCCCGAGCAGCTCGACGTGCTGGCCGACGCCGGGGCGGTCGATGCCGGCGGTCGGGGCCTGCTGGTGATGCTGGACGCCTTACGTTCGACGATCACCGGGTATACGCCCGCACGATCGGTCTACGAACTGTCGCCGCGGGCGCCGGCCACGCCGAGTCCGTTGCGTAGCCCCGCTCCGCAATTCGAGGTGATGTACCTGCTGGCCGGTTTCGATGCCGCCGCGGTTGACGCGCTGCGCGACCGGCTGCAGGAGTTGGGTGAATCGGTGGCGATCGCCGCCGCGTTGGCCGACAGCTACTCGGTGCACGTGCACACCGACGATGCGGGCGCCGCCATTGAGGCGGGGTTGGCGGCTGGGCGACTCAGCCGGATCGTGGTTTCGGCGCTGAGTTCCGGCGCCAACGGACTGCCGGCCGGCTGCTGGACGCGGGAGCGGGCCGTGCTGGCCGTCGTCGACGGCGACGGCGCCGCCGAGTTGTTCGCCGCCGAGGGCGCCAACGTGCTGTGTCCGAGTCCAGACTCCGATATCAGCGCCCATCAGTTGGTCCGCGCGGTAGTGGATACCGGCGCAGCGCACGTGATGGTGCTGCCCAACGGGTATGTGGCCGCCGAAGAACTCGTCGCCGGTTGCACCGCGGCCAGCGGCTGGGGCGTGGACGTGGTCCCCGTACCGACCGGCTCGATGGTGCAGGGGCTGGCCGCGCTGGCCGTGCACGACCCGGGCCGCCAGGCCGTCGACGACGGCTACAGTATGGCCCGCGCCGCCGCCGCCGCCCGGCACGGCTCGGTGCGCACCGCCACGCAGAAGGCGCTGACCTGGGCCGGTACCTGTGAGCCGGGCGACGGCCTGGGCATCGCCGGGGACGAGGTGCTGATCGTGGCCGAGGATGTCCGGACCGCGGCCGTCGGTCTGCTCGACCTGTTGTTGGCTTCCGGAGGCGACTTGGTGACGGTGCTGGTCGGGGACTGCCTGAAGGGTGACGAGGCCGCGGACATCGGTGGCATCCTGGAAAAGCATGTACACGACCGCCATCCGGGTACCGAGCTGGTCACCTACCACACCGGGCATCGGGGTGACGCGTTGCTGATCGGGGTCGAGTAGCCATGGTGGCACTGGGTGACCGGCTGGATTTCATCGTCGGCGCCAAGGCCGCCGACAACCTCGACGCCGAGTTCGGCATCCGGACCGTCGACGATCTGCTGCGCCACTATCCGCGCAGCTACACCGAGACCGCATCGCGCCTCGGCGACGAGCGGCCCGAGCCCGGAGAACACATCACCCTCATTGACACCATCGCCGACGCGGCCACGCTTCCGATGAGAAGAGATCCCAAGAAGAAGTTTCTCCGCGTCACCCTCGGCTCTGGCCGCAACAAGGTGACGGCTACGTTCTTCAACGCGAACTACATCAGCAAGGGGCTCACCAAGGGCACCAAGGTGATGTTGTCCGGTGAAGTGGGTTACTTCAAGGGGGCCCTGCAGCTCACGCATCCGGCATTTCTCATCCTCGACTCGCCGGACGGCAAACACCACGGCACCAAGTCGATGAAGGTCATCGCCGATGCGTCCCGGGCCAGCAGCAACGAGGAATTGATGTCGGCGTTCGAGCGTCGTTTCTTCCCGATCTATCCAGCGAGCACCAAGATGCAGAGCTGGGACATCTTCAACTGCGTGCGGCAGGTGCTGGAAGTCCTTGACCCGGTGGATGATCCGTTGCCCGCCGAGTTACTCGCAGAGCACGGTCTCATCAGCGAAGACCAAGCCCTGCGCGCCATTCACCTCGCCGAGGACGAGTCTTTGCGTGCACAGGCGCGCCGGCGCCTGACCTTCGACGAGGCCGTCGGCCTGCAGTGGGCGCTGGTGGCCCGCCGACACGGTGAGCTGTCGGAGTCGGGACCGCCGGCACCGCCGCGATCCGACGGTCTGGCCGCAGAGTTGTTGGGGCGCTTACCCTTTGAGCTGACGAACGGCCAGCGTGAGGTGCTCGACGTGTTGTCCGTTGAGCTCGCGGCGACCCGCCCGCTCAACCGTCTGCTGCAGGGCGAAGTGGGATCGGGCAAGACGATCGTCGCGGTACTGGCGATGCTGCAGATGGTCGACGCGGGATACCAGTGCGCGCTCTTGGCGCCGACGGAAGTGCTTGCCGCCCAACACTTGCGGTCGATACGCGATGTCCTCGGGCCGTTGGCGATGGGTGGGCAGCTGGGCGGGGCCGATAACGCAACCCGGGTTGTGTTGCTCACCGGTTCGATGACAGCCGGGCAGAAGAAGCAGGTTCGCGCCGAGATCGTCAGCGGCCAGGCCGGCATCGTCATCGGCACCCATGCGCTGCTGCAGGACGCCGTCGACTTCCACAACCTCGGCATGGTGGTGGTCGACGAGCAGCACCGGTTCGGTGTCGAGCAGCGAGATCAATTGCGCGCCAAGGCTCCTGCCGGCATCACCCCGCACTTGCTGGTGATGACCGCGACGCCGATACCGCGCACCGTCGCGCTCACCGTCTACGGCGATTTGGAAACCTCGACCCTGCGCGAACTTCCCCGCGGGCGCCAGCCGATCGCCACCAACGTCATCTTCGTCGCCGACAAGCCCGCCTGGCTCGAGCGTGCCTGGCGGCGCATCATCGAGGAGGTCGCCGCCGGCCGTCAGGCCTACGTGGTGGCGCCCCGGATCGACGAATCCGACGACGCAGACTCCCAAGACGGCCGCCGGCCGTCGGCGACCGCGGAAGGTCTGTTCACCCGGTTACGCTCGGCCGAGCTGGCGGATCTGCGGTTGGCGCTCATGCACGGACGGTTGCCGTCCGACGAGAAAGAGGCCGCAATGGCGGCGTTCCGGGCCGGCGAGGTCGATGTGCTGGTGTGTACCACCGTCATTGAGGTGGGCGTCGACGTCCCTAACGCCACGGTCATGCTGGTGATGGATGCCGACCGGTTCGGTATCAGCCAATTGCATCAGCTGCGTGGCCGCATCGGACGCGGCGAGCATCCCAGCCTGTGCCTGCTGGCCAGCTGGGTGTCGCCCGGATCGCCGGCGGCGGACCGGCTGCGTGCGGTCGCTGGGACCCTGGACGGGTTCGCCCTGGCCGACCTGGATCTCAAGGAGCGCAAGGAGGGAGATGTGCTGGGCCGCAACCAGTCCGGCAAGGCTGTCACCCTGAAGCTGCTGTCGCTGGCCGAGCATCAGGTGTTCATCGAGGCCGCCCACGACTTCTGTACCCGCGCCTACGACGACGGAAATCCGCATCCCGGGCTGGAAGTGATGGCGGCACGATTCACCGACACCGACCGCATCGAATACCTGGACAAGGCGTGACGCGCCGGCTGTTGCTGTGGCTGGCGGCGGCCGCGGTGCTGGCGCTGGTGGTGGCCTACCAAACCCTGGGATCGTCGGCCCGGCATGCCGAGGAGTTCGCTGCGCGCGCCGACATTCCGACGGTGCAACCCGGCACCGATGTCCTCGCCGGAATCGCAGTGCTGCCCCAGCGCAGCCACCGCTACGACTACCGCAGAGCGGCATTCGGCGAGGCCTGGGACGACGACAACGACGCCCCGCTCGGACACAACGGCTGCGACACCCGCGACGACATCCTCAACCGGGATCTCACCGACAAGACCTATGTGGCCACCAAGCGCTGCCCGAATGCGGTGGCCACCGGCACGCTGCACGACCCCTACACCAACGCCGTCATCGCCTTCCAGCGTGGCGCCAAGGTCGGCGAAGCGGTGCAGATCGACCACATCGTCCCGCTCGCGTACGCATGGGACATGGGCGCCTACAGCTGGCCGGATCCGGTGCGGCTGCGGTTCGCCAATGATCCGGCCAATTTGCTGGCCGTCCAGGGGCAGGCCAATCAGAACAAGAGCGACCTGCCGCCGGCGCAGTGGATGCCGCCGAACACGGCGTTCGCCTGTCAGTACGCGATGCAGTTCATCGCCGTGCTGCGGGGTTACTCGCTACCAGTAGACCAGGCTTCCACCGACGTACTGCGCCAGGCCGCGGCTACCTGCCCGAGTGGCTAGTCCACACCTGACTACGCATTTGCAAGGGTTCGCGCGACCTCGCCGATGGATAGGCTGGCTGCGACAGTCGGGGACGGATTCGTAGCGGAAGGCGGACAGTGGTGGACGTCTACGAGGCGGTCACAAGCCGACGGGCGGTCCGCGGATTCACCGGCCAACCGGTACCCAGACAGGTGCTGGAGCGGGTGCTGTCCGCTGCGGCGTGGTCGCCGTCGGGCTCCAATCTTCAACCGTGGAACATCTACGTGGTAACCGGCGCGCCCCTGGCCGAACTCAAAAAGCGCGCCGTCGACCGGGTCGCCTCCGGCGTCCTCTGGGACGAGCGGGAATACGTGATGTACCCGCCCGCGATGAAGTCGCCATACCGCGAACGCCGATCCGCCTTCGGCCACGAGCGCTACAGTGCGCTCGGCATCGCGCGCGAGGACTGGGAGGCGCGCCAGCGCGCCGCGATCGCCAACTGGGATTGTTTCGGCGCGCCCGCTGCCCTGTTCTGCTACGTCGACCGCGACCTGGGTTTGGCCCAGTGGGCCGATCTCGGCATGTATCTGCAAACGGTAATGCTGCTGCTGCGTGCGGAGGGGCTACATAGCTGTCCACAGATGGCGTGGTCACAGGTCCACAAGACGGTCGAGGACATCGTTTCACCCCCAGCGGAGCTGATGCTGTTCTGTGGCATGTCGATCGGGTACGAGGACGCGACGGTGGAGTACATCCGCACGGGCCGGGCTCCGCTCGACGAGACGGTGACCTTTATCCAGGACTAGCCGCAATACCCACGTGAGAGTGAATCTGACGACGCGACGTTCCGATGAGGCGTCGGACGGTTCACACTCGCCGAGAGAAGTCGCTAGCCGGCGTAGGTCAGCGGGTCCTCGCGGATCCGGGTGCCGTCGTTGAGGCCGTTGATTGCGTCCATGTGCTCGGCGGCCAATTCGAAATCGAACACGTCGAGGTTGCTGGCGATGCGTTCGGCCTTGGCGGATCGGAATACGACCGCGTTGCCCAGTTGCAGGTTCCAGCGCAGCAGCACCTGTGCGGGTGTCTTCCCGTATTCGCCGGCGACCGAGGTCACCGTCGGGTTGTCCATCAGCCGGCCGAGCGCCAGCGGGGTGTAGGACTGCGTGACGACGTTGTGCTGGGCATTTGCCTTGCGCAGCTCGTCCTGGTTGAGCAGCGGGTGCAATTCGATCTGGTTGACCGCCGGCGTGACGAACGTGAGGTCGATGACCATCTCAAGATGCTCTTCGGTGAAGTTGGACACCCCGATCGAGCGGGCATGTCCTTCGCCGCGCGACTGGATCATCCCGCCGAACGCGTCCACATACTTGCCGACGGTCGGAGCCGGCCAGTGGATCAGGTACAGGTCCACGTAATCCAGGCCGAGCCGGTCAAGGCTGGCCTTACAGGCTTCCTGGGAGACGCTGAAACCATGCTCTGCGGTTGCCAGCTTGGTGGTGACGAACAGCTCGGCGCGCGGAATGCCCGAGGCCGCGATAGCGCGCCCCACGGCGGCTTCGTTTCCGTAGACGGCGGCGGTGTCGATCAGCCGGCAACCGATTTCCAGTGCCGCCGAGACCGCGCGTTCGGTCTCTTCCTCTGACAATTCCGCGACGCCGAGGCCAAGTACCGGCATCGTGTTCTCGTCGTTGAGCGTGATCGAAGGGATCGAGGGGCTGGGGGCGCCCGACATCATTTCACCTACCTGTTTGAAGTGAACGTTCTCGGATTGGGGCCAAGCCGTGTTCCGTCATCGAGCGACGAGATCGATGCCATTTCATTGGCGCTGAGTTCGAAGTCGAACACGTCGAAGTTGCTCGCAATCCGGATTGGGTTCACCGACTTGGGGATCACGATATTACCCAGTTGTATATGCCACCTAATCAACACCTGGGCCGGTGTCCGCCCACAGCCTTCCGCGACGGCCGTCACCGTCGGATGAGTCAGCAGCGTTCCGCGGCCCAAGGGCGACCATGCCTCGGTCGCGATACCAGTTTGAGCATGCACTTTGCGCAATTCGGTCTGCGGCAGCTGCGGATGCAGCTCGATCTGGTTGACCGCGGGGACGATGCCGGTGGCATCGATCAGGACCATGAGGTGCTCGGGCTCGAAATTGCTGACGCCAATAGAGCGGATTCGGCCCTGATCGCGGAGGTGGGCAAATGCCTTGAAAGTGTCCACGAACTTGTTGAGCAGCGGCTGGGGCCAATGAATCAGATAAAGGTCGAGATAATCCAGCCCGAGACGCTCCATGCTGGCGTCGAACGCCTTGAGCGTGCTGTCGTAGCCCTGGTCGGGATTGGCCAGCTTGGTCACCACGTACAGTTGGTCGCGGGGCACGTCGGAATCGGCGATCGCGCGCCCGGTCTCACGTTCATTGCGGTAGGCCGCCGCGGTGTCGATATGCCGATAACCGGCGCGCAGCGCGGCACCCACCGCCTGTTCGGTGTCTGCCGGCTCGATCTTGAAGACACCGAGCCCCACGGCGGGGATCGAGTTGCCGTCGTTCAGCGTCACAGAGCTTTGTTCTAGGGAGCAGCCCATGACCAAGAGTCTGCCAGGCTCGCCGGATCTGCAGCCGGGGGTAAGCCACGAATCGCTGCGGTGGACGACGCGCATGCAGAACACCGCCACCAGCGTCGGGATCAAGGTCATTCCGTGGATTCCCGCACGTGCCAAGCGGTTGCTCACGGGCGGACGTTCGGTGGTCATCGACGGCAACACACTCGATCCAACCCTGCAATTGATGCTCTCGGCGCAGCGGACCTTCGGGATCGACGGGCTGGTTGTCGAGGACGACCCGGCCGCCTCCCGGTCGTTGATGTTGCAAAGCATGCTGGACATGCCCGGTCCGCAGATTCATGTCGAGGTGAAAGAGTTAACGCTGCCGGGGCCGGCCGGTGAGCTGCGCGCCCGGCACTACCGGCCGCCCGGCGACGCGCCGGCGCCGCTGCTGGTCTTTTACCACGGCGGTGGCTTCACGATCGGCGACCTGGACACCCACGACGCGGTGTGCCGGCTGACCAGCCGGGACGCGGGCGTACACGTGCTGTCCGTCGACTACCGGCTGGCTCCCGAGCATCCCGCTCCGGCCGCGGCCGAGGACGCCTTCGCGGCGTTCAACTGGGCCTGCGAACACGCCGAAGAACTCGGCGCCATCCCCGGACAGGTCGCCGTCGGCGGCGACAGCGCGGGCGGCAACCTGGCCGCCGTGGTGGCTCAACTGGCGCGCGACGGCGGTGGCCCCACCCCGGTGCTGCAGTGGCTGATCTACCCGCGCACCGACCACACCGCCAAGACGCGGTCACTGAGCCTGTTCGCGCGCGGCTTCCTGCTCACCAAGCGCGACATCGATTGGTTTGAATCGCAATACCTGCGGGGTTCCGGAGTCGACCGGGCAGATCCCCGAGTGTCCCCGGCGCGGGCACAGTCGCTGTCCGGACTGGCGCCGGCACTCATCGCGGTCGCCGGTTTCGACCCGCTGCGCGACGAGGGCGCGGACTACGCGGCGGCGTTGCGAGCCGCGGGTACCCCGGTGGACCTGCGCAGCATGGGCTCGCTGGCGCATGGCTTCGTTAATCTGTTTCAGCTGGGTGGCGGCTGCGCCGCCGGGACGAAAGAGCTGATTTCGGCGCTGCGTGCGCACCTGAGCCGGGCCTGAGCTGGGGATGGAACCGCCGGTACGCTAGAGGCGCCCTGGCAACAAGCAGCCCGACCGAAGACATGTGAGGATCAGCGAACCTGTGGCCGACAAAAAGAAACCCCCGCGGATCGACCTGAAGTCGCCCGACGGCAAGTTCGGCCGGCTGCTGCAGATCGGTGGCACGGCGATCATCGTGCTGTTCGCCGTCGGCTTGGTCTTCTATATCGTCACGTCGCACCAAAAGAAGCAAAGTGCGGGGGTCGGGCCGGGCCATGCGGTCCGGGTGACCTCGGGCAAGTTGGTGACCCAGCCCGGGACCAGCAACCCCAAAGTGGTGCTCTCGTTCTACGAGGACTTCCTGTGCCCGGCGTGCGGCAATTTCGAGCGCAGCTTTGGGCCGACCGTTTCCAAACTCGTCGACATCGGCGCCGTTGCGGCCGACTACACAATGATTGCGTTCTTGAGCAGCCCGCAAAACCAGAACTACTCGGCGCGGGCCGCCGCCGCGGCCTATTGCGTAGCCGACGAGTCCCTGGAGGCATTCCGTCGCTTCCACGAGGCGCTGTACGACCCCAACATCCAGCCCAGAGAAGACGGCAAGAGCTTCCCCGACAACGCGAAGCTGATTGAAATCGCACGTCAATCCGGCGTGGTAGGCAAGGTGCCGGACTGCATCAACAGTGGCAAGTACATCTCGATGGTCGACGGGTTGGCCAGGGCTGAGAACATCCGGGCAACTCCGACGATCAAGTTCAACGGCAGCGACTATCAGTGGTCGACGCCGGACGCGTTGGTTGCCAAGGTCAAAGAGGTCGTCGGCAATGTGCCCGGCATTGACGCCCTCGCAGCCGGCGACGCATCCTGACGAGTGTGGTGTCAGCTCAACCCGCCGAGCCATCCGACGGTGTGACACCGGCTGCGCCGCGTGACATCGCGGTGCCCGCGCCCAGCGCGTGGTGGCTGCTGATTGCCGGCGTGATCGGCCTGGTCGCTTCGTTGACGCTGACGGTGGAGAAGATCGAGCTGCTCCTCAATTCGTCTTATGTGCCGTCCTGCAACGTCAACCCCATCTTGTCCTGCGGTTCGGTGATGGTGACGCCGCAGGCGTCGCTGCTGGGCTTCCCCAACCCCGTGGTCGGCATCGCCGGTTTCACCGTGGTGGTGGTGACGGGCGTGTTAGCGGTGACGAAAGTGCCGCTGCCACAGTGGTATTGGGCGGGGCTGACGATCGGGTTGCTGATTGGTGCAGGGTTCGTGCACTGGCTGATCTTTCAGAGCCTGTATCGAATCGGCGCTTTGTGCCCATACTGCATGGTGGTCTGGGCCGTCACCATCACGCTGCTGGTGGTGACGGCGTCCATCGTGGTTCGTCCCGTGCTGGCACGCCGGAATGCCGGCGTGGCGCGGCTGCTTTTCGGCTGGCGATGGTCGATCACCACGCTGTGGTTCACCGCGGTGTTCCTGATGATCATGGTCCGGTTTTGGAACTACTGGTCGACGCTCATCTGAGAGGGACCACCAACGTGATTTCCAAAGTGCTGGTGGCCAATCGCGGCGAGATCGCGATCCGGGCCTTCCGTGCGGCTTACGAACTCGGCATCGGCACCGTGGCCGTCTACGCGCACGAGGACCGCAATTCGCTGCATCGGACCAAGGCCGACGAGTCCTATCAGATCGGCGAACTCGGTCACCCGGTGCGCGCCTACCTGTCCGTCGACGAGATCGTCGACACCGCGCGGCGGGCCGGGGCCGACGCCGTCTACCCCGGTTACGGATTCCTGTCGGAGAACCCCGATTTGGCGGCGGCGTGCGCGAGCGCGGGCATCACCTTTGTCGGGCCCAGTGCCGAAGTGCTTGAGCTGACCGGAAATAAGTCGCGCGCCATCGCCGCGGCCCGGGAAGCGGGCCTGCCCGTGCTGACGTCGTCAGCGCCGTCGGCCTCGGTGGACGAGTTGGTTTCGGTCCTCGACCGCGACGCCGATGGGATGGGGTTCCCGTTGTTCGTCAAGGCGGTTGCCGGCGGCGGCGGACGCGGCATGCGGCGCGTCAACGACCGTGCGGGGCTGCCGGAAGCGATCGAAGCCGCCAGCCGGGAAGCCGAGTCGGCGTTCGGGGATCCGACGGTCTACCTCGAGCAGGCGGTGCGCAATCCGCGCCACATCGAGGTGCAGATTCTGGCCGACACCCACGGCAACGTGATCCACCTCTACGAGCGCGACTGCAGCGTGCAGCGACGGCATCAGAAGGTCATCGAACTGGCGCCGGCGCCCAACCTGCCGGCCGAATTGCGCGACAAGATCTGCGCCGACGCCGTCGCCTTCGCCCGCCACATCGGCTACAGCTGCGCCGGTACGGTCGAGTTCCTGCTGGACGAAAGCGGCGACTACGTCTTCATCGAGATGAATCCCCGGATCCAGGTGGAGCACACCGTCACCGAGGAGGTCACCGATGTCGACCTGGTCTCCAGCCAGCTACGCATCGCGTCCGGGGAGTCACTGGCCGACCTGGGCCTGACGCAGGATGCGGTCCGGCCACACGGCGCGGCGCTGCAGTGCCGCATCACCACCGAGGATCCGGCCAACGGCTTCCGGCCGGATACGGGGCGGATCAGCGCCCTGCGCACCCCCGGCGGTGCCGGTATCCGCCTGGACGGCAGCACTGTGCTGGGCGCCGAGATCAGCGCGCACTTCGATTCCATGCTGGTCAAGCTGACTTGCCGGGGCCGCGACTTCTCGACCGCGGTGAACCGGGCACGCCGGGCGATGGCCGAGTTCAGGATTCGCGGCGTATCGACGAATATCCCTTTCCTGCAAGCGGTTCTGGACGATCCCGACTTCCAGGCCGGCCGTATCACCACATCGTTCATCGATGAGCGCCCGCAGCTGCTTACCGCGCGAACCTCGGCCGACCGCGGCACCAAGATCCTCAACTACCTGGCCGATGTCACCGTCAACAAACCGCACGGCACCCGGCCGTCGACGGTGTACCCGCAGGACAAGCTGCCCGACATCGACTTGGACGCCCCGCCGCCCGCCGGGTCCAAGCAGCGGCTGGTCGAGCTGGGTCCGGAGGGCTTCGCGCGGTGGCTGCGGGCGGCGCCGGCGGTGGGCGTCACCGACACCACATTCCGCGACGCCCACCAATCGCTGCTGGCGACACGGGTGCGCACCAGCGGGTTGATGATGGTGGCGCCGTATGTCGCACGCCTGATGTCCCAGCTGCTCTCGGTCGAATGCTGGGGCGGCGCGACGTACGATGTGGCGCTGCGTTTCCTCAAAGAGGATCCCTGGGAGCGGCTGGCCACCCTGCGCGAACGGATGCCCAACATCTGCCTGCAGATGCTGCTTCGCGGGCGAAACACGGTGGGCTACACGCCATATCCGGTGAGGGTCACCTCAGCGTTCATCGAAGAGGCGACGGCCACCGGAATCGACATCTTCCGCATCTTCGACGCGCTGAACAACCTGGACTCGATGCGCCCGGCGATCGATGCGGTGCGCGAAACCGGTTCTGCGATAGCCGAAGTCGCGATGTGCTACAGCGGCGACCTGTCCGATCCGGCGGAGCGGCTCTACACCCTCGACTACTACCTGCGACTGGCCGAGCAGATCGCGGACGCCGGCGCGCACGTGCTGGCGATCAAGGACATGGCCGGGCTGTTGCGGGTTCCGGCCGCACGCACGCTGGTCGGCGCGCTGCGCAGCCGCTTCGACCTGCCGGTGCATGTGCACACCCATGACACTCCGGGCGGTCAGCTGGCCAGCTATGTGGCCGCCTGGCAGGCCGGTGCCGACGCGGTCGACGGTGCCGCCGCCCCGATGGCGGGGACCACCAGCCAGCCCGCGCTGAGTTCGATAGTGGCCGCCGCCGCGCACACCGACTACGACAGTGGGCTGTCGCTGGAGTCGGTGTGCGCGCTTGAGCCGTATTGGGAGGCGTTGCGAAAGGTATACGCGCCCTTCGAGTCTGGCTTGCCGGGCCCGACGGGACGGGTCTACCACCACGAGATTCCCGGGGGGCAGTTGTCCAACCTGCGCCAGCAGGCGATCGCGCTGGGGCTGGGCGACCGGTTCGAGGAGATCGAAGAGGCGTATGCGGGCGCCGACCGGGTATTGGGCCGGCTGATCAAGGTCACGCCCTCGTCGAAGGTGGTCGGTGACCTCGCCCTGGCGCTGGTCGGTTCGGGGCTGAGCGCCGACGAATTCGCTTCCGAACCAGCACGATTCGACATCCCGGACTCGGTGCTGGGCTTCCTGCAGGGCGAGTTGGGCGACCCGCCCGGCGGGTGGCCCGAGCCGCTGCGCAGCGCGGCGCTGGCCGGGCGGCCACCGGCTCGGCCTGCGCCCGAGCTGACCGAGGACGACAAGGCGGCGTTGGCCGCACCGGGGCCGAAACGTCAGGCCACCCTGAACCGGTTGCTATTTCCCGGTCCCACAAAGGAATTCGGTGAACACCGGGAAACCTACGGCGACACGTCACAGTTGTCGGCCAACCAGTTCTTCTACGGTCTGCGTCAAGGCGAAGAGCACCGGGTGAAGCTGGAGCGCGGCGTGGAGCTGTTGATCGGGCTGGAAGCCATCTCCGAGCCGGATGAGCGAGCCATGCGCACGGTGATGTGCATCATCAACGGCCAGCTGCGACCGGTGCTGGTGCGCGACCGCAGCATCGCCAGCGTCGTTCCGACCGCAGAGAAGGCCGACCGCGGCAACCCCGGCCACATCGCCGCGCCGTTCGCCGGCGTCGTCACCGTCAGCGTGTCCGAGGGCGAGGAGGTGAGCGCCGGACAGACCATCGCCACCATCGAGGCGATGAAGATGGAGGCGCCGGTCACCGCACCCGGCGACGGCACCGTGGCGCGGGTGGCGGTTTCCAGTACCGCTGCAGTGGAAGGCGGCGACCTGCTGGTGGTGCTGAGCTGACCAGGATTGTCGGCGGCGTCGCCGGAGGCCGGCGCATCGTCGTCCCGCCGCGGGGGACCAGGCCGACCACCGACCGGGTGCGCGAAGCGCTGTTCAATGTCCTTGCCGCGCGCCGTGATCTGACCGGCCTGGCGGTGCTGGACCTTTATGCCGGTTCGGGCGCGCTCGGGCTGGAGGCGCTGTCGCGCGGGGCGGCGTCGGCGTTGTTCGTGGAGTCCGGCCAGCGCACCGCTGCCGTCATCGCGCGCAACATCGATGCGGTGGGTCTGCCCGGTGCGACGCTGCGCCGCGGCGCGGTGGCGACCGTCCTGGCCGCCGGGACGCCAACTCCGGTGGATCTGGTGCTGGCCGATCCGCCCTATGACGTGAGCACCGCTGAGATCGACGCAGTCCTGGCCGCACTGGTCGCCCACGGCTGGGCCGGCCCCGGAACCGTCGCGGTGGTAGAGCGGGCGGCGAACAGCCCACCGTTGACGTGGCCGCAGGGTTGGGAACTGTGGCCATCTCGCGTCTACGGCGACACCCGTTTGGAGCTGGCCGAACTGGGCTGACCCCCTGCTACGGTCAATCGCTATGAGCGGCGCGGTATGCCCAGGATCATTCGACCCCGTCACGTTGGGCCACATCGACGTTTTCGAACGTGCGGCGGCACAGTTCGACGAGGTGGTGGTCGCGATCCTGACGAATCCCGCCAAGAAGGGGATGTTCGACCTGGACGAGCGCATCGCGATGATCAACGAGTCGACGACGCACTTGCCCAACCTGCGAGTGGAGTCCGGGCAGGGCCTGGTGGTTGACTTCGTCCGGTCCTGCGGGATGAATGCCATCGTCAAGGGTCTGCGCACCGGCACCGATTTCGAATACGAGCTGCAGATGGCGCAGATGAATAAGCACGTCGCCGGAGTCGACACCTTCTTCGTCGCGACGGCGCCGCGCTATTCGTTCGTGTCGTCGTCGCTGGCCAAAGAGGTCGCGTTGCTGGGCGGTGATGTATCCGAGCTGCTGCCCGAACCGGTTAACCGGCGGCTACGGGAGCAGATCGCGAAAAAACGGGCCTAGTCCTCAGCGGACCAGGCCCGTTCGAGTCGCTACGAACTTAGTTCGGGTCAAAGCACTGGTAGAACGTTTGCGTCGCGTAGTCGTAGCAGGTGTACGTGCCGTAAGCCTGGTGGGTCGGTGCCGCGTCGGCGGTGCCGACGGAGGCGCCAAGGGCCGCCAGACCTATTGCCGAGGCCAGCAATGACATCCCGGCCAAGGCACGGATACGGATGGTGTGCATTAGTACCTCTTGCTTTCCGCGTGGTTGCGTTGTTGGGGGGCGGCGGTTGCCGTTGCACAAAGATTGCGAGACGCCCCTTGGCGCAACCTTGGGACATCCTTGGCGTCGCGGAATGCGCCTTTAGAAGACGATGGTTTGGTTGTCGTGCAAGATAACCCGGTCCTGGCAGTGCCAGAGCACGGCGCGCGACAGCACCGCGCGCTCGACATCGGCGCCGACCCGCACCAGGTCGTCAACGGTGTGGGTGTGGTTGACCCGCACCACATCCTGTTCGATGATCGGGCCCTCGTCGAGCACCTCGGTGACGTAATGTGCCGTCGCGCCAACAAGTTTGACGCCTCGCTCGCGGGCCCGCTTGTACGGGGATGCGCCGATGAAGGCGGGTAAGAACGAGTGATGAATGTTGATCAGCGGGCAGCCGACGGCGTTGAGGAACTCCGGTGTGAGTATCTGCATGTAGCGGGCCAGCACCACCAAATCCACATTGCCGCTGAGTAACTGGAGCTGACGCTGTTCGGCCTCGGCGCGGGTGTCGCGGGTGGCGGGGATGTGGATGAACGGCACACCGAACGGGCGCACGTGCTCGGCCAGGTCAGGGTGGTTGGCGATCACCATGGCCACAGACATCTGCAATTCGCCGCGACGGTTGCGCCACAACAGATCCAGTAGGCAGTGGTCGTCGCGCGACGCCATGATGGCGACCCGCTTGGGCTTGGCCGCTTCGGTAAACCGGTAGTCGATGCTGAACTTGTCGGCGACGGTGGCGGCGAACTCGCGCTCCAGACCGTCGATCGCGGCCGTCAGGCCGGGCAAATGAAAGATCGCGCGCTGCAAGAAGGTTCCGTCCTCCGGCGCGGTGGAGTGCTGGTCCAGCGAGATGATGTTGGCCCCGGCCTGCTTCAGGAAGGTGCTCACCGCGGCGATGATGCCCGGGCGGTCATGGCAGCGAAGCAGCAGCCGACCGATGTCGGCCGGCGGCGGGGGACCGGCCGGCCGTTGCGGGTAGCTGTCCGGCTCATTCGGCGTTGGCACCTGCGGCCCCCTTTGCCGGTTGATCAGATTTCCGCAGGCCACTGTACAGCCGGCACGAGGCTTTGCCACCAGCTAGGCAAACCGATCAATGAACCTCCGGAAAAATACGGCCCAGCGTCAGGTGTCAGAGACGAGTAGCCGGCGTTGACCATCGGCTGCAATACCGAGTTGAGATGATCGACGATCGGCGCCGCGACACCGATCTGCTTGAGCGGCAACAACATCGGCAGAGTGGCTGAGGGGAGCATGTAGGTGGTGATCGTGCCTCCCAGAGGATCGGTGACACTGGACAGCTGCACCATGTCCGACGGTGATAACAGTGCGACCGGGTCGTGGTAGTAGGCCGCCCCGAACAGTGAGTTCGCCACCGCCAACAGATTCCAGGGCCGGTCGGGCGGATTGCCCCAGAAGTCGTACTGGCCGAACACCACGCTGACGTCGTACTGGGTGTGCGCTAGGGGCTGCACCGTGTAGTCGATCAGAGGCACCGTCGCCCCTTTCGGCAGATAGATATGCGCCAAGCCGAGCTCCGGGCTGGAGAACATGGCGAACTGCAGCGCATGGGCGGGCGGCGCGTCCGGGGCCGTTGCCAGGTAAGCCAACTCGCGGTTGACGACGATGGTTCCCTGCGATAGCCCGGCGATATGCACCGGCGATCCGTTGCCGTTGACAACGGCGTTCGTGATCTGGTCGTTGAGTGCGCGCTGTCCCATGGCGATGGCGTCATTGGCGCCGGGAGCGGCCAGGCTTCCGCTGAAGATGCCAATGCTGGCCGGGTAGTTGACCACCTGGGCGATGGTGTTGGGGAACCAGTTCTGGCCGATGGCGTGGTTGAGTAAGTCATAGCCCTGCAGGATCGACACCGTGCTCGGTCCCGCGACGCCGCCTTCAAGGAATTTCTGTCCGAGGTAGGGGAGCCGAGTGAGGAAATTCGGTTGGTAAAGCGGTCCCGCGCCGGGGATCGTGATCCGAGTGCCCGCGGCGGCCGTGGTGGTCGCGTTGGCGAGCTCGGCGCTGCGATACGCGTTCGCCGTCGCCGCCAACGTCTGCACGAACCGCTCGTGGAAGTCCGCCGCTTGCGCGCTGATCGACTGGTATGCCGAGCCGTGGGCGCTGAATAAGGCCGCAATGCCCGTCGACACCTCGTCGGCAGCCGCGGTCAGCAAGGATGTGGTGGAGCTAGCCGCTGCCGCGTTGGCCGCGCTGACCGCCGACCCCATCGCGGCCACACTCTGGGCAGCGGTCCTCAGGAAATCGGGTGTTGCCACGACGTACGACACTGGCGCCTCCTCGAGGTGGCTGTGAGGTTACTCGCAGCCCGAGTCGCGCGCGGGCTTTCTTGACACCGTCATTTGCACTCACTTCGGCGACGATCCGCGGCGCGCTCGTCCCGAGAGTAAGGGGAGCAAAATGACCGGGACAGCAAGCGTTGACGCGGAACTTCGGCAGTTAAGCGAAACTACCGTCCTCGCGCATTTCGAAGCAGAGAACAAGCACGACGTCGCGGCCACGCTTGCGACATTCAAATCCGGTTCCGCCCGAACGGAGTTGCCCGGCGAAGTCGCCGATGGGCCGAATGCCGTCGCCGCTGCATACCGAGAACTCTTCACCGCTTTTCCGGACATGCGCTTCATCGACATCAAGCCGGAATCGCTATGTCACCACGGCAACAGGGGTGATTTTGGAATCTCGCGTGCAGGGTACTCACCGGGGACCGTATCGCGGCCTGGCCCCGACTGGCCCTTGGGTCGATCTGCCGGTGGTAGCGATCTTCGAGTTCGACGGCCCCGATCTCGTCTGTGAGCGCGCCTACTTCGACCGCCTCGCGTTGTTGATGCTCCTCGGCGTCGCTCGCGACCCCAAACAGCCGGGCCGGTCGGATCGCCGCTCTCCTCAACCACCCCGTGACGGTCGCGCGAGCGGCATTGCGTGCTGCGCGCGGAGCAAGTTAACGCCGCAATGCCGCGCGCGGGCTTCCTTACGGGGCCGCGTCGTCTTCTTCCACCAAGAGTTTCTCCGGGTGGTGGAAGGTATTGGTCCTGGGCTGGCCGTGGTCGAGGTGGGGCGGCGGGATCCATTCGGTGTCGCCTCGGGCGTTTTTCCTAGTGGCCCAGCCCTTTTCGGCCAGCGGGTGATGTCCGCCGCAGGCGAAGGTGAGCTGGTCGATGTCGGTGCTGCGGCACTGGGCATAGGGGGTGCAGTGGTGCACTTCGCAGTTGTACCCGGGCATGTCGCAGCCCGGTGCCGAACAGCCGCGGTCCTTGGCGTACAACACAATCCGCTGCGCCGGCGAGGCCAGACGCTTCGTGTGATACAGCGTCAGGGGCTTGCCCTCGTCGAAGATCGCCAAGTAATGGTTGGCCTGGCGGCCCAAACGGATGACGTCGGACATGGGCAGGATGGTGCCGCCGCCGGTAAGGCCGCGCCCGGCCGCGGCTTGTAGTTCCTGGAGTGTGGTGGTGACGATGATCGAGGCCGGTAAGCCGTTGTGCTGACCCAACTCTCCGGACATCAACAGCGCCCGTAGCCCGGCCAGCAGGCCGTCGTGGAATCGCTGGGGTTTGGAGCGCAGGTCGCGGCGCGCCGCTTCTGCGGAGGGCTGGTCATCGACCACCGGGGCTTCGTCGTCGCGGTTACACATCCCCGGTGCGGCCAGTTTGGCTTCGACGGCTTCCAGGGTGGCCCGCAGCTCGGGATCCACATAGCCGCTCAGGCGCGACATGCCGTCGTGTTCCTGCTTGCCCAGGGTAAGCCCGCGTTTGCGGGCGCGGTCCTCGTCGGTGTAGTTGCCGTCGGGATGTAGCCAATCCATCAGCTGTTTGGCCAGTCC
>NZ_LQPW01000009.1 GCF_002116635.1 Mycobacterium szulgai | reverse complement strand
GGCCACCTGTTTGCCCAGCTCCGCCCGCCCCTCCGGCGCCGCCGTTACCCAGCAACCACCCGCCTGGCGAGCCATTTGACCCGGTACCGTCGGCGCCATTGGCGCCGTTGCCAATCAACGGGCGCCCCGTGGCTTGCAGGATGGGCGCGTTGATGACGTCAAGCAGCACTTGCAGTGGCGATGCGTTGACCGCTTCGGCGGACGCATACGCCACTTCGCTAGCCGTCAAAGCCTGCACAAACTCATCGTGGAAAGCCGCCGCCTGAGCGCTGATCTGCTGAAATTCCTTGCCGTGTAGGGAAAATAGCGCTGAAATAGCCGCGGACACTTCATCCTCTGCTGCGGCCAGTACCGTCGCCGTCGGGCCCGCCGCCGCCGCGGTGGCCCCACTCAACGCGGATCCGAAGCGGGCCGCCTCGGTAGCCGCAGACGCCAGCAAGTCAGGTACCACCGCTACAAACGACATGCCAAACACTCCCCAACTCGTCTTCAGCGACCAAATTCGCGCGCCTATCTGGCAAACAAAATACAGGAAGTTTCGGACGCCAACTAGTCAATTGAACTGTTTGCTATACAGCGCCATAACGCCCAAAGGCGTTGAAAACAGCGGCAAATCAGCCTTCCAGATAGCGACGCAACGTCCCCACCGCAGCAGTGATCTGACCCACTGGCACCCGCTCGTCGCGCCGGTGCGCCAAGTTCGGATCACCCGGGCCGTAGTTGACCGCCGGAATGCCAAGGGCCGCAAAGCGTGACACGTCGGTCCAGCCGTACTTCGCCCGGACCTGCTCACCGGCGGCCTTGACCAAGGCCTTGGCGGCGGGCTCGGACAGTCCGGGCAGCGCGCCCGCCGCGGCGTCGGTCTGCTCGATCCGCACGTCGAGTCCGTCGAAAACCTCCTGGACGTGCTGCAGGGCCTGCGCCGCGGAGCGATCGGGGGCAAAGCGGTAGTTGACCGTGACCGAAGCCGCGTCGGGAATCACGTTGCCGGCCACACCGCCGTCGACCCGGACAGCCGACAGGCCCTCACGGTAGGTGCATCCGTCGATGTCGACGCAGCGCGCCTGATACCCGGCCAGCCTGTCCAGTACCGCGCCCAGTTTGTGAATCGCGTTGTCCCCCAGCCAGGAACGCGCCGAATGCGCACGAGTACCGGTCGCACTGACGACCACCCGCAACGTGCCCTGACAGCCGGCCTCGATCCAGCCGTCGGTGGGCTCACCCAAAATCGCCACGTCGGCCGAAAGCCAGTCCGGCAGCTCGCGCTCAAGACGGCCCAAACCGTTTGCGGCCGACTCGATTTCCTCGCAGTCGTAGAACACCAGCGTCAGGTCGTGTGCAGGTTCGGCCACGGTGGCGGCCAGATGCAGGAAGACGGCATCGCCGGACTTCATGTCCGCGGTGCCACAGCCGTGCAGCTCTCCATCAGCCAGCCGGCTGGGCAGATTGCCGGCCACCGGCACGGTGTCTAGGTGGCCGGCCAGGAGCACCCGCGACGGCCGCCCCAGCGCGGTGCGCGCGAGCACCGCGTTGCCGTTGCGCACGATCTCGAAGCCGCAGGTCTGCGCGCGCAGGGCGGCTTCCACCTCGTCGGCGATGCGCTCCTCGTTCCGCGACTCGCTGGGAATATCGACCAGCGCCGCGGTCAACGCCACGGGATCCCCGCACAAGTCCAGCACAGGGCCAGCCTAACTAGGTGCCGAACGGCCGAAGTAACCTTGTCGACCGTGACTGGAGCTGCAGGCATTGGACTGGCGACGCTGGCTTCGGACGGATCGGTCCTCGACACCTGGTTCCCCGCACCGGAACTGACCGAATCGGGCACCAGCGCCACCTCCCGGCTGGCGTTGTCCGACGTTCCCGCCGAGCTGGCCCCGCTGGTCGGCCGCGACGACGACCGCAATACCGAGACCATCGCGGTGCGCACTGTGATCGGCTCACTAGACGATGTCGCCGCCGACGCATACGACGCCTACCTGCGGTTACATCTGCTGTCACACCGGTTGGTGGCGCCACACGGGCTGAACGCCGGCGGCTTGTTCGCAGTATTGACCAACACGGTGTGGACTAACCGCGGACCATGTGCGATCGACGGCTTCGAAGCCGTCCGGGCCCGGTTGCGCCGCCACGGAACGGTGACGGTGTACGGCGTCGACAAATTCCCGCGCATGGTCGACTACGTCCTGCCCTCCGGAGTGCGCATCGCCGATGCGGACCGGGTGCGCCTCGGTGCCTACCTGGCACCGGGCACCACCGTGATGCACGAGGGCTTCGTCAACTACAACGCCGGCACGCTGGGTGCATCGATGGTAGAGGGCCGCATCTCGGCGGGCGTGGTGGTGGGCGACGGCTCCGACATCGGCGGCGGAGCCTCGATCATGGGCACGTTGTCCGGCGGTGGGACCGAGATCATTTCGATCGGCAAGCGGTGTCTGCTGGGCGCCAACGCCGGGCTGGGCATCTCGCTGGGAGACGACTGCGTCGTGGAGGCCGGGCTTTATGTCACCGCCGGCACCAAGGTCGCCATGCCCGACGGCGCTTCGGTCAAGGCGCGCGATCTGTCCGGTCAAAGCAACGTGCTGTTTCGCCGCAACTCCGTGACCGGCACGGTCGAGGTGGTGCCCCGCGACGGTCAGGGCATCGAGCTCAACGCCGACCTGCACGCCAATTAGCTTGCGGCAAGCTCTCTTCCGGCCGTTTCGGGCAGCAGGTAGGTGCATACCAGACTGGTCACTACGAAGGCGGCCAGCATGACGCCGATCGCCCAGCTGCCGTAGCTTGCCACGAGCGTGCCGGCCAGCAACGGGGGGATGGCGCCGCCGACGATACCGGCCAGATTCACCGCGAGCGCGGTGCCGGTGTAGCGGTAGCGAGTCGCGAAAAGTTCGGGCATATACGCCGGCGTCGGGCCGTAGCCGAACGAGGCGATGGCGTAGATGCCGACGATAGCCAACGCGAACAGCGCGGGACTGCGCGAATCGATCAGCGGCATGACCACCAGCGCCCACGGCAAGGCCGCCGTCCAGGCGATCAGCATGATGCGACGGCGGCCCACTTGATCGCTGAGGCCGGCCGCCACCGCGCCGAACACCACGCACACCAGCCCGGCCAGCACACCGTCGAACAGGATCAACGTCCGCGAATAACCCAGGTGCGTGTGGGCGTACGTCATGAGGTAGGTGCTTGCCAGATAAACGAAACTGAAGCAGGTCACCGAGCTACCGGCAGCCAGCACGATCTCACGCCGCTGCCGGACGAACACTTGAGTCACCGGCACCTTGGCGGTGTGGTCCGCTTCGGCGAACACCGGCGTCTCGTCGATGTTGAGTCGCACATACAGCGCGATGAAGATCAGCACGGTGCTGATCAAGAACGGAATTCGCCATCCCCACTGCATGAACGCGGGGCTGTGTTCGCCGATGGTGTAGTTCACGGTCAGGAAGGTCAGGCTGGTCAAGATCAGCGCGACGCCCCCACCGAGCAGGGTGAACATTCCGAACAGGCCGCGCTTGGCCGCGGGCGCGGACTCCGCGCTCAACAACGCCGATCCGGCCCACTGCCCACCCAGGGCAAATCCCTGCAGGAGCCGCAGGATGGTCAGAATCAGCGGGGCCGCCGACCCGATGCTCGCCGCACTGGGCACCAGGCCGACCATCGCGGTGGCCGTGGCCATGATCAGCAGCGTGACGACCAGAATCTTCTTGCGGCCCAGGCGATCTCCGAAGTACCCGAACACGGCCGCGCCCAGCGGCCGGGACAGAAACGCGGCGGCAAATGTTCCCATCGCGGCCACCGTGGCCACCGTCGGACTCAGGTGCGGGAAGAACACGGTGGGAAACACCAGCGCTGCGGCAGTGCCGTAGATGAGGAAGTCGTAGAACTCGATGGTCGAGCCAACCAGGCAGGCCATTGCCACCCGCTTCATCGGTGTGACCGGCGCGCCAGGGCTAATCGTGTCAACACCTGTCACGACAGAACACGATATCCGGCCCTGCTGTGGCCCCATCCAGGGAAGATGCTGCGAACAGCCTGTGCGTTTCCAGCGAAATAGTCAACCATAGTTGACGCTATGCCGGCCGCGGCTTACCTTCAAATTGTCAACTACATATGACAAATTGGTGAGGGCGTCGACACCACCGTCTCCGCTGCCGAGCGCACCTGCACTGACTCGAAGGGAGTTCGAAATGCCTAAGATTCGCACCTTGTCGGCGGGCGTTCTGTGCGCCGCTGGTATCTCGCTCGCCGGAATGCTGGCCGGCCCCGCGGTAGCGTCCGCCGCCCCGGGACAGCCTTTTGCGGGTCCGGCCGCCGGTCCGGGAGCTGGAGCCATGCATGCGGCCGGCGCCCCGATGCGCCCGGTCCCGCCCGCCGATCACCCGATCTATCACTACACCGATGACCTGACACACCCGGTTTGGTCCGTCACCCACCCCTTCTGGGCTCTGGTTCCGTGATACGGCCACCTTCAGGTCGCGAGCGCGTCGTCGCTGCACGCGCTCGCGACCTCTTTTCTGTCAGATTTTCCCTCAGGCCTCCGACAGCAACTGCTTCTTGAGCACCTTGCCCAGCGCGTTGCGCGGCAAGTCACTCACGATGCGCACCTCGCGCGGCCGCTTGTGCACCGAAAGCTGTTGTGCCACATATTGAATCAGATCATCCGGGCTGGCCGACCCGACTACGTAGGCAACGATTCGCTGGCCCAGGTCATCGTCGGGCACTCCGACTACCGCCGCCTCCTGCACGTCGGGGTGGCCGAGCAGCGCTGTCTCGATTTCGCCCGCACCGATGCGATATCCGCCTGACTTGATCAAGTCGACGGACTCGCGACCCACGATGCGGTGCATGCCGCCACCGTCGACGACCGCCACATCACCGGTGCGATACCAGCCGTCGGCGTCGAATACCTCGGCGGTGGCTTCCGGCCGATTCAGGTAGCCGTCGAACAACGTGGCGCCGCGAACCTGCAGTCTGCCAACGGTTTCCCCGTCATGCGGGACCGGGCGGCCCTCCTCGTCGACCAACCGGGTCTGCACGCCGGTCAGCGGCAATCCCACCCAGCCCGGGCGGCGTTCGCCGTCCGCCCGCGTCGATGTGGCGATCAGGCATTCCGAGGCGCCATAGCGCTCGATGGGCCGATGACCGGTGAGCTGCTCGAGTCGATCGAACACCGGAACCGGCAGGGCCGCACTGCCCGAAACGAGCAGCCGTGCCGAGCGCAGCGCCTCGGCAGCGGCTTGATCGGCCACCACTCGCGACCACACCGTCGGCACCCCGAAGTACAACGTGCCCTGCGCTCCTGCGTAACCGGCGGGTGTCGGTTTTCCGGTGTGCACCAGGCGATTTCCCACCCGCAGCGAGCCGAGCAGACCCAGCACCAGACCGTGGACGTGATACAGCGGCAAGCCGTGCACCAGCACGTCATCGGCCGTCCACTGCCAGGCTTCGGCCAGTGCGTCGAGATCGGCGGCGATCGCGCGCCGGCTCACTTGGACGCCCTTGGGTGGACCGGTGGTGCCCGAGGTGTAGACCACCATCGCGACCGCATCCGGTGACGGCTCGGCGTAGCGGTGCCAGGACCGCGCGTGCAAACGAACCGGGATGTGCGGCAGCCCTCCCGGCTCGTCGGGCATTGGCCCCAGCCAGGCCCGGGCGCCGGAGTCGGTGAGCATGTGCCGGCGTTCGGCCACTCCGACATCGGCGGGTACCGGGACTACGGGCACGCCGGCGATCAGGCAGCCGGTGATGGCCAGCACCGTCGAGACGCTCGGCGTGGCCAGCACCGCGACGCGCTGGGCCCCGGCTACCCGTTCGGCGACCGAGGTGGCGGCACCGAGCAGGTCGCTGCGGCTCAGCACGGCGCCGTCGATGCGCACCGCATCGGGAATGTCGTGGGCGTTGACGAGTGACGGGTTCAGCGAGGCCAGCAGCACGTCAGCGAGGCTACCTAAGCCATTTTCAGAGCCGGCCGGGGGAACAGCGGCCGCAGCACCGCCGGCGGCCGGAACGGAGCCCAGCTGCCCAGCGGCTGCGCCAGCCGGTCGGCGATGGCCCACACGGCGGCCGGATGGTGCCCGTAGCCGATGTGACTGCTGAGCACCGCGATGTTCTCCGCTTGCTCAGACGGCAGGTTCAGGCAGGCCTGCCAGGCGACCATGCCATCGTAGGGCGAGTAGATCGAGGTAGCGGGCACCCCCAGCGGCTCGGCCTCCAGGTCCACCGGCAACACGGGTGCTTCGACGTGCAGATGTGCGTAGCGCTTGAAGCTGGGGCCCGCGTGGGTGTGGCGTTCGTCCTCCAGGCGAAACGGGCTGCCCAGGGTGATCACCTGACGCACTGCCGACGGATCACGGCGGGCCAGGGCCCGGGCGAAGATGCCGCCCAGGCTCCAGCCGATAAGGCTGACCGGTGCGTCGTATCGGGTGTGCAGCTCATCGAGACGTTCGGCCATCCCGGCCACGGCTTTGGCCGTCGGGCCGATATTGCGGCCCAGCCCCCAGCCGTGGGTCCGGTATCCGAGGCGGCGCAGCAGCCGCCGCAGCGTCCAGGTCGAGCCGTCGCCGGCCAACAAGCCGGGTAACACCAGCACCGGATGGCCGTCACCGACCGGCAGCGTCCGGCGCAGCGGCAGCACGGTCATCAGCTGCCCGTACTCGACCACCGCGCGCGGAATGTCGGTGTAGTAGAGGGGCAGCTTGGGGGCCCGGGCCGGGGCGGTCATGGGTCAGCCTTGCTCGTCCCAGATTTTCATCAGCGTTTCCAGGATCTCCTCACCGCGGCCCAGCCCGGCCAGGTGACTTTCTCCGGGCAGGTGGAACAGCTCGGCGTCGGGCAGTCGCGACACCACGTGCTCGCCGTGCGAGAACGGGATGATGTGGTCGTGGTCGCCGTGCCACCAGCGGATCGGGACTTTCACTTCGTCCAGCCGGAATCCCCAGTCCCGGGCGAAGACGATGACGTCGGCGAACGGGGCGGCCAGCTGCTTGCGGCTGCCGTTGAGCAAGTCGTCGAGAAACATCGCCTTGAACTCGGGGCGGGCCAGCAGATGCCGGTCGGCTTGGGGCGAGAGCATGGCATAGACGTCGAGCGCCGGGGAGGCGACCGGGCGGGCCGCCCGGATCAGCAGGCTGGCGCCGACCCGCAGCGGGGCTCCGCCCAGCTTGAGCAGGGGCGCTACGGCCGAGCCGAGGTTCATCAGGCCGCCGCTGATCGCGTCCGGACCGCACGTCGGTGCCACCCCGCCCAGGACGCCGGCAGCCACCACCCGGTCAGGCAGGCCGGCGGCGCACGCGAGGGTGTAGGGACCGCCACCGGACAGGCCGACGACCGCCAACTTGTCGATCCCGAGCGTGTCCGCGATGGTCCGCAGGTCGTCGGCGAACGCCGAGATGGCCTCGTACTGATAGGGCGTCGAGGAGCCGATGCCGGGGCGGTCGACGCCGATCAGGCGAATGTTGTGGTGATCGGCGTAGACGCGGGCCTCGGTGGGGATCTGCCGGCGGGCGCCCGGGGTGCCGTGCAGCCAGAAGACCGCACGCCCCTGCGGGGCGCCGAATTCGGCGAAACCGATCTGACGGTTTTCGCCGACGGCGATGTTTCCTTCGATCTTGGGTCGGGCGATAGCTACTGCCATGCCGTGCAGCTTTTCACGTGGCGGGGCCCCGATGCACCTTTTTGGGCTGGAGTGCGGCCGCGATCTGGTCGCCGAACGATCTCAGGGCTGCCGGGGTCAGCATCCGCTCGTGTGTGCAGTCGACAGGATATTCGGCGATGTTCCCGGAAACGTATGGGCGCCAACGCTTCTGCAGCGACACGCCGGTGTCGCCGGGCCGTGCCGAGAAGATGATCATGTCGCCGTCGAAGACTTCGGGCACGTGTTGGGACTGCAGCACCGCGTTCGTGTTGACGTTGCTGATGATGGTCTGCACGAGCTGGCGCGACGGCAGGGTGAACTCTGACCCGTACTGCCGTTGCGCCATTTCCAGCACGTCGCTCTCGGTCAGCGGTTCCAAGACCGGCGCGTCGATCGCGGTTGGGTCCAGCACGATGAGGCGTTCCACCACACATCCCTGCCGGCGCAGCTCCACGGCGACCTGATGCGCGACACCGCCGCCGAAAGACCAGCCGAGCAGGCGGTAGGGGCCATCGGGGTGCAGCGTCTGAATGGTCTGGGCGTAGTACTTGGCCAGCTCGCGGATCGATTGGCCAGCGTCGGGGTCTTGCTGCAGACCGATCACCGGGCAATCCAGATATTCGCTCAGACCGCGATACGGCCAGCTCAGCCCGCCGCCGGGCGGCAGACAGAACAGCGGCACCCCGACCCCGTCCTTGAGTGTCTCGACGGGCATGACCTCGGCCGAGCTGTCGGATCCGTCCAGCCGCCGGCTCAGGCCCTCGATCGTGGGGGCTTCGAACAAGACACGCACCTTGACGTCGGTGCCCAGCGCCTTGTTGACGGCGGCGACCAGGCGCATCGACAGCAGCGAATCGCCGCCCAGGTCGAAGAACGACGTGTCGATGCCGACACGTTCGACGCCGAGGACCTGGGCGTAGAGGCCGGCCAGGATCTCCTGCACCGGGGTGGTCGGGGCGCGGTATTCCGCGGTGCCGGTGTAGTGCGGTGCCGGCAATGCGCGGGTGTCGAGCTTGCCGTTGGCGGTCAGCGGCAGCTCCTCGAGCACCAGTACCGCGGCGGGCACCAGGTAGGACGGCAGCCGGTCTTTGAGCCGGGCCCGCACCTCGGTCGGGTCGACGGGTCCGGTGACGTAGCCGACGAGGTGTTTGCCGCCCGGCCCGTCTTCGCGGGCGATAACCACGGCCTGGGTCACACCCGGGTGGTCCGACAGCGCGGCGGCCACCTCGGCGCACTCGACGCGATGCCCGCGAATCTTCACCTGGCTGTCGGCGCGGCCGACGAATTCCAAGTCGCCGCGGGCATTCCAGCGCACCACGTCCCCGGTGCGATACATACGCTCCGCTGGCCGGCCCGCGCCCCCGAACGGGCACGCCACAAACCGCGACGCCGTCATCCCGGGCTGGCCCCGGTACCCCCGCGTCACACCGCCACCGGCGATGTACAGCTCACCCGGCACCCCGGGGGGCACCAGACACATGCCCGCATCGAGCACGTAGACCCGCACGTTGTCCAGCGGGCCGCCGATCGGTGTCGGATCGTGGGCGCCATCGCAGCTGAAAGCTGTTGCGCACATGGTGGTTTCGGTGGGGCCGTAGCCGTTCATCACCTCCAGCCGGGGATGGGCGGCACGCAGCCTGCCGACGGTGGCCGGCGACAACACATCGCCACCCACGCAGAGCTGGCGAAGTGACGCCAAGGTTGCGATGGACTCCTCAGCCAGCTGGTCGAGCAGTGCCGGGGTAAGACATAGCCCGGTTACCCGGTGCGCGGCGACGAGCCGCGCCAATTCGCCGACGTCGCGACTCGCGCTGGTGTCGATGACCAGACAGCCACCGCGAAGCAGTGGAATCCACACTTCGTAGGTGGATGCGTCGAACGCGATGGACGAGTGCACCAGGACGCGTTCGTGAGCCTCGCCCCACCGCTGATCCGAGGCCAGCTGGACCACATTGCGGTGGGTGATGGCAACGGCTTTGGGGGTGCCGGTGGATCCGGAGGTGTAGATGATGTAGGCCAGATCGTCGGGATGCGGCCGCATTTCGGCGCGGTCCGGGGCATCGTCGGCGTCGGGCTGGTCCACGATGAGGCGCGGGATCGTGGTCTCGGGCAGACTGGGCCCGGTCGCCACGTCGGTGATGAGCAGCTGCGGGCCGGCATCGGCGAGCATGTGGGCGATGCGCTGGCTGGGGTAGCTGGAATCGAGGGCCAGGTAGGCCGCCCCGGTGTGGCTGATGGCCAGCAACGTGGTGATCAGCTCGACCCCGCGGGGCAGCGCGACGGCGACGATGGTTTCCGGGCGCGCCCCATGGTTGCGCAACCGGGCGGCCAATAGCTGCACTCGAGCGTTCAACTCGGCATAGGTCAGCTTGCGCCGGTCGTCTTGTATCGCTGGGGCATTCGGCGTGCGCGCCACCTGGGCGGCGAACACTTCCGGGATGGTCGTCTCGGGGACCCGGGTGTCGGTGTGCGCGGCCAGCAGCAGCTCGCGCTGGGTGGACGTGGTGATCTCGATCGAATCGATACCCCGGCCGGCGTCGGCGGTTACCGAGTCCAGGATGTGCAGGTAGTAGGCCGCGAACGCCTCGACGGTGGGGCGGTCGAACAAGTCGGTGGCATACTCGATCAGACCGGGCAACGGTTGCGACGGGCTGCCGGCGGCAGGGATATCGAACAGGTGGACCGACAGGTCGAACTTGGCGGTGCCGGTCGACACCGGCATGGCCGCGATGCTGAGCCCGGGCAATTCCAGATTGGGCACCGGATTGTTCTGCAGCACAAAGGAAACCTGGAACAGCGGATGGTGTGCGGTGGAGCGGGCCGGGTTGAGCAGTTCCACCAGCCGTTCGAACGGGGCGTCCTGGTTCTCATAGCCCGCCAGCGCCTTGGTACGCACCTGGGCCAGCAGGTCGGTGAAGCTGTGGTTGCCCGAGGTGTCGACGCGCAGTACCCAGCTGTTGACGAAGAATCCGATCAGCTCGGCCAGCGCTGCGTCGGTACGCCCGGCGATCGGCCCGCCGATGCAGATGTCGTCGCCGGCGCCGAGTTTGCGCAACAGCACCGCCAATGCGGCCTGCAACACCATGGACACGGTGGTGCCCGTCGCGCGCGCCAGGCTGTCCAGACGTGCGCGCAGACTCGCGTCCACGCCGAACGGAACCAGCCCGCCCCGGAACGACTGCCGCGCCGGGCGGGGCCGGTCGCACGGCAATGCGATCTGTTCGGGGGCCTGCGCCAATTCGGTTTGCCAATAGGCGAATTGGCGCGCCAAAACCGACGCGGGGTCGTCTTCGTCGCCCAGCACCTGCTGTTGCCACAGCGTGTAGTCGGCGTACTGCACCCCCAGCGGGGCCCAGAGCGGAGCCTGCCCGGCACAGCGGGCCGCATAGGCGGTGGCCAGGTTCTCGGTCAGCGGCACCAGCGAGGCGCCGTCGGCGGCGATATGGTGCAGCACCAGCACCAGCACGTGCTCGGCGTCGGACACGCGAATCAGCTGAGCGCGCACCGGGATTTCAGTGGCCAGCTCGAAGCGATACTGGGCGGCCCGGTTCACCACCTCGTCCAGCGACTGCCCGTCCGCCAGGCCGGTGACGGTCAACGGGGCCGTCGCTTCGGGCAGGATCTGCTGGTAGGCGACGCCGTCGATCTCGGTGATCAGCGTGCGCAGGCTTTCGTGCCGGGCCACCACGTCACCGATGGCGGCATCGAGCGCCGTCACGTTCAGCTGTCCGGTCAATCGCAAGGCCAACGGGATGTTGTAGGTGGCCGACGGGCCCTCATATTGGTGCAGGAACCAGATCCGGGACTGGGCATAGGACAACGGGATTCGTTCCGGACGCGGCTGGGCGACCAGTGCCGCGCGAGTTGCATGACCGTGGCTGGCGTCCAGCCAGTCCGCCAGCTGCGCCACGGTGGGCGCCTCGAAGAGCGCCCGGATGGGCACCTCAGCGTCCAGCTCGGCGCGGATGCGCGCAACCAGACGGGTCACCGTCAGCGAGTGCCCGCCCAAATCGAAGAACCCGTCGTCGATGCCGACTCGCGTCAGCCCCAGCACCTCGGCGAACAGCCCCGCCAACACCGCCTCCCGGACGTCGCGCGGGCCGTGATAGGTCGCGGCGCCGACGAACTCGGGCGCGGGCAACGCTTTTCGATCGACCTTGCCGTTGACCGTCAGCGGCAGGCAATCCAGCACCATCACCGTCGCGGGCACCATGTAGTCGGGCAACCGCTGTGCGACGAACCGGCGCACTTCGCCGCCACGCTGGATCGACGCGGGGTCATTGGCATATCCGGCCATGCCACGCACCTCGGTGGCCGGCAGGTACACCTCCGACAGGGCCGGCCCGGCGCCCGCGGGGGTGAAGATCAGATCCACCAGACCCGGCGTCGGCGACCACGTCACCGCAACCGCGTAACCGGCGCGCTCGGCCAACCGGCGGCACTCGTCGGGCAGCACCGCGCCGTGGACCGAAGCGTCGACAGCCAACTGGCCAACGGGAACCCGACTCTCGGCCTGCGCCAGCGCTTTTGCCAGTGCCACGTCTCTGCACACCGTCCGGTGCGGCACCCCGGTCACCCGCAAGCCGGCCGGGTACTGCCCGTCCAGATACCACTGCAGCTTGTCCAGGCTGCCCCAGCGCTGCCACGGCTCGGCCGGTAGCTGCGCGCACGAGATGACTGCCGCCGGCTGCTTGTGCAGCACCACCTCGTAGCGGTAATCACTGAGCTCGTTGACCGCACTCATCTGCTTGAGCTGAATGTCCACCGCGCCGATTTCGGCAAGCTGGTCGGCCAGCGCGATGAAAAACTCTGGCGCCAAGAGCAATTCCTGCTCGGCCAGCATTTCCCGGCGGACCCGATCGCGCAGCACACCCGCGGTCTCCTCGTCCTGCGCCTGTGCACAGACCACCGACGTGCTGAACGCCGGCAACAGACTGAGATTGCGCACATCCCCGAGGAAGATCGCCCCACCCGGAGCCAGCAGGCGCAACGCCAACGCGATCACATCAAGCAGGTACCCCGCACTGGGGAAGTACTGGATCACCGAATTGAGCACCACCACATCGAAGTAACCCTCCGGCAGCCCGTCGGCCACATCGGCAGGCTGAGCCCTCAACCGCATCCGATCCGCCCACGGCGTGGTGGCCACCTGTGCCCGCAGCCGGGTGATGGTGGCCGCCGAAAAGTCGGTGCCCCAATATTGTTCGCACTGCGGCGCCAGCTTGGCCAGTAACAGGCCCGAGCCCACCCCGATTTCCAGCATCCGCTTGGGCCGCAACCCCACGATCCGGGCTACCGCCGCCGCGCGCCACTCGCACATCTCGGCCAGCGGGATCGGCTGCTCTGTGTAGCTGCTGTTCCAGCCGCCGAAGTCGTGTCCCAACTCCGCCCGGGTCTGCTCATACAACCCGCCGTACACCTGCTGCCACTGGCCGACCAGCTCCGCTTCGCGTTCGGGTTCGCGCTCGAGCATCCGTTGGGCATCGAGCACCACGTAGCCCACCAGTTGATCACCGTGCCCGGTGACGACCGTTTGGGCGACACGGGGATGAGCGGCCAGTGCCGCTTCGACTTCGCCGGGCTCGACGCGGAACCCGCGGATGTTGACCTGGTCGTCGGCGCGGCCGACGAATTCCAAGTCGCCCTGGGCATTCCAGCGCACCATATCCCCGGTCCGGTACATCCGCTCCCCCAGCGCTCCCGGCTTTGCGAACGGGCACGCCACAAATCGCGACGCCGTCAGCCCGGCTCGTCCCCGATAACCGCGGGCCACCCCGGCACCGGCGATGTACAACTCCCCGGCCACCCCGGGCGGCACCAAACACAGCCCGGTGTCCAGCACATAGACCTGGACATTATCCAGCGGTCCACCGATCACCGACGCCACGTTCGCGGCGTCGCTGTTGGTCAGGATGCGATGCGTGGTATGCACGGTGGCTTCGGTGATGCCGTACATATTGATCAGCGTCGGAAGCTGGGCGCGGTCTTCGGGGTACCAGCCCTGCAGCCGCGACGTGCGCAGCGGCTCGCCGCCGAACACCACCAGCCGCAACGCGGATTCAGTTGCGGTAATGCCGCTTTCGCGCTCCGCCTGCATGAGTTCATAGAAGGCCGACGGGGTTTGGCTGAGCACCGTGACGCGCTCGCGCACGATGAGCTGCCACAGCTCCCACGGTGTGCGCACCGTCGTCCACGGCACCGCCACCAGCTCGGCACCGTGCAGCAGTGCGCCCCACATCTCCCACACCGCGAAGTCGAAGGCCGGGCAATGGCACCATGCCCATACATCGGTGGCGGCGAACTCGCATGTCCGCCGCAGTCCGGCGAACAGTGCCACCACGTTGCGGTGGGTGATGGCAACGGCTTTGGGCTTTCCGGTGGATCCGGAGGTGTACATGATGTAGGCCAGACTGTCCGGATGCGGCCGTTGATCAGGACGGTCGGCGGTGTCGACGGCACCGAGCCGATCCAGCATCAGCACCGGAATCGTGGTCGCGGGCAGCTGTGGGGCGGTGGCCGAGTCGGTGATCAACAGTCGCGGGGCCGCATCGGCCAACATGTAGGTGGTGCGCTGGCTGGAATACTTCGGGTCGATCGGTAGGTACGTCGCCCCGGTCTGGCTGATCGCCAGCAGCGCGGTCACCAGCTCGACACCGCGGTACAACGCCACGGCGATGATTGTTTCCGATTGCGCCCCGGCGTCTTTCAAACGGGCGGCCAGTCGGTCTGCCCGGGCGGCCAGCTCGGCGTACGTCACACTCTGCCGATCATCGCGCACCGCAATCGCATTGGGAGTGCGCGCCACCTGAGCGGCGAACAACTCCGGCAGCGTTGCGTCGGGAATGTCGGCCGTGGCGTGTGCGGCCAGCAGCCGCTCACGCTGGCCGGGCGTGGTGATCGCCAGGGTGTCGATGCGCAGGCCCGCCTCGGCGGTGACGGCCCGCAGGATGTGGATGTAGTAGCCGACGAACGCCTCGACCGTGGCGTGCTCGAACAGGTCGGTGGCGTACTCCATCAGCCCCGGCATCGGTTGTGGCTGCCCATCGACCTCGGGGATGTCGAACAATTGGATCGAGAGATCGAACTTTGCGGTGTGGGTGGACACCGGGATGGCCTGGACCGCCAGCCCGGGGAACGCCAGGGTCGGTACCGGATTGTTCTGCAGCGCAAAAGAAACCTGGAATAGCGGATGGTGCGCGGTGGAGCGGGCCGGGTTGAGCAGTTCCACCAGTCGCTCGAACGGGGCGTCCTGGTTTTCATAGGCCGCCAGCGCCTTGGTGCGCACCTGCTCGAGTAGCCGCTCGAAGTCCGGGTTGCCCGAGGTGTCCACGCGCAGCACCCAGGTGTTGACGAAGAAGCCGATCTGATCGGCCAGTGCCGCATCGGTACGTCCGGCGATCGGACTGCCGATGCTCACGTCGTCACCGGCCCCCAGCTTGCGCAACAACACCGCCAGCGCGGCTTGCAGCACCATCGACGCCGTGGTCCCGGTGCGGCGGGCAAGATGCTCCACCCGTTGGCGCAGGCCTGCCTCAAGGGTGAAGGGCACCACTTCGCCGCGAAACGACTGTTGTGCCGGACGGGGCCGATCCGAAGCCAAGCTGATCTGTTCGGGCGCACCGGTCAATTCGGTTCGCCAATAGGCGAATTGGCGTGCCAGCACCGACGTGTCGTCGTCTTCGTCACCCAATACCTGCTGTTGCCACAGGGTGTAGTCGGCATACTGCACCCGCAGCGGCGCCCACTGCGGGACCTGCCCCGTGCGGCGGGCGCCATAGGCGGTGGCCACGTCCTGGGCCAGCGGGGCCAGCGAGGCACCGTCGGCGGCGATGTGGTGCACCACCAACACCAACACGTGCTCGCGTTCGGACACCGCGATCAGCGCGGCGCACACCGGGATCTCGGTAGCCAACTCGAACGTGTGCCCTACAACCCGGCTGACCGCCTCGGCCAGTAGCTCCGGGCTACTCAGACCGGTGACGGTCAGCGGCACATGCGCCGTCTCGATCGGCAGGATCCGTTGATAGGCGACGCCGTCGATCTCGCCGAAGACCGTGCGCAGGCTCTCATGGCGGGCCACCACGTCACCAAGCGCCGCGCGCAACGCCGCCACGTCCAGATCTCCGGTCAACCGCAGGGCCAACGGGATGTTGTAGGTCGACGATGGGCCCTCGTAGCGGTGCAGGAACCACAACCGGGATTGCGCGTACGACAACGGGATTCGCGCCGGTCGCGGCTGGGCCAGCAGTGCCGCGCGGGTTGCATGACCGTGGTTGGCGTCCAGCCAGTCCGCCAGCTGGGCCACCGTCGGCGCCTCGAACAGGGCGCGGATCGGCACCTCCACCCCTAGTTCGGCGCGGATGCGCGCAACCAGCCGGGTCACCGTCAGCGAGTGCCCACCCAGGTCGAAGAACTTGTCGTCGATACCGGCCCGCGGCACGTCCAGCATGTCGGCGAACAACGCCGCCAACAACGCCTCCCGTTGATCGCGGGGCGCCCGGTAGGTCGTGGTGCTGGTGAATTCCGGTGCCGGCAGCGCCTTTCGATCCAACTTGCCGTTGAGTGTCAGCGGCAACGCGTCCAGCAGCATCACCGCCGCCGGCACCATGAACTCCGGCAGCCGCTGGCCGACGAACTCACGCACCTGCGCGACCAGTTCGGTGTTCCTGCCAGCAGCTGATTCGGGCACCACATAGCCGACCAGCTGGTCGCCACGGGGAGTGACTACGGCTTGCGACACCAGCGGGTGCGCGGTCAAGGCGGCTTCGATCTCGCCGGGCTCGATGCGGAAGCCGCGAATCTTGACCTGATCGTCGGCCCGGCCGACAAACTCCAAGTCGCCGTGGGCATTCCAGCGCACCAAGTCCCCGGTCCGATACATCCGCTTTCCCGGTGGCCCGAACGGGCAGGCCACGAAACGCGACGCCGTCATCGGCTCCTGGTCGCGATAGCCGCGCGCCAAAACCTCGCCCGCGATGTACAACTCACCGGGCACGCCCACCGGCGCTACGCACAAGCCCGCATCCAACACGTATACCTGGCAGTTCCACTGCGGCACCCCGATCGGCACCGATGCGCCGGCGTGCGGGCGGCATGACCAGTGGGTAACCGAAACCGTTGCCTCGGTGGGCCCGTAGAGGTTGTGCAGGCCCGCCGCACACATCTCGGAAAACGCCGCCGCGGTGTGGGCGGGCAACGCTTCGCCGATGACGAACACCTCGCGCAACGACGCCAACTGCTCCGGGGCTGCCGACGAGCACAACACCGATAGCATCGGGGGCACGAAATCGGTCAGCGTCACACCGTGGGCGGCGATCGCCTTGGCCACATATCCGGGATCCTTCTGGCCCTGTGGCGCAGCCAATACCAACCGTGCCCCCGAAATCAGCGGCACCAGATAGCCCCACAGCGACACGTCGAACGTGATGGCAGTCTTCTGCAGATACACGTCCTTGGGCCCGATTCGGTACTGTGCCGTCATCCACAGCACGTGATTGACGATCGCGCGGTGAGTCACCGCCACGCCCTTGGGCTGTCCGGTGGAACCCGACGTGAACATCACGTAGGCGCGATGATCGGGCTTAAGCGGCAGCAGCCGGTCGGCATCTGTGATCGGGCCGGCCGAGTATGCCGATACGTCGAGGTGATTGAGGTCGAAGGCGAGCACACCGTCCTCGGGGTCAAACCCGTCGTCACTCAATACACACACCGGATCAGATGTGGTCAGCACGTGGTTGTTGCGGTGGACCGGGTGAGTGGGATCAACCGGCACGAAAGCCCCACCGGCGGCCACGATGGCCTGCATGGCCACCACCAGATTCACCCCGCGGCCCATCGCGAGGCCCACCACCAGCTCCGGGCCCACGCCTTGCGCAATCAGGAAGCGGGCCAGCCGATTTACCCGGCTCGCCAATTCCGCATAGGTCAGCGCTTCCAGGTCGTCCTGCACGGCCAGCGCATTCGGTGTGCGGGCGGCCTGGACGCCGAACAACTCCGGCAGAGTCGTCGCGGGCAGCGCGATGGTCGTGCTGTGTGCTTCGAGCAGTCGCCGGCGTTGGACGGCGGTGGTGATGTCGATCGTATCGATGCCCCGGCCGGCGTCGGCGGTAACGGCGTCCAGGATGTGCAGGTAGTAGCCGGCGAACGCTTCGATGGTGCAGCGGTCGAATAAATCGGTCGCGTACTCGATGAGCCCGGGCAGCGGCTGGGGCTGACCGGCGCGAGACGGCGTGTCGAACAAGTTGATGGACAGGTCGAATTTAGCCGTGTGGGTGGATACCGGCATCGCCTCGATGGCCAGGCGGGGCAACCGCAGGCTGGGCGCCGGATTGTTCTGCAGCGCAAAGGAAACTCCGAACAGCGGATGGTGCGCGGTGGAGCGGGCCGGGTTGAGCAGTTCCACCAGCCGTTCGAACGGGGCGTCCTGGTTTTCGTATGCCGCCAGCGC
>NZ_LQPW01000008.1 GCF_002116635.1 Mycobacterium szulgai | reverse complement strand
CCCCGCCGGCGCCTCCCGCCCCGCCGGCCCAACCCAGCAACGCCAGATTCGCTCCACCATTGCCCCCAGGGCCGCCAAAGCCGCCGTTCATGCCGATGCTGCCCGCCCCGCCAGCGCCGCCTACTCCGCCGGCGCCCCCGTTACCGCCGAGAAAGCCGCCGGCGCCGCCGTTGCCGCCGGGAGCGCCTGCCATGCCCGGAGCGCCGGTGCCGCCGGCCCCACCGACACCCCCCCAACCGAACAAACCGGCGTTGCCGCCGCGTCCGCCCGCTTGACCCGTCGCCCCGGATCCACCACTGCCGCCATTGCCGATCAATATCCCGCCGTCTCCGCCGCGTCCACCGCTGCCGGGCGCGGCGTCGGTGCCGTTGCCGAGCAGAGGGCGCCCGAGCAAGATATTGGTGGGCGCATTGATGACGTCGAGGATGAGCTGCTCGATGGTTTGCAGCGGTGACGCATTGAGGGCTTCGGCCGTCGCGTAGGCGTTGTTGCCAACCGTCAGCGCCCGGACGAACTGCTCATGAAAGGCCGCCGTCTGCGCGCTGAAGGCCTGATAGTCCTGTCCGTAGCTGCCGAACAGCCGGGCGATAACCGCCGACACCTCATCGCCACCCGCGGCCAGCACTTGGGTGGTGGAGGCCGCCACCGCGGAGTTGGCAGCCTGGATCGCCGACCCGAGCCCGGTCAATTGCTGCGACGCTGCCGCCATAGCATCCGGTGCGACGATCACGTATGACGACATCTGCGGCTCCCATCACCCGGACCCGATTTGGCCTTCGGACAGTATTCGCGCAGCTCGCAAAGAAAATCCACGGTTATTAGAAATTAAAATGCCCAATTTCATTTTCAATTCATTTTCCCGCGAGGCGTACCCAATTTCGGCTACACCGGGGTGGTGCGGCATCGCGGGCATACCCCGTGATGCGGACGGTCACGATTGGCCCGCGACATGGACAAAGTGCCCAGTCCCGCCCGCACCCCGAAGACCCTCAGCCGGCCGGAACCGGCCTGGTCAGCAGCTCCCGCCGGCGGCCATCCAGTCCGCTGATCGGCATCGCCCGCGCAGTGGGAAATTCACTGGCGCACTTGAGAAGTCGCCACTGGCGTCGCGACTCGAACACGACGGCCCACTATGGCACCGGATACCGCGCCGGCGCAGTTATTCTTTTCGGAACGCCGGACCGTTGCCCCGTGGCATTTTCGACATCATGCACAAACGCTTACCACAATTTGCCGCACGAAAAAGTTTGCAATGGACGTATTCGAGCCCGGCGACGTGGATCAGTGCGCGGCCGGCGGCAGCGCACCACCGCCGACCGGGCGATCAAACAAGGCGTCCTCGACGTGCGAACCGTTGTGGACCTGTTCGTACGGGGAACTCTCGCGACGAACGATGAATTCGACGTACTCGTCGTCGTCGTAGGCATCGTCGTAATCGCCATAGTCGTCAAAGTCGTCAAAGTCGCCGAAGGCGTCAGCAGCGCGAGACCCGCCGGCGCGCGCCGAACCGGTGAAGCCGACCAGGAAAAGCGCCGCAACGATCCCGAACAACGAGACGAACGCGGGCAGCAGCGTCGATTGCGCCATCGCATCAGAGAACGGCTGGCGCAGGAACTCGGGCAACTGCACCGCGGTGCTGTCCCGGACGGGTGATCCACCGTCGGTCCCGGCTCCAGGCACCTCGGCGGCGATCCGCGACGTCATGAACGCGGCCATGCCCGCGCTGCCGAGCACCGCGCCCAGCTGCCGGGTGGCGTTGTAAACGCCCGAACTCGCGCCAGCCACATCGAACGACAGGTTGCGGGTCGCGGTGGTGGCCAGCGGCGTCCAGACGAACGCCATCGACACGCCGATCACGCAGTACGGCAACACCACTCGCCAGATGGGCGTTGCCGGGTCCATCTCAAAGGCCAGCCAGGTCAGCCCAATCGCCAGCAACGAAAAACCGAATCCGAGCAACGGCAGTGGATGCACCCGGTCCACGAGCATGCCCACAACCGGCGCCATGAGCCCGCTGCTGATCGCCATCGGCGCCATCAGCAAGGCCGAGCGAGTTGCTGACAACCCACACACCGACTGCATGTAGAAGGTGAGCGGCAGCATTCCTGCCGTCAGGGCGAACCCGATAACGACCACGCCGGCATTGGACAGCGTGAAGTTGCGGTCGCGGAAGATGCGCAACGGGATCAGCGGCTCGCGCCGGTTGAGCGCCTGCCAATAGATGAACACCGACATGAAGCCCACGCCGGCGACGATCACCGCCCAGATCCACGGCTCCCAATGGGCGGACTGGCCCTGTTGCAGTCCGAAGACGATCAAAAATATGCCGGCCCCCGACAACGCCACCCCAAGCCAGTCGAAACCGCGCACCTGGGTGGGCAGCACCGGTAGCAGCCAGAACGCCAACACCAGGCCGACGATGCCGATCGGCACGTTGACGAAGAAGATCCATTCCCAGCCCAGGCTGTCCAGCAGCAGCCCGCCGGCCAGCGGCCCTACCAGGCTTGCTACGCCGGCGATGGCACCCCACACGCTCATCGCCAGACCGCGGCGCTGGGCGGGAAAGATCTGCGTGATCGTCGACAGGGTCTGCGGAGTCAGTAGCCCCGCGCCCATCCCTTGCACCACCCGGGCGGCGATCAGCATGCCGGCACTGCCCGACAACCCGCACCACAACGACGACACGGTGAACACCGCCAGGCCGATCAAGTACAGGTATTTGGTGCCGAACCGATCGCCGAGTCGGCCGGCCACCAGCAGCAACACCGCATAGCCCAGCAGATAGGCGCTGGTCATCCAGACCACTGTGTCGTAATCGATGTGCAGCTGGGCCATGATCGTCGGGTTAGCGATGGCGACGACGGTCGAGTCGAGCATGATCATGAAGAAGCCGATCATCATCGCCCACAGCGCATGCCAGGCGTTGCTGTCCCCGGCTGCGCCGCTCGTCGCCGTGGTCATAAACACACCTCGCATCGTCGCCGGCCGTTGTCCAGCCTGCATTATTCCGGCTATTCGTCAACCGGGCGTTAGCCTAAAGGGACGCCATTAGCAGGAGAGAATATGAGCCTTCGACGAAGCCCATCTTGGAGTCGGACCTCGAGCAGGTCTGAGCGCAAGTCTGAGCTGGAACCGGAGCTGGCCGCCACCACCGGCCGGGCCAAGACCTCCACGCGGGCCCTGGCGCAGGTCATCGAACGTAGTTCGCGGATCCAGAGCCCGGCCGCCGAGGCCTACGTCGACCGTTTGCGCCGCACCCACCCCGGTGCCAGTCCTGCCGAGATCGTCACCAAGCTGGAGAAGCGGTTCGTGTCGGTGGTGACGGCCAGCGGCGCCGCCGTCGGTGCCGCGGCGACGTTCCCCGGGATCGGCACCATCGCGGCATTGTCTGCGGCCGCCGGCGAAACCGCGGTGTTCCTCGAAGCCACCGCGCTGCTGGTGCTGGCGCTGGCCTCGGTATACGGGATACCGCTCGACCACCGCGAGCGGCGCCGGGCCTTGATGCTGGCGGTGCTGGTGGGCGACAGCGGCAAGAATGCCGTGGCCGAGGTGATCGGTTCCGGCCGCACCACCGGCGGCTGGGTGTCGGAAAGCATGGCCTCGCTGCCGCTGCCGGCGATATCGAAGCTGAATTCGAAAATGCTCAAGTACTTCGTCAAGCGGTTCGCGCTGAAGCGTGGCGCGCTGATGTTCGGCAAACTGTTGCCGATGGGCATCGGCGCGATCGTGGGTGCGATCGGGAACCGCCTGGTGGGCCGAAAGATCGTGCGCAATGCGCGATCCGCGTTCGGCGCCCCGCCGGCACGCTGGCCGGTCACTTTGCGCGTACTGCCGCCGGTTCGGGACGCCAGCTAGCGCGCGGTTACCCGGTCTCTCTGGCGGATCCCGAGCGAAGCGATAGCCTTTATGGGTCACCGCGTCGGGTGTGACGTGCCCAGCCAACCGGGATGCAAGCAGTCGCAGGACAAAAGAATCGAGGCGAACAGCGGCCGTGGCCAACATAAGTTCACCATTCGGGCAAAACGAGTGGCTGGTCGAGGAGATGTATCGCAAGTTCCGCGACGACCCCTCTTCGGTCGACCCGAGCTGGCACGAGTTCCTGGTTGACTACAACCCCGAATCGACGACCGACGCGGTCCCCGAACCTGCCCCAGCCAAGGTCCCCGCTGCCGCTCCTGCCGGTAACGGAACCCCGACCGTCAAGGCGGCGCCAGCCGCTCCACCTGCCAAGGCTGCGCCTGCTGGGGCGGCTCCGGCCGCTCCGGCAGCTCCGGCGGCTAAGGCCGCCACTCCCCCGCCCGCCGAGGGCGACGAGGTGCAGGTACTGCGCGGCGCCGCGGCAGCCGTCGTAAAGAACATGTCCGCATCGCTGGAGGTCCCGACCGCAACCAGCGTGCGCGCCGTCCCGGCCAAGCTGTTGATCGACAACCGGATCGTGATCAACAACCAGCTCAAGCGCACCCGCGGCGGCAAGATCTCCTTCACCCACCTGCTGGGTTACGCGCTGGTGCAGGCGGTCAAGAAGTTCCCGAACATGAACCGGCACTACGCCGAGGTCGACGGCAAGCCGAACGCCGTCACACCGGCGCATACCAATCTGGGCCTGGCGATCGACCTGCAGGGCAAGGACGGCAAGCGCTCCCTGGTGGTGGCCGGCATCAAGGATTGCGAAACCCTGCGCTTCGCGCAGTTCGTCACCGCCTACGAAGACATCGTCCGGCGCGCGCGCGACGGCAAGCTGACCGCCGAAGACTTTGCCGGAGTGACCATTTCGCTGACCAACCCCGGCACCATCGGCACCGTGCACTCGGTGCCGCGGCTGATGGCCGGCCAGGGCGCCATCATCGGCGTCGGGGCCATGGAGTACCCGGCGGAGTTTCAGGGCGCCAGCGAGGAGCGCATCGCCGAACTGGGTATCGGCAAGCTGATCACCCTGACCTCGACCTACGACCATCGCATCATTCAGGGCGCAGAGTCCGGCGACTTCCTGCGCGCCATCCACGAGATGCTGCTCTCGGATGCCTTCTGGGACGAGATCTTCCGCGAACTGAGCATTCCGTACCTGCCGATCCGGTGGAGCACCGACAACCCCGACTCGATCGTCGACAAGAACGCCCGCGTCATGGAATTGATTGCGGCATATCGCAATCGCGGTCACCTGATGGCCGACATCGACCCGCTGCGGTTGGACACCACCCGATTCCGCAGTCACCCTGACCTCGAGGTGCTCACCCACGGCCTGACGCTGTGGGACCTCGACCGGGTGTTCAAAGTCAACGGCTTCGCCGGCGCGCAGTACAAGAAGCTGCGCGACATCCTCGGCCTGCTGCGCGACGCCTACTGCCGCCACATCGGCGTGGAGTACACCCACATCCTCGACCCCGAACAGCAGGAATGGCTCGAGGAGCGGGTCGAGACCAAGCACGTCAAACCGACTGTGGCACAACAGAAGTACATTCTGAGCAAGCTCAACGCTGCGGAAGCCTTCGAAACCTTCCTGCAGACCAAATACGTTGGGCAGAAGCGATTCTCGCTCGAAGGCGCCGAAAGCGTGATCCCGATGATGGACGCGGCGATCGACCAGTGCGCCGAACATGGCCTCGACGAAGTGGTCATCGGGATGCCGCACCGTGGCAGGCTCAATGTGCTGGCCAACATCGTCGGCAAACCCTACTCGCAGATCTTCAGCGAGTTCGAGGGCAACCTCAACCCGTCCCAGGCGCACGGCTCCGGCGACGTCAAATACCACCTGGGCGCCACCGGCATCTATCTACAGATGTTCGGCGACAACGACATTCAGGTCTCGCTGACCGCCAACCCGTCGCACCTGGAAGCCGTGGACCCGGTGCTGGAGGGCCTGGTTCGGGCCAAGCAGGATCTGATCGACGGCGGCGGCGAAGAGCGCTTCTCGGTGGTGCCGATGATGCTGCACGGTGACGCCGCCTTCGCCGGCCAGGGTGTGGTCGCCGAGACGCTGAACCTGACGAACCTGCCGGGCTACCGGGTCGGCGGGACCATCCACATCATCGTCAACAACCAGATCGGATTCACCACCGCGCCGGAGTATTCCCGGTCCAGCGAGTACTGCACCGACGTCGCCAAGATGATCGGGGCACCGATCTTCCACGTCAACGGCGACGACCCGGAAGCCTGCGAGTGGGTGGCGCGCCTGGCGGTGGACTTCCGGCAGCGGTTCAAGAAGGACGTCGTCATCGACATGCTGTGCTACCGCCGGCGTGGCCACAACGAGGGCGACGACCCGTCGATGACCAACCCGTCCATGTACGACGTCGTCGACAACAAGCGCGGGGTCCGCAAGAGCTACACCGAAGCCCTGATCGGCCGTGGCGACATCTCCATCAAGGAAGCCGAGGACGCACTGCGCGACTACCAGGGCCAGCTGGAGCGCGTGTTCAACGAGGTCCGCGAGCTGGAAAAGCACGGCGCGCAGCCCAGCGAGTCGGTCGAGGCCGACCAGATGCTTCCGGCCGGGCTATCCACCGCCGTGGACAAGTCGCTGCTGGCCCGCATCGGCGACGCTTTCCTGGCGCTGCCCGACGGGTTCACCGCACACCCACGCGTGCAGCCGGTGCTGGAGAAGCGCCGGGAGATGGCCTATGAAGGCAAGATCGACTGGGCGTTCGGCGAACTGCTGGCGCTGGGGTCACTGGTGGCCGAAGGCAAGCTGGTGCGGCTGTCGGGACAGGACACCAAGCGCGGCACCTTCTCCCAGCGGCATTCGGTGATCATCGATCGCCACACCGGTGTCGAGTTCACCCCGTTGCAACTGCTTGCGACCAGCAAGGACGGCACCCCGACCGGCGGCAAGTTCCTGGTCTACGACTCACCGCTGTCGGAGTACGCCGCGGTGGGCTTCGAGTACGGCTACACCGTGGGTAACCCGGAGGCCGTGGTGTTGTGGGAAGCGCAGTTCGGCGACTTCGTCAACGGCGCGCAGTCCATCATCGACGAGTTCATCAGTTCCGGTGAGGCCAAGTGGGGCCAATTGTCGACGGTGGTGTTGCTGCTGCCGCACGGCCACGAGGGCCAGGGACCCGACCACACTTCGGGCCGGATCGAACGCTTCCTGCAGCTGTGGGCCGAGGGTTCGATGACGATCGCGGTGCCCTCGACGCCGTCGAACTACTTCCACTTGTTGCGCCGCCACGCCCTGGACGGGGTGATGCGTCCGCTGATCGTGTTCACCCCCAAGTCGATGCTGCGCAACAAGGCCGCGGTCAGCGATGTCCGGGACTTCACCGAGATCAAGTTCCGCTCGGTGCTGGAGGAACCGACCTACGAGGACGGCATCGGCGACCGCAGCAAGGTCACCCGCATCCTGTTGACCTGCGGAAAGCTCTACTACGAGCTGGCGGCGCGAAAGGCCAAGGACAAGCGCGACGACATTGCGATCGTTCGGCTGGAACAGCTTGCGCCGCTGCCGCGGCGGCGGCTCGGCGAGACGCTGGACCGCTACGAAAACGTCAACGAGTACTTCTGGGTGCAGGAGGAGCCGGCCAACCAGGGCGCATGGCCGTCGCTGGGGCTCACCCTGCCGGAGGTACTGCCCGAAAAGCTCAGCGGCATCAAGCGGATTTCTCGCCGGGCCATGTCGGCGCCGTCGTCGGGCTCGTCGAAGGTGCACGCCGTCGAGCAGCAGGAAATCCTGGATACCGCTTTCGCCTAACGCGCTCCCACTGCTCGCGGGCTTGGGTATCGTTCCCGTCGCGTCGGCCAACACAACTGGGAGTGTTGATGTCATACACGATGGTGGTCCCCGGGCTGTTAGATTCCGCGGCAAGGGATTTGGACCATATTCTGGCGCGCCTCACTGCGGCGAATTTCGCGGCGGCGCCCACCACCCGGGTGCTGACCGCCGGTGCCGACGAAGTGTCGCGCGCGATCGCGGCGGTGTTTTCCCAGCATGGACAGACCTATCAGGCGCTGAGCAGGCAGGTGTTGGCCATCCAGGCGCAATCCGCCCAGCTCTTGAGCCAAGCAAGCGGTAGCTACGCGAGCGCCGAAGCCGCCAACACGTCGGCGTTGCAGGCTCTCGAGCAGGGTGTGCTGGGAGTGGTGAACGCGCCCACCGAAACGCTGCTGGGCCGTCCGCTGATCGGCAACGGAGCCAACGGGGGCCCCGGGCAGCCCGGTGGGGCCGGCGGCGTGTTGTTCGGCAATGGCGGCAATGGCGGGAATGGGGTGGCCGGCCAGGCAGGCGGCAACGGCGGTAGCGCCGGGCTGCTCGGCAGTGGCGGCAATGGCGGGGCCGGTGGAGCCGGCGCGGGGGGCGGCAACGGAGGCAGCGGCGGGTTGCTGTACGGCAATGGCGGCGCCGGCGGGGCGGGCGGGACCGGCGCTGCCGGCGGCAGCGGCGGCAATGCCTTGCTGTTCGGCAACGGCGGTGCCGGCGGACACGGCGGAACCGGACTCACCGGCGCCGACGGTGTAAACCTCCCCATCAACGGCCAAGCGGCCACCGGGACCAAGGGCATCGATGTCAACAGCGCCGGCGATGCCATCGCCACCAGCGGTCAAGGCGGCGCCGACGGCGCCTTCGCCGCCGTCGGCGGCAGTGGCGGTCTGGGCGGCTCGGCCGACTCGACCGGCGGGAATGCTACCGCCGGCAACGGCGGCAACGGCGGTGTCGGCGGTATCGGCGGGGCCGGTGGTGATGGTGGTGGTGCGGTCAGCAAGGCGGGTACTGCCACAGCGGGTTCCGGCGGCGACGGGACCGTGGGGATCGCCTTTGGCGGTGCCGGTGGCGCCGGCGGTGACGGCGGGAAAGCCACTTCGTCTCTAGGCGGTCCATCGTTCGGGGGTGACGGCGGCCTTGGCGGTGACGGTGGAACGGGCGCGTCTGGTGGCGTGGGTGGCGTCGGCGGCGCCGGCGGAAACGGTGGCCGCGGCGGTCTGCTGATCGGCAACGGTGGTGCCGGCGGGTCCGGCGGCACCGGCGGCACCGGAGGTGCCGGCGCGATCGGCGGCCAGGGCGCCCTTGGTGGCAATGGCGGGGAGGCCGACGCCGACACCGTGTCCGCGACCGGCGGTGCGGGCGGCGACGGCGGCAACGGCGGCAACGGCGGCAACGGCGGCAACGGAGGCGCGGGCGGTACCGGCGGAGCCGGCGGCGCAGGCGGACTCTTCGGTAACGGCGGTAATGGTGGCAATGCCGGTATCGGCGGTATGGGCGGCGTGGGTGGCGACGGGGCCGGCGGGGGTGACGCGGGCAGCGGCGGGCAGGGCACGGCCACAACCGGCAATAGCGACGGCGGCGCGGGCGGCGACGGCGGCAACGGCGGCGCCGGCGGCACCGGTGGCAACGGCGGCGCCAGCGGCGGCAGCGGAGTCGGGGGCTCCGGCGGGTTCTTCGGCCAGTCGGGCGCCAGCGGCAACGGCGGTCAGGGTGGTATCGGCGGGTCCGGAGGAGGCGGCGGTGCATTCGGGGACCTCGGTGTCGGGGGCTCTGGGTCGACGAAGTCCGGTGCCCCGGGCATCGATGGCATCGCGGGTGTCAACGGCAACTCCGGTCAGCACGGCTAACGCTCGTTGTTCGGCCCCGTGGTAAGCGGAACCACCGGTACCGGCTAACCTCGATCGCAACGGAATAGGGAGGCTGTTCATGGAGGGGTTCGCCGGAAAGGTCGCCGTCGTCACCGGCGCCGGCTCAGGCATCGGACGGGCGCTGGCCCTGGAGCTCGGCCGCTCCGGCGCCAAGCTGGCGATCAGCGACGTCGATACCGAAGGACTAGCCGAAACCGAGAAAATGCTGAAGGCGATCGGCGCGCCGGTCAAGGCCGACCGGCTCGATGTCACCGAACGCGAGGCGTTCCTCGCCTACGCCGACGCCGTCAACGAGCACTTCGGCAAGGTGAACCAGATATACAACAATGCCGGCATCGGCCACACCGGCGACGTCGAGGTCTGCCAATTCAAAGACATAGACCGCGTGATGGACGTCGACTGGGGCGGCGTACTCAATGGCACAAAGGCGTTCCTGCCGTACCTGATCGCCTCCGGGGACGGGCATGTCATCAATGTTTCCAGCGTTTTCGGCCTGTTCTCCTGCTCGGGGCAGGCGGCTTACAACGCGGCGAAGTTCGCCGTCCGCGGCTTCACCGAGGCGCTGCGCCAGGAGATGATCCTGGCCGGCCATCCAGTCGGCGTGACCACCGTGCATCCCGGCGGCATCAAGACGTCGATCGCCCGCAACGCGACCGCCGCCGAAGGCCTGGACGCTGAGGAACTGGCCAAACTGTTCGACAAGCGGGTGGCCCACACCAGCCCGGAGCGGGCGGCGAAGATCATTCTGGCCGCGGTGCGAAAGAACAAGGCGCGCGTCCTGGTCGGCCCGGACGCCAAGGTGCTCGACATCGTCGTGCGGTTGACCGGTTCGGGATATCAGCGGCTGTTCATGCCGGTGCTGGGCCGCTTGGTACCCGCTGCGCACCGCTGAGACCCGGCGCCGTGGACGCAGGCTCGACGGCCGGTCCTCAACGCCCCAGCGGGTGCTCCGCCAGCCACGCGCCGGCCACCGCCTGCGGGTCGGCGCCGGCGCCCACCTTGCGGCGCATGTCGGTCAGCGCCGCGGTGTCCAGCACGCCGGCGACTTCGTTGATCGCCAACAATTGCCGGTCGGTCAGGGCGTTGCGCCGATAGAGCGGGACCACGTTCTCCGCGCGGATCAGCGCGTCCTTCCCGTCGGCCAGCACCACCAGTTCCGGGGGGATGGCCGGGTCGGCGGTGGTGGTCCACGCCGCAGTCAGTTCACCGGCCCGCAGTGCGGCGAACAAGTTTGTGTCGTCAGGGAATTCACGCGGCGCGGGTAACCGGCAAGGGCCCACTCCCGATGGCGGGCCGGCGCCACTGATGCTGCCGACAACTAGCCCGTCACAGTGGCGCGCCAGCAGGTTCACGTCGCTGCCGCCCCAGGCCTGGGCGGTGGCCGCGGTTACCACCAGCGCGGGCTTGTCCTCGGCGGCGGTGGTGTAGTCGCCGGCGGCCACACCTTCGGGCAGCGCGGAGTTCATCGCTTGGTAGACCTGCTTGTCAGACAGAGCCGAGGCGCCCGGCTGCAAACTCACCAATACCTGACCGGTGAAGGCCGGCACGACGGTGAACACCCCGGAGTCCAATTTCGCCATCGGGTCGGCCGCGGACTCGGGACGAGCAGCAAACCCATATGAGCGCAGCGCAGCGACGTAGATGGCGGCCAGCAATTTCGACTGGGCGTCCGGCCCGGATCCAACCACCAACTCGGGGCGCTGGTCGCGGCTTTGACCTGCACAACCGGCCACCGCGACGAGCAGGGCCAGCAACGGGGCCGCCAGCCTGAGAATTCTCACCCCGCGGTGTCTGAGGCAAAGGCCACCGCGGCCGCGACGGCTTCCACCACCCGCAGATCCAGGGGGCTCGGGACGATCCGGTCCAGCGCGAGGTCGTCGCTGGCGACTGAGTAAATCGCCTCGGCGGCCGCCACCATCATCTTTTCGGTGATTTGGTGCGCTCCGGCGTCCAGCGCCCCCCGGAACACTCCGGGGAAGGCCAGCACATTGTTGATCTGGTTGCAGAAATCGCTGCGGCCGGTGGCCACCACCGCCGCGTACTTGGCCGCGATGTCGGGATGGATTTCGGGGTCGGGGTTGGACAGCGCGAACACGATTCCGTCCGGCGCCATGGTGGCAATGCATTCTTCGGGAACCACACCGCCCGACAGCCCGAGGAACACGTCGGCTCCGTCGAGCGCTTGAATCAGCCCGCCGGTGCGACCGTCGGGATTGGTGCGTTGCGCCAGATCGGCCTTCACACTGTTCATGTCGGTGCGCCCAGCCTGCAGGATACCGCGCGAATCGAGCACGGTGATGTCCGAAACTCCCATAGCCATAAGGAGATTCGTGCATGCGACACCGGCCGCCCCGGCCCCTGAAACCACCACCCGCACCGAGGACATGTCCCGGCCGAGCAATTTGGTGGCACCCATCAGCGCGGCGAGCACCACGATCGCGGTGCCGTGCTGGTCGTCGTGCATCACCGGGCAGTCCAGCGCCTCGATGACCCGTCGTTCGATTTCAAAGCAACGCGGTGCTGAGATGTCCTCGAGGTTGAGCGCGCCGAACGTCGGCCGCAGGCGTATCAGCGTCTCGACGATCTCGTCGGGATCCTTGGTGTCCAGCACAATCGGGATCGCGTCCAGGCCGGCGAACTGCTTGAACAGGGCACACTTGCCTTCCATCACCGGCAGCGACGCCGCCGGCCCGATGTCGCCGAGGCCTAGTACCGCGCTGCCGTCGCTGACGACGGCCACCAGCCGGTTCGCCCAGGTGTAGCGGGCAGCCAGGGTGCGATCGGCGGCGATCGCGCGGCTCACCTGGGCTACGCCCGGGGTGTAGGCGATCGACAGCGCGCGTTTGGTGTCCAGCGGTGCGTTCAGCCCTACCGAAAGCTTGCCGCCTACGTGGGCGTCGAAGATCTCGTCGTTTCCGATGGCGATTTGTGTCGGCGGGTCGATTCTTGGCACGGGTTCGAGGGTACGTGGCCCGATCCCGTCGAAACCGACGGGTTGGCGCGCGGGCCGACGGTTGTCAAAGAAATGCATCGTCTATGCATTTGACCAAATCGTGGATTTTTTGGCGAGGCGCTGCTATAAGGTGTGGCCCGGCCGACTATTCGATAGTGACTCAATCGGGGAGCACAGCGATGTCGTATGTGGCGGTAGTGCCAGAGCTATTAACTTCAGCGGCAACGGAATTGGACGACCTTGGGTCACGGTTGAGTGCGGTCAACGCGGCGGCGGCCCTTCCCACCACGACTATGCTGACCGCCGGCGCGGACGACATATCAGCGGCGGTTACGGCGTTATTCGCCGGACATGCACAGGAATATCAGGCGGTCAGCAGCAAGTTCAGCGCGTTCCATGCACAGTTCATGCGGGCGTTGACCACCGGCGCCTGGTCGTACACCGCCGCCGAGGCGGCCAGCGTCTCGCCGCTGCAACAGGCGCTGGACGTCGTCAATGCGCCTACCCAGCTGCTATTGGGTCGCCCGCTGATCGGCGACGGCGCCAATGGCGGACCAGGACAAAACGGCGGGGACGGCGGGTTGCTGTACGGCAATGGCGGCGCTGGTGGTTCGACGACCACCCCTGGCCAGGCCGGCGGTCGCGGTGGCGCTGCCGGACTGATCGGCATTGGCGGGGCCGGCGGAACCGGCGGGCCCGGCGCAAACGGCGGCGCCGGCGGCAATGGCGGATGGTTGTTCGGCACCGGTGGGGCCGGTGGCGCTGGTGGGGACGCGACGGTGGTCGGCGGCAGCGGCGGTAACGGCGGAGCCGGCGGCAGCGCCGGGCTGTGGGGCAACGGCGGGGCCGGCGGGGCGGGCGGAGCCGGCACAACCGGCGCAAACGCGGTGAATCCGGTGCCCAACCAGGTACAACAGGCGTCCAAAGGCCCCGACGGGCTGGACAACTTGGCCGGCAACGGCGGTAACGCCGGACCCGGCAGCAACGGCGTCAACCCTGGCATCGGTGGCGGCGCCGGCGGCATAGGAGGTGACGGGCTGGCCGTCAGCAGCAACACCCCAGTCTTCGGAGGCGCCGGCGGGGCGGGCGGCAGTGGCGGCAGCTTCGCGAACGGGGGCGACGGCGGTGCCGGTGGCGTAGGCCAAAGCACCCCGGCTCTGGACGCCAACGCCACTGGAGGCATTGGCGGTGCCGGTGGTGCTGGCGGCGCGGGCGGCGCGGGCGGTGCCGGCGGCGTCGGAGGCCTCGGCAAGGCCGCCGGCTCTGGCGACGCTACGGGCGGCGCTGGTGGTGCCGGTGGAACCGGCGGTATCGGAGGTGCCGGCGGCGACGGCGGCAAAGGCGGTAACGCCCAGTCGGATTTTGGTAAAGGCATCGGCGGCAACGGCGGCGACGGAGGTACGGGCGGTGTCGGCGCCTCGGCCGGCGCTGGTGGAGCAGGCGGCTTCGGGGGAGCCGGCGGTCGCGGCGGCCTACTGACCGGCATGGGCGGCGACGGCGGCATGGGCGGCATCGGCGGCGACGGCGGCATCGGTGCGCACGGCGGCGCAGGCGGCAAAGGCAACGACGGCGGGATCGCGTCGGGTAGCGGCGGACCCTATAACAGCGGCGACGGCGGCGACGGCGGCGACGGCGGCGCCGGCGGTGACGGCGGGGCCGGTGGCGCGGGCGGAAACGGTGGCGCGGCCGGTGCGGGCGGACTGTTCGGCCAGGCCGGTACCGCCGGCACCGGTGCTGTCGGTGGTTTCGGCGGTAGCGGCGGCTCCGGCGGCACCGGCGGCGCCGCCGGAGCAGGCTTGAACCAGGGCACCCCGGGTGGCCCCGGCGCTCAGGGGGCTACTGGCGCCAATGGCCAGCATGGCCAAGACGGCTGAGGCGCCGCCCCATCACGCCGCAGCCGGCGCTTGCGCTCGCCGACGCCGCTAGATCAGCTTCAGCTCGGTGACCGCGTTGCGCTCGTCGACCAGCTCAGCGGTGGACTTGTCGATGCGGCCGCGGGAGAACTCGTCGATCTCCAGACCCTGCACGATCGACCAGTTGCCGTCCTTGGTGGTCACCGGGAACGACGAGACGATGCCCTCCGGCACGCCGTAGGAGCCGTCCGAGTAGACGGCCATCGAGACCCAGTCACCGTCCGGGCTGCCCAGCAGCCAGGAGCGGGCGGCGTCCACGGTCGCCGACGCGGCCGAGGCGGCCGAGGAGGCGCCCCGTGCATCGATGATCGCCGCGCCGCGCTTGGCGACGGTGGGGATGAAGTCGTTCTCGATCCACGCCTGGTCGTTGACCACCTCGGCGGCGTTCTTGCCGCCCACCTCGGCGTGGAAGATGTCCGGGTACTGGGTGGCCGAGTGGTTGCCCCAGATGGTGACCTTCTTGATGTCGGTGACCGCGGCGCCGGTCTTCTTGGCCAGCTGCGAGATCGCCCGGTTGTGGTCCAGCCGGGTGAGCGCAGAGAACCGCTCCTTGGGGATGTCGGGGGCGTTGCTCAACGCGATCAGCGCGTTGGTGTTGGCCGGGTTGCCTGTCACGCCGATGCGGACGTCGTCGGCGGCCACGGAGTTCAGCGCCTTGCCCTGCGCGGTGAAGATCGCGCCGTTGGCCTCGAGCAGATCGCCGCGCTCCATGCCCGGCCCACGCGGACGGGCACCCACCAGCAGCGCGAGGTTCACCCCGTCGAAGATCTTGTTCGCGTCCGCGCCGATCTGCACCCCGGACAGCAGCGGAAACGCGCAGTCGTCGAGCTCCATCACGACACCCTCGAGCGCCTTGAGCGCGGGTTCGATCTCGAGCAGGCGCAGCTCGATCGGGCGGTCGGGGCCCAGCAGCGAGCCGCTGGCCAGACGGAACAACAGGCTGTAGCCGATCTGACCGGCGGCACCGGTGACGGCGACCTTTAGCGGACTAGCGCTCACGTCGGTTTGCTCCTATGGAGGTCATGCGGATGGGGTTCGCGTCGAAACTAGCGCACCACGTCGCTGCGCAAATCTCCGGTCCGCTACCCAGCGCGCTTCGTCGCGCTCCGTTACGCGAAGACGCGTACCATGGACCACCGCCCGGCCAGAGCTGAGCTGCGATCGGAGGGTTGACGTGTTCCCAGGATTCGACGCATTGCCTGAAGCTCTAAGACCCGTCGCGCGGCCCAAGGTGCACGAACCGCACGAGCATCCCATTGGCGGCCGGGCCGAAGCCCTGGTCGACTGCGGTGTCTACGTCGACGGCCACCGCTTGCCCGGCAAGTATCCCTACACCGAGGCGCTGGCCAAGGTGCGCGAAGTCGCGCGCGCCGGCGGCGGCCATTCCGAGCAGACAGAGCCGTGCGCATTCGTCTGGATTGGCCTGCACGAACCCGACGAGGCCCAAATGCAGGAAGTGGCAGACGTTTTCGGGCTGCACCCATTGGCCGTCGAAGACGCCGTGCACGCCCATCAGCGGCCCAAACTGGAGCGATACGACGACACGCTGTTCTTCGTGCTCAAGACGGTCAACTACGTGCCGCACGAATCGGTGGTACTGGCGCGCGAGATCGTCGAAACCGGCGAGATCATGATCTTCGTCGGCAAGGACTTCGTCGTCACGGTCCGCCACGGCGAGCACGGCGGACTGCACGAGGTGCGTAAGAAGATGGATTGCGACCCCGAGCACCTGCGGCTGGGGCCTTATGCGGTGATGCACGCCATTTCCGACTATGTGGTGGACCACTACCTCGGCGTGACCACCTTGATGGAAGACGACATCGACAGCATCGAGGTGGTCGCATTCGCTCCCGGCCGCAAAATCGACGTCGAACCGATCTACCTGCTCAAGCGCGAAGTGGTCGAGCTGCGCCGGTGTGTGGCCCCGCTGTCGGGGGCGTTCCAGCGCATGCAGACCGAGAACAAGGACGTCATCTCCAAGGAAGTCCGGCGCTATCTGCGTGACGTGGCCGACCATCAGACGGAGGCCGCCGAGCAGATCGTGGCCTACGACGACATGCTGAACTCGCTGGTGCAGGCCGCGCTGGCCCGCGTCGGCATGCAGCAGAACATGGACATGCGCAAGATCTCGGCGTGGGCCGGTATCGTCGCGGTGCCCACCATGGTCGCCGGCATCTATGGGATGAACTTCAAGTTCATGCCTGAGCTCAACGAGCAGTGGGGCTACCCGGTAGTGGTCAGCGCGATGGTGATGATCTGCGTGTTGCTCTACATCAGCTTCCGCAAGCGAGACTGGCTCTAACGACGCAAGTCGAATGTGCGTCCTTGGCTTCGAGCGTGCAACCAGGGCGGAATTTCCGCCGCGCGGCCGCCCTGGGTACACAGTCAACGCGGTTGTGCGGCAGGACGATTCGGATCCAGCACGTCCACACCGTCGTGCCGCCAGGCCTGTCGCATCGCCTCGGCACCCTTGAGCCGCACCCATGCCGCCTCGGTCGCGGTGATCGGCGTCGCGGACAGGAAACGCACCGGGTCGGGCGCTACCGGCAAGTCGGGAATATCACTGTGGCCCAACAATATCGCGGTAAACGCAGCCCCGGCCCACAGCGGCGACCCGAGGTCGATCAGCGCGTCGGCGACCAGTACCACGCCCTCGACGGCCGGGGTCGCAGCCAGCAGCGCGATGCTGCGCACCAGCCCGGCCGCCGGCTCGGCCCGACGCAGACACAGCACCACCTCGGCGCGCGGCCCATCAGACTGGTCGACCAGCACCTCAGCCGGATCGACCATCGGGTGTCGCGAGCAGCCCAGCGACACGTAGTGCACCAATTCGCTTGTCGCCGAACGAAAGCGCAGCACCTCGACGGGATCAGTACCCAGAAAGGTCACACTCGCCGAGTCCGGCTCGGCGTCGAAGTGGCTGCGCAGATGCGTGCGTACCTGGTCCAGTATCACGGCGCCGCGGACACCGGGATCGTCAGATTAGCCCCCGAGTCCCCGTCGAACACGGCGAGCTTGGCGGTGTCGAATGCCAATTCGATGGGTTGTCCGATCGCAGCCTTGGATTCGGTGGGAACCCGTGCCACGAACTCGTTTTCGCGCGCCTCGGACTCGGCGGCGAGATCGGCCAGCTGGGCCGAATGCACGTCGTAGCCGGCATTGCTGAAGTACACGTATTTGTCCGAACCCAGCGACTCGACCAGGTCGACGGTCACCTCGAAGGTCAGTGCCCTGATGCGCTGGTAGCCGTCGATCAGCGCGGCATCGGCGATGTGCTCGGGCCGTATCCCGACGATGACGTTTGCCGGCCGCTGATGCTGCGCGATGACCTCGCGCACCTCCGGTGCCAGCGTCACCTCACCAAACGGCAGCGTCAGACCGATCGGGGTAAGCGTGGCGGGAAAGAAGTTCATCGCCGGCGAGCCGATGAAGCCCGCGACGAACAGGTTGGCCGGCCGCTCGTAAAGCTCCGTGGGGGTGCCGATCTGCTGCGCCACTCCGCCGTGCATCACCACCACCCGGTCGCCCAGCGTCATCGCCTCGGTCTGGTCGTGGGTGACGTAGACGGTGGTGGTGCCCAGCCGCTTTTGTAGCCGGGCGATCTCACCGCGCATCTGCACCCGCAGTTTGGCGTCCAGGTTTGACAGCGGCTCGTCCATCAGAAATGCCTTGGGGTGGCGCACGATTGCCCGGCCCATCGCGACCCGCTGCCGCTGCCCACCCGACAATTGCGAAGGTTTTCGATCCAACAGCCCGCTCAGATCGAGGATTTTGGCCGTCTCTTCGACTTTGGCCGCGATATCGGCCTTCTTCAGCTTGGCCAAGGTCAGCGGAAACGCGATGTTCTGCCGCACGCTCATGTGCGGATACAGCGCATACGACTGGAAGACCATGGCGATATCGCGGTCCTTGGGCGCTTTCTCGTTCACCCGCTGGCCACCGATGCGCAGTTCGCCCGACGAGATATCCTCAAGTCCGGCAATCATATTCAGCGTTGTGGTCTTACCACAGCCGGACGGGCCGACCAGAATCAGGAATTCTCCGTCGGCGATGGTGAGGCTTAGGTCGCGCACCGCGACATGACCGTCGGAATAACTCTTGTTGACATGCTCGAGCACAATTTCTGCCATCGCGCTATCCCTTCACAGCACCGGAGGTCAACCCGGCGACGATGCGTCGTTGGAAAATGAGAACGAACACGATGATCGGGATCGTGATCAGCACCGCGCCGGCCGCAATCGATCCCGTCGGCTCCTCGAATTGTGAGCTGCCGGTGAAATTGGCGATCGCCACCGGAGCGGTGATGGCGGCTTGGGTGGCCGTCAACGACAACGCCAACAGCAGGTCGTTCCAGGCGAAGATGAACACCAGGATGGCCGCCGTCACCAGGCCCGGAGCCGCCAGCGGCACAATCACTCTGCGGAAAGCCTGCCCTGGCGTCGCGCCGTCCATCTTGGCCGCCTTCTCCAGATCCCATGGGATCTCCCGGAAAAACGCCGACAGCGTGTAGATGGCAAGCGGCAACGCGAAAGTGATGTAGGGCAGGATCAGCCCGGGCCAGGTATCGAACAATCCCACGGCGCGTTCGATGTTGAACAACGGCGTCACCAACGAGATCGCCGGAAACATGGTGATCAGCAGCGTCATTCCGATCAACAGCCGCTTGCCCGGAAAGTCCAGCCGGGCAATCGCATACGCCGCCATCGCTCCCAGCAACACCGCGATCACGGTGGTGATCAAGCCGATTCCAATCGAGTTGATCAGCGCCGAGCTGAAGAAGTCGCCGCGGAAGATGCCGCGGTAATTGTCCAGCGTGATCGACGCCGGAATCAGCTTGCCGTCCTTGACCATTGACGTCGGCTTGAGTGACAGACTGAGGATCCACAATACGGGCAGCAACGCGTACCCGACCACGAGAACGTCGACAACGACCCAGAACGTCAAGCGCCGCGCGCCCAGAGATTCAGCCACGGGCGCCAGCTCCCGGAGCGCCCTCAGCTTGATGGGCACCGAACAGCTTGATGAAGATGAACGCGATCAACGCCACACACAAGAAGATCAGCACGCTGATAGCCGAACCCAGGCCCACGTTGAAACCCTTGAACAGGTTGTCGTAGCCCAGGATTGACACCGAACCGGTGTTGTTCTCGCCGGCGGTCAGCACGTAGATGTTGTCGAAAATCCGGAACGCGTCCAGGGTCCGGAACAGCAACGCCACCACCAGAGCAGGTTTCATGATCGGCAAGATGACCCTGGTCAGGCGGCGCCACGCGCCGGCGCCGTCAACCTGGGCGGCACTCAGCAAATCCTCTGGCACCAAAGCCAATCCGGCCAGCAACAGCAGCGACATGAACGGCGTCGTCTTCCACACTTCGGCAACGATCACCACCCCCAGCGACGGGATCTGCTGGGTCAGTGGCGCGCTGCCGTGCGGCAACAGGTTGGCCAGATACCCGGTACCCGGCGTCCACGCGTAATACCAGCTGTACGACGCGGCCACCGTTACGATGCCGTACGGGATCAGCACGGCGGTGCGCACCAGGCTCTTGGCCACCACGGTGCGGTGCATCACCAGCGCCAGCGCCAAACCCAGCAGGAACTCGAACGTCACCGAAACCACCGTGATGCCCAGCGTCACCACCAGGGCCGTCCACCAGTACCGATCGGTCAGGATCGTCTGGTAGTTGCCCAGGCCGACGAACGCGGTGTCTTGCGGAGTGGCCAGGTTGTTGCGCTGCAGGCTCAGCCACACCGCGTACCCGATCGGGTAGGCCGTCACCGCCAGCATCACGATCGCCGCGGGCGCCACCAACAGCAACGCCAGCCGCCGCTCGCCGTCAAGACGCGTCACGGCAGCAGGCCTTTACCGTCGATGGCCTTCTGCGCCTGGACGGTGAGCTCGTCGGCCGTGCGCTCCGGGTCAATCCGGGTAACCGGGCTCAGCGCAGTCGCCAACCGGATGGACAGCGCCTGGTAGGCCGGGGTGGCGGGCCGCACGGCGGCGTCGGTGAGCTGCCGGCGAATGATCTCATACATCGGATATTTCGCCTGGAAGCGCGGATCGGAGTACAGCGAGGTGCGCACGGCCGGCAGGCCGCCCTCGATCGACACGTACTTCTGGTTCGGCAGATCGCGCAGGCACCTGACGGCCTCGAATGCTTCGGCCCGGTGCCGGCTTGTTCTGGCAACCGCCAGGTTCAGCCCGCCGATCGTCACCTTGGCCGGCTGACCGGGCACCACCCCGGGATAGGGCGCGAAACCGAACACCTGCCGGCTGGCCGCGTAGGCGACGCGGAACTGTTCGTCGGTGGGCACGAACGTCCCGACGTTGTTGACGCTGCCGGCCAGCTCCGGGATCCGGTTGAGGGGCAGGAACGGCACTCCGCCTTTCACTGCGTTTTCCAGCATCGAAGCGAACACGTACGGCCAGTTGACCTCCAGCGCGGCCTTGCCCTGCTCGAAAGCCAGCCGGGCGGTGCCTTCTTCGGCACGGCTGATCGACGGGTCGGCTCCGGGCGCGGTGGCCACCGACTTCAGCACCCGCAGGGCGGCGACGGTGGCGGCCCGGTGCTCGGGGGTGTCGGTCAGGGTGACCCGCTTGCCGTCTTCGTCGAGTACCTGTCCCCCGACGCTGGTCAGCACGGTGTTGAACCACACCACCAAGCCCTCGCCCTGGTTGGCCTGCGCGGCGATCCAGCTCGGCTGACCGGAGGCGCGCAACCGGGCCGCCTCGGCCACCATGCCGTTCCAGTCGGCCGGCGGTTGGGACACCAAATCGGGCCGGTACCAAAGCAATTGAGTGTTGGTAATGACGGGCTCGGCATACAGCCGATGTTTCCAGGTCGCCGTCTTGAGCGGTCCCGCCAGGGTGTCGGCGGTGGCGTCGGCCTCGGCCAGTCCGGCCGGGTCCTCGGACAGCGGCACCGACCAACCCGCTTCGGCGAACTCGGCGGTCCACACCACGTCCATGCCCATCACGTCGAGGGTGTGGTCGTTGCCGGTGAGCCGCCGGGCCAGCTGCAACCGCTGCTCGTCGGGGGACCTGGGCAGACTGACGTGCCGGATGACGTAGCGGCCACCGGCCTGCTGTGTGCAGCGTTGCGCGATGGCGGTGAAGGTCGCCCCGTCGGTGGCCGGCGTATAGAAGCTGATCACCAATCCGCTCCCGGCCGATCCACACCCCGAAACCACCGGCGCGGTCATGAGCGCACCCAGCACCGCGGCTGCTGCACGCCGGATGCGCCCACGACTCAACAACACACTTGTCCCCGCGGCGACGTCAGATCGCCAGGCGCGCCAGCAGATCCCGCGCCTTCTCTGCGTTTTGCGGGTCGCAGAGCACGTCGTAGCGGCCGGCCACCAGTTGCATGGTGGAGCTGAAGTCCCTGGTGCCGCGCGCCATCGCATACGGGACGGCAGACGTGATCAACCCGAAGAACACCCCGGCGACCAGACCGGTGATCAGTGCACCCCACGGGTTAGGACTGAAGAAGCCGAGCACCAGCCCGATGAACAGACCAAGCCAGGCGCCGCTGAGCACGCCACCGCCAAGCACTTTGGTCCAGGTCAGCCTGCCGGTCACCCGCTCCACCTGCATCAGGTCGACGCCGACAATGGTGACCTGCTGGACCGGGAATTGCTGTTCGGACAGGTAATCGACGGCGCGTTGCGCCTCGGCGTAAGTGGGATATGAGCCGACCGGCCAGCCCTTGGGCGGAGTCGGTAACCCGGGCACGGCGCGGCGACCCGCACCCGCCCCGCCGGGCGTAGCGCCAGGGACCTGTCCAGGCTGGAATGGGCTAGTCATCGCTCCTCATTGTCCTCTGCCTTGGCCATCGTTTCATGTCCAGGTCAAGTCCGGTACCTGCAGATCACCCATATCCCCTGGCCGCAAGCCCGATTCGGGACCGTACCCGGGTCGGGCACATAGGCTAGGTTGATCACCATGACAGCTCCCGGCGGCCCCTCCGGCGAGAGTGCACCCGACGGCCCACCCGCCAGCGAGCACCCCCCGACGCAGCCCTCTGAGCAGCCGGTTCACCACGTTCCGTGGGCCTCACCGGCATCGTCTGGGACCGTCGACTATCCGTCGTCGGCCTACCAGCCGCCGAGCTACCAGCCGCCTCCGGGTTACCAGCCGTACCCGCCCATGCCGCCGCCTTATGGTTCCGCACCCGGCGGCTACGGACCACCGTCCTATCCAGACCCGTATCAGTATCACGGCGGCTACTACCCCGGATACCCCGGATCGGAGTACCTGGGCGGCGGCTACGGAGCATTGCGGGCCGGGACGAACACTTTGGCAATCGCCTCACTGGTGACGTCGATTGCCGGCGTGCTTTGCTGCGGCATCAGCTCGATCGTGGGCATCGTGCTGGGCACGATCGCGCTCAACCAGATCAAGCAGACCCGGGAAGAGGGCTACGGCCTGGCGGTGGCCGGGATCGTGATCGGCGTCGCGACGCTGGTGGTCGCCCTGATCGTCTTCCTGTTCAGCATCCCTTCGCGCTAGCCGCGCGGCCGCGCCGGCGGCGACTGCCTACGCTCTCAACCATGGGATCAGTCGACCGGGTCTACGTGGCGCGACTCTCGCGGATGATGGTGCTGGGCCCCATGGGCGAAAACTTCGGCCGCGTGCGCGACGTGGTGATCAGCATCAGCATCGTGCGCCAACAACCGCGTGTGCTCGGGCTGGTCGTCGATCTGGCAACTCGCCGCAGCATCTTCATCCCGATGCTGCGCGTCGCCGCGATCGAGCCCAAGGCGGTCACCCTCAACACCGGCAACGTCTCGCTGCGCCACTTCGAGCAGCGCCCCGGTGAGGTGCTGGCGCTGGGCCAGGTGCTCGACACCCCGGTGAAGGTCACCGACCCGGACTTGCCGGAGCTGGCCAACGCCGACATCGTGATCACCGACCTGGCCATCGAGCAGACCCGGACCCGCGACTGGCTGGTCACCCGGGTGGCAGTGCGCACCCACCGGCGGCTGGGGCGACGCGGGCCGGTTCATGTCGTGGACTGGCAGAACGTGCACGGGCTGACGCCGTCGGCCCTGGCCATGCCGGGACAGGCGGTGGCCCAGCTGCTGGATCAGTTCGAGGGGCGACGGGCCGTCGACGTCGCCGACGCCATTCGCGGGTTGCCCAGCAAACGCCGTTATGAGGTGTTCAAGGCGCTGGACGACGACCGGCTGGCCGACATCCTGCAGGAGCTCCCCGAGCTGGATCAGGCCGAGGTGCTCTCGCAACTGGGCACCGAACGGGCGGCCGACGTGCTGGAAGAGATGGATCCCGACGACGCCGCCGACCTGCTCGGCGTGCTGAATCCCAACGATGCCGAGATGCTGCTGACTCGCATGGATCCCGACGACTCCGACCCGGTGCGCCGGCTGCTCAAGCACTCGCCGGACACCGCGGGCGGCTTGATGACGTCAGATCCGGTGGTGCTGACGCCCGATACCTCGGTGGCCGAGGCGCTGGCCCGGGTTCGCGACCCTGACCTGACCCCGGCCCTGTCGTCGATGGTGTTCGTGACGCGCCCGCCGACTGCCACTCCGACCGGCCACTACCTTGGCTGCGTGCCTCTTCAGCAGCTGCTGCGCGACCCGCCGGCCGCGCTGGTCGGCGGAATCGTCGACACCGACCTGCTCACCCTGACACCGGAGACCCCGCTGGGTGCGGTCACCCGCTACTTCGCCGCCTACAACCTGGTCTGCGGCCCCGTCGTCGACGACGAAAACCACCTGTTGGGCGCCGTCACAGTAGACGACCTGCTCGATCACTTGCTGCCGCACGACTGGCGCGTCGACGTGCAGCAACTCGACCCCGCCGGCCGGCCCGCCCGATCTGGAGGGCATCAATGAGCAAGCTGGCAGCACCGCGCGGGCTGTACACCCCGCGCACCTCGCGCAGGTACACCCCGCGGCTCGATCCCGAGGCCGTCGGGCAGATCACCGAATCCATCGCGCGGTTCTTCGGCACCGGCCGCTACCTGCTGCTGCAGACCATCCTGGTGATCACCTGGATTCTGTTGAACCTGTTCGCCGTGCACTGGCGCTGGGATCCATACCCCTTCATCCTGCTGAACCTGGCCTTCTCCACCCAGGCCGCCTACGCCGCGCCGCTGATCCTGCTGGCGCAGAACCGTCAGGAGAACCGCGACCGGGTCGCGCTGGAGGAGGATCGCCGGCGCGCCGCACAGACCAAGGCCGACACCGAGTACCTGGCCCGCGAGCTTGCCGCGCTGCGGCTGGCCATCGGCGAAGTCGCCACCCGCGACTACCTGCGCCACGAACTCGATAGCCTGCGCACCCTGCTGACGGAAATGCAGACGCCCAGAACGGAACCGGGGCCGGCGCGACTGGCCGACGATCGGCGTGCTAAAAAATCCAGCTGAGAACCAACTCCGCCATTGCGCAACTCCAGTAACAAGAGTTATGTATGGTGATCTAGTTCACGAAGCTAAGAAAAGACAGTTTCCCGACGGCTCATCCTGAGGACGGTCGAGTGCGCATAGGGGGACGCTGGGGTGCACACCCGGCCCTCGCCACGGTGCGGCAGCGGGCATCTCGCCTGACGCGCCCGGCACTCGGTATGGCCGTGATCACGCCCCTGGTCTTCGCCGGGGCGGTCAGCGGAACGGCCCCCACCTATCCCGGCAAGAAGCCGCCCATGCGCGCCGCCATCACTCCGGTGGCCGCCGTCGCGCCGTCGCCGCGCATCGACCTATCCGGCCCGGTCGTCATCTCCCTGCAGCGCCGGCCGACCAAGTTCCACGTCGCCGCCGCCACCATCTCCGCACCGCCGCCCCCGATGATCGTGAATTCCCCTGGCGCCCTGGGCATTCCACTCATGGCGCTGACCGCCTACCGCAACGCCGAGACGAAGATGGCCGCCGCGGAGCCGGCCTGCGGCATCAGCTGGAACCTGCTGGCCGGCATCGGGCGCATCGAGTCGATGCACGCCAACGGCGGTGCCGTCGACGCGCGCGGCACCGCCGTCAACCCGATCTACGGCCCGGCGCTGGACGGCACGCTGCCCGGCAACGAGGTCATCATCCAGAGCCAGGTCGGTAATCGCGTCACCTACGCACGCGCGATGGGCCCCATGCAGTTCCTGCCCGGCACCTGGGCGCGCTACGCCATCGACGGCGACGGCGACGGCGTGCCGGACCCGCAGAACATCTTCGACTCAACCATGGCCGCCGCCCGGTACCTGTGCAGCGGCGGGCTCAACCTGCGCGATCCGGGTCAGGTCATGGCCGCGATCCTGCGCTACAACAACTCGATGTCCTACGCCCAGAACGTGCTGGGCTGGGCGGCGGCCTACGCCACCGGCGTGGTGCCCGTCGACCTGCCGCCGATCACCGGGCCGCCCCCGCCGATCGGCGACGCGCACCTCGAGCACCCGGAGGGACTGGGGCCCAACCTGCCGATGAACGTCAACGGCCTCGGCGTCAACGACCCGATGAGCTCGCACATGCCGCTGATCGACTTCGGACCGCCGCAGATCCTCACTCAGGCACCGATGTGGCCGATGCCGCAGCAGCCCATGTGGCCTTGGCTACAGCCGACCGCCCCGGCGCAGGCGCCGCTGCCGACGAACGTTCCTGGCTGCACCTTGATCTGCATTGGCGCGCAGGACCCGGCACCCGCCGGCCCGCCCATCCCCAATGGTGGGATCGTGCTGGCGCCGCAGGGTCCACCGCCGGCGCCGCCCCAGGCTCCTGCGCTGCCAGATCCGCTGGCCCCGCCACCGATCGCACCGCCGCCGGCCCCGGCCAACCCGGCGCCATCGCCTAAGCCGGCTACGCCGCAGAGCCCCAAGCCCAGCCCCCCGGCACCGGGTGAGCCGGCACTCACGCCGGTCAGCTGATCCGCCGCAGCCTGCAGCCGCCTACACTCGGCGGTGATGTCCGGAACCCGAGATGACGCCACCGACCTCGTCGGGGCGATTCGCAACGCGCTGGCCAAAGTCATAGACCCCGAACTTCGCCGTCCCATCACCGAACTCGGGATGGTCAAGGGCGTCGACATCAACGCCGACAGCAGCGTGCATGTCGAGATCTACCTGACCACCGCCGCCTGTCCCAAGAAGACCGAGATCAGCGAGCGCGTCACTCAGGCGGTCAGCGACGTCCCGGGCACCGGAGCCGTCAAGGTCAGCCTCGATGTGATGAGCGACGAGCAGCGCACCGAGCTGCGCAAGCAGCTGCGCGGTGACGCCGCTGAACCCGTCATTCCGTTCGCCCAGCCCAGCTCGCTGACCCGGGTGTACGCGGTCGCGTCCGGCAAGGGCGGGGTGGGCAAGTCCACCGTCACGGTCAACCTGGCCGCCGCCATGGCCGCCCGCGGCCTGTCGGTGGGTGTGCTGGATGCCGACATCCACGGCCACTCCATTCCTCGCATGATGGGCACCACCGACCGGCCTACCCAGGTCGAGTCGATGATCCTGCCGCCCATCGCCCACGAGGTGAAGGTCATCTCGATCGCCCAGTTCACCCGGGACAACACACCTGTGGTGTGGCGCGGGCCGATGCTGCACCGGGCATTGCAGCAGTTCCTGGCCGACGTCTACTGGGGTGATCTGGACGTGCTGCTGCTCGACCTGCCGCCCGGGACCGGGGACATCGCCATCTCGGTGGCCCAGCTGATCCCGAACGCCGAGATCCTGGTGGTGACCACTCCCCAGCTGGCCGCGGCCGAGGTGGCCGAACGAGCCGGCAGCATCGCCTTGCAGACCCGCCAGCGCGTGGTGGGAGTGGTGGAGAACATGTCCGGGCTGGTGTTGCCGGACGGCAGCACAATGCAGGTGTTCGGTTCAGGCGGTGGCCAGCAGGTCGCCGAGCGGCTGTCGCGCGCGGTCGGAGCCGAGGTGCCGCTGCTGGGCCAGATCCCGCTGGACCCCGCGCTGGTGGCCTCCGGCGACGAGGGGGTCCCGCTGGTATTGAGCGCACCGGATTCGGCGGTGGGCAAGGAACTGAGCAGCATCGCCGACCGCCTGTCGACTCGCCGGCGCGGTCTGGCCGGTATGTCGCTCGGGCTCGACCCCACCCGGCGTTAAACCCGCGAGTGTGCGTGTCTGCACAACGACACGCCGCAATAGGGGTACACCTGCGCACGTTCGAGCACCTACGCGACTACGTCGCGTCGGGGTCGAACGGGGTGCGCTCCGGATCTGCCGCAGGCTGTTGCGGCGCAGACGGCGTAGGCGGCGCCTCAGTCGGCTTGTCGAAGTTGCCGGTGAAGATGGAGTCGTCGCCGTCGAGGAGATGCTTGGTCAAAGCCGCCCGCGGCGTCATCCCCCGCAGCTTCTGCAGTTCGCCGAGATGCCCACGGATGTCGTCGAATTCGGGCCCCATGTCCTCGCGCAGCTGGTTGGTCACGCCGCTGAGGTAGTCGCGCGCCTGCCGCAGCGCGCTCGCCGACCACCGGATGGCACCCGGCAGCCGTTCCGGGCCAAGCACCACCAGCCCGACCACCACGAGGACGAGCATCTCCCCCCAGCCGATGTTGGCGAACATCAGGTCGGACGGTGATGACCCGCTGGGCCCGGTTGCGCCGCGCTTGCGATCATCACGAGCTCGTATCGGCGTCGGGTTTGACCGTCAGCGTCACGTGGCGACCGTCGCGGACCACCTCGATCGGTGCGTCCTGACCGATCATCAGCTGCCGTACCGCCACCACGGCTTCGTCGGAGTCGGCCACCTTGCGGTTGCCGATCTTGACGATCACGTCGTTTTCCAGGATTCCGCCCTTCTGCGCGGGGCTGCCGGCCTTAACGTTGGCCACCTGGGCACCCGATGCGATTGCGTTGCTTACCGACCGGGTGCTGATACCCAGCGTCGGGTGCACGATCTTGCCGTCTTTGATCAGCGTTTGCGCAACGAATTTCATCTCGTTGACCGGAATGGCAAAGCCCAGCCCGCTGGCGCTGTCCGACAACGACTTACCGGCGGTATTGATCCCGATCACCTGCGAATCCATGTCGATCAGCGGACCACCGGAGTTGCCGTGGTTGATCGAGGCGTCGGTCTGCAGGGCGTCGATGACGGTGTCGGTGTCAGAGCCCTCCCCCGACAACGGCACCGGCCGGTGCAGCGCGCTGATGATCCCGTGCGTAACCGTGCTGCGCAGCCCCAACGGCGCGCCTGCGGCGAGGACCTCGTCGCCGACGCGCACCTTGTCCGAATCACCGAGTCTGGCCACCGTCAGGTTGTCGACGTTGTCGACCTTGAGAACGGCCAGGTCGGTCTTGGGGTCGCGGCCCACCAGGTTGGCTGGGACTTCCTTGCCGTCGTTGAACACCACGGTGGTCTTGAATCGGCTGGGGTTGTTAGCGGCCTCGGAGATCACGTGGTTGTTGGTGACGATGTAGCCGCGGCCGTCGATGATGACGCCGGAACCCTGCATGCCCTCCTGGTCGCTCTTGGACTCGATGGTCACCACGGCGTCGGCGATGGCGGCCGCGACCTTGGTGAACCGGCCGGCCGGCTCTTGGGCGTTGCCATTGGTGGACAGCGTCACCTTCGAGGTGGTGAACGCCTCGACGACTTCGGCGGTCTTACGGCCGACTACCCCACCGATCACGCCGATGACCAGCGCGATCAGCAGCAGGACGGCCAGCGCTAGGTAGGAAACCTTGCCGCCGAACAGCACGTCGCGCACACCGAGCTTGCCGGTGTAGCCCAGCGAGCCCGGTGGCGCCGGCGGTGGTACGGCCGGGGTGCCCAGTGCCGCCGCGGCCGACGGATCACGCCACGGATCGTCGGGTTCGTCAGAATCGGTGCCGTCCTTTTCGGCGGCCAGCGCCCCGGCGTCGATCGGATGGCGCTGCAGCGAGTCGGTGCCGCCGAACGGACGGCTGAACGCCTCCTCCAGCACCGGGTCGGCCGGCTGATCGTGGGGCCGGAATTCACCCTGATCCCGATACTTCGGGGGGCGGACCCGTTCTGCCACAAACGATCCCTGCTGCCCGGACGGGCGCCCGAACGCCTGACGGGATGCCGGGTCCACCGGTGGCCGGGAGATGGGGCGCGGCGCTAGGCGGGAGCCGCCGTCTTGGCCACCGTTATTGCCTTGGTCGGAGGTCATGCATCCTCTTCTGAACGTTCTGAGCGTCTGATGCGGTCTAGACAGGGCTTACATCCGCCGTGCGGGCACGGCGTTTGTTCGTGTCCACCCTACTAGCGGGGCTTCCGCTGGTCGCGCGCCTCGCGGTCCGCAAGGCCGTCGGTGCAGCTGTCGGATAGCGGCGCTGGGTCGTCGACCGGGTGATGCGGAATCTGGGACAGTAGTCCGAGCAGCGTGCTGGGAATCCGGATCGGATGCGAGTCGCGCAGCGCGGCACGCGCGCGGCTGTGGTCGTCCACCTCGGCCGCGCACTGCGGGCACAGCGAGAGGTGGTGCGCGGCGCGTAGATGCGCGTTCATCCGCAACTCACCGTCGACGAACGCCGCAATGGCCTCAATGGACAGGTGCTCGGTGGAACGGAACCGGCGGGCGCCCACGGGCGCATCACTTTGGGAGGCGAATTGCGCCGGGAGCCAGGAGAACGCGCGCCGAAATACATGTCCCATGTTTTCAGGGCCGGCCATCCTCCCGCTCCCTTCCTACATGTTCGAGCCGTCGGTAACTCGAATGTAGCGCGGCGCGGTGCTTGATAACCATCATCAGCGGCTAAAACCCCAGGATTTGCGACCAGTTGGCAACCATCCAGTGGCCAAACAGATGAACTCGGCGGCTAAGCGGTTCGCTTAGCTGGCCGAGGGGTACAGCTCACCGCGCTCATGATGGGCGGCCAGGTAATCGCGCAGGGCCTGACGGCCGCGGTGGATCCGGCTGCGCACCGTGCCCAGCTTCACGCCTAGCGTCGCGCCGATCTCCTCGTAGGACAGACCCTCGATGTCGCAGAGCACCACTGCGGCACGAAATTCCGGCGGCAGCGAGTCCAGCGCGGCCTGCAGGTCCGGCCCCAGCCGCGAGTCGTGGTAGATCTGCTCGGGGTTGGGTTCGTCGGCGGGCACCCGGTCGTAATCCTCGGGCAGGGCCTCCATCCGGATACGCGCCCGCCGGCGGACCATGTCCAGGAACAGGTTCGTGGTGATCCGGTGCAGCCAGCCCTCGAAGGTGCCGGGCTGGTAGTTCTGCACCGAGCGGAACACCCTGATGAAGGTTTCCTGCGTCAGGTCCTCGGCGTCCTGCTGGTTGCCCGAGAGCCGATACGCCAGCCGGTACACCCGGTCGGCGTGCTGGCGCACCAGCTCGTCCCACGACGGCATGGTGGCTTTATCCCCGGTCGCGTCGAAGACGGCGGTGCCGTGGAGTGTGTCAGACGGCTCGACCCACTCATCGTCACGGATCTGTTGAGGATGAGACATGGTGGTCGGGCTCAAGGTAGTGATAATTGGTTCCTCCGCATTTCCCTTGCGATCAAGGGTTGGCATTTCTTCATCCGCCGAAACACGGAGTTGCCAATCCGTATTCCCGGTCCAGCGTCCGCCGCGTTCCATACCGATACCGTCGCGTACCGGCGTATGGGCGACATAGGAGCAATCTGAGGTTTAGCTGAGAAACCATACTGTTACCCACGTTATCCAGCAGTTATGAAGTTCAAAGTTATCTTGGCCGCGCCGCTGCTCCCGGGCGTGTCTCGCGCGCCTGCCCTGCTGCGTCGCGAATTCGACATACGCTGCGGACATGGCCAGCACCGACGACAAAACCCCCGGCCAGGAGGCCCCGACTAGGGCGCCCAGTCGCGCAGAGGCACTCTCGGCGCACGCAGAAGAGTCGATATCCGAAGACGCGATCGTGGCCGGCGCTCGCGAGCGGGCGGTGGAGATAGGCGCCGGAGCGGTGACCCCGGCCGTGGGCGCGCTGCTGAGCTTGCTGACCAAGCTCAGCGGCGGCAAGGCGGTCGCCGAAGTGGGTAGCGGAGCCGGCGTCAGCGGCCTGTGGTTGCTCTCGGGCATGAGCGACGACGGCGTTCTTACCACCATCGACATCGAGCCGGAATACCTGCGGCTGGCCAAACAGGCGTTCTCCGAGGCCGGCATCGGACCGTCGCGTACCCGGCTGATCAGCGGCCGGGCCCAAGAGGTGCTGACTCGTCTCGCCGACGAATCGTATGACCTGGTGTTCATCGACGCAGACCCGATCGACCAGCCCGAATATGTCGTCCAGGGCGTTCGGCTGCTGCGGCCCGGCGGCATCATCGTCGTGCATCGCGCCGCGCTTGGCGGGCGCGCCGGTGACCCCGCCGCGCGGGACGCCGAGGTGACCGCGGTCCGGGAGGCGGCGCGCCTGATCGCCGAGGACGAACGGCTCACACCGGCGCTGATTCCGCTGGGCGACGGCGTGCTGGCCGCCGTTCGCGACTAGCGATCGAACTGCGCAACCACGTTCGCCAGTTCGGCGCGAGTAGCGATTCCGGCCTTGCAGCTGGCGCGGTAGATGTCCCCTTCGACGTGTGCGACCGACAACGACAGGGCCTGTAGATCGTCAACCGCGGCTGCGCCGTCATCGGCGGCGACGCAGGCAACGACGGGGGCAACGGCCCCAACGGCGCCCCGGGGCAAGTCTGACCGACCCCTCTTGACGTTGTGCTGAACGTGCGTTTAATGTACTGAACATGCGTTCAGCCGACCTGACCGCCACCGCTCGAATCCGCGACGCGGCCATCGAGCAGTTCGGTCAGCACGGCTTCGGAGTGGGCTTGCGTTCCATCGCCGAAGCAGCCGGGGTGAGCGCAGCGCTGGTCATCCACCACTTCGGCTCCAAGGACGGCCTGCGCAAGGCCTGCGACGACTACGTCGCCGAAGAAATCCGTAGCGACAAGTCCGCCACGATCCAGTCCAACGACCCGGCCACCTGGCTGGGCGCGATGAGCGAGATCGAGTCGTACGCACCGTTGATGACCTACCTGGTACGCAGCATGCAATCCGGTGGCGAGCTGGCAACGCTGTTGTGGCAGCGAATGATCGACAACACAGAGGAGTACATGCAGGAAGGCGTGCGGGCGGGCACCGTGAAGCCCAGCCGCGATCCGCATGCCAGGGCCAAATATCTGGCCATCACCGGCGGCGGCGGTTTCCTGCTCTATCTGCAAATGCATGAAACGCCAACAGATTTGCGCGCGGTCCTGCGCGACTACGCCCGCGACATGGTGCTGCCCGCCCTCGAGGTCTATACCGAGGGCCTGCTGACCGATCGCACCATGTACGAGGCGTTTCTGGCCCAAGATTCCTCAAGTGATCTAGGAGACCCACATGTCAGTTGACAACGCACCGATCGATATCCACGGTCTTACCAAGCACTTCGGCGCGGTGCGAGCACTCGACGGCCTCGATCTGTCCGTGCGCGAAGGCGAAGTGCACGGCTTCCTCGGCCCGAATGGGGCCGGCAAGTCGACCACGATTCGCATCCTGCTGGGTGTCGTCAAAGCCGACAGCGGCAGCGTGCGGCTACTGGGCGGCGACCCGTGGGCCGACGCCGTCGAACTGCATCGCCAGATTGCCTATGTACCAGGCGATGTCACGTTATGGCCGTCGCTCACCGGCGGTGAGACCATCGACCTGCTGGCCCGCATGCGGGGCGGCCTCGACCAGAATCGCCGGGCTGAGCTGATCGAGCGGTTCGAACTCGATCCGCACAAGAAGGTGCGGACCTACTCGAAGGGCAACCGCCAGAAGGTGTCATTGGTATCGGCCTTCTCGTCGCGCGCCCGGCTGCTGCTGCTGGACGAACCGAGCAGCGGCCTGGACCCGTTGATGGAGAACGTCTTTCAGCAATGCGTCGCCGAGGCGCGCGACCGCGGCGTCACCGTCCTGCTGTCCAGCCACATTCTGGCCGAGACCGAGGCGCTGTGCGAGCGGGTGACCATAATCCAGGCCGGCAAGACCGTCGAGAGCGGATCGCTGGAATCCATGCGGCATCTCAGCCGTACCTCCATCAAGGCCGAGTTGATCGGCGACCCTGGCGATATCACCCGGATCAAGGGTGTGGCAGACGTCAGCGTCGACGGCTCGACGCTGCGGGCGCAGGTCGACAGCGAGAGCCTCGGCGAACTGATCAGGGTGCTCGGCGATGCCGGGGTGCGCAGCCTGGTCAGCCAACCGCCGTCGCTCGAGGAGCTGTTCCTGCGGCACTACAGCAGCAACGGCCAGCAGCAGGTGCCAGCGCTATGAGCACCGCAATTCTGGACCGCCGTAACCACGCGCAACCCCTTGGGCCGCAACGTGGTTCGAACTTCACTGGCACGATCGGGTTGCTACGCCTGTACTTGCGCCGGGACCGGGTCGTGTTGCCACTTTGGGTGTTTCTGCTATCGGTGCCGCTGGCTTCGGTCTACATCGGCAGCATCGAAAAGGTGTACCCCACCGAGGCCGACCGCGCGGGCTTCGCGGCCTCGATCATGGCCAGCCCCGCCCAGCGCGCGCTCTACGGCCAGGTCTACAACGACAGCCTCGGCGCGGTCGGCATCTGGAAAGCCGGGATGTTTCACGTGCTCATCGCGGTGGCGGTCATCCTCACCGTCATTCGGCACACCCGGGCGGACGAGGAGACCGGCCGGGCCGAGCTGATCGACTCGACCGCGGTCGGCAGGTACGCCAGCCTCACCGCAGCCTTACTGCTGTCATTCGGGGCGTCGATCGCTACCGGGGTGATCGGCGCGGCCGGGCTACTCACCACCAGCGTCCCGCCGGCCGGATCGCTGGCCTTCGGCGCGGCCCTGGCCGCCTCGGGACTGGTCTTCACCGCGGTGGCCGCCGTAGCGGCGCAGCTGTCGCCCAGCGCCCGGGTCGCGCGCGGGTTCGCGTTCGCGGCGCTGGGCACCGCATTCACGCTGCGCGCGGTCGGCGATGCCGGCACCGGCGCGCTGTCCTGGTTCTCGCCGCTGGGCTGGTCACTGCAAGTGAGACCCTATGCGGGCGACCATTTTTGGGTACTGTCACTGCATCTGGTCACCGCAGCTGTCCTCACCGCGGTGGCGTACCGACTGCTGGCCGGCCGCGACGTCGGCGCCGGACTGATCGCCGAACGCGCCGGACGGGGCGCCGCCGCAGCCTCGCTGGGCAATGCCTTCGGGCTGGCCTGGCGGCTGGACCGTGGCACGCTGCTGGTGTGGACGGTGGGCCTCGGCCTCTACGGTTTATTGATCGGCAGTGTGGTGCACGGCATCGGTGACGAACTGGGCGGCGGCACGGCGGCCCGCGACATCGTGGCCCGCCTCGGTGGCACCGGCGTTCTGGAGCAGGCCTTCATCGCGGTGGGCTTCAGCATGCTGGGTATGGTCGCAGCGGCCTTCGCGGTCTCGCTGACGCTGCGCCTGCACCAGGAGGAGACCACACAGCGAGCCGAAACCCTACTCGCCGGAGCGGTCTCCCGGACTCGTTGGCTGGCAAGCCATTTGGTGATCGCATTAGCCGGATCCGCGGCGGCGATCCTGATCTCCGGGTTGGCGGCCGGGCTGGCCTACGGCATGGCCGCCGGCGACATAGCCGGGAAGCTGCCCACCGTTGTCGGCACCGCGGCCGTGCAGATACCCGCCGTCTGGCTGCTGTCGGCGGTGACCGTCGGGCTGTTCGCAGTGGCGCCGCGCTTCACGCCGGTGGCCTGGGGCGTGCTGGTCGCGTTCATCGCCGTATACCTGCTGGGCTCGCTGTCGGGATCCCCGCAGTGGCTGCTCGACCTGGAGCCGTTCGCGCACACCCCGCGAGTCGGCAGCGACTTCACCGTCGCACCGGTGCTCTGGCTGCTGGCCGTCGACACCGTACTGATTACCTTGGCTGCCACCGCTTTTCGGCGAAGGGACCTGCGATCATGAAAACCGGTGTCAGAGCGCTCGTTTCAGGACTGAGCGGACTTATCGTATTCGGGTTTGTATTGTTCTATCCGGCCGGTACGTTTCACTATTGGCAGGCTTGGGTTTTCATCGCGGTCTTCGCGGTTGCAACAATCGTGCCGAGCATCTACTTGGCCCGGACCAACCCCGACGCGCTGCGCCGGCGCATGCATGCCGGACCGCGAGCCGAAACCCGAACCGTCCAGAGGTTCATCATCACCGGCGCCTTTCTGAGCATCTTCGCAATGATGGTGGTGAGCGCTCTGGACCATCGGTTCGGCTGGTCGTCGGTGCCCACTGCGGTCGCGGTCCTCGGCGACGCGCTGGTCGTGTTCGGACTCGGCATGGCCATGCTGGTGATCGTCCAGAACAGCTACGCGGCAGCGACCATCACGGTGGAGGCGGGCCAGCAGGTGGTCTCCACCGGGCTCTACGGCTTCGTGCGGCACCCGATGTACTTCGGCAATGTGTTTCTCATGCTGGGCATACCGCTGGCGCTGGGCTCGTACTGGGGACTGGTGATTTTCCTGCCCGGCCTGCTGGTCCTGGTGTTCCGCATCCTCGACGAAGAGCAGGCACTCACCCAGGAGCTGGACGGATATCGCGACTACACCCGCCGCGTGCGTTATCGGTTGCTGCCTTACGTGTGGTAGTCGCCGGTACGTTTTAAGGTAACGAGGTGGCGCGAGACCCCGCACCCGCCCTGGACCGGCCATGGCGACGTCCCGGCGCTTTACGGTATGCCAGAGCCCGAATCAGCGGCATCGCCAAACCACCTATCACGGTTACCGATGCACCGGCTGACCTGATCATCGAACGCGACGTCGAGGTACCCACCCGCGATGGCACGGTGTTGCGGATCAACGTCTTTCGAGAACAAGGTGCCGGGCCCGGACCGGTGGTCCTCAGCATCCATCCCTACGGCAAAGACGATCTGCCGAAGCGGCGGCGCAATAGGTGGACTTTCTCGCCGCAATACCGCGCACTACGCCAACCCAAGCCGGTGGCCTTCTCGGCGCTCACCGGTTGGGAGGCGCCCGACCCGGTGTGGTGGACCGCCCAGGGCTTCAGCGTGGTCAACGCCGACTCACGCGGCTGCGGACACTCCGACGGCACCGGAAACCTGCTGTCGCAACAGGAAGCAGAGGACACCTACGACTTGGTGCAGTGGCTGGCCGGCCAACGATGGACCGACGGGCGGGTGGTCATGCTCGGAGTCTCCTACTTAGCCATCAGCCAGTACGCCGTCGCAGCCCTGCAACCGCCTGCGCTTCGGGCGATCTGCCCGTGGGAAGGCTTCACCGACGCCTACCGCGACTTAACCTTTCCGGGCGGAATCCGGGAATCCGGCTTCACCCGGATGTGGTCTCGCATTTTGCGGCGTTCCACCCGCCAGACCTACGACCTGGAACAGATGCAGGACGAGCATCCGCTGCGCGACGACTTCTGGCGTTCGGTGGTACCCGACTTGTCGGCGATCAAGGTGCCGATGCTGGTGTGCGGCAGCTTCTCGGACAACAACCTGCACAGCCGCGGCTCGATCCGGGCATTCACCCGATCCCGATCCAGCCATGCCAGGCTCTACACGCACCGCGGTGGAAAGTGGGAGACCTTCTATTCCGAGGCCGCACAGGCCGAGCAGCTGGCGTTCTTCCGCAGCGTGCTGGACGGCAACGACGCCACTGCCCGCACGGTCCGGCTGGAAGTACGTGAGGATCGCGATACCGTCGCCGCAGTGCGTGAAGAGACTCAGTGGCCGCTGGACGGAACCTTTTGGCGGCCTTTGTATCTCGTCCGGGGCGGCCTGCTGGCAACCGGGCCGCCACGCACGGCGGGCAGTATCACGTTCGAAACTCGTTCTCGCGCAGCGGCATTCAGTTGGACGGTGCCCGAGGACATAGAGCTGACCGGCCCCATGGCCGCCCGGCTGTGGGTTCAGCTGGACGGGTGCGGGGACGCGAACCTGTTCGTCGGTGTGGAGAAGTGGCGCGACGGGAAGTTCGTCGGCTTCGAAGGGTCATACGGCTATGGCCGTGACCGCGTCGCCACCGGCTGGCAGCGCGTCTTGCTACGCGAGCTGGACGCCGAGCTCTCCCAGCCCTGGGATCCGGTGCCCACATTGGCGCGCACCAATCCGCTGATTCCGGGCGAGGTGGTCGCCGTAGATGTCGCACTGGGTCCGTCGGCTACGTTGTTCCGTGCCGGCGAGCAATTGCGGCTGGTGGTCGCCGGGCGGTGGTTGAGTCCCCGCAACCCGCTCACCGGCCAGTTCCCCGCCGCCTATCCCAATCCGCCGCGCGGGCTGGTGACGCTGCGCTGGGGTCCCCGCTACGACGCCCACCTGCTGATCCCGCAGATCGGCGCGCGGGGCGACGACTAAATCCAGACGCCCTTGCCCACCGCCACCACACCGCCGGCGCTGAGGGCGAAGCGTTCCCGGTCGCGCTCGAGGTCCACCCCGACCATCTCACCGGGCCCGACCACCACGTTCTTGTCCAGGATGGCGTGGCGTACCACCGCGCCGCGACCGACCCGAGCGCCCGGCATGATCACGCTGCCCTCCACGATCGCGCCGTCGTCGACGACGACATTGGACGACAGCACCGAATTGCGCACCGAGGCCGCCGAAATGATGCTGCCGGCGCCCACCACCGACTCCTGGGCGGAGCCGCCGTTAACAAACTTCGCCGGCGCCAGGTTCTCCGACTCGCCACGGATCGGCCAGCGCTTGTTGTACAGGTTGAACACCGGGTGCACGGACACCAGGTCCATGTGCGCGTCGTAGAACGCGTCGAGTGTCCCGACGTCGCGCCAATAGGCACGGTCGCGGTCGGTGGCGCCGGGCACCTCGTTGTCGTTGAAGTCGTACACCGCGGCCATCCCGTCCTCGACCAATCGCGGGATGATGTCGCCGCCCATGTCGTGGTCGGAATGATCGTCGTCGGCGTCGGCGCGAATCGCATCGATGAGCACCTTGGTGGTGAAGATGTAATTGCCCATCGAGACGAACGTGGTGTTGGGGTCGTCGGGGGTGCCGGGCGGGTCCAGCGGCTTCTCGACGAAGTTGCGGATCCGGCCCGACTCGTCGGCGTCGATGCAGCCGAACGCACTGGCGTCGGTGCGCGGAACCCGGATGCCGGCCACCGTGGCCCCGGCGCCGCTGTCGATGTGGAACCGGACCATCTGCTCAGGATCCATGCGATACACGTGGTCGGCACCGAAAACAACTATGTAGTCCGGATCTTCGTCGTAGATCAGGTTGAGAGATTGATAGATCGCGTCAGCCGAGCCGGTGTACCAGCGCGGCCCCAGGCGCTGCTGAGCCGGCACCGGGGTGATGTATTCACCGGCCAGACCCGACAACCGCCAATTCTGCGAAATATGGCGGTCCAGCGAATGCGACTTGTATTGGGTGAGAACGCAGATCCTCAAGTACCGGGCATTGACCAGATTGGAGAGCACGAAGTCGATCAGCCGGTAAGCGCCACCGAAGGGAACCGCGGGTTTGGCCCGGTCCGCTGTCAACGGATATAGCCGTTTGCCCTCACCACCGGCCAAGACAACGCCCAGCACGTGTGGCAATTCCCTCATGGCCTCAAACCTATCGGCCAGGGCGAACCGCTGCCAGGGGGAACCCTTCGATCAAGTTCTCCTGACGGGCTGTCCGTCAAGGTATTTGGCCCTGTAAAGCCCAGTGCAGCCCAATAGAGCCCGGCGTAAGCCCACTGAACGTGACCATCGGGCCGTGATTGTCCGGCTCTCCGGCGCAAGCGGGGGGACCCCCACAACAGCCCGCCCTGCGGCCCGCATCGTCGCCGAACTACTTTGCTCACTATGCGGGTGGCGATGATGACTCGGGAGTACCCACCTGAGGTCTATGGCGGAGCGGGGGTCCACGTCACCGAACTGGTCTCCCAACTGCGGCGCTTGTGCGCGGTCGACGTCCATTGCATGGGCGCTCCCCGCCCCGGTGCCTTCGCTCATCAGCCCGATCCACGGCTGCATAACGCCAATGCCGCACTCACGACGCTGTCGTCTGACCTGCTGATGGCCAACGCCGCCAACGCAGCCACCGTCGTGCACTCCCACACCTGGTACACCGGCCTGGCCGGCCATCTGGCCAAACTGCTCCACGACGTCCCGCATGTGCTGACCGCCCATTCGCTCGAACCGATGCGGCCCTGGAAGGCCGAGCAGCTTGGGGGCGGCTACCAGGTGTCGACGTGGGTGGAAAAGACGGCGGTGCTGGGTGCCGACGCGATCATCGCCGTCAGCACCGGCATGCGCGACGACATGCTGCGGGTCTACCCGACGCTGGATCCCAGCGTGGTGCACGTGATCCGCAACGGGATCGACACCGAGGTGTGGTTCCCGGCCGGACCGGTACGCACCGGCTCGGTGCTGGCCGAGCTCGGAGTCGATCCGGACCGGCCGATCGTGGCGTTCGTCGGGCGGATCACCCGCCAGAAAGGCGTCGCGCACCTCGTTGCGGCCGCCCACCGATTCAGCCCGGAGGCCCAGGTGGTGCTGTGCGCCGGGGCACCCGACACTCCCCAGATGGCCGATGAAGTGCGGTCCGCGGTGACCAGGCTGGCCCGCAACCGCACCGGCGTGTTCTGGATCAAAGACATGCTGCCCATCGGCAAACTACGTGAAATACTCTCTGCGGCAACAATTTTCGTATGCCCATCGATCTACGAGCCGTTGGGCATCGTGAACCTGGAAGCAATGGCCTGCGCTACCGCCGTGGTGGCCTCAGATGTCGGCGGCATACCCGAAGTGGTCGCCGACGGGATCACCGGCTCACTGGTCCACTACGACCCCGCGGACCCGGCCGGTTACCAAGCCAGACTGGCCGATGCCGTCAATGCCCTACTTGCCGACCCAGCCCGCGCCCAGCGCTACGGCCACGCCGGACGCCAGCGCTGCATCGAAGAATTTTCCTGGGCACACGTCGCCGAGCAGACCCTGGACATCTACCGGAAGGTGTGCACGTAACCCAGACCTAGCTGGTCACGCCCTTGAGCTCGTCACCCAGTGCGGCGGCTTCGTCGGGCGTCAGCTCGACGACGAGGCGGCCACCGCCCTCAAGTGGTACCCGCATCACGATGCCGCGCCCCTCCTTGGTTGCTTCCAGAGGACCGTCGCCGGTCCGGGGCTTCATCGCCGCCATCGAGTGCTCCCTCCAGATTCGAGCTGGCCCGCTGTCACGGACCTGGTCGGCGCCGAGCATGCCCCGCCGGTGAATTTCCAGCCATACCCGACATTGAACTGCCAAATCACCCCTCTATTGTTCCCTATCCGGGTCATCAGGTGCACAAGACCCGCTTTCTCGGGTCTTAACGGGGTATCAGTGAGTTGTCGGAGCCACCCAACAGTCGCGGATGTGATCGTCGACCATTCCGGTCGCCTGCATCAGCGCGTACGCGGTCGTCGGCCCGACGAAACGAAACCCCCGCCGTTTCAGTTCCCGCGCCATTGCCTTGGATTCCGCACTGGCCGAAGGGATTTCAGATAGATCGGCGAACCGCGGCCGGGCCGGCGGCGCGAACGACCATAGCAGCTCGGACAGCTCTTGCGGCGACCCCAGCTCGGCCGCGGCGCGGGCGTTGGCGATCGTCGCCTCGATCTTGGCCCGGTTGCGAACGATTCCCTCGTCGGCCAGCAAGCGTTGCACATCGGCGTCGGTGTAACGGGCCACCTCGTCGATGTCGAACCCGGAGAATGCGCGCCGGAAGTTCTCCCGCTTGCGCAATATGATCAGCCACGACAACCCGCTTTGGAACGCCTCGAGGCTCATCCGTTCGAAAAGCGCCTGCCCGCTGCGCACCGGACGGCCCCACTCCTGGTCGTGATAGTCGCGGTACAGCTCGAAATCGGGTCCGGGACGAACCTGCGCCCACCCGCACCGAACCAGGGCGTCATCGGTCATGTGGCGTCCTGGTGGTCCTCAGCGTCCTCGGTGTCCTCAACGTCCCCGGCGTCGCTCTGGCCGGCCTGGACCGCGGCCAACTGACCCCGCAGCACCTCCAATTCACGAGCGAGCCGGGCCAGCACCCAGTCCACCTCGCTGGTCTTATAGCCGCGCAGCACCTGGGTGAACTTCACCGCATCGACGTCGGCGCCGGTGACGCCGAACGCCGGCAGCACTGTTGCCGTCGTCGCCCGCGGCAGGGGCGGCAGCTGTTCGCCACGGCCGAACAGCAGGCTTGCCGCACCGAACAACACGACCGCGACCAGGACCAATACCACTAGATAGAGCAACAACAACGCCACGTCGTCGATCTTGCCTTATTAAAAAAACCGGGCCACTGACAATCAGCGGGGTCGCACCACGTTCATCGGCGGGCGGTCAGCCAGCGACACCGGCAAGGTGTGCTGGCTGTAGCCGTCACCGACGGGGAAGAACTGGGTCAGTCCCACTCCGGAGTCGGGGATTCCGCACCGCGACAGCAGGGTCGCGATCACCTGACGGCTCATCGCGCCCAACTCCTCCAGCGGCCGGTTGCGGTGCGCCCGCACGCCGAGGTTGACCTGTGCGATCGCGTCCAGGCCCAGCCGGTCGAAGGTATCGACCAGCAATCCGATCTCCACGCCGTAGCCCGGGGCGAACGGCAGCGAGGACAGCAACTCGCGGCTGGCCGCGTACTCCCCGCCCAGCGGCTGCAGCACGCAGCCCAGCTCGGGGCGTAGCGCCGCCAGCAGGGGACGCGCCACCAGCTCGGTGACCCGCCCACCCCCGGTCGCCCCGGCACGCCCGCTCGCATCGCTGACCGACAGCGGCCGCCGGTAAAAGCTCTTGACCAGGTGGATGTTCTCGCCGGTAAGCAGCGGGCCGACCAGCCACGGGACGAACATCGGATGCGGGTTGACCAGGTCGGAGTCGACGAAAACCACGATGTCGCCGCAAGTGGCCGCCAGGGAGCGCCACAATGCCTCACCCTTGCCCGGGCGCGCCGGAAGTTCGGGCAACGCCTGTTCGCGGCTGACCACGCGGGCCCCGGCGGCGATGGCACGGATCTCGGTGTCGTCGGTGGAGCCGGAGTCGAGCACGACCAGTTCGTCGACCAGCCCATCAACCAGCGGTGAGATGCTGTCGATCACCGATTCGATGGTTTCTTCCTCGTTGAGGGCGGGCAGCACCACCGAGATCGTGCGCCCGGCCTTGGCCGCCACCAGCTCGCTGACCGTCCAGCGCGGACGGTTCCAGCTGCGCTTGGCCAGCCAGGTGTCCCCGGGCAGCGCGACCAGGGCACCGTCAACGATCAGCTCCGACGCCGTCATGCCAGCCCCCTTACCGTGCGCGCCGGCGCTCGCGTCCCCTGGATTGACGCCACCATCTCCAGCACCCGACGGGTGGCCGTGACCTGGTGCACGCGGAACATCCGCGCGCCGGCGGCCGCCGCCAGCGCGGTGGCAGCCAGCGTCCCCTCGAGCCGTTGGGTCAAGTCCACGCCAAGAGTCTCCCCGACTACGTCCTTATTGCTCAACGCCATAAGCACAGGCCACCCGGTCTTAACAAGATCGTCCACGTGCCGCAACAGCAGCAGCCCGTGGAAAGTGTTCTTGCCGAAATCGTGGGCCGGGTCGATCAGCACCCGATCGCGGGCTACGCCGGCCGCGACCGCCCGCTCGGCAGCGGCGGTGACCTGGCGAATCACGTCGTCCACCACGCCGCGGGTAGTCGTACCGTAACTCACCCGGAACGGCCGGGTGCGGGGCAGCGCGCCACCGGTGTGCGCGCATACGAGTCCGGCGCCGAATTCGGCCGCCACCTCGGCGATCCCGGGATCGATGCCGCCCCAGGTGTCGTTGATCAGGTCAGCCCCCGCGGCGCAGGCCAGCCTGGCCACCTCCGAGCGCCAGGTGTCGACGCTGATCAGCTGGTCAGGGTAGGTGCCGCGGAGCCACTCGATGAAGGGCACCAGCCGGGCGATCTCGGTGTCGGCGTCGACGTTCTCACCGGGCCCGGCCTTGACGCCGCCGACGTCGATGACGTCAGCACCCTCGGCAATTGCCTGGTGGACGGCTTCTCGAGCCGCCGCGTCGGTGAACGTCGCACCCTTGTCGAAGAACGAATCCGGGGTGCGGTTGACGATCGCCATGATCAGCGGGCGATCCCCCGCCACCGGGCGACCGCAGAGTGTCGAACGCACGCCCTCCATAGTGGCACCGCCGCAAAGGCCCTCACCCCGACCCCAACCGTGATAGCGCCGGCTACATATCGCGCTTCAAAAGGGGCGTGCCGACTCTCTCCGGGGCTGGTGTGACGGATGTCGCCGGTGTTGGCCGCCGCCGCGGCATCACCCCTGCGGGCGCTTGCCGGCCGCCACTTCCTCGGCGTACTCGGGATAGAAGGGCACGTAGCCCTCCTTGCGGCCGGCCAGTACGTACAGCGGGTCCTCGATACCGGAGCCGTATGCCTGGTTGCGCAGGTCCACCTTGCGGCTCTTGAACGTCGTGGTGTGCTCCATCGACTCGACCACCCGCACGAAGAGCGGAAGTGCATACGAGGGCAGCCGCGTATACACCGCGCGCGCCAGGGACTGTCCGTCGAATTCGGCGCCGTCGCGCAGCTTGACCGCGGCCATCCCGGCCCGTCCCCCGGTATTCGGTACCTCGACGCCGTAGACGGTGACCTCCTCGATGGCGTGATCGGATGCCAACGCCGCTTCGACCTCAGTGGTGGCCACGTTTTCACCCTTCCAGCGGAAGGTGTCACCGAGCCGGTCGACGAAGGCGGCGTGGAACATGCCCTGCGGGCTCATCACGTCGCCCGTGTTGAACCAGCAGTCGCCATTCTTGAAGGCGTCGCGCACCAGCTTCTTTTCACTGGCCGCCTTATCGGTGTAGCCGTCGAACGGCTGGAGACGGTTGACCGGGCTGAGCAACAGGCCAGGCTGGCCGTCGGGCACCCGGCGGACCCGGCCGGACTCGTCGCGCACCGGGTCGCCGGTGTCCGGGTCGTACTCCACGTAAGCCAGCGGCATCGGCGAGATGCCGGTGCTGCCGGGCATGTTGAAGATGTTGATGAAGGCAGTGGTGCCTTCACTGGCCGCGTAGAACTCACATACCCGCTCGATGCCGAACCGCTGCGTGAACTCGTTCCAGATGTCCGGGCGCAACCCGTTGCCCGCGATGACCCGGACGTGGTGGGCGCGGTCGGTGGGCTTGGGCGGCTGGTTGAGCAGATATCGGCACACCTCACCGATGTAGATGAACGCCGTGGCGCGGTTGGCGATCACCTCGTCCCAGAACCGCGACGCCGAGAACGACTTGCCCAGCGCCAGCGTGGCCCCGGAATTGATCGTCGCTGACACCGCGACGGTCAGCGCGTTGTTGTGATACAGCGGCAGGCAGCTGTACAGCGTGTCGGAACTCCTCAGGCGCAGCCCGAGGCCGCCGAACGCCCCCAGCGCCTTCAGCCACCGATAGTGCGTCATCACGCTCGCCTTGGGATAGCCGGTGGTGCCGGAGGTGAAGATGTAGAACGCGGTGTCTTTGGCCCGCACGGCCGACGCGGAGGCGGGGTTGGTGGCCGGGGCCGTTTTGGAGAATCGGTCCACGTCCTCGATGGTCAGCACCTCACCAGCCGATCCCCCGGCGTCGGTGACCGCGCTGACCAGGTCGGACTCGGCGACCAGCACCTTGGCGTCGAGCAGACCCAGGCTGTGCGCCAGGACGTCGCCACGCTGGTGGTAATTGAGCATGCCGGCAATCGCACCGCACTTGACCACTGCCAGCATGGTCAGCACCGCGTTCGGTGAGTTGCGCAACATGACGCCGACGACATCGCCAGGGCCGACACCCCGGGCGGCAAGCACCGCGGCATACCGGTTGGCGACGGCATTCGCCTCGCGGTAGGTCAGCTCCTGCTCGCCGAACCGCAAAAAGACTCGGTTGCCGTAGCGAGCGGCCCGGTCCTGGAACACCGTACCGATCGAGCTCCTCGAGGTCGGGCGGGCAAGCAGACCGGTGCGTAGTCCGCGCGCAATCGACGGCGCGTCGGCTAGCAGCCCCGGGATGCGGGATGCGATATCAGTGAACTTGATCGTTGCGCGCGCGCTACCGTCGTTGTCCGACACTTAAGCGAAGCTACCCGTTCACGCAGGCGCGCACGCCTGCAGCGCCGCGTCCACCTCGTCGACCACCACCAGCCGGTCCAGCGCAAGCTGGGAGATGTATCCACTGTCGACCAAGCCGTACATCCAGGCGCGCAGGCCGTCGTAATGGCCCCACGGGTCGAGCATGACGATCGGCTTGTCATGCACCCCGAGGTATCCCTCGGTCCAGGTGTTCAGCAGCTCGTCCATCGTGCCGACACCGCCTGGCAACGCGATGAAAGCGTCGGCGTGATCTTCCATGATCAGCTTGCGCTCCCACATGGTGTCGGTGACGATCAGCTCGTCGGCGTCGTGGTCAGCCAGTTCCCGATACACCAGCATCTTGGGAATCACACCGATGGTGAAGCCGCCGCGGGCCCGCGCCGCGGACGCAACGGCCCCCATGGCCGAGACGTGTCCACCGCCCCAGACCAAGGTCCAGCCCCGCCCGGCAATCCCCTCGCCCAGTGTGGCGGCAAGCTCCAGCAGCTCTGGCTGGGTAGGTCCGGCCGCACAGTACACGGCTACCGTCCACTCACCAGGCACATCGCTTTTCGGGGACATATACCGAAAGGTAGACCAAATAGCGTGGGCGCCGGGCAAATTTGGGGCCATCCCCCGCCAAGTACATAGAGAGCCATAAAATTCGGCAGTGCCGATTCGATGGAACGTCCCTCAGCACGCGGCCGCTTTACAACAGCTCGACGTTGCCTTGAGCGACACCGCGCACCCTGGCGCCGCGGTGTTGGGACCCGACGGAGTCGGCAAATCCACCTTGGCCCGATTGGCCGCCGAGCAGTACTGCGCGCGGCACCCGTCGACCGTCACCCGCTGGGTGATCGGCACGCCGACCGAACGCGTCGTGCCCTTCGGCGCTTTCGGTCATCTGGTGGACATCACCGATCTCGGCAAACCGGCCGCGCTATTGCGAGCAGCCCGTTCGTCGCTGGTCCGCGCTGCCCAGGAGAGCGATCTGTTGCTCGTCATCGACGAGGCGCACGACCTGGACATCCTGTCGGCCACGCTGGTGTACCAACTGGCGCGGGCGGGCACGACGCGGATGATCGTCACCGCCCGCGCTGATGCGGCACCGGAGGCGATCGCCGCGCTGTGGACCGACGGTCTGCTGGACCGGATCGACGTCGCCCCGCCGGGCGGGGCGAACAAGGAATCCGAACCCGCCGATATCGACGAATTCCTCGCCGAGTTGCCGACGGCGGCGCGCTCGGTAATGGACTATCTGGCCGTTGAGGAGCCACTGTCGCTGGCCGATCTCACCGTGCTCGCCGGCGATGGGGCAGTGCAGCAGGCCGAAGAATTGGGCGCGGCCGAAACCCGGGTGCGCAGCGACGACGAGCCGATGGTGTACACCGCGCACCCGCTGTTCGCCGAACGCGCGCTCGCGGCGCTGGGCCGCGACGGCGTGCGACGCCGCCGCACCGAGTTGGTTACGCAGCTGTCCCAGCGGCCGTGCGAACACCTCAGCGACCGCTTGCGGCTGGCATCGCTGGCGGTGGACAGCGACGCGCCCCAGCCGGTGGCCGAGGTCGCCGAAGCCGCGCATCAGGCGTTGCGGCTGGGAGACCTCAAGCTTGCCGAGCGACTGGGCCGCTCGGCAGTGGATCGCTCAGGCGGGCTGGAAGCCCGGCTGATCTTGGCCCAGGCGCTGAGCTGGCAGGGCCGCGGTCGCGAAGCGAGCGCGGTGCTGGCCGCGGTGGATGCCGCGGAGCTGACGGAGACCGAACTGATGGCCTGGGCGCTGCCGCGGGCGGCCAATCAGTTCTGGATGCTCAGCGAGCCAGAGCGGGCTACCGCGTTTCTGCAGACCACCCGCAATCGGGTTACCGAGCCGACCGCGCGCACCACGCTGGACGCCCTTACCGCCACGTTCGCGATGAACTCCGGAAACCTGCAGCGGGCCATCACGCTGGCCACCGATGTGTTGTCCCGGCCATCTGTCAGCGACATGGCCGTAGCCTGGGCAGGCAGCGCCGCCGTGCTGTCCTCGGCGCGGATGGGCCGGTTGGGCGATGTGGAGCCGCTGGCCGAGCGGGCCTCGGCGGCCGAGCACCCCGGGGTGTTGCGGTTCACCGTCGGCCTTGGCCAGATCACGGCGCTGCTGATGGCCGGCGAGGTCGCAGCGGCCCAAGCACTGGCCCAGCGCTTCACCGACTTCGCCGAGCTGCAGCAACCCGGCCGGTCCATCGGTGAAGTCTTGCTGGCGCAGGTGCTGCTGATCAAGGGTGAATTCGCCGCTGCTGCAGCGCTTTTAGAGCCGGCCAGCGCCGAACTCGAACGCAGCGGCTATTCCTGGGGACCGCTTTCGCTGATGTTGTTGACGACCGCGATTGCGCAGCAGGGTGACATACCCGGTTCGGCAAGAGCATTGCGGCGAGCCGAGACTCGGCACGGAACCAAGTCGGCGTTGTTCGCACCGGAGCTGGGGCTGGCGCGCGCCTGGACCAGGGCGACCGCCCGGGACAAGACGGGCGCGCTCACCGCGGCCCGGGAGGCGGCCCGAACGGCCGAGCGCGCCGGGCAGTCGGCGGTGGCGCTGCGTGCTTGGCATGATGCGGTGCGATTGGGCGACGTCCGCGCGGTCGGCCCGGTGACCCAATTGGCCACCGAAATCGATTGTGCGATGGGCACTCTGGTCCTCAGGCATGCCCGCGCGCTGGCCGACGGCGATGCTGCGGTTTTGGGCTCAGTGGCCGAGGAGCTGGCGGCGATGGGAATGGCTGCCGCAGCCGCCGACGCGGCCCACGCCGCGCAAGCCGCGCGCGCCGCAGCTGAACGGTCCTAGAACGCCCCGCTGGCAATCGGCATCTGCCAACCGTTGAGTCCGTTGCTGCCAAGCAATCCGCCCGCACCGCCGACACCGGGGCTGCCATGGTTGATCGGTGGTGTCGGGTCAGCTCCGCCATTGCCCCCGTTGCCGCCGTTGCCGATCCCGACGGCGCCGCCGCCGTTGCCGCCCGCGCCTCCGGTTGTCGAGCCTTCCCCGCCTTCCCCGCCGTCGCCACCGTTGCCCAGTAGCTGGCCGGCCTTGCCGCCGTTGCCGCCGGCGCCACCCGCCCCGGTGTCACTGCCGGCGCCGCCGACCCCGCCGGCGCCACCATTGCCAAGCAGGGACGCGTGACCACCCGACCCGCCGGCGCCGCCATCAGTACCCGTTCCGCCGGCCCCACCGGCTCCGCCGCCGGAGAACAGCCAGCCGGCGTTGCCGCCGTCGCCGCCGGTCCCGCCAACCAAGCCGAATCCGCCGGTACCCCCCATCCCGCCAGAGCCGAACAAGAGCCCGCTGCTGCCGCCGTGCCCGCCCGCTCCTCCTGGGGTGACAAGAGCAAACCCGCCGTCGCCGCCAGCACCACCGGCACCCGCAACCAAGCCGCCGGCACCACCGAAGCCACCGGTACCACCGGCGACCCCGCCGGTACCGCCGTTACCTCCGCCAGCACCGACGAATCCGCCGAGCAGTCCGCCACTGCCTCCGGCTCCGCCGGCGGCAGCATCTCCGCCGGCGCCGCCGTTACCACCGGCACCGAACAACCCGCCGGCTCCGCCGTAACCGCCAGCACCGCCGACAACGCCAACGCCGCCCGTCGCGAGAGTGCCGCCGAAACCGCCGACTCCACCGTCGCCGAATAGCCAGCCGCCGGCCCCACCAGCGCCGCCAGCTCCGGCCTGGCCGCTGATCGTACTGCCGCCGGCACCACCGGCGCCGCCGGTGCCGAGGAGCCCTGCTGCCCCGCCGGCTCCACCATTGGCTCCCCCCGTACCGGAGCCGCCGGCCCCGCCGTCACCCAACAAAATCCCACCGGCCGTGCCGGCGCCCCCGCTACCCGCATCAGCCGGCAGACCGTTGCCGATCAAGGGACGCTTCAGTAGCGCCTCAGCAGGCGCATTGATCGCGCTGACTACTTGCTGCTGCAGCGTATGCAGGGGCGAGGTGCTCACCGGGGCGTTGAAGCCGTCCGCTCCCAACAGCATTCCGCTGGTGCCGCCGATCCCCGTCGCACCTGTGCCGAGGGGGCCGAGCCCGCCCCTTGCTGCATTGCCGCCGTTACCGATCCCGACGCCATTCCCACCGCTACCGCCGACCCCGCCCACGCCGTCGACGCTCGATCCACCGGCGCCGCCGGCACCGCCGTTGCCCAGCCACTGGGCCCCATTGCCTCCAGTGCCGCCAACGCCCCCGCCGCCGAAACCACCCAATCCCCCGGCACCGCCCGCGCCACCGTTGGAGATCAGCAAGCCACCCGTACCGCCGGCGCCACCGGCACCGCCGTTGCCGGCGCCACCGTAACCGCCTGTTCCCCCTATACCGCCGTTGGAGGCGAACAGCCCGGCGTCTCCACCCCTGCCGCCCACCCCGCCGTCGCCGAAGAGTCCGACACCGCCGTCGCCACCGGTCCCGCCAGCCCCGAACAGCAGTCCCGCCTTACCACCAGCGCCGCCGTCAGCACCGTCGAATCCTCCGGCCCCACCGGTGCCACCGGCACCACCGGAGCCACCAACCAGGCCGCCATTGCCACCGCTTCCGCCGACCCCAGCCGTAGCGCCGGTCCCACCTGCGCCGCCGTGGCCGCCGCCCGCGCCGACCAACCCACCCAGCGCCCCGCCGGTCCCGCCAGCGCCCCCTACTCCACCGACCGAGACGGTGCTGCTCACCCCATAACCGCCTTGCCCGCCAGCGCCGCCGGCTCCGAACAGTCCGCCGGCTCCGCCGACCCCTCCTGCTCCGCCGGTCACCGCGTTCAAGCCGCCGACGCCCATTGCGGTGCCCCCGGACCCGCCGGTCCCGCCGTTGCCCCAGAGCCAGCCGCCGGCCCCACCGGCGCCGCCCGCCCCGGCGGTCGCGGTGCCGCTGCTCGTTATCGCGCCGCCGGCGCCGCCGGCGCCGCCGGTTCCGATCAGGCCCGCAGCCCCGCCCCGTCCACCTG
>NZ_LQPW01000007.1 GCF_002116635.1 Mycobacterium szulgai | reverse complement strand
GCTGTGGCAACGGTGGATCAGGTGCACCCGCCGGCCCCGCCGTTACCACCTCGACCGAACAAGCCCGCCGACCCACCACGCCCGCCGTTGCCGCCGGGTGCACCTGATCCACCGTTGCCACCGTTGCCGAACAGAATCCCGCCGTCACCACCGGCCTGTCCTGTCCCTGCCGCGCCGTTAGCGCCATTGCCGATTAGCGGGCGACCGAACAAATCCTCGGTCGGCGCGTTGATCGCCCTGAATAGGTCCCGCTCAAGTGCCTGCAACGGCGACCTGTTAGCAGCCTCGGCGGCTGCATATGTCCCCCCGGCCGCGGTCAACGCGCGGACAAACTCGTCATGAAACAGTGCCGCCTGTGCACTGAGCGTCCGATAATCCTGGGCAAAGGTTCCGAACAGATTCGCGATAGCCGCCGAAACCTCGTCGCCGGCGGCCACCGCGATCCCCACGGTGGAAGGCGCGGCTGCCGCCTCCGCCTGCTTGAGCGCCTCTCTGATGCCGCTTAAGCCCGCCGAGGCTGCGGTCAATGCCTCAGGTGCCGCGACTACATGCCACGACACTGCGGCTTCCCGTCACCTCGAGTTCCCATGAACTTGACTGCAGTTCCATGCGTCACACAGGGTTGATCCGACACCGCGCCCTTTTTGGGTGCGCTGTTTGGAGACGGCATTATTCACTCCTTCCACCACGAATTCGTGACTGAAGGCTGGCCGCGTGGAGAGGTCTCGTCAGGGCACTGCTTCTGCTTTGGCGATCACCCTAGCTAGTCAACACATGACCGTCTATTAGAAAAAAAGCAACAATTCCATGCATACGACGCAAATAGGCTGGCCAAAAAGCCCACGATGAAGGCTTTGCGACTGGAGCTGAAGCACAGTACACCATACTTTGACGGAATAATGGTCAATTGCGGAATTTCGTGATGTGCGCGGCAGGATCCGGATCCGGCCAACGCGGCTATGTCCGTCAAGCCCAGCTAGCAGCGATATTGAAGCGCGTAGGCACGGCCGGCGCCGAGTGCCGACAGCGCCGAAAAGGAGCGGGTGACTGTCGGCGGGTGGTCCAGCGGTGTCATCAGTACGAATTCGCCGACGATTTCTCCCGCTTTATCAATGGCTCCGACGGCCGAGTCGCAGTGGCTGATGCGGATGCCCCGACGAACATCATTCGCGGTCACCGATTGTTAATATGCGATTTATTTGAATACCGCCTGAGCACCCGAGTCACCATTTACTCAAACGGACGGTCCGGCTAAACACCGGCGGGCAGCCGACAATCCATTCGGGATTCGACATCATGCGGTGAAGTGAAATCGACAACACTGCCGCTAGCCGGGCAGCACCATCACCGGCACCGGACTGTGCCGGATGATCTTGCCGCTGCGGGAGCCCAGGAAAACCCTTGCCAGTTCGCCCCGCGGTGACGTGCCCAACGCCAGGATCTCGCCGTCCACCCAGTCCGTCGCATCCAGCGCCTGCTGCCAACCATTTCCGGTAACGACTTGCAGCGGCACATCTTCGTCAACGACCCCGTCAATTCGCAGCCGTTCCAACACTTCTCGCGCCTGCCCCGCCCATGCTTCCAGCACCGATGCCTCGGCGTGCAATCCGACTTCCGGCGGATACATGGTCCGGCCACGCGCGGCGAATGTGATGACCCGCAACGGCACTCGCCACTGCTTGGCCAAGCCCGCGCAGCGCTGCACCACCTCAACCGATTCTGAAGTCGCCGAGTACCCACAAGTGAGGCGCGTCAATCGGGCTGTGCGCGAACGGTATTGACGCGGACTGACAGCCACCGGCACCGGCGACGAATGCAATAGCCAGTCGGCGGTCGAGCCGATCAGCACCCGCGCGCGCCGCCCGTTCGGAAACGAGCCCAGCACCACGACATCGGCGCTGAGTTCCTCGACCAGTTCGATAAGGCCGCCCGATACCGAGCGGTGGGCACGATGGCAATACGTGACCTCGATGCCGTCGGCCAATGTGCGCAGATAACGCTGCGCCTCCTTGGCCGCGTCGGCAGCCAGCCCTTCGGCCCACTGTTCATACTCGGCGTCCACGCGAGCCAGCGACGGTGTGGGCCACGGCGTTGGAACGATCGTCGCCACCGTCAGCCCCGTGCCCAGCGTCCGCGCGATCCGCACGGCCAGCTGCAACGCCGACGGACCGACCCGGCCGGCCAAGTATCCGACGACGACGGTCACGGCTTGCCCCCCTCAAGCGCATCCCCATTCAGCGCGCTGCGGTGGCGGCCCCACAACAAGTAATAGACCAGCGCCGCTGCGACCCAGCCACTGAACGCGATCCAGGTGTACCAGTGCAGGCTGGCCAGAATGTAGCCGCAGGCCAGGATCGAAAGGACCGGCGTGACAGGGTATCCCGGCACGCGGAACGCACGCGGCAGGTCGGGCTCGCGCACCCGCAGGATGATCACCCCGGCAGAAGCGACGATGAACGCGGTCAAAGTGCCGATCGACACCATGTCGGCCAGCTTGTCCAGCGGTACCAGCGCAGCCAGCAGCGCCGCGGCGGTCGCAACGATCACGGTGTTGGCGACCGGAGTCATGGTGCGCGGATGCACCCGCGCGAACCGCGTTGGCAGCAGCCCGTCGCGACCCATCGCGAACAGGATGCGAGTCTGGCCATACATGGTGACCAGTGTGACGGTGAAGATCGAGATCACCGCGCCCGCAGCCAGGATCGTGCTGGCCCACGCCCCGTGCGTGACATTGTCGAGAATGGTTGCCAGTCCGGCGTTTTCCTGGCCTTTGAAGTCTTGCCAGGGCTGGGTGCCCAGCCCGGCCAGCGCAACGAGCACGTACACACCGGTCACGATCACCAAAGCGATGATCAAGGCGCGCGGCATGGTCTTCTGCGGATCCTTGACCTCGTCACCCGCGGTCGAGACCGCGTCCAGGCCGATGTAGGAGAAGAAGATCGTGCCGGCCGCCGAGCCGATCCCGGCAACGCCGAAGGGAGCGAAGTTCCTGAGGTGGTCACCGTTGAATGCACTGAATGCGATCACCACGAACATGGCCAGCACACCGAGCTTGATCAGCACCATGATCGCGTTGACCGTCGCCGACTCGCTGGCGCCGCGGATCAACAGCAGCGCACACAGCCCGATCAGGACCACAGCCGGCAGGTTCACATAGCCGGGCTGGGAATCCCACGGCGCCGCCGACAGTGCCTGCGGCATCTGGAACCCGAACAAGTTGCTTAGCAGCTTGTTGACGTAGCCACTCCAGCCGACGGCCACCGCGGCGGTGGCGACTCCGTACTCCAATAGCAGGCACGCCGCCACGCAGATGGCCACCGCCTCCCCCAGCGTGGCATAGGCGTAAGAGTATGACGACCCGGAAACCGGTACCGCAGAGGCCAATTCGGCATAGCAGATGGCCGCCAGCCCGGCCGCGATGCCGGCGATGATGAACGAAACGATCACGCTGGGACCGGCTTCTGGCACTGCCTCCGACAACACGAAGAAGATGCCCGTGCCGACCGTCGAGCCCACCCCGAACATGGTCAGCTGGAATGTGCCGAAGCTGCGTTTGAGGCTTGCTGCGGCCCCCTGTGCGACGGGAGCGCCGCCCACCGGGCGGCGCCGCAGCATCTGCTCTTTCAGGCTGATCGAAGTAGCCGGCAACTGCGCCTCCCGTCCCAAGGTCAGCTAATTATGCGGCTGCCGGAACAAAAGCTAGCCCTTCAGGTGAAAGAAGGTCTCGAGCGCAATCGCCGCGCCACTGACCGAGACGGTGATCGCCAGCGTCGCCCAGTCAGCGAGTTTGGGCCGTGCCGGATTCGCCGACAGCTGCCCGGTCCCGCCGCGCGCGGTGATCGCATCACCCATCTCGTCAGCGCGGCGCAGCGTCACCGTCATGGCGGCAGCGAGCAGGTCGATCAGTTCGCGAGCGTGCCGCTGACGTCGGGCCTTGCGGGTCGGCGGAACCCATTTGGGGCGCAGCCGACGGGCGGCGTAGAGCACCTGAAACTCGTCGATCAGCATCGGGAATGCGCGCAGCGCAAGCGCCAACGCGACCGCCCATTCGTCGACCGGGATCCGCAACCATCGCAGCGGGCGGCCCAAAGTGGCCAGTGCAGGCCCGATTTCAGCGACGTTCGTCGTCCAGGAGACCATCGCCCCGAGCGCCAGCAACACGATCGACAACGTGGTGATCCGCAGAAAGTTAAGCGCGCCGCCCAGTGCAAGCTCGGTGCCGCCCACGGAGACCACGGGAGTTCCGCCGCCCAGTGCCGCGGTGACGAACCCGAGCGCCAACAGGATCCACAGCCACCGTGGCATCGACGGCAGCGCGCCGCGGGGAATGTGTGCGATCCAGGCGGCGATCAGCACCAGCACGGCCACCATCCCGATCGCGATCGGTCCCGGGTAGAAGGTGAGCAACACCGAAACACCAAAAACCACCAGCAGTTTGGTGCCGGCCCACAAATCGTGGATGGCCGACTTGCCCGGCACCGGAACCAGCAACACCACCGGCCGCGCCTGGCGCCGCGTCCCGTCCGGCGTGGAGGTCATGAGATTCCTCCTGCCGCAGTGGATACCGACTCCACTGCGCCATTGCGCAGATGCAACGTGCGCGGGCAGAGCTCCTCCATGCCGACGAAGTCATGCGAAATGACCACCACCGTCAGACCCCGTTCCCGGCGCAGGTCCTCCAACAGCCGCAGCAAGCCGCGCTGGCTGTCGGCGTCCAGCCCGGCCAGTGGCTCGTCGAGAATCAGCGCACGCGGCGAACACGCCAGCAGACCAGCCAGCACCACGCGGCGCATCTGGCCACCGCTGAGCTGATCGATGCGCCGCTTGCCCAGCGCGGGGTCCAGGCCCACCACACTCAGCGCCGCCGCCACGCGGTCGGCATCTTTGGCCGAAAAGCCCGCTGCCGAAGCAACTTCCAGGTCGACGCGACTGCGCATCAACTGAAGCCGGGCCGCCTGAAACGACAACGCCACCGCGCCGACATGGTCATACGTCGGCTCACCGTCAATCAGGCAGGAGCCGGTGGTGGGCACCGTCAGCCCGGCCATGATCCAGGCCAGCGTCGACTTACCCGAACCGTTGCCGCCGTGGATCAACACCCCGTCGCCCTGCTCGACGACGAAGTTGACATCGCGCAGTGCGGTTTTGGCCCACGGTGTGCCGCTGCCGTATTCGTGTCCCACGCTTAGCAGTTCGATCACCGGCGCGTGCCCCTGGTGACCCACCGAGACGGCCGGCACCGGCGCATCCTCGGTATCGACCATGCCGGTGTTGTCCGGCGAATCACTGAGTTTGATGGTGCGGTCGGCGGATTCGGCCTCGTTGTTGTAGTGCGTGATGTGCACCAGGGCGGTGCGATGCCGTTTCCGCAGCCCCGAGAGGACCCCCAGCAGGGCATCGCGGCCCTGCTGGTCGACCATCGTGGTGACTTCGTCGGCGATCAGCATCGCCGGCTCGCGGGCCATCGCCGCGGCCAGCGCCAGGCGCTGCAGTTCCCCGCCGGACAGCGTCCCAGTGTCGCGTTCGGCGAGTCCTTCCAGCCCGACCTCGCTCAGCAGCTGGTCCACGTCGATCTTGGTACCCGGCGGCAGTCCCCACACCACGTCGTCACCGACCCGGGTGCCCAGCACCTGTGATTCGGGATGCTGCAACACCACCGCAGTGCCGCCCAATTTGCCCAAACCCACCGCGCCCGGCCGGGTTACCGTTCCCGCGGTCGGTTCCCGGCCCGCCAGGATCAGCATCAAGGTGGTCTTGCCGGATCCGTTGGCGCCGGTGATCGCGACGTGTTCGCCGGCCTGCACATCCAGCGTCAGCTCGCGCAGCGCGTCTTGGCCGGCGCCGGGATAACGGAACCGCACCTTGTTTAACCGCACCGGCACCGGACCGATCGCGTCGCTCTGGCCGGCGGCGTCCGGGGCGTCCAGTTTGTGCACATCGGGGATTCCGCGCATCCGCTCCAACAGCCGCGACAGCGCCCACCAGCCGATCAACGACACGATCATGATGCCGATGGTGAAATAGCCCAGCAGCCACCACGGCCAGTAGTGCAGCGCGGCAGCGAAATCGCGCTTCAAGTCCGCGCCGGCACCCTCCAGGTGCACCCTGCCCATAAACCGGGCGAGACCGTCGACGTTCGCGGTCATGACGGAGAAAATCAGGTGCCGCAGTCGCGCCAGCACCATCAGCATCCCGACCATCAGCCCGCCGAAGGCCAGTCCGGCGATCAATGACGTCACGATGACCGTCGGCGTGCCCCGCCCCTTGCGCTTGACGATTCCGGTCAGCCCACCGATGTAAGCACTGTGCACCACCGCCATGAAACCGCCCAGCCCGGCGATCAGGAAGGCGATCACCCCGGCGGCCACCGTTGCGGCCATCAGCACCCGCAGCCGGTAGCGGTAGGCCAGCAAGCCCGTGGGTACGGTGCCCAGCAGCGCCAGCCCGGCGGCGAACGGTACGACGACGGAGATGATCGCGGTCACTGCGCACAGCGCCGCCATAACCGATGCCTGTGCGAGTTCGCCAGGTCGCAGCGGCCCACCACGGTGGTGTGCGGGGAGGGGGCCGGGCGCGGTCACTTCATCGATTGTGCCAGGCACCGGGCCCATGTCTGACCAGTACACCAACCCATCCGGGTTTTCCCGGACCGACACCACGATTGGTCTCACATAGCAAAGCTATGAAACGATGTGCGCATGAGTTCTTACGCGACAGCTAAGTACAGCGAGGCCGCTGAACCCCACCAAGGCCTGGGTGCGGATCTGCTGGCCGTGGTCGCGCGGCTCAACCGGCTGGCCACGCAGCGCATCCAGATGCCGCTGCCCTCGGCGCAGGCCCGATTGCTGGCCACTATCGAGGCGCAGGGCGAAGCACGGATCGGCGACCTTGCGGCCGTAGATCACTGCTCACAGCCCACGATGACCACGCAGGTCCGCCGCCTCGAGGACGCCGGACTGGTCACCCGAACCGCCGACCCCGGAGACGCCCGGGCGGTCCGCATCCGCATCACCCCGCAAGGACTGCAGACCCTCAACGCGGTCCGGGCGGACCGCGCTGCCGCGATCGAACCTCAACTCGACCGGCTCGAACCGGCCGACCGCCAGGTGCTGGCGGATGCGGTCGACGTGCTGCGCCGCCTGCTCGAAAACGCCGCAGCCGCCCCGGGCCGCAACACGCTCTGATCGGGCTTCGCCCAGGGCTCGGGCATGCTGGATGCATACGCCCGGTCACGGGTAGACACTTGATTCGGTACCAAGAGATCGACCAGTGCGGGAAGGTGGCAGGCCATGCGGAGCGAGGCGACACCGCACGCCTCCCCGTTGACCGTGTGGGTCGGGTCCACGCGCTACGTGTTTCCCCCCGGTCGCGACGTGATCGTGGGCCGCGGCAGCCAGTGCGATATCCGCCTGGACCGCATGGGCCCATTCGACCCCAACGCGGGACCGGAACCTCCCCCTGATCTGGTATTGCGGTTCGCCGGTACGCACTGGGTTGCCATCGACCGCAGCCACATCGGCATCTTCACCGACGGCGCGCGGGTACCGACGGCCCAGATCCGCGACGGTCAATCGATCACGATCGGTGATCCCCAGCGTGGGCCACGGCTAACCTTCCAGCTCGCCGCTGCCCCGGGACCACCGGCACCTCCGGGCGACGCGGCCACCACGCAAATGCCGGCACCCCGACGCCACCAGCCGACGTTCGAAGCGTCGACCAGGCCCATGGCGTTACCGTCGCGGCCGTCACCATCTGCAACGGGGACGGGCCCGGTACCGCGACCCGCCGCCCCGGTAACCCCTCAAGTCGACGACTCCAAGGGCCATGGCCTGGGCGACTGGATGTCGGTGGCGACGAAGAAGCTGCGCGCTCCCCGCCCCGAAACCGGCACTGATACCGGCAGTGACGCCGGAACCGGAACCCGAAGCGACACGGTGGCTCCGACGACCAATCGCCTGCCGCTGCAACCCGGTGCGCGCACGATCGGGGTGGCCGCATACCAGCTGGGCCTCAACGTCAATGGACACGAACTGCTGTCCAACGTGTCGTTCACCGCGCGCCCGGGCTCGCTGATCGCGGTCATCGGGCCCTCGCGCGCACGCAACTCTGCGCTGATCGAGTTGCTCGGCGGCACCCGCCCGCTGGACGCCGGCGTACTGACCGTGGATGGCCACGACGTACACGCTGAGCCGGAGTCGATGCGCTCGCGAATCGGGGTAGTGCCACGCGAAGACCTCGTGCATCGGCGCCTTACCGTCGAACAAGCCGTCGGCTACGCCGCAGAACTACGGCTGCCGCCCAACACGTCTGCCGACAATCGCCGCCGGGTGGTCGACCAGATTCTCGACGAACTCGACCTCAGCCCGCACCGCACGACGCGGGTGGCCAAATTGCCGCCCGAATTACGTCGGTGCGCAGCGATGGCGATCGAACTGGTTACCAGGCCGTCGTTGCTGGTCGTCGACGAGCCGGGGGCCGGCCTGACACCCGAACAGATGGCGCTGCTCCGCCGCCAGGCCGACCTCGGCTGTGTGGTGGTAATAGCCACCACGTCACTGGCCTACTTGAACCTGTGCGACCAGGTGCTGCTGCTCACCGCTGCCGGAACCCTGGCCTTCGCCGGGCCGCCTCTGCAGATCGAGGCCGCGATGGGCACCACCGACTGGGCCGACATCATGGCGCGGATGAACGCCGATCCCGGCGGTGCACATCGCGAATTCCTGGCCCGGCAACAGGCGTCGGTTTCGATGACACCGCCGTCGGTCGCCGCGCCGAACCGGCTTCCCGCCGCGCTCGGCTTCGGCCGGCAGATCCGGTGGGCGGCCCGCCGTCAGGCCCGGCTGTTGCTCGCCCACCGCGCGTACTTCGTCTTTCTAGTGCTGCTGCCGTTCGCACTGGGCGCGCTGACGCTGTTGATTCCCGGCAAGACGGGCTTCGGCCGCGCCGATCCGTCCGGCGCCAACCCGCATGAAGCCGTCGAAATCCTCGCTGTTCTCAACATCGGCGCGGTGATCATGGGCACGGCATTGACCCTCCGCTCGCTGGTTACCGAGCGCGGCATCTTCCGGCGCGAGCAGTCCGTCGGCCTGTCCACCTCGGCCTACCTGGCCGCCAAGCTCATCGTCTACAGCGTGGCCGCGGCCATCCAGGCGGCCGTCTTCACCGGCATCGTCGTGCTCATCAAGGGCAAGCCCACCCAGGGCGCGGTCCTGCTGCAAAATTCCGTGGTCGAGCTGTACGTTGCGGTGTCCGCCACCACGATCGTGTCGGCGATCGTGGGACTGGCGCTGTCATCGGCGGGACGTTCGATGCGCGAGGTGCTGCCTCTTGCGGTGCCGGCCGTCCTGGCGTCGGGGCTGTTCGCCGGCGGGCTGATCTCGCTGGTCGGCACGTGGGGCTACGACCAGATCTCCTGGCTCGTTCCGGCCCAATGGGGCTTTGCCGCAACGGCTTCCACCGTCGATCTGCGCCGCGTCGACAAGCTCGCCGCTAGCAACGAAGTATGGGCCCATTACGTCGGCTGGTGGGTTTTCGACATGCTCGTTCTTGTCGTTTCCGGCTTGCTGTGGGCCGGGTTCGTCCGATACCGACTGCGCTCGCCGTACCCGGTGCGCAGCGACGCCAAAGCCCAGTCGTTACATCGCGAGCAACAGGAATTGAGTGAACTGCATCGGTGAAAAGTCGTTGTCGCTAACGAGGATTACCGATTGACGGCCATCGGCCAATTTGGGTCCCAGCGTGATGCCTTCGAGGTTGTACACCAGGTTCCTCGGCCATAGGTCCGGTGCCACCGACAGCGCGGAGACGTCGAAGGCCAGCGACTTGCGCATCGGGGTCAGCGCCCCGCCCGGCAGCGACGGTCTGGCCAGGACATCGGTCGCGGCGCCGATCTCGGCGCGATAGATACGGATCACCGGCGGTAGCGAATTGGATCGCTCCACCACCAGAAACGTGCTGTCGGACAGCGCGACCAGATCCGAGACGCCATCGAATTGAGCGCCCACGTTGGGCGCCTCGATCGGGTAGACATATTGCGCCGTGGGCTCACCGGTGGCGACATCGAACTTGGTGACCCGGGTCAGCACCTGATCGCCGTCGTCTTTCAGCGGCCCGTCGTTGTAACCCGGGACCTCCATGGCAGCGAACAACGACCGGCCGTCGGGGGTGAGCGCCAGACCTTCCAGTGCCCGGTTGCGCCGCGGCCCGGTGCGCTGGGCAGACATCGCCAGATTGGACGGCAGAGCGAACTGGCCGAGGTATGCGCCATCGAGCGCGGCGATCCGGACCCAGGGGTCGACCAGTATCGGCGCTCGATCGGTGAGCCGTTCGCCTTCAGAGGTCCAGTACAACCGCTGCCGGCCGGAGTCAAAGGCGATGCCCTCGGGGTCCGGAGGCACCACGGGCGGCGTGACGCTCAGGTTCTCGCGCGGGAACGGCTGACCGGAAACGTCCAGCAGCGGATGTACGCCGGTGAAGCTGATGTCGCTGATTCCCTTGTCCGACAAAGAAAGTCGCACGGTGTAGAACCGGGCGGGAGCTTTCGCGGAGTAGTCGTCGCTGATCACGTAATAGATCTGGCGGCCGCTGTCATAACTGATGCCCGACAAGCCGCCGATCGGCGTGCCGCCGAAGGTGGTATCAGAGGCCAGCAGCGACTGGCCCAGGTAGGTCAAAATCGGCCGGGCTGCTGTGTTGGTGTGCGACCCCGTCCGGCCGCATCCCGCCAGGCACAGCGCGGCCGCCAAGCAGCAGGCCGCCAGCAGTCTTCCCAGCGCCTGCATCACATCACTGCGGCGACAAGCAATCCGACCAGATACGTCGCCGCGACGGCGGCGGTGCCGAGGAACAGCTGCCGAAACGCCGTCCACCACACCGATTTCCGAGTGAATCGGGCGGTCAGGCCGCCGGCGATCAGCAGGCCCACCCCTCCGAAAATCAGGCCCAGCGGCAGCGACCCGTGCCCGACCAGGTAGGGAAGCAGCGGGATGACCGCACCAACCGCGAACATCAGGAAGGACGAGATCGCGGCCACCCACGCTGACGGCTTCTCGTCGGGATTGAGGCCGATTTCCTGCACCATATGGAAATTGACCGCTCGGTTTTCGTCGCGGTGGATTTCGTCGGTGGCGGCTTGCGCGGTCTTCTCGGTCATGCCCATCTCGACGAGCAGGTCGACCAGCTCGGCGCGTTCGGCGTGGGGGTGGGTGCGCAGGAAACGGCGCTCGACTTGCACCTCGGAGTCGATCTGCTCATTGGCAGTGGTTACCGACGTGTACTCACCGAGCGCCATGGAGAACGCGCCGGCCAGCAGGCCGGCGATGCCGCTGACCATGGTTGTATGGGTGCTTTCCCCGGCGGCCACACCGGCGATCAGGCCGGTGTTGCTGACCAGTCCGTCCATCGCGCCGAAGGCGGCGGCGCGCAACCAACCCCCGCTGACGTCGGAATGGGTGTGACCGACGTCGTAGGCGTCGCCAGCATCTGACCCGGTATCTGACTGAGACATGGCGCTATCTAAACGCACTCTCTCGCCGCTATAGATACCGCCTCACACGGCTGCAGTACTCGACGTACTCCTGGCCATAACGCTCGCGCATGAAAGCTTCCTCCCGCAGGACCTGCCGGTTGAACAACCAGGTACCACCGAACAGGTAGCACAGCGGAATCCAGTTGGGAAACACCAAGAATTGACCTACCAGAAACAAGAAAAAGCCGACATAGATCGGATTTCGGCTGACGGCGAATATGCCGCTCGTCACCAACTGGCCGGACCCCTCGACGTCGATGCCGACCCGGAAGCTGTTACCGAAGGCCACCAGGCTGAGCACCAGAACTGCGATACCGCCCAGGCACAGCGCCACTCCAAGCCAGGCCAGGGACGTGGACCGAAAAAACCTTTGGCTGCTGACCAACGGCCAACCGAACGCTGCAGCGAACACCGTGTAGAAGTAGAACAGCGCCACCGGCGGTATCAAGAAATCGGACTTGTCGATACTTCCGAAATGCATTGCACGAGTGCCGGTTCTGCGTAGCAGGGCGACTCGGCCCAGCACTGTGCCCAGCAGCAGCACAACCGTCAATGCGGCCAAGTAATGCGGCATCGCTGTCCCGTTCGGCCTTTAGGCTCGAGGCTCGGCGTCTCCCGGCCCTCGACTTCGACAGTACCGATGGGCAGCATCGGTTTGTTACCGGTTTGTCCAGGGCTCCTCCCACCGCGCTGGGCGGCGGGTTACGGTCGAATACATGGTGCCGAACACGACGAGTACTGCCGATCATCTGCGCGACGCACTGGACGGGCGTTGGCGCGACGTGAAGAACCAGACGCGGGAAAAGTTCCAGCATGAACAATTCCGGCCGCACTACACCCCGAACACGGTCATCGCCCGCGCCAAGGTATTCGAACAGATGAAGGTCATCTCTGCCGCAGGCATCTCCGACGAAGGGTTCCGCAAGGAGCACGGCGGCACCGGCAACGTCGGCGCGGCGATCACCATGATCCAGATGCTCGCCCAGTCGGATCTGTCCCTGATGGTCAAGGCCGGCGTGCAGTGGGGCTTGTTCGGCGGCGCCGTGGAGAACCTGGGTACCGAACGCCACTACGACTACGTGCAGGACATCATCGACCTCGAGTTGCGCGGTTGTTTCGCGATGACCGAGACGGGCCACGGCAGCGACGTTCAGTCACTGGAGACGACGGCCACCTACGACGCCGAGACCGAAGAGTTCGTCATCCATTCCGAGACCCCGACGGCACGTAAGGACTACATCGGCGGCGCGGCCGAAACCGCGACGGTTGCAGCTGTTTTCGCACAGCTGATTACGCACGAGGACGGCAAGCCGGTCAACCACGGTGTGCACTGCTTGCTGGTGCCGATCCGCGACGAGGACGGCAACGACCTGCCGGGCGTCACCACGTCGGATTGCCATTACAAGGGCGGGCTGCCCGGTGTCGACAACGGGCGAATCATGTTCGACCATGTCCGTGTTCCGCGGGTGAACCTGCTGAACAAGTACGGCGACGTCGCACCGGACGGCACCTACAGTTCGGCGATCGACAATGCCAACCGCCGGTTCTTCACGATGATCGGCACCTTGATCCGCGGCCGCGTCACGGTGGGTGGCAGCGCGGGTGCCGCCACCCAGGTGGCGCTCGACATCGCTACTCGATATGCATTGCAGCGCAAGCAATTCAACGCACCCGACGATGACAGCGAAGTGCTGATCATGGACTACCTGGTGCACCAGCGCCGGCTGTTTCCGTTGATAGCGAAAACGTACGCGCTGCAGTTCGCCCAGAACGAGCTGGTGTCCAAATGTCATGACCTACAGACCTCAGACGTGGTGGACGCCGAGGAGCAGCGGGAGCTGGAAGCTCGTGCCGCCGGGCTGAAGGCGGCCAACACGTGGCATGCTTCGCGGGCCATTCAGGAGGCTCGGGAAGCCTGCGGCGGCGCGGGCTACATGGCCGAGAACCGGTTGATCGCACTGCGCGCCGACACCGACGTGTTCACCACCTTCGAAGGTGACAACCACGTGCTGACTCAGCTGGTGGCCAAAGAGCTGTTGACCGCATACGCCGACGACATCAAGAGCATGAGTCCGGTCGAGTGGGTGCGTTTCGCGGCCAACACCGTCAGTGACCGGGTACGGAAACGCACTGCGGCAGAGGCGATTATGCAACGGATCGTGGACGCCAGGCAGGACAGCGAAGAAGAGGGCAGCCTGTTCAACCGCGGCACCCAGGTCAACATGTTCGAGGAGCGTGAGGATTATCTGCTGTCCTCGGTGGCGCGCCGGCTGCAAAGCAAATCCAAGGAGCTGTCGGCCTTCGACGCGTTCAATGCCGTGCAGGATCACGTGCTGCACGCCGCTTCGGCCCACATCGACCGCGTGGTGCTTGAAGCGTTCGTCGCCGGGATCGAGTCGTGCCCCGACGAACAGGCCCGCGAGCTGCTCGGCCTGTTGTGCGACCTGTACGCCCTGTCGGTGATCGAGGAAGACAAGGCGTGGTACATCGAGCACCGCTACCTGTCCACCGAGCGCGCCAAGGCCGTCACCCGCGGCATCAACGACCGGTGCCGGCTACTGCGACCGCACGCTAAAACGCTGGTCGACGGATTCGGTATCCCCGAGCCGCTGCGTTACGCCGAGATGCTGCACCCAGAAAACCTGCCCGACTGAACTCAGGAGGTCACGAGTTCAGCCGGCTGCAGGGCCGGGGCGGCCGGGCTCTCACTGGCAAGGCTTAGTGCCGGTCGGCGTACGTACTTCTTCCAGGTCAGCAGTGCGGCGCCGGCATAGCAGAACATGAAGGTGAAGAACGCCGACGTCCCGGTGCCGGTGCTGACGTAGGACTCGCGCAGTGCCAGGTTGATCCCCACCCCGCCGAGGGCGCCGAAGGCGGCGACGAACCCGATGGCCACGCCGGAGATGACGCGTGACCATTCGCGCCGTTCGGTCTCGCCGAGGTCCAGCGAGCGACTGCATGCTTCGAAGATCGACGGGATCATCTTGTAGACGGATCCGTTGCCCACGCCGGACAAGATGAATAACGCGATGAAGCAGACGAAGTAACCGACGACGGCCAGACCGGCGTGCGAGCCGCTCTGTAGCGCGTGGTGGTGCCGGTCTTCCAGAGAGCTCGCGCTGATCAGCAGGCCGGCGGTGAGCGTCATGGCGATGAACACCATCAGGGTCAGGCGGCTGCCGCCGATCCGGTCGGCCAGCCGGCCGCCGAAAACCCGGGCCAGCGCGGCCAGCAGCGGCCCGACGAAAGCCAGTTCGGCGGCGTGCAGCGTGGCCTGCGCCATGGTTTGGCCGCAAGCGATGAAGTTGGTCTGCAACACCTGGCCGAAGGCGAACGAAAACCCGATGAACGAGCCGAAGCTGCCGAGGTACAGCAGCGACAGGAACCACGTGTCCGGGGCGGAAAGCACCGCGCCGACGATCGGCCGCAGCCGGGTCACCTTGACCCGGTACTGCTCGAGGTTGTTCATGCCCCGTGTCATCCCGATCGCGGCGATCGACAACAGCACCGCGTACAGGCCGCAGACCAGGTAGGGCTTGCCGTCGCCGACTGTCGCGATGACCGCCAGACTCACCAGCTGGATCACCGGCACACCGAGATTGCCTATGCCGCCGGCGATTCCGAGTGCCGAGCCTTTGAGGCGGTGCGGGTAGAACGCGTTGGCGTTGGTCATCGATGCCGCGAAATTTCCACCACCTAATCCGGTGAGCGCCGCGCACACCAGGTACGGCCACAGCGGCAGACCGGGGTTGGCCAACAAGACCATCGCGCCAATCACCGGAAATATCAACACCATTGCCGAGAACATCGCCCAGTTGCGGCCGCCGAAGATCGCGGTGGCCAACGAGTAGGGCGTGCGCATACAGGCGCCCACCAAGGTGGCGACGATGTCGAGCAGAAACTTGTCACCGGCCGAGAACCCATAGATGTTCTGCGGCATGAACAACGTCATCACCGGCCAGAGTGTCCACACCGAATAACCGAGGTGGACTGTCACCACCGACCAGAAAAGATTGCGCCGGGCGATCGTCTTGTTACCGGCCTCCCACGCCACCAAATCCTCAGGGTCCCAATGTGAGATGTGACGCGAGCCACTGCGGCGCTTCGTCGAAGCGTTCGAGTGGCCGTGAGCGACAGTGTGATTAACCGGGTGGGTGGAACTCAAGTCGTGCCCTGAACTGCGCGGCGATTCGTCGCGTTGCAGCAGCATCTGCTGGTCCATCACCCTCCTTGCTCGCGGCCCCGTGCGTGGCCGTCCTTGTCCGACATGGACTTTCCAGAGTGCCAGGCTTCGGCGCGCCGAGCATGCCCGGAGCAGCAGGAACCTGCTGTAGAAGTCCTGTAGAAACCCTGAAGGCGGGCGTCAATTTGTTGCGTATTTGAAACGTTCGGTTGCGTATTTGAAACGTGCGGGCGGCTATTGATGCGGTATGGCGCCAAGCGCTTTGAGCTTGCCGTCCGACCCGATTTCAAATTTCACGGTGCCCCTGCCGGTGGGGCAGCACTCCTGGTCGTTGCCAACGCGCCACTGGTACTGGACCGTCACGGTGTCATCAGCGGGTGCGAGCACCGTTGTATAGGGCTTCGGATTAGGGGTGGGTGAGCCCAGCGGGGTGTTGTGGTCGAAGAACAACAGCTGCTGGGAAGTCGACTCCGAGGCAATGGTCGGGATGATCTGTACCCAGTACAGGCGGCATTTCTTGGCATGTCCCCGAGCTATCTCGACCCACCTGGAACCGGGGACCTCGATCGGCACGGCCGCAATGGCCTGGCGCACTGTCTCAGCCGTCGGACCATCGGATTCCTTGCACTTATCCGGCTGCGCCGGTGGCGGTGCCGGCGTCTTGGATCCGCAGCCGGCAACAGCCAGGATCACCATCAACGCGATCGCGCTCAGCCGACAGGGCACGCCGCGAGCTTAACCAAGGCCCGCAGCGGACTTGGCGAAGACTGTGAATGTCCCCCAGGTTTGGTCAAAGCCCCAGGTGTAGCCCCTGGCGACGGTCGAATCGTAGGTAATCTGGGCACAGTTCAGTTGGTCGATGACGACCTGGATGACTTGTTTTCCTCCGGTTTCCAGTGGCGCACCGCCGCGCCGGGGCCGCCGCGAGAAGTACGTAAAACGCCTGAAACCTCGGCTCTCTTGTCTTGAAACATCCCTGTCGCACGATTCACCGCATAGATGGTTGCGCGCCGAGAAAGGAGTAGGTGTGACTGCGAAGCACGATTCGGACACCGTGCACTCGATGTGCGCCTACTGCGGCGTGGGCTGCGGAATGGTGTTGCAGATCACAACCGATCCCGAAAGCGGCCGTCGTCACATCGCCAATTCGGTTGGGCAGAAAAGTCATCCCGCCAACTTCGGCCGGTTGTGCACCAAGGGCAACACCACCGCGGATCTTTTGGCGGCACCCGGCCGCGCCGAGTCGGCGTATCTGCGGACCGACCGCGGTCAATCTCTCGAGCCGGTTCAGACCGACGACGCCATCACCCAATGCGCCAAGCGGTTACGCGCCGTCATCGACGAACATGGCCCAGATGCTGTGGCGCTGTATGTGTCCGGGCAGATGTCGATCGAAGCCCAATACCTGGCGAATAAGTTGGCCAAGGGATTCATCGGCACCAACCAGATCGAATCGAACTCACGACTGTGCATGGCCGGCGCCAGTTCGGGCTACAAGCTATCGCTGGGCGCAGACGGGCCTCCGGGCTCGTACCAGGACATCGATCATGCCGATGTCTTCTTCGTCATCGGCGCCAATATGGCCGACTGCCACCCGATTCTGTTCCTGCGGATGATGGACCGGGTCAAAGCCGGCGCCAAACTGATCGTCGTCGACCCCCGCCGTACCGCGACCGCGGAGAAGGCGGACCTGTTCTTGCAGATCGCGCCCGGCACCGATCTGGCCCTGCTGAACGGGCTGCTACAGCAGATTGTTGAAAATGAGCAAACGGACCCGCAGTTCATCTCCGAGTTCACCGAGGGCTGGGAGGTGATGCCGAGCTTCCTGGCGCAGTTCACCCCCGAGCGGGTCAGCGAAATCACCGCAATCCCTGAGCAAGACATCCGCACGGCGGCGCGCTGGGTCGGCGAATCGGCGAACTGGATGAGCATCTGGACGATGGGCGTGAACCAGAGCACCCACGGAACCTGGAACACCAACGCGATCTGCAACCTGCACTTGGCAACCGGGGCGATCTGCCGGCCGGGCAGCGGCCCGTTCTCCCTGACCGGTCAGCCCAACGCAATGGGTGGACGCGAAATGGGTTATATGGGACCGGGTTTGCCGGGTCAGCGGGCAGTGACCTCGGCGCAGGACCGCGAATTCGTCGAGGACCAATGGGGCATTCCGCACGGCTCGTTGCGCACCGACGTCAGCGACGGCGTGATCGACATGTTCTCCCGCATGGCCGACGGTGAGATCAAGGCCTGCTGGATCATGTGCACCAATCCCGTTGCCACCGTTGCCAATCGCAAGACTGTGTTGGCCGGCCTGGAGAAGGCCGAGCTGGTGATCACCCAGGACGCGTTCCTGCAGACCGAGACCAACGAGTACGCCGACGTGGTGTTGCCGGCCGCGCTGTGGACGGAATCCGACGGGGTGATGGTCAACTCCGAGCGCAACCTGACCCTGTTCCAGCAGGCCGTCGATCCGGTCGGCCAAGCCCTGCCGGACTGGCAGATCATCGCCCGGATCGCCTGCGAGATGGGATTTTCCGCCGCATTCCAGTACGAGTCCGCCGAGGAGGTGTTCGAAGAGATCAAGCGGTTCTGGAACCCCCAGACCGGTTACGACTTGCGCGGCGTCAGCTACGACCGGCTGCGACAGACTCCGCTGCAATGGCCGTGCCCGCCGGAGAGCACCAGTGACCGCAACCCGATCCGCTATCTCAATGACGGCGTCAGCCAAACTCTGTTGGTCCGTGCCGACGGCAGTGTGCCGCGATTGGCTTTCCCCACCGCGACGGGACGCGCGGCGTTCTTCGCCCGCCCGCACCTGTTGCCGCAGGAGATGCCCGACGCCGACTACCCGTTCCTGCTCAACACCGGTCGCCTGCCCCACCAATGGCACACCCTGACCAAGACCGGCAAGGTTGCCAAGCTCAACAAGCTCAACCCGGGGCCGTTCGTCGAGATTCATCCCGACGATGCAGCTCGACTGCAGATCGGTGCGGGCGATCGCATCGAGATCGCCTCCCGTCGCGGCCGCGCCGTACTGCCCGCCGTCATCACCGACCGGGTGCGGCCGGGCAACTGCTTTGCACCCTTCCACTGGAACGACGCGTACGGTGAGTACCTCTCGATCAACGCCGTCACCAACGACGCCGTCGACCCGGTGTCGCGCCAACCGGAATACAAGGCCTGCGCGGTCACCATGACCAAGGTCGTCAGCGCCGCTGATCCCGCCCCGGCAGTGCCCGACGCTGCCCCCGACACCGAGGAGTTCAGCGTGTCGCAGGTCGACGCGCTGGCCGAAATCCTCGGGCTGGCCAACGAACCCATGCCGCAGTTCGGTCCGATGGGCCGGGCCTACCTCGCTGGCGTGATCGCCGGGCTGCGTTCGGAAGTCGGCCGGCACAACTCAGGCGTGCCCACCCTGCCGCTGAGTGCCCCGTTCGATTCCAACACCCGGCTTTGGGTGGACGGTCTGCTAGCCGGGATGTTCTCCCGCACTCAGCCGTCGCCATCGCTGGCTGCGCCGATCGCCGGCGAGACAACCGAAGGGACAACGCAACAGACACCACTCGTGGTGTTGTGGGCGTCCCAGACCGGTAACGCCGAAGAGCTTGCCGCCGACATCGCCGCCAAGCTCGCCGAGGCGCAGTTGCCGGTCGCGTTGCATGGCATGGACGACTTCCCGGTGACGGACCTGCCCAATGTGAGCGAGCTGCTGCTGATCACCAGCACCACCGGTGACGGCGATGCACCCGACAACGGCGCCGGCTTCTGGCGGGCGCTGTGCGCCGAGAACGCTCCGCGGCTGCCCAACACCCGCTATGCCGTTCTGGCACTTGGCGATTCGAACTACAACGACTTCTGCGGACACGGACGCAAGCTCGACCAGCGCCTGGCCGAGCTGGGCGCCACCCGCATCATCGCCCGCGCCGATTGCGAACCCGATTACGCGGACACCGCCGCGCAATGGCTCGACGATGTCCGGTGCGCGCTGACCCACCCGGTCGCGCCGCAGCCCACCGCGCTCGTCGCCCCGAGCCGGCCCTCGATCGCCACCTACACCAAGAAGCGGCCCCTGGTGACCAACCTGGTCCGCAACACCACGCTGAGCCGCCCCCGGTCGGCAAAAGACGTGCGACAGCTGGTGTTTCACGTTCCCGAGGGCACAGTGAGCTATGAGGCCGGTGACTCGCTGGGGGTGTGGCCGCGCAACAACGACGGGTTCGTCGAGGAATGGCTGGCGGCGACCGGACTGGATGGACACGCCGAGGTGGAGATCGCCGGCTTCGGTTCCATGCCGTTACACGCCGCACTCACTGACCGCTTCGAAATCGCCCACATCAGCCCCGATCTGCTGCGGTTCGTGCGGCAACGCACCCACCACGCGGGTGCCGCCGCTGAGCTTGCCGAGCTGATGAAGCCGGAAAACAAAGCGGCCCTGGCCGATTGGTCGTGGGGCCGCCAATCGGTCGACCTGCTCGGTATGGCACCGGTCGCGGCGTCCGTCGACGAATGGCTGGACGTGCTCAAACCGCTTCAGCCGCGGTTGTATTCGATTTCGTCCAGCCCCAAGGAGAACCCCGGCGAAGTGCACCTGACCGTATCGCCGGTGCGGTACAACTTTCAGGGTGTGCCGCGGCGCGGGGTGTGCTCGACATACTTGGCCGACCGCTCCCCCAGCGATGAGATCGCGGTCTATGTAAGGACGTCCAAGAACTTCCGGGTGCCCAGCGACCCGCACACCCCGATGATCATGATCGGACCGGGAACCGGGATCGCCCCCTTCCGCGGCTTCCTGCAGGAACGGCGCGCGCTCGGCCACACCGCACCCAACTGGCTGTTCTTCGGCGAGCAGCACGCGGCCACCGACTTCTACTACCGCGAAGAGATCGAGGCGATGCACGCTGACGGCTTGCTCACCGAACTGGATCTCGCATTCTCCCGGGATCAGCACCACAAGGTGTACGTACAGCACCTGATGCGCCAACGCGGGGCCCGGCTGTGGCAATGGTTGCAAGAAGGGGCCCAGCTCTACGTCTGCGGCAACGCCGATCCGATGGCCAAGGACGTCGATCGCGCGCTCTGCGAAATCGTGGCCGAACACGGTCACCTCGACGCCGACGACGCCGCGGCGTACGTCCAATCGCTCAGCGCGGACAAGCGCTACCACCGTGACGTCTACTGACGCCTACTAGAGGCACCCGTAATAGACGGGAAACATCGCACGTCCGCACCTGAAACATCCGCGGCGCACTATTCACCCAAGAGATTGCGCACTCGATGGACGGATGTACGCCGTGACCGCTGTATGCCCCATACATTGCCGGGAGCGGGACGACGCGTCGGCACCCGACCTGGTGGATTGGGCGGGATTGCCGGTCAACCTTGATCTGGCGTTCTCGCCCGAGCAGCGCGACAAGGTCTACGCACAGCACATGAAGCGCAAGCGTGGGGCCCAGCTACGACGGTGGTCACGAGACCTGCCGCAGTCATGTGTTTGCGACGTTGCGGCCGCGCGTTCACCGGAATCGGCGCTACCGTGACTTGACATCCAAGTCACGGACGGAGTTTGTGATGAGCGACGCCTGCGTGCCCAGGTTCCCGGCCGCGCTGTCCACGCCAAGTCTCAACCGGGGGGTCGGGTTCACCCACGAGGAGCGGCGACGACTGGGCCTGGTTGGCCGGCTGCCGTCGGCGGTGCTCACCCTGGACCAGCAAGCCGACCGGGTCTGGCACCAATTGCAGAGCCTCGCTACGGATCTGGGCCGCAACCTGCTGCTCGAGCAGCTGCACTACCGGCACGAACTGCTGTATTTCAAGGTGCTGACCGACCACCTCCCGGAACTGATGCCGGTCGTGTACACACCCACCGTCGGCGAGGCGATCCAGCGCTTCTCCGATGAATACCGTGGCCAGCGCGGCCTGTTTCTGAGCATCGACGAACCCGACGACATCGCCGCGGCCTTCGAAACCCTCGGTCAGGGACCCGATGACATCGACCTGATCGTCTGCACCGACGCCGAAGCGATCCTGGGCATCGGAGACTGGGGCGTGGGCGGCATCCAGATCGCGGTCGGCAAACTGGCGCTCTACACCGCCGGCGGGGGCATCGATCCCCGCCGCACCCTGGCGGTGTCCCTGGACGTCGGCACCGATAACGAACAGTTGCTGCAGGACCCGTTCTATCTGGGCAATCGGCACGGGCGGCGCAGCGGCGCCGAATACGAAGACTTCATCAGGCGCTACATCGAGACCGCTCATCAGATGTTTCCGCGGGCGTTGCTGCATTTCGAGGACTTCGGCCCGGCCAATGCGCGGATGATCCTGCAGAAGTACGGCCAGCAGTACTGCGTGTTCAACGATGATGTGCAGGGCACCGGCGCAGTGGTGGTCGCCGCGGTCGACGGCGGGTCGGAGGCCACCGGGGTTCCGTTGCGCGACCAGCGCGTGATTGTGTTCGGAGCCGGGACCGCCGGCATCGGTGTCGCCGATCAGATCCGCGACGCCATGGTGGCCGACGGCGCGACCGCCGAGCAGGCCACCGCGCAGATCTGGGCGATAGACCGGCCGGGACTGCTGTTCGACGACATGCCAGACCTGCGCGACTTCCAGGTTCCCTACGCGAAGAACCGCGCCCGGCTGGGCGTGGCCGCTGAGCAGCGCGTGGGGCTGCTCGATGCCATCAAGCTCGCCTCACCCACCGTTCTGCTGGGCTGCTCAGCGGTGTCCGGCGCGTTCACCCAGGAAGTCGTCGAGGCGATGACGGCATCGTGTGAACGACCGATGATCTTCCCGCTGTCCAATCCGACGTCGCGGATGGAGGCCATGCCCACCGACGTGCTGTCCTGGTCGAAGGGCAAGGCGCTGCTTGCCACCGGCAGCCCCGTCGCTCCAGTCGACTACAACGAGACCACCTATACCATCGGCCAGGCCAACAACGTGCTGGTGTTTCCCGGCATCGGGCTGGGCGTCATCGTCGCGGGCGCCCGGTTGCTCACCCAGGGCATGTTGCAGGCAGCGGCCAAAGCCATTGCACTGCTTGCCAATCCGACGCGGCCCGGCGACTCCCTGTTACCGGATGTGCAGGACCTGCGTGCTGTCTCGAAGGCCGTCGCCGAGGCGGTCTACCGGGCCGCCGTCGCCGACGGGGTGGCGACCAGAACGCACGAAGACGTCGAGCAGGCCATCGTGGACACCATGTGGCTACCGGTGTACGACTAGCCCGTGTGCTCAAGGCTTTCAGTGGGTTACCAGGGCGGATAAATCGCCCAGATCCCGCCGCGAGTACACACTCAAATCCCTACGTGCACACTCGATTCAGTAAGCGCGCAGTCGATTACCCGACGTTGGTGCCACCCTCGGCGATGCGGCGCACCGCCCGCAGGAAGACGTCGATCTCGGCAAAGGTGTTATAGAACGCGAACGAGGGACGGACCGTGGCCTCCAGGCCGTATCGACGCAGAATCGGCTGGGCACAGTGGTGTCCGGCCCGCACCGCGATACCTTCGGCGTTGAGCGCCTTGCCCACCTCTAGCGGCTCGTGTCCGGCCAGCACGAATGACAGCACACTGGCCTTTTCGTCGGCCGTGCCCACCAGACGCACTCCGGGGATGTCGGCCAGTCGTGGCGTTGCGTAATCCAGTAGCGCGTGCTCGTAGGCGGCGATGCGTTCGATGCCCACCCGCTCGACATAGCGCAGCGCCTCGCCGAGTCCGACGGCGTCGGCGATGTTGCCGGTGCCCGCCTCGAACTTGTTGGGCAGCCCTTGATAAAGCGACCGCTCCAGGGTGACGTCGGCGATCATGTTGCCGCCCCCCTGCCAGGGTGGTGTCTCGGCCAAGGCCTCCTCAGACCCGTAGAGCACGCCGATTCCGGTGGGGCCGTATATCTTGTGCCCGGAGAACACAAAGAAATCAACGCCGAGTTCCGCGACGTTTATGGGCAGGTGCGGAATCGATTGGGCTCCGTCGATCAGCACTCGCGCGCCGTAGCGGTGTCCCAGTTCGACGATCTTGCCCACCGGCGTCACGGTACCCAGCGCATTCGAAACCTGTGTCGCGGCAACCAGTTTCGTCTTCGGCCCGAGCAGGTCCTCGAATTCGGAGAGCAGCAGGTTGCCCGCCTCGTCCACCGGCGCCACCTTGAGCACTGCGCCGGTCTGCTGCGAAATCAGCTGCCAGGGAACGATATTGGCGTGGTGTTCGAGATGGGTGATGACGATCTCGTCGCCCGGGCGCAGATGCTTGCCGCCCCATGCGTACGCCACGAGATTGATCGCCTCGGTGGTACCGCGCACGAAGATGTTCTGCTCGGCCTTCGACGCACCGATGAACCGCCGCACCGTTTCGCGGGCCTCTTCGTAGGCATCGGTAGCCCGGGCCGCCAATTCGTGTGCCGCGCGGTGGATGTTGGAGTTCTCGTGGGCATAGAAGTGGGCCAGCCGGTCGATCACCACCTGCGGCTTCTGCGTGGTGGCGGCGTTGTCGAACCAGATCAGTGGTTTGCCGTTGACCGTCTCCTGCAGGATCGGAAAGTCGGCCCGAATCGCGTTGACGTCGAAAACCTCATGATCGTCGCGCAACTGCGGCACCGGCTCAGGCTTGTTCAGGAAGTAGTAGTAGGCCTCGTCACCGTGCGGCGGCATCGCAGGCGCGTCAGACCAGCCGAGATCACCGACGGACGGCGCCCCAGGCAGCCAGCCTGGAGCCGAACCACGCGGCGCCACTGGAACCGTCGGCCCACCTGGCCCGGCCCCGGCCAGGACTCCCGGCGCCGTCGGCACGATGCCCGACGTCGGAACCGCGAAAGCGGTCAGATCACCGACACCCGGCGGCACGAAGGGATCGGCCACCGCGGCGGCTGCCGCGCCTGCCGACGGACCCGCCGTCGTGTCCGGCACGTTGCCCCGCGGCGCCACCGGCACCGTCTGCGGTGGCACAGGCTCGGGGCCCGGCGAGGTCGGCGCTGGCAGGTAGACGTCGGAATAGGCGATAGCCGGAACGCCGGCTGTGAGTGGGTCGGAGGTACCGGCCGCGGTCCGTCCAACCGATGTCGCGGCCGTCGTATCGGGCACGTTGCCCCGCGGCGCGACCGGTGCTGTCTGTGGCGGACTATCCAACCCCGGCCTGATGCTGGCCGCGTACAGCTGGCCGGCCAGCGCGGCCAGCTCCGCCGCGCTGACGGGCAGGTCGCTTTCGGCGTCTACCGACCGGTACTCACTTGTACTCATGGAACTGGTCCACAGCGACGTCGTCGAGCACGGCAAGCGCGTCGTCAGTGAGGACAGCCAAGGACGTGTACAGGGTGACGAGGTAGGTCGCGATCGCCGACTTGTTGATCCCGGTGAACCGCACCGACAACCCCGGTGCCTGTTCGCCGACGAGACCAGGCTGGAACAACCCCACCACGCCCTGTCGCTCCTCGCCGGTGCGCACCAGGATGAACTTCGTCTTGCCGTCCTCGACCGGAACCTTGTCCGACGGGATCAACGGAATGCCGCGCCAGGTGATGAATTGAGCGCCGAAGAGGTTGACCACTGGCGGCGGCACGCCGCGGTAAGTCGCCTCGCGGCCGAAAGCCGCGATGCCCAGCGGGTGCGTCAGGAAGAAACTGGGCGTCTTCCAGACCTTGGTGATCAACGCGTCGAGGTCGTCGGGTGTGGGCGCGCCGCCCAGCGTTTGAATGGTTTGCTCCGGCGTCGCCTGCGCCAGCAGCCCGTATTCGGGGCTGTTTACCAGTTCGGACTCCTGGCGCTCCTTGATCGTCTCGATGGTCAGCCGCAGCTGCTGGGTGATCTGGTCGTGCGGGCTGGAGTAGAGGTCAGAAACCCGGGTGTGCACGTCGAGCAGGGTCGAGATGGAACGCAGCGTGTACTCGCGCGGGCTGGTCTCGTAGTCGACGTAGGTCTCGGGCAGCGGTTCATCAGTGAGGGCACCCGCCTCGGCCTTGACCGCGACCTGTTCCGGATTGACCACGCGGTTCACCCGATAGATACCGGCCTCGACCGGCACCCAGCTGAGCAAATGCAGCAGGAACCGCGGGGTGATCGTCGACAGCTGCGGAACGGTCTTCGTCGCGTTGGCAAGCTGTCTGGCCGCGAGGTCGCCGAGTGCCTGTGACTCGTTTTGAGGCCCATTTTGAGGCCCATTTTGAGGCGAGGTCATCGAGGTCCTTCCATGCGTAATGAAGTCAATACCGAGTGGTAAGCGGGGTGTCGGGCAGAGCCATTGTGCAACAAGACCGGCAACACGGCGTCTGCCGACGCGCGCCGAGCGTATGCGACCCCTTACACCTGGGCAAATGGTTTAAATCAGCTATGAGCAAACCGGCAGATTGCGGTAATGCCCTATAGTTGGGTCCATGCAACAGGCCGTTCAGCCGCGCTACGTCCCCTCGCGCTGCCTCGCCGCGTTCTGTTGTTGTTGCTGTTGTTGATTTCCTGGCCCGTCTGACCTAGAAGTCCCCGCGCGCCTGTCGCTTCGCGACATCGAGCCGCGCGAACTCAATTCTCAGGAAGATCAACCACCCATGACTGTCCTTGCTGTACCCACTCATGCCCCGGCGCCGGTGGCGGCCCGCCACCGCGTCCATGTCCGGCCCGTCACCGAATTGGCTCGCATGACCCGCTACCGGGGCGGCACCTATTCCCACACCGTCGACAAGATCGTGTTCGCCGACGGCACTTGTGCGCGCACCGACCTGATCCGGCTGAACCCCAACCTGCAGGCCTACTCGCTGGATTTCACCGGGATCGCGCCATACCAGCCATCGCGCTACAACCTGGGCAGCTGGTCAGCGCTACCGCACCTGCTCACCCGCGGCAGCGAGGCCGAAGTGGCGTGGATCCTGCGCCACTCCTTCCCGATGCGTTCCCTTTCCGAGCTAAGCCGTCAGCTCCGCGAGGCCGGCTACCCCTTGGGACCGGCGAACATCAGCGAGCACGAGGCCATAGCCGGGACGCAGGCCGCGATCTGGTATCTGACCAACGGCATGGCCCTGGACACCCGGCCGCTCAACGCCCCTAGCGCGGTACGGCGCGGGCCCGCAGCGGTGCTGACCTTCGAGTTCGATGGCCAGCCGCAACTGGGCGGTTACTCGCTGTGGGCGGCCGCCGATACCGCGGTCACCATGAAGCTGCAGAAGTCCACGGATGGCCAGGTCTGGTCCGACGTCTCGGGCTCACAACTGACCACCGACGCCGGCAAAGGTCGCTATCAACGCACGCTCGGTGTCGGCAGCACCCTGTCGACCAGCAGCCATGGCCAGGGCGGACGCGGCTATCGCTACTACCGACTGATCAGCACCACCCCGGGAGCGGCCCCCGCCATCGACCACGTCGACTTCTGGCTCACCAGCACCCGCCACTACCGCAACGCCGACCGCGTCGTGCACCTCTACAACTATTTGCTGGCCGGCGCCCACCGAGCGGTCCGCAATACCGAGGAACCCCAGCTCATCGCGACGGACGCGACCGCCGATTCCGATCTCGTCGGTCCCTTCCAGGTGCGGGTGCCATTGAATCTCACCGTGGGCGAAGATCATGCGCTCGTCGACGCCGACGGCTTCGTCATCAACGACACAGTGCATCCGGGTACCGAGTTTTACCTGCGACGCGCCCCGGGTACAACGGCAATAACATTGACCGCAACCACTCCACACACCATTGTCGGAAGAGTTTTGACCGGGGTGGCGTTGGACGGGGCGCCACAGCGGTTCACACCGGTGGCGCTGGCCGTGCCGACAGACGTGACCATCGAATTCGAGATCAGCTGGACTTTGGCGAAAGAAGGCAGATGACTATCGCGGAGAACATCACCCAACTGATCGGGAACACGCCGCTGGTCCGGCTGCGCCGGGTTACCGACGGCGCGGTGGCCGACGTGGTTGCCAAGCTGGAATCCTTCAATCCCGCCGGCAGTGTGAAAGACCGCATCGGCGTGGCGATGATCGACGCCGGCGAGAAAGCCGGCCTGATCAAGCCGGACACCATCATCCTCGAGCCGACGAGCGGGAACACGGGGATTGCGCTGGCGATGGTGGCCGCCGCGCGCGGCTACAAGTGCGTGTTGACCATGCCGGAAACGATGAGCATCGAGCGACGAATGTTGTTGCGCGCCTACGGCGCCGAGGTCATCCTGACGCCCGGTACTGACGGCATGGCGGGCGCCATCGCCAAGGCCGAAGAACTGGCTAAGACCGACGACCGGTATTTCATCCCCCAGCAATTCGAGAACCTGGCCAACCCGGCCGTGCACGCCCTCACAACGGCGGAAGAGGTGTGGAAAGACACCGACGGCAAGATCGACATCTTCGTGTCCGGCATCGGCACGGGCGGCACCATCACCGGCGTCGCCCAGGTGATCAAGGAGCGCAAGCCGTCGGTGCAGTTCGTCGCCGTTGAGCCCGCCGCGTCGCCGGTGCTGTCCGGCGGTCAGAAGGGACCGCACCCGATCCAGGGCATCGGCGCCGGCTTCATTCCGCCGGTGCTGGACCTGGGTTTGGTCGACGAGGTCATCACCGTCGGAAACGAAGAGGCGCTCGAGCTGGCCCGGCGGCTGGCCCGTGAGGAGGGCCTACTGGTGGGCATCTCCTCGGGTGCGGCTGTGTCGGCAGCGCTGCAGCTCGCGCGCCGGCCGGAGAACGCCGGAAAGCTGATCGTGGTCGTGCTCCCTGACTTCGGCGAGCGATACCTGAGCACGATGTTGTTCGCTGACTTGAGCGATTAGCCATGTTGACCGAGATACGACGCGACATACGGGTGGCACGGGAACGAGATCCCGCGCGGCCCACCGCGCTGGAAGTGATCTTCTGCTATCCCGGCGTGCACGCGGTGTGGGGCCACCGGATCAGCCACTGGCTCTGGCTGCGTGGCGCGAGGCTGGCCGCACGGCTAGTGACCGAGTTCACCCGGATAGTGACGGGAGTGGAGATCCACCCCGGCGCCGAGCTCGGCTCCGGCCTGTTCATCGATCACGCGACCGGCGTGGTAATCGGCGAAACCGCCGAAGTGGGTGACGACGTAACGCTTTTTCACGGCGTCACCCTCGGCGGCACCGGGCGGGAACGCGGCAAGCGCCACCCCACCGTCGGGGACCGGGTCGTTATCGGCGCTGGAGCCAAAGTCTTGGGCCCGATCAAGATCGGCGACGACAGCCGGATCGGCGCCAACGCCGTCGTGGTCAAGGAGGTTCCGTCCAGCGCGGTGGTCGTCGGGGTGCCGGGGCAGGTCGTGAGCCGACCGGCGCCCACCCGCGACGACGACTCGACGCTGCCCGACCTCGTGGGTGCCAGCTTGCAGTCCCTGCTCACCAGGGTGACCAGGCTGGAGTCACATAATGGCGGCCCCCGTGCTGAGCGCGTCATACGCCCGCCGGAATCCGGCGTCTGGCACGGCGAGGACTTTTCCATCTAGCCCTATGTTGGAGCACCTGTGAGCACCCTCGTGGTCGTCCTCATCGCGACCATCGCCGCACTGGCTGGAGCCACCGGGATCGGCGTTGCCGTCAACCGGCGCTCGGGCGTTTTGCGGGAATCCGACCCGGCAGCGCAACCCGATATGTCGGAGCTTGGGTTGTCCGACACCGGGCCGACGGTGCTGCATTTCAGCGCGCAATGGTGCGGTCCGTGCGCCACGGTGCGCCGGGTGGTGGACCAGGTTTGCGCCGACCTGCCCGACGTAGCGCATGTGGAGCTGGACATCGACGCCAATCCGGCCGCAGCCAAGCGACTGCAAGTGCTGTCGCTGCCCACTACGTTCATCTTCGACGCAGACGGGCGCCAGCGATACCGCACGGCCGGGGTGCCCAAGGCCGCTGACTTGCGCACGGCGCTGCTCTCACTCAGTCCCAGCGGCCAGTGACCAAACAAAGGAGCCATGTCATGTCCACGGAACTGCAAACTGATCAGGTAGACGTACGCGGTCCCCGATTCGCCGCGTGGATCACCACCTCGGTTCTGGTGGTGACCTTGATTGTCTCGGTGTTCAGCATTCCCGCGGCGGCGGTGATCCTGGGCGCACAAGCGATCGTCTTCGGGATCAGCGCGCTGCGCGGGCCGCGCAACAGTCCGTACGGCTTGCTGTTCGCCAAGCTGGTGGCCCCGCGCCTGGCGCCGACGAGCGAACGTGAACCGGTGCCGCCGTTGAAGTTCGCCCAATTGGTCGGGTTTGTTTTCGCAGTCATCGGAGTCGTTGGATTTGCGACGGGGGTGCCCCTGCTTGGCGTGATCGCAACGGCGTTCGCACTTTTCGCCGCGTTCCTCAATGCGGCATTCGGGATCTGCCTGGGCTGCCAGATGTATCCGCTAGTCGCCGGATTTCGCCGCACATCGCTAGCCCAGAGGCAGGCTGAGCCTGCGGGCTCTACGCGAAAGTAGGCCTGCGATAAAGATTTGAAGCTCATCAGAGTCGAACACGCGAATCCGATCGCGTTGAATTAGGGTGAGAACATGCAACAGGTTCTGCTCCCGGGTTTTATTGCGCGCCGCATCGCGGCGGGCTGTTGCTGTCGTTGATCCGCTTATGCCGCAATAATTTTCGCTCGTGAGCTACCAACTGCGCAGCGCTGCAGGGTGCCATCGTTGAGCGACAGCTGCCAGCTGGCCCAAGGCAATAGACAGAAGGACTGCGACGGATGATCGATCACGCCGAGAGTGACAACCAACTCAAACTTTTCCGCGAGGAAACCACACGTGCTCTGGACACCGCGGTTGGGATACTTGTCGGATGGCGCCGCTGCAGCACTGATGCCGCGTTCCGCGAGCTGCTCGTTGCCAGCGAACGACACCGAATCCCACTTTTCGCGCTGGCCGGCGCGTTGGTGAACCTGGCCAGCCGAGACGCTGAGAACCACGCGACCGGCACCGCTGCCCAGGTGGCAGCCATGCGGGAATGGGGGACCCGCCACTTGTTGTAGCGACTACTGAGAGGTTTGCTCCTGACCAGCGCTGGTTCGGAGAAATGGCAGTCGCTCGATCTGATCGAGGCCCTGTAGGCGCGCGTTTTTCTCAGCACCGTGCACATGAAATCTTGCGAACTTTGTGCATGGCGCCCATTCACATCGCAAATTTTCAGCGCCTACGTTGACCGCACCTGCCGCACAGGTCGCCGTCTCAATGAGAGAAAACTGTCAATGACGCAAATTGAGGACAAGTTCGTCGATGGCACCCGGTCGGGCAGCTCCCAACAGAGCCTGAACGTAGCTTCGCAGCTGTTCGCGCCAGGGCCGAGTCCCATTGCCCCGCAAGATGATACAGCCACGCAGGGATCTGACCATCCGGTCGGTCATGGGCCGGAGGCTTCCAATGGGGTAGACGCCTCGCAGTGGGCGATGCCGTATTGCGCTGCGATCCAGGCGTATTCGGAGGTCGACTATCTCCGGCTCGTCGTCCCCGGACACGGAGGATCGATTTTGGCGCAGCCAGAGCTTGCCGACTTGCTTGGCGAGCAGGTGCTGGAATTAGATGTGGCACCACTGGTCCACGGCATCGACCAAGGCCCGACACCGACCGCACTGCAGCAGTCTGTCCAGCTGGCGGCCCAGGCATGGGGAGCCAGGCGAACGTGGTTCCTCACCAACGGCGCGTCAAAGGGCAACCTCGTAGCCTGCTTAGCCCTGCGCCATCTCGGCGAACATGTCGTGGTCGAAAGAACCGTACATTCAAGCGTGATAGACGGCATGATGCTGGGCGGTCTGAGCCCCCACTACATCCATCCGGAGGTGGACGCGGAAGTCGGTGCCGCCCACGGACTTCGACCAGAGGCGCTGGCCGCGACGTTGGACACGCACCCGGAGGCGGTGGCGGTCTACGTGGTAACCCCAAGCTACTTCGGGGCTGTTGCCGATGTGGCGGCGTTGGCCGAGGTGGCCTCTGCGCACAATGTGCCGCTAGTCGTGGACCAAGCTTGGGGCCCACACTTCGGATTCCACCCCGCGTTACCGGCCAATGCCCTATCGGCGGGAGCCGACCTGGTCATTTCCAGCACACATAAGCTGGGCGGGAGCCTGACCCAGACGGCGATGCTGCACCTGGGCCACGGCCGCTTTGCCGAGCAGCTGGAACCTGTGGTGAACCGCGCATTTCGGTCGATGCAGTCCACCAGCGCCAGTTCTTTGTTGATGATGAGCCTCGACGCCACCCGTCACGCCTTGGCAGTCCACGGCCGCGAGCGTATCCAGCGATCGCTGGACGCGGTCACCGAACTACGCGCCGGAATCGCCGCACACGGCCGCTTCGTCGACTTGTCCGAGCGATTCCTGCGCAGTCCCGCAGTGGTCGCCATCGATCCACTCAGAGTCACCATCGACACTCGTGCCGGCGGAATCAGCGGACACGCAGCCCGCCAACTCCTCTTCCACCAGCACCGGATCCACCTCGAGATGGCCACCGATTCCGCCGTAGTCGCCGTCGTCGGTGCCGGCGCCGCTCCTGACATCCCGCGCTTGCTCCAAGCCCTACACGACTTGCCCGATCAAGGCGCGGCCCACAGCGCCTCGATTACCCTCCCGGAGCCCGGCCCCATGGCCACCACCTTGCGTCATGCGTATTTCGCGCCCGACGAACTAGTCCCGGCCGAGCGGGCCGTCGGCCGCATTTCAGCCGATGCAGTCGCCGCTTACCCGCCCGGCATCCCCAATGTCCTACCCGGCGAGACCTTGACCCAGGAGGTGTTGGATTTCCTCCGCGACACCGCCGCATCACCATTCGGCCATATCCGCGGCGCCGCCGACCCGGCGATCAACCAATTTCGAGTCTTGGCGAATATGTGAGCCAAAGGATGTCAGCTGGCAAGTTGCAAAGACCCGAACGTCTGGCTGAGCTGCTGTATAGCACCCTGGAAGTACCCAATTGGGCGCCGTGGCAGAGGTGGGGCAGCGCGAAGGAGTTACAGCGACCCCACGAGATATTTCCGGAAGGCCAATTCGTAGCGTGGGATCTTGAGGGGGCACCCGCGGCCGCTCTTTGGACGAACCGGATCAATTGGCATGGCGATATTTCGTCCCTCGAGAGTTGGGACACCGTTGCCGGAAATGATTGGACTTTCGAGGATACTTACGAACCCGACGGCAACACCATCGTCTTGATGGCGATCAGCGTGCGGACCGATCAGCGGGGACAAAAGCTGCCGGCACGCCTGATCGCGTTACTCAGAGACTACGCCAAGCGATCCGGGCGGATACAACACATAATTAGCGATTTTCGGCCGTCAGACTTTTCTGATTATAAACAGACTACCGCTGAATACGATTTCAACAACTACGTTTACCACCGTCGGCGCGACGGTTTACCGTGGGATCGATGGCTGCGCAGCATTACCCGCCTCGGAATGGAACAACTCCGCGTCGACTATCGAGCTATGGTAATTCCGGCAACCACCGGACAGGTGGATGCCTACCGGGCGATCCATAAGCCAAGCCAATGGTATCGGGTTGCCGATACCGATGCCGTTAGAACTTTGATTTCCCAACATCAACCGGAGCAAGATATTCAACGAGTAGACGAAGTCTGGGAATGTGGCGAGACAGGCAGCTGGTACCTAAACACACAGACCGGTAGAGCAGTTTACGTCGAAAGCAATCTTTGGGGCCGGCTGCCGCTGGAGTGAGGCTGCTTCAGTATGCGAAATCCAGTATCACATCTCAAGTTTAGGAGTCCGGACGGTGAGCGTATTTGACGGCTTCTCACCCGAAGCTTATCTGGCTGAATACTATTCAGAAATCTCGAGCGAAAATGACGCATTGCTCAAATTCAGCGCCGAGAACGCCGAACTACTAGAGCCCTGCGGTAGCGCAGTGGAGATTGGCGGCGGACCGACCATTTACCAGCTCATCTCAACCGCCGCGGCATGTGATCGAATCACATTCTGCGACTACCTGCAAAGCAATCTTGACCAGGTGCGCGCCTGGGCCTTGAATAGTCCTGAGGGCTACGACTGGTCAGCGTTTATTGAAACGTCGCTCCGCTACGAACGCAAAAACTGCGGACCCGACGCCGTAACAGCACGCGCGAACGTCATTAAGCAGAAGCTCGCACGCTATCTTCGCTGCGATGCATTCCACTCGAATCCCATCGGGGACCGGTATCGCCACTCGTTCGATCTCGTGGGTTCGCATTTTGTCGCCGAGGGCATCACCAGTGACCGGCGGGATTGGGAACGCGTTATGGCGAATATTCTGACCTTGCTGAAGCCCGGTGGACATATCTTCATGTCATTCGTCTCCGGCGCGGATTATTGGCTGGTCTCAGGTAAAAAATACCCGGCATGCAAATTGTCGCAAGACGACATCTTCGATTATCTCCGCGCTCAAGGATTTTCAGTCTTGAGACATGCCGCCATCCCGGCCGTGGTGCCCGAACCTGATGCGGACGGATTTGAAGGTTATACGGGTCTCGTCTCTGTAATAGCTAAGCGGGCGTGAGCGAGAAACACACGCAGCGTTGACGCAGGCCCGTCAGGACGCCTTCACGTATCGGCGAACCAACTCATCTTCCCCGAACGTGCCGGTGTGCTGCCGCCCGACATCGTCGCGCCCGAAAAATGTCCACTGCCCTGGGCTCTTCTGCGGGCTGCTGATCATCCGGACCGTGTATCGCTCATCGGTCGGTCGCGTGGTGCCGATGATGTCACCAACCCGGATTTCCGACGGGCGAATCTGGGGTGCATCCCACCAGCTCTCTGCGGCCATATGTCCTGTCCTTCAATCGTTTTCGTCATTGCTCCGAACACCGCGGCCATTTTCAGCATGCTGGATGAGATCGGAACCGTGTGGTGACCATGCCCCGTCGACATACCCGCTGCGGAACGCGTTGGGCCTTCCCATCTTGACCGCCAACAGGCCAATCGTGATCAGCGACGACATGGCTTTGAACAGTCACGTGCGAGATACCGCCGATTGCTGCCACCCTACCCGGGTCCGCCGCAGTTGGGGGCCGCTAGGCCCAAAGTCGTGACGCGGGCAAGTTCAGAACCTTTCAGGGCCGCACGCCGACACCGGCTTGCCCTCCAAAGCTACTGTGGTGCTGCCATTTTCGCGCCCAGCGTGGGGCTAGCGCCGGCACCGCCTGAGAACAGGCCGCGTAATCAGACCGCCGAAACACCCCTGGTGGCGTAGCGTGAGGGTCGAGCCGTTTCGTTGTCAGCGGTGGTCCACCGCGATCGAAGCGGCTGACATCCACGGGCAATGTGATTCCTCCGTTGCCCCGCGCCCGCGGTGCAGTAGTTGCCAACCGGGAAGGAACCGCCCCGTGGCCCGTCCAGCCGTGACCATCGCGCGCCCGTCCGAGATCGAATGCCGTCGAAGCCGAAAGCGCTATGTCCCATGACGCGATCCATCGGAATCCGGCGCCGGACCGACCCCATTCGGCTTTCGGTGGCAAGTGAACTCGGCCGAGAAATCGACGGAGCCTGGTGGCCACGCGCCGACCGCATCACCAATGAACTTCCCGAACTCGTTGGGGTGCTGACTCCTTTGCTCGGCGACATCGACTCGATCAACGTCAATTGGCCGCCGCTGCAACGGCCACCCGACTTCAACGCACGAGGCTGGGAACACAAGCGTCAGCACATCATGACGCTCACCGGCCGGCAGGCTCGGGCGAACCTGCTCGTCGTCCCGTATGGGACCTACAGCGCGCTCGCCGTGATGGTGCTGCGGTGCGCCGCCCACCTTCCAGTGGACGCCGCAGACCGCGACAGACCCGCTTTTCTGACGGCCGGCTCGATCGTGCGGGCCGCCGAGCAACAGGCGTTATTGCTCGCCCAGACCGGATGCGATGGGGCCGGATGTAATGGGGAGATTGGGTGATGCCGATGCGCGAATACCTGCTCCCCCGGAAGGACTCGAACCTTCAACCCTTCGGTTAACAGCCGAATGCTCTGCCAGTTGAGCTACAGGGGACTGCTAGTCCATGCGAACGCTGACGCAGATCGCGGGACGACTCTAGCGTACTGGCACGGCCAGACCCAACTAGGCCCGGCCGGAAGCGACTCCAAGGCTGCCTGATCCTGCCCGACGGCGCCGCATGAGGCAGGATGGAGCCAACCGCACTGTTAGTCGGAGGGGACCGTTTTGATCGGGTATGTCGCCGTGCTTGGGCTGGGTTACGTGCTGGGGACAAAGGCCGGGCGTCGCCGCTACGAGCAGATCTCCGGCACGTACCGCGCTCTCACCAGCAGTCCGATAGCCAGATCGATGATCGAAGGCGGGCGTCGCAAGATCGCGAACCGGATTTCACCCGATGCGGGGTTTGTGACGCTAACCGAGATCGACGAACAGACGTCTGTAATCGAACGGCCAGTCGTGCACGCGGCCGAGCCGCAGGCCAACACCGCAAACTGAGGCCTCAGGCAGTCAGATCGTCGCCACTGGCCTGCTCTAACAGGCTGCGCCGATAGGCCTCCATGGCGACCAGATCACCGAACAGCGCGTGGTACTCGTCGCCCTGTTCGATCGGCGACATGCGCTGCAGCTTGGATTTCACCTCGGCGATCTGCCGGCCCATCCAGACCTCCTGCAGCCTGGCCAGCACCCCGGCGATGTAGCGCGGCAGTTTCTCGTCCTCGACCTGGACCGCCTCGACTCCCAACTCATTGATCAGGCCCGCGGTCAAAGCGGATTGGGTCTGCTGGCGCACCGCCTCGATCCACTCGGCGCCGGTGACACCGGTCGAGGTACCGCCCGCCGCTTCGATGGCCGCGCGCACCGCCGCATACCCCGGGTGGGTGAAGCTCTCCACGGTCAGGGTGTCGAACACCGGGCCGGCCAGCGCCGGGTATTGCAACGCCGATTTGAGCGCCTCTCGCTGCGGCCACAGCGTGAGATCTCTCGGATCCGGACGGGCGGGCCCGGGTTCGGCTCCGCGTTCGGCCCGGGCCCCCTGAGCGGCATCCTGCGCCGCACGCCGCGGCGCCTTCGATACCGGCCCGCCTCGGGGTTTCTTGGCCTCCCCGCGCACCCGGTCGATAACCTGGGCGACGTCGTCCCAACCCACCCAGCCGGCCAGCTGGCGCGCGTACTCGTCGCGCAGAGTCGGGTCCTTGATCTGGCCGACCATCGGTACACAGCGGCGCAGCGCGGCCACCCGGCCCTCGGCGCTGTCGAGGTCGATTTCGGCGAGCGCAGACCGAATGGCGAACTCGAACAACGGGGTTCGTCGTGCCACCAGGTCGCGCAGCGCGCCGTCGCCGGACCTCAGCCTGAGGTCGCAGGGATCCATGCCGTCGGGGGCCACCGCGACAAACGACTGGCCGGCCAGGTTCTGCTCGCCGTCAAAGGCCTTCAGCGCGGCGGCACGGCCGGCCGCGTCGCCGTCGAAAACGTAGATCAGTTCGCCGCGGAAGAAACTGTCGTCCATCATGAGCCGCCGCAGCATCGCCAGGTGCTCGTCGCCGAACGCGGTGCCGCATGACGCGACCGCGGTGGTGACCCCGGCCAGATGCATCGCCATCACGTCGGTGTAGCCCTCGACCACCACCGCTTGATGCCCCTTGGCGATGTCACGCTTGGCCAAATCGATGCCGAACATCACCGACGACTTCTTGTAGAGCAGCGTCTCTGGTGTATTGACGTACTTCGCTTCCATCGGATCGTCGTCGAACAGGCGCCGCGCCCCGAACCCGATCACCTCGCCGGCCGAGGTGCGGATCGGCCACAGCAGCCGCCGGTGAAACCTGTCCATCGGGCCGCGACGACCCTGCCGGGACAGGCCGGCGGCTTCCAATTCCTTGAACTCAAACCCTTTGCGCTGCAGGTGTTTTGTCAGTTTGTCCCAGCCGGAGGGAGCAAACCCGCAGCCGAACCGACGGGCGGCCTCGGCGTCGAAATTGCGCTCGGTCAAATACTTGCGGGCCGGTCCCGCCTCGTCGGACTCGAGCTCATCGGCGTAGAACGCCGCCGCGGCCGCGTTGGCGGCGATGAGCCGGCTGCGGCTACCGCGGTCACGCTGCACGCTGGTAGCCGAACCGGTGTAGCTGATGGTGTGGCCGATCCGGTCGGCCAATAATTCGACCGCCTCGACGAAGCTGACGTGCTCGATCTTCTGGATGAACGCATACACGTCGCCGCCTTCGCCGCAGCCGAAGCAGTGGAAGTGGCCGTGGTTGGGCCGCACGTGAAACGACGGCGACTTCTCGTTATGGAACGGGCAAAGGCCCTTGAGTGAGTCCGCCCCGGCGCGCCGCAATTGGACGTAGTCGCCGACGACATCCTCGATGCGGGCCCCTTCGCGGATGGCGGCGATGTCACGGTCGGAGATCCTCGACCTGCCCCCGGGACTCGACATCCGCCTAGTCTAGGGCTCAGTCTGAGCCGTTGACTTTGGTGGTTCCGGCGTCGATACGTTCCAGCCGCCCCTCGGTATACGAGGCGATCTGATCGACGACCACCCGCAACCGGGCGCGGTCGTCCGCGGCGGTGTTGAACGCCGCGGCAAAGACCGGGTCGAGCGTCTGCGGCGCCCCGGCCAGCAGCCACTGCGCCACCCGGTGGATGCATTCGCGCTGCCGGGACTGGGTTTCCAGATGCCGGGGGTCGGACATGATGAATTGCAGCGCCAGGATTTTGAGCACTGCGACCTCGGCCCGAACCAGATGGGGCACCTGCAGATCGGCCTGGTAACGCACCAGCGGCCCGGGGCCGGCCACCGCACGGGTCGTTGCGATCGCTGCCGACGCGAAGCGGCCGACCAGTTCGCTGGTCAGCCTTTTGAGCGCGACCGCGGCCGTCAGTGTGGCGTCGTATTTGCCGACCGCGGCTACCACCGGCAGCCCGGACAACCTTCGGGCGGCCTCCATGAAGTCGTCGGCACGCACCCGCGAGTACTCGCTCTCCCCCAGCTTGGCCAGCGAGACAACCTCGTCCTCGTCGGCCAGCACCCGCAGGTCGATGCGTTCGGATACGACGCCGTCCTCGATGTCGTGAACCGAATACGCGACATCGTCGGCCCAGTCCATCACCTGGGCTTCCAGGCACGCGCGATCAGCGGGCGCGTGCGAGCGGGCCCAGTCAGCCGCGGCCCGGTCCTCCTCGTAGAAGCCGAACTTGCGCCCCGTCCCCGGCCCGTTGCCACGTGTCCACGGGTACTTGGTGACCGCATCCAGGGCCGCCCGGGTCAGGTTGAGTCCCGCGCTACGTCCTTGCGGGTCAAGGACTTTGGGCTCAAGGCTGGTCAGGATGCGGAAGTTCTGCGCATTGCCCTCGAAACCGCCGAAGCCGGCCGCCACTTCATCGAGTGCCCGCTCGCCGTTGTGCCCGTAAGGCGGGTGTCCGATGTCGTGGGCCAAGCCCCCCAGCTCGACGAGGTCTCGGTCGCAGCCCAGTCCGATCGCCATTCCCCGCCCGATCTGGGCCACTTCCAGCGAATGAGTCAGCCGGGTACGCGGAGTGTCGCCCTCCCGCGGCCCGACGACCTGCGTCTTATCAGCCAGCCGGCGAAGCGCTGCGCTGTGCAGCACCCGGGCCCGGTCCCGGGCGAAGTCGGTGCGGTGCTGGCCTTCGGTGCCCGGCAGGCCCGCGGTCTTCGGCGCTTCGGGTACCCGTCGCTCACGGTCGAAGTCGTCGTAGGGGTCCTGCTGATTCGTGGTCACCGATCCACAGTCTGCCAGGGAGAGCACGGATCGGAGGTCTCGCGCACACTAAATTGGCTCCTATGCGCATTGCCCGCCTGCTCGGCGTTATTCTGACCATCCTCGCTACCGGGTTGCTGCTGGCGCCGCCCGCCGGGGCGCAACCACCGTTTCGGCTGTCCGGCTACATCACCGACAACGCGGGCGTGCTCAACGATTCCGGCCGGGCAGCGATCACGTCGGCCATCGACAAGCTCTACACCGACCGCCGGGTCCGGCTCTGGGTGGTCTACGTCGACAACTTCTCCGACCAGAGCGCGGTGAACTGGGCGCAACGGACAATGCGGACCAGCGATCTGGGTAACTACGACGCGCTGCTTGCGGTGGCCACCACCGATCGTGCCTATGCCTTCCTGGTATCCAATGGGGTGCAAGGCCTTAACGAGAGCCAGATCGACAACCTGCGGCACAACCAGATCGAGCCGGCGCTGCGCAACGGAGACTGGAGCGGTGCGGCCATTGCGGCGGCCAACGGCCTGAACAAGTCATCCAGTTCGTCGGCTCCGCTGGTGCTGCTGAGCCTGCTCGGCGTCATCGTTCTGGCCGTAATTGTCTTGCTGATCGTGATGCGCCGGCGCCGGCGGCGGCGGCGCGCCGACGCGTTGACCGCTGCGCGACGAGTCGATCCGACCGACGCGCGGGCACTGGCCGCGCTACCGCTGGATATCCTCGACGATCTGTCGCGATCGATGGTGGTGGACGTCGACAACGCGGTGCGCACCAGCACCAACGAGCTCGCACTGGCGATCGACGAGTTCGGAGACGAGCGGACCGCGCCTTTCACCCAATCGGTGAACAACGCCAAAGCTGCTCTTTCCCAAGCATTTACGGTTCGTCAGCAACTCGACGACAGCGTGCCCGAAACGCCGGAGCAGCGCCGCGACCTACTCACCCGGGTCATCGTGTCCGCGGCGCAGGCCGACCGCGCACTCGAGTCTCAGACCGAAGCGTTCGAGAAGCTGCGCGATCTGGTGATCAACGCCCCGTCCCGACTCGACCTGCTGACCCAGCAGTACGTCGAACTCACCACCCGGGTCGCCCCGACCGAACAGCATCTGGCCGGGTTGCGCACCGAATTCGGGTCCGCGGCACTAGCGTCGGTAGCCGGCAATGTCACGACCGCCAACGAGCGGCTGGCGTTCGCCGACCGCAACATCAGTGCGGCCCGGGAGCTGGCCGGCCAAGCGGTGGCCGGACAACAGGCCCAGCTGGTCGATGCGGTACGGGCCGCCGAATCCGCGCTCGGACAGGCCCGCGCGCTGCTCGATGCGGTCGACAGCGCGGCGGGCGACATCCGCCATGCCGTTGCCGCGCTGCCGTCGCTGGTTGCTGACATTTCGACGGGCATCAAGAACGCAAACGCGCAATTGCATCAGAGCAACGCCGCTGCGCATGCCGGTGAACTGGTCGCTGCGCGCGATGCGGCGGCCAGGGCCCTGGACCACTCGCGCGCTCCGGGCGGCTCCGCCGATCCCCTGAGCGCGTTTGCCGAGCTGACCAAGGCCGACGCGGACCTCAACCGGCTGCTGAGTGTATTGGCTCAAGAGAAGGCCGATGCCGATCGGCTGACCCGTTCATTCGAGCAGGCGTTGTTCACCGCACAGTCGCGGGTGCGCGCAGTGTCTGATTACATCGACACCCGCCGCGGCAGCGTCGGACCCGAAGCCCGCACCCGGCTCGCCGAGGCTAAGCGGCAGCTGCACGCGGCGGAAGAACGGAAATCGACGAACCTGACCGAAGCGATTGGCTATGCCAACGCGGCGTCGACGCTGGCCGCCAATGCGCAGTCACTGGCCAACGCCGACGTGCAAGCGGCTCAACAGACCTACACCAGCCGCGGGGGCGGAAACGACCTGGGCGCGATGCTCGGCGGGATCATCATCGGCGACCTGCTCAGCGGAGGCATGCGAGGCGGATTCGGCGGCTGGAGCCCTACCTCGTTCGGCGGTTCGTCCGGCGGTTCGTCCGGTGGTTCCGGCGGCGGCTTCATGGGTGGCGGCGGCCGCTTCTAAGTGGCTTTGGACATTGGTCTAGAAATTTGGTCCAGAAATGGGGACTGCGCACGCCTGCACACGGGAGCTATTGCTGCCCATGCGCAGGTCGTGCGCAGTCAACCGGTGCGGACGGGCGCACCACCGCTAGCAGAGCGGTGCGCCGCCGCTAACCGAACTTGTCAGGCCCAGCTGGAGCCGACGGCGCTGTCAGTTTGCGCCATGTTGCTGCCGGCGGACTGAACCTTCTGGCCGTGAGCGTTGGCCTGCTCGTAGATCACCTGGAAGTTGCGACCCAGCTGAGTGATGAACTCCTGGCACGCCACCGAACCGGCGCCACCCCAGAAGTCACCGGCAGCCAGCACATCGCGAACAATGGCCTGGTGCTCGGCCTCGAGCGACGCAGCCTGTGCGCGGATGAGAGCACCGTGAGCGTCGACATCGCCGAACTGGTAGTTGATTGTCATCGAACCTGTTCTCCTTAGCTTGTAAAGGTCTAGTGGCGTTAGCTGCTGAGGGTCTGCTGCGCAGCCTGCTCTTGCTGCTCGTAGTTGTTCGCGTCACGAACCAGGCCATCGCGCACACCGTGCAGCATGTTCACGATGTTGCGGAAAGCCGTGTTCATCTGGCCCATCGTGTCCAGCGAGGTGGCCTCGGCCAGACCACTCCAGCCAGCGCCGGAGATGTTCTGCGAGGACGCCCACATCCGGCGGGCCTCGTCTTCAACGGTCTGGGCGTGCATCTCAAAGCGACCCGCCATGTCCCGCATTGCGTGCGGGTCGGTCATAAAACGTGTTGCCATGTTGACTGTTCTCCTTATTTCTTGGACTTAATTACATCGTGCAGATTGGCTGTTGCGGTCAGCGGCCGAGGGACGTCCAGAGTCGTTGACCACCTGCAAAACAACGACGTCTCCCCCCTTCTCTCTTAACCGGCCGCCGGAGAATGCGGAACCACACCGCTGTTAGTACGTGGCATTTCGAACTGAGGTTCTGCGTTCTCGGCTTCCCACTCACGCCACGCAGCCCACTCATCCCACTCGCCCATGTCTTGTTCGACCGGTTCGGGATCAACCGCACCCGGTACAAGCTCGACATTGGTACCCTCTTCGGACTCCTTCGCCCAGTGGTCATAGTCGTCGGGTGGAACGGCAACGCCCCAACTGAGCGGTACCGACAACCCGCCGAGCATGCCCGACTCACCCCGTTTAGCCGCCACAGCGTCAGGCGGCAAGGGCGGACCCAGAGGCAAAAGCACGCTGTCCCCTTCCAGTGCCGATCTCGATAACCAACGCTCAATGGTCAACTACGCACCACCGAGCACTCCGCATCGTAAGGCAACACTTTGGACAATATCTCTAATTCCCGAATTTCTCTGCCCTTAGTACACACGCGATCAAAAAAGATGACCAGATCCTTAACCCATCCGACGCAGTCGCGCCGGTCCCTGCTGATGCAATACTGAGGCACCATCCCAACCAAGCGTTTGCTCGGCAAGGGCTCCGGCACCGGCCGGCGCCGGCGACACGCACCGGCAATCCGCCTGGAAACCGGTTGGGGCGCAATGTGTTCAAGAGCCGACGCGTGGTCAGCAGATGCCGCTCGGAATCCCGCGGACCGGGGCGGACTCCTGGGCGGGCATTATCTGGGGATAAGGCACCCGATACGGCAAGCCTTCATTCAAAAAGCCCAACACCACATTGGGCACACACTTAGCCACCTTGGGCAGTTGGCGCACCGGGTGGTCCAGATTGGGTCGCGACGGATCGGGCGGAACGGCGAAATTAAACGCTGACGTCAAATCCCCGGTCACGCTGGCCCGCCACGGGGTCAGGTTGGGAACCGGAACGCCGAACCGCTTACCGATGAATTGCAGCTGCGACGTGTGATCGAACTGGTCATGGGCCATCAGCCCGCCGCGACTGTAGGGCGAGATGATGAAGCAGGGCACGCGGTAGCCCAGCCCGATGGGCCCACGGATACCACCGGAGCCGTCGACTTTGTTGATGTCCACCGTGTCGGGAATCCATTCCCCCGGTGTCCCGATCGGCCCCGTGGGTGGTGTGACGTGGTCGAAAAAGCCGCCGTGTTCGTCATAGGCGATGATCAGCGCCGTTTTCTCCCACACCGCGGGGTTGCGCAGCAGCGCCTTGATCAGGTTCACGATCGTCCACGCTCCGACGGCTATCGGGAACGACGGATGTTCGGACTCGACCGTCAACGGGACCACCCAGGAGACCTGGGGCAGCCTGTTGTTGATGACGTCGCGGACGAAGTCGGCTGGATAGGTGGGAGCGATCCCGTAGCGAGCCAGCTCTGACCTCGGGTCGCCGGCTTGTTTGAAGCTGCCCACATACCCGTTGCGGCTCAGCGACGTGTCATTGAGGCCGCCGAGCAATTTGCTGTTGTAGACCTTCCAGCTGACGCCGGCGTCGCTGAGGTTCTCCGGCATCAGGCGCCAGGTGAACGTCAACTTCGGCTGGATCGTCGGCTCTACTATCTGCGGCCCGCCCTTATCCCCTTCCGGGTTGACCGTGGCGCTGATCCAGTAGAGCCGGTTGGGCATGGTCCCGCCGAGCAGGGACGCGTGGTAGTTATCGCAGATCGTGAAGGTGTCGGCCAGCAAATAGTGAATCGGTATGTCTGGGCGCGCGTAATAGCCCATCACCGCGGGGGTGTTGGCGACCGACCGAGTCTTGGCTTGCGCGGCGAGCCAGCCGTCGTTGCCGCCGTTGTTCCACGACAAGTGCGCGGCAATCCACTGGTGGTCCGGGTCGTTGATGCACTCGCCGACTCCGTTGGGTCCCCTGGTCGTATCGATGCGGTAAGGCAGGGTGATTCCGCCCGGGTCGAGCGCCTGCGTCTGCGGATTCCAGCCCTTCTGCTGAAACAGCGGCGTAGGGGTGTCGAAGCCGTTGACCTGCGACAGCGTGCCGAAGTAGTGGTCGAAGGATCTATTCTCCTGCAGGCACAGCACGACATGCTCGATATCGGACAGGTGCCCGGAGCAGGAGCCGGCTCCATAGGCTTTTTCGATCACCGGGCCGGCCCAGTCGGTGAGAAACGCGGCGGCACCGGCGCCGGTAGCCTTTGCCAGGAATTCTCGGCGTGACATTCCGGCGAATGGCCATGGGCTTTTCACCACCGTGCCTCCTCGCATATTTCGGCTCACCGTATAGTCACAAACACGATTTACGGCTAACCGCCAATCGGCGTGTCGCGCATGGGGTTCTTACCGGCAAATTGACGGCGAATGATAATTTTGAATTCAGCAGATACCGCTGGGCTTTCCGCGGGCGGGTGCGGTTTCCTGGTTGGGCATGATCTGAGGGTAGGGAACCCGGTACGGAATTGACGTCTTGGTGGTGGTGCCCAAAATCGCGTTGGGCACGCATTGCGGAAGCTTGGGAAGAGCCTTCAGCCTCGGGTGGTCCAAATTGGGTTTGGCCGGATTCGGCGGAGAGGCGAAATTGAACGTAGAGGTCATGTCGCCCACCGTCGCGTCGCGCCAGGCGCTGATGTTGGGCACGGGGACGCCGAACCGCTTGCTGATCAATTTCAGCGTCGAGGTGTGGTCGAAGGTGTCGCTGACCACCAATGGGCCGCGGCTGTAGGGCGAAACGACGATGCAGGGCACCCGGAAACCCAGACCGATCGGACCGCGGATACCGCCCGACCCCGGTACCGCGTTGATGTCAGGCACGGTGAGGTATTCGCCGGGAGTTCCGGGCGGCGGCGTGGGCGGTACGACGTGGTCGAAAAAGCCACCGTTTTCGTCGTAGTTGATGATCACCGCGGTCTTTTCCCACAGCGGGGGATTCGACAGCAGGATGCGCAGCACGTCCACGATCCCGACCGCGCCGATGGACACCGGGAATGCCGGGTGCTCCGAGAGCAGGAACCCCGGCAGCACCCAGGAGACCTTCGGCAGCCGGTTGGTTCGCACGTCGGTCGCGAAGTCCACCGGGTAGGTCGGTGCAATGCCGAACCGGGCCAGGTTCGACCGCGGATCGGCGGCCTGCTTGAAGTCGTTGACCAGTCCGTTGTAGCCGACCACTGTGTTGTTGAGCGGCCCGAGGAGCTTGTTCTGATAGACCTTCCAGCTGACGCCGGCGTCTTCGAGATTCTCCGGCATGATGCGCCAGCTGTATTTCTGCATCGGCTGGATGTTGGGCTCCAAGATCACCGGCCCGCCGTGGGTGCCATCGGGGTCGTTCCACGCGCTCATCCAGTAGCAACGGTTCGGGGTGGTTCCGCCCAGCAGCGAACAGAAATAGTTGTCGCACACCGTGAATGTGTCGGCCAGCATGTAGTGGATCGGGATGTCTTGACGGGTGTAGTAGCCCATCGTCACCGGCGTATTGCCCTGCAATGTACTGCTCGCGGCCTGCGCCGGCAGCCAGCCGTTGTTGGCGCCGTTGTTCCACGAATTGTGCATGGCGATCCAGCTGTGGTCTGGGTCGTTGACGCATTCGCCGGCTACCAGGGGCCCGCGGGTCGTGTCGAAGCGGAAGGGGATCGTGGAGGCGGCGGGGTCGTTGGTCTGTGTTTGCGGGTTCCAACCCGGTTGCGCGAATACCAATGGCGGGGTGGTGTCGTCAAAACCGCGGACCGCAGACATCGTGCCGAAGTAGTGATCGAAAGAACGGTTTTCTTGCATCAACAACACGATGTGTTCGATGTCGCTCAATTGGCCGCCGCAGGGCCCGGCTCCATAAGCTTTTTCAATAATCGGGCCGGCCAAGGACATGAAAGCCCCTGCGGTGGTGGCTGCGGCGGCTTTAGCCAAAAATTGCCGACGGGACATTCCGTCGACTGGGTGTTCGCTCCCCACACGCTCTCCTCGATGGCTTCCTTGCGCCGCTTCCAGATCACGGTATAGTTGTTGGGCCATTCAGCCGGGACACCGTGACCGGCGTGTCGTCTTCGAATCCCAGTTATTTGCCAGCCGGCATTCTCGTGTCGTTGTGGCGGTTTGCTCGCGAAATGCAGGAAATTAGCTGCAGAGCCCGCTGGGAATGCCACGAACCGGTGCGGTCTCCTGGCCGGGCATCACCTGCGGGAAAGGCACCCGGTAAGGAATGGCCGGCAGTACGCCGTCGGTAGTGCCCAGCACGACATTGGGGATGCACTGCGGCAGCCTGGGCACCGCGGCCAGCAACGGATGACTCAGGTTGGGTTTGGAACTGTTGGGCGGCGTTCCGAAGTTGAACGTCGATGTCATATCGCCGACCAAACCGTCGCGCCAGGCGGTCAGGTTGGGAACCGGGACGCCGAATCGGGCCCTGATCAATTTCAGCTGCGAGGTGTGGTCGAACGTGTCGTGGACCATCAGCGGTCCACGACTGTAGGGCGAGATGACCAAGCACGGAACTCGGAAGCCCAGGCCGATCGGACCGCGGATGCCACCGGAGCCCGTCACCGCATTGATGTCGGGCACGGTGACGTATTCACCGGGCGTGCCCGGCGGCGCTGTCGGCGGCACCACGTGGTCGAAGAAGCCCCCGTTTTCGTCGTAGCTGATGATCAGTGCCGTCTTCTCCCACACCGCGGGATTGGTCAGCAGAATCCGCAACGCGTTCACCATCGCCACGGCGCCGAGGGCCACTGGCAGTGCCGGGTGTTCGGATTGCAGGAACGGTGGCACCAACCAGGAAACCGAGGGCAGCGTGTTGTTTCTGACGTCGGCCGCGAAATCGCCCGGGTAGTTAGGTGAGATGCCGAACCGGGCCAGATTCGACCGCGGGTTTGCCGATTGTTTAAACGCCTGCACCAGTCCGTTGTTGCTGATCGGAGTATTGATGAAGCGGCCCGCATCCTTGCTTTGGTAGACCTTCCAGCTGATGCCGGCGTCTTCCAGGTTCTCCGGCATGATGCGCCAGCTGTATTGCTGTTCCGGCAGGAATCCCGGCTCCACCAGCTGCGGTCCGCCGTTGGTGCCGGCGGGGTCGATTTGGGCGCTCATCCAGTACAACCGGTTGGGTAGCGTGCCGCCCAACAACGAGCAGTGATAACCGTCGCACAGGGTGAACGTGTCGGCCAGCAGATGGTGGATCGGCAGATCTTGGCGGGTGTAATACCCCATCACCATGGGGACATACGGGCCCGTGCGGGTAGCCGACTGCGCCGGCAGCCAGTTGTCGTTGCCGCCGTTGTTCCACGAGTTGTGCATCGCGATCCAGGCATGGTCGGGGTCGTTGACGCACTCCCCATCCAGGATGGGACCGCGGGTGGTGTCGAGGCGGAACGGAATGGTTATGCCGGCGGGGTCGAGCGCCTGCGTTTGCGGGTTCCAGCCCGGTTGCTGAAACTTCGTCGACGGGTCGTTGAATCCGTGAGTGCTGGAAAGTGTGCCGAAGTAGTGGTCGAACGACCGGTTCTCCTGCATCAACAACACGATGTGCTCGATGTCGTTCAAGTGACCGGGGCAAGGCCCAGCGCCGTAAGCCTTTTCGATCACGGGGGCGGCGATGTCTGTGAGCAGCGCCGCGGCGCCGGCGCCGGTGAGTTTCGCGAAAAACTCCCGGCGCGACATTCCCCGGAGCGGGTTTTCGATCACCGAATCTGCCTCCCTGCAAACATTCCAGATCACGGTATAGTTACGGCGCTGGTCCATCGCGGCACGCCAACCGGCGTGTCGCAAGCGGATTTTCGCGCAAAAGCAAACGCCATCGCGGTCCGATCGCGACCGGCCAGCCGCCGCACCACCCAGACCAAAAACTCTTGCGGGTAAAGGCGCATCACCGAAAAATTTATCTAATCCCACATTCCTAATTGATCCCTCATAGAGCCATTTCGCGACGAGCTTCGGCACCAGCATCCGCGAGCATTGTCCGTGGTCAGCGACCGAATACCGGTTCTGGTCGAGATGCCTTCTGCCAGCTGCGTTCTTACTCTGGCGCCAGAAATTGGCCGGCGTTCAGGTTATGTGGCCGTGATCGGTAAACCGGTGTCCTGAAAGGGGTTTCGCTACCCTGCGGCGCCGATGTACCGTCCTCTGCCATGTGGGGCACGGTGCTGGTGTTAGCTCTTGTGGCGACGGCAGACCCGGTTCGGATCGGGATGAGTGTTCTGTTGTCGTCGCGGCCTCGTGCCGTGGGTGCGCTAATGGCGTTTTGGCTCGGCGGCATCGCGATGAGCGTTGCCCTGGCGGCAGGCGTACTTTTCGGTCTGCGCGACTTCTCACTTTCTGTCATGCACCGAATCGAGGTCGTCACCGCCAGCTCTACAGCCGGGCGTATTCAAATTGCGATGGGCGTGCTGGCATTGCTGATCGCCGCAGCGGCAGTGGGCGTCTCCCCCGGCCCATCCCCACGCCCGCGGACACGAGTGGGCATTCCCGGACTCACTACCGCGCACCTGGGGTCACCGCCGATAATCACGCGATTGTCGACGCGGGCCCAGGATGCGCTGCACGCTAAGCCGCTGCGGGTGGCCTTCATCCTCGGATTCGGGATGTTGGCGGACTTCAGGTACCTGGCAGCGCTGGCCGCCATCCTGGCCTCGGGAGCCGCTGTGCACACTCAGATCAGCGCTGTCAGCGTGTACACACTGGTGGCACTGGCCTTTATCGAGCTTCCGCTGGTCAGTCAGCTCGCCGCACCGGTATGGACCGGCCAGGCGATGTCAGCCGTACACGGCGTGGTGAAAGCCCATCGACAGCAGGCGTTCGCAGTGGTGATCACGGTCCTCGGCGTTTTTCTCATGACCCGCGGAATGGGCCGGATTTAAGAAAACAGGCCCAAAAAACGCGCCTGAAACCGCAAAAGGCACATCGGCTTCCGTAGCACGGTTAGCCGATGTGCCGAATGCGGTGTTGTTTATCCGACTCCGCTGCGCGGAATCACGCTGGGCCGTTGCTGCACCACGTGCGGGTTGGCACCGCCGCGGCCCATCATCCCGCCGGGCATACCGGCGCCGGCGCCGCCGGCACCCATGGGCATCGGCATCATCGGCATACCACCACCGGCGCCCGCGCCCTGAGCCGCCGCCGCCTCCAATGCCGCGGCATTGGCTCCCAAGCCCGACATCGCCGAGCTGGCCATGCCTTTGGGCATCGACCCTTCCCAGGTGGGTGGCACCGACATCGCCCCAACCAATCGGGCCTTACCCAGACCCGCGTCCATGCCGGCGCCTAAGCCGGCCGCTCCACCTAGGCCTTTCGCCGCAGGAGTGATGTCACCAACCATCTTCGGCATGTCCGCGGCGGTCATACCCGCCGAAGCCAGCCCGGCCGCGTTCGCGCCCGTGTTGCCCATCTGGGCCAGCTGCATCATCGGGCTGATCATCATGCTGGCCGGGTACATCGCGATCTGCGCGAACGACTGCAACTCGCCTATCGGCACCGCCGACGCCGCCGACTGCACCGCCGTCACCGCCCCCGCGGCGCCCGTCGACAGGCTCTGCAACGTCGGCGATAGCGCCCCGGTGGCACTCGTTGCCGCCGACGTCACCTGAGCGCCGATCTGGGCCAAGCCGGCCAAACTCACCGGCGGCACGCTGAACGGCGTCAGGGTCGAAGCCACCGATGTCGCACCGGTGTAGTACGTGACCATCGCGGCGACGTCCTGGGCCCACATCTCCACGTAGTCGAACTCGGTGGCGGCGATCGCCGGGGTGTTCTGGCCCAAGAAGTTCGTCGCGATCAACGACAACAACGACACCCGGTTCGCGTCCACCGCCGCGGGGTGCACCGTGGCCGCCAACGCCGTCTCAAACGCCGTAGCCGCCGCCCGCGCCTGCCCCGCCGACAAGTCGGCTTGCGCCGCCGCAGCGGACAGCCACGACACATATGGGGTCGCGGCGGCCGCCATCGACGCCGAGGCCGGCCCGGTCCACGGCCCGCCGGTCAGGTCGGCAAGTAGCGATTGGATCGAGTTCACCGACGCCTGCAGATCCGCCCCCAGTGCCTCCCAGGCCGCTGCGGCCGTGAACAGCGGCGAGGAACCAGCACCGGAGAAGATCCGCAGCGAGTTGATCTCCGGCGGCAACCACGAAAAGTCCAAAATCATCTACAACCCCAAACCGGCCAGCCGCGTCAGCGGCACTTGAAGGTCACACCCCCGAGAGTTATCCACGCTGATAACCCACGTAATCGTAGGATAATCGACACCAAGGTTCATAGGTTTCACTAATTTTCCGACATTCGGTGTTAATGGCGAACATGGCAAGAGCGCGGGTGACACCGTTCCCCCTGGTGTCGCCCGCGCCCTTGTCAGCTAGGTGTTGACCGCTAGGCCCAGCTAGAGCCCACTGCGGAGTCCGTTTGGGCCATGTTGCTGCCCGCCGACTGAACCTTCTGGCCGTGGGCGTTGGCCTGCTCGTAGATCACCTGAAAATTACGGCCCAGCTGGGTGATGAACTCCTGGCAGGCCACCGAACCGGCGCCACCCCAGAAGTCCCCGGCTGCCAGCACATCGCGCACGATCGCCTGGTGCTCAGCTTCCAACGATGCCGCCTGCGCGCGAATCAGCGCGCCGTGGGCGTCCACATCGCCGAATTGGTAATTAATCGTCATAGCCAATCCTTCCTAATGCTTGAGAGAGCTAGCTGCTCAGGGTCTGTTGTGCGGCCTGCTCTTGCTGCTCGTAGTTGTTCGCGTCCCGAACCAGTCCATCGCGCACACCGTGCAGCATGTTCACAATGTTGCGGAACGCCGTGTTCATCTGACCCATGGTGTCCAACGAGGTCGCTTCGGCCAGACCACTCCACCCCGCACCCGAAATGTTCTGCGACGACGCCCACATCCGGCGGGCCTCGTCCTCAACCGTCTGGGCATGCATTTCAAAACGACCCGCCATGTCCCGCATCGCGTGCGGATCGGTCATAAACCGAGTAGCCATCACACCCGTCCTTTCATAACGAAACAATCAATTACGATCACGTGCCGAATTGCAGCTGACAACCCCGACCGATCACCCCCGCCCTATCCCACGCCAGTTCGCGGCACCACACTGGGCCGCTGCTGAACGACGTGCGGATTAGCGCCTCCCCGGCCCATCATTCCGCCGGGCATACCGGCGCCAGCGCCGCCCATACCCATCGGCATCGGCATCATTCCCGGCATACCGCCCCCGGTTGCGCCCGCCGCCGCCATCTCGGCGGCCGTCGGCAGACCCATGCCCGCCATCGCAGAACTCGCCATCGCCTTGGGCATGGATCCCTGCCAATTCGGCGGCACGGACATCGCTCCCACCAAGTGCGCCTTGCCCAGGTCGGCCGCCATTCCGGCACCGCCCAATCCGCCACCCAAGCCCTTCATCGCCGGAGCGACGTCACCGACGAACTTGGGCATGTCAGCGGCGGCCATTCCCGCCGAGGCCAGGCCTGCCGCGTTCGCGCCCGTGTTGCCCATCTGGGCCAGCTGCATCATCGGGCTGATCAGCATGCTGGCCGGGTACATCGCGATCTGCGCGAACGACTGCAACTCGCCCAACGGCACCGCCGACGCCGCCGACTGCACCGCCGTCACCGCACCCGCCAGGCCCGTCGACGCGCTCTGCAGTGCCGGAGATATCGCCGCCGTGGCAGTCGTAGCCGCCGAAGTCACCTGCGCGCCGATCTGGGAGGCCAGCCCGGCCAGACTCACCGGCGGCATGCTGAACGGCGTCAGGGTCGACGCCACCGACGCCGCCCCGGTGAAGTAAGACACCATCGCCGCGACGTCCTGGGCCCACATCTCCACGTAGTCGAACTCGGTGGCCGCAATCGCCGGAGTGTTCTGCCCCAGGAAGTTCGTCGAGATCAACGACAGCAGCGACACCCGGTTGGCGTCCACCGCCGCCGGATGCACGGTGCCTGCCAACGCCGTCTCAAACGCCGTCGCCGCCGCCCGCGCCTGCCCGGCAGACAAGTCGGCCTGCGCCGCGGCAGCGGACAACCACGACACATACGGCGCCGCCGCGGCCGCCATCGACACCGACGCCGGGCCGGTCCACGGCCCACCGGTCAGGTCGGCAAGCACTTTTTGAATCGACGTCACCGACGCTTGCAGATCCGCACCCAGCCCCTCCCAGGCAGCGGCCGCCGTGAACAACGGGGACGAACCGGCACCGGAGAAGATCCGCAGCGAGTTGATCTCCGGTGGCAACCATGCAAAATCGAGAATCATCGCAACCCCAAACCAGCCAGCCGCAGCGCCGGCTCCGACATGCCAACCGCGATCGTGTACTCGCGACTGTCCACGGCCGGATCGTATGACAAACCGACACCAAAAGTCTGTACTTTCGCCAAATCTTTTTCGAAGAATTCACGATCCTGGGCATGCGGCAGGCCACACCGTGTGGACCCGGCCGGACGGGTGTCCAGACAAATGTCGATGGGTCCGACAAACTGCATCGCTTTTTGCAGGAAATAGCGGCCAAAGCGTACCGAAATTTATTGTCTCTTTAGAATGAGAGCTTACCCTGCTCACGGCACCAAACACGTCGCTGACCACGGGCGTTGCCGCACCTCAGGGGTCACAGCGGCCACGTCAGTAACGCGGCGATGGACCGCGGACTAGAAAAGATTCTGGAAGAAGCCCGAAACTCCATTCCCGGCGTTGAAAACACCAGAGCTACCTGTTCCAGAATTCAAAATGCCCGACGTCGTTACGCCGGCTAAGAAGATGCCTGCATTTTGCACCGCCGCGTTGTAAAAACCCGCGTTTCCATAACCGGTGTCTAAGATGCCGGAGTTGCCGCCGAACGTAGTCGTGGTGCTGGTATTGACGTAACCAGAGTTGCCGAAACCTGAGTTTTGGATGCCGGAGTTGCCGCTACCGGCCGGGTCGTTGTGGCCGAAGCCTGAGTTGCCGGTGCCGACATTGAAGAAGCCTGAATTGGGGCCGACCTGGTTCACCGAGCTGAAGAACCCGGTGTTGAGGTTTCCGCTGTTGAATCCGCCGGTGTTGATGTTGCCGTTGTTGGCGAATCCGGTGTTGGTGTCGCCGCCATTCGCGAAGCCGGAATTGACGTCGCCGGCGTTGAAGAAACCGGTGTTGAGGTTGCCTGCGTTGCCAAAGCTCGTGTTCGAGTTTCCGGCGTTGAAGCTGCCGGCGTTGAAGTTGCCGGAATCGAAGAAACCAAAGTTGCTGGCGCCGGCATTCAACGCGCCGGAGTTGACGCTGCCGCCATTCCAGAACCCGGTGTTGGTGTTGCCGCCGTTGCCAAAGCCGGTGTTCCCGACCCCGGAGTTACCAAAGCCCACGTTGCCGGTGCCGGAGTTGAAGAAGCCGATATTTCCGGTGCCGGAGTTGCCGAAGCCGATATTCCCGGTGCCGGAGTTGAGTGCGCCGATGCCGAACTGACCGTTACCGGTGAGCCCGAAGCCGATATTGCCGTTGCCGGTGTTCCCGAAGCCGAAATTGCCGCTACCGGTGTTGCCGAAGCCGACGTTGTTGCTACCGAAGTTGCCGCTGCCGAAGTTGGAGCCGCCGTTGTTGCCGTTGCCGAAGTTGGTATTGCCGATGTTTCCGCTGCCGACGTTGGTGTTGCCGATGTTGCCGCCGCCCAGGTTGCTGCTGCCGATATTGCCGCTGCCCAGGTTCTGGCTGCCGAAGTTACCGCTGCCCAGGTTCAGGTTGCCGTTGTTGCCGCTGCCCAGGTTCGTGCTGCCGATATTGCCGCTACCGATGTTGGTGTCACCGATGTTGCCGCTACCGAGATTGAGCGAGCCGATGTTGCCGAAGCCGAAATTGAGGCCCTGCAGCGGCGCCGGCACGGCTGCCCCGATCGCCTGCGCGGCCGCCGCCGGTACGCCCGCCAACCCCGACACACCGGGCAGGCCCGATAAGAAACTCTGTCCCCACGACGTCAACGAAGCCGCAGCCGCCGACGCCCCACCGTGATACCCCACCATCGCCGCCACATCCGCGGCCCACATCTCCTCATACACGCCCTCAGCAGCAGCAATAGCCGGCGCATTCTGCCCAAAAATGTTCGACAACACCAACTGCACAAACGCATTCCGATTCGCCGCCACCGCCACCGGATGCACCACCGCCGCCTGCGCCGCCTCAAACGCACTCACCACCGCATCAGCCCCAGCCGACGCCTGCGCAGCCCGCACCGAGGCCGCACTCAACCACCCCACATACGGAGCCGCCGCAGCCGCCATCGCCTCAGCCGCCGCACCCTGCCACGCCGCGCCCGACCCACCCGCCAAACCCGCAGTCACCGACGAAAAGAAATCCGCCGCCGACCCCAACTCCTGCGACAACCCCTGCCAGGCCGCCGCCGCCGCCAACATCGGCCCCGCACCCGCACCAGAGAACATCCGCAACGAATTGATCTCCGGCGGCAACACCGAAAAGTTCATTAACCGCCCCTCCTCTAACGGGATATTCTCAACCGCCGCCCCGCGCGTTACCCGAAACGACACGCGACACTTTGGATCTCGGCACCAACCATCCAGCAGCGACCGTGCTATGCCCGTGTTCGGCGCCGCGGACCGTGGTCCGCGGCGCGTTCAGGGATCCGATCGCGCTTACCTGAAGAAGCCCGAGAGTTGTGAGCCCGAGTTGAACCCACCGGAGTTGTCATTGCCGGAGTTAACCGCGCCAGAGCTGTCGTCGCCCGAGTTCGAGATGCCCGCGAGGTTATTACCCGCATTGGTAAATCCGGCATTGAAGGTGCCGATGTTCCCGAATCCGGAGTTGAAGCCGGTGAACGAAGTCGTGCCCGCGTTGGAGAAGCCCGAGTTGCCGGTGCCGGTGTTGAAGAAACCGGAGTTTCCGTGGCCCGAGGGATCGGCGTTGCCCCAGCCCGAGTTGCCCGTTCCCGCGTTTCCGAAGCCCGAATTGGGGCCGCTCTGTTGGAAGCTGCTGAAGAACCCTGTGTTGAGGTCCGCGCCGTTGAAGCCACCGGTGTTGATGCTGCCGGCATTGAAGAAACCGGTGTTGACGTTGCCGGAGTTGAAGAACCCGGTGTTGGAGTCGCCCGAATTCAGGAAGCCCGTGTTTCCGGCACCGGCATTCCCGAACCCAGTGTTCTGAAAACCGACATTGAAGCTGCCGGAATTTGAATTTCCGCCGTCGAAGATACCGAGATTTCCGTTGCCCGCACTGCCGAAGCCGGTGTTGGAATTGCCCGCGTTCCAGAAGCCGGTGTTGAAATTGCCGCCATTCCCGAAACCGGTGTTCCCGTCGCCGGAGTTGAAGAAACCGATGTTGTTGTTGCCGGAGTTGAAGAAGCCGATGTTGTTGTTGCCGGAGTTCCCGAAGCCGATATTTCCGCTGCCGGTATTCAGACTGCCGAAGCCGAACTGACCGTTGCCGGTGAGCCCGAAGCCGATGTTGCCGTTGCCCTTGTTGCCGAATCCGATATTGCCGGTACCGAGGTTTCCGAACCCGAGGTTGGTACCACCGTTGTTCCCGCTGCCGAAGCTGAAGTCGCCGATATTTCCGCTACCGATGGATAAGTCGGCGCGGTTTCCGCCGCCCAGGAGGTTGAGCGTGCCGAAGCTGCCGTTGGCCAGGTTGAGGCTGCCGATGTTGCCGCTGCCAATGTTTCCACTGCCGAAGTTTCCGCTGCCGAAGTTGAAATCACCGATGTTTCCGCTGCCGGTGTTGGCAGTGCCGATGTTTCCGCTGCCCCAGTTGTCGTCGCCGTAGTTTCCGCTGCCCAGGTTGTTATCGAACGTGTTGCCGAAGCCCAGGTTGAAGTTGCCGAAATTGCCACTGCCGATGTTGAAGTTTCCGACGTTGCCCAAACCAAGATTGAAGGCGATTTGCGTGACGGCTTGCGACGCGGCCGACGGCACGCTGGACGCGCCGCTCAGCAAGCCCGACAAACCGGACACACCGGGCAGGGCCGATAAGAAACTCTGTCCCCACGACGTCAACGAAGCCGCAGCCGCCGACGCCCCACCGTGATACCCCACCATCGCCGCCACATCCGCGGCCCACATCTCCTCATACACGCCCTCAGCAGCAGCAATAGCCGGCGCATTCTGCCCAAAAATGTTCGACAACACCAACTGCACAAACGCATTCCGATTCGCCGCCACCGCCACCGGATGCACCACCGCCGCCTGCGCCGCCTCAAACGCACTCACCACCGCATCAGCCCCAGCCGACGCCTGCGCAGCCCGCACCGAGGCCGCACTCAACCACCCCACATACGGAGCCGCCGCAGCCGCCATCGCCTCAGCCGCCGCACCCTGCCACGCCGCGCCCGACCCACCCGCCAAACCCGCAGTCACCGACGAAAAGAAATCCGCCGCCGACCCCAACTCCTGCGACAACCCCTGCCAGGCCGCCGCCGCCGCCAACATCGGCCCCGCACCCGCACCAGAGAACATCCGCAACGAATTGATCTCCGGCGGCAACACCGAAAAGTTCATTAACCGCCCCTCCTCTAACGGGATATTCTCAACCGCCGCCCCGCGCGTTACCCGAAACGACACGCGACCCGGCGAGATGCGGTTGCTAACTTCCCTTGAGACGGACCGCCAGATAGTCGGCGACTTTGTCGATCGCAACCCGTTCCTGCGTCATGGCATCCCGCTCACGCACTGTGACGGCGCCGTCCTCGAGCGAGTCGAAATCGACCGTCACACAGAAGGGGGTCCCGATCTCGTCCTGGCGCCGGTAGCGCCGGCCGATGGCGCCGGCGTCGTCGAAGTCGATGTTCCAGCATTTGCGCAATTCGGCCGCCAGGTCGCGCGCCTTCGGGCTGAGGTCCGCGTGCCGGGACAGCGGCAGCACCGCGGCCTTGACCGGCGCCAGCCGGGGATCGAGCCGCAGGACCGAACGCTTGTCCATGCCGCCCTTGGCGTTGGGGGCTTCGTCCTCGGTGTACGCGTCGATGAGGAAGGCCATGAAAGAGCGGGTAAGGCCGGCCGCCGGTTCGATGACGTACGGCGTGTACCGAGTGTCGCTCACCTGATCGTAGAAAGTCAGATCGGTTCCGGAATGCTTTGTGTGCGTGGATAAGTCGTAGTCGGTCCGGTTGGCGACGCCTTCCAGCTCGCCCCATGGGTTGCCTTGGAATCCGAATTTGTACTCGATATCGACGGTGCGGTCGGAGTAGTGCGAGAGCTTTTCTTTGGGGTGTTCGTAGAGCCGCAGGTTCTCCGGGTCGATACCGAGCTCGGTGTACCACCCCAGGCGGGTATCGATCCAGTATTGGTGCCATTCCCTGGCCGTCGACGGCTCGACGAAGAACTCCATCTCCATCTGTTCGAACTCGCGGGTGCGGAAGATGAAGTTGCCCGGGGTTATCTCGTTGCGGAAGCTCTTTCCGATCTGGCCGATGCCGAATGGCGGCTTTTTGCGGGAGGTAGTCACGACGTTGGCGAAGTTGACGAAGATGCCCTGTGCGGTTTCCGGCCGCAGGTAGTGCAGGCCCTCCTCGGTCTCGATGGGGCCGAGGTAGGTCTTGAGCATCATGTTGAATTCGCGCGGTTCCGTCCATTGACCGGGCTCTCCGGTTTCCGGGTCACGAATGTCGGCCAGTCCGTTAGGTGGCGGCTGACCGTGTTTGGCCTCGTAGGCCTCGATGAGGTGGTCGGCTCGGTAGCGCTTGTGCGTGATCAGTGACTCGACCAGCGGGTCATGGAAGACCTCGACGTGGCCGGATGCCACCCACACCTCGCGCGGCAGGATGATCGACGAATCGAGGCCGACGACGTCGTCGCGGCCGGTGACCACCGCTCGCCACCACTGCCGTTTGATGTTCTCTTTGAGCTCAACACCCAGCGGACCGTAGTCCCACGCCGACTTCGTGCCCCCGTAAATCTCGCCCGAGGGGAAAACGAAGCCGCGCCGTTTGGCCAGGTTGACTACGGTGTCGATGACGGACGCCACGGGGTGGTGCGCTCCCTTCGGGGACTTGGGCAAGCACGCGCAGGCGCATGCAAAACATCAGTCATGGTAGCGATCGGCCCGACGAGGCCGTATCCGTCTTTGACATGCATCATCACGCATGTGACAGTGGAGGTCGGCCGCAGGCCTTCCCAATACCGGCACTTCTCGAGGTGGTGACTCCGATATGGTGACGTCCCCCTCGACGCCGAGTGCCGCCGAGGAAGCGGCCGGTGACGGGGTTGCCGGCCACGAGCACGGCGCGAATCGATCCCCGGACTTCCCGATTCCGCCGCCACGCGAAATTCTCGACGCAGCGGGCGAATTGCTGCGCGCGCTGGCCGCACCGGTACGCATCGCGCTGGTGTTGCAATTGCAGGAATCGCAGCGCTGCGTGCACGAGTTGGTCGACGCGCTGGGCGTGCCGCAGCCGCTGGTCAGCCAGCATCTGAAGATTCTGAAGGCGGCGGGCGTCGTTACCGGAGAGCGGTCGGGCCGCGAGGTGCTGTACCGGCTGGCCGACCATCACTTGGCGCACATCGTCGTGGATGCGGTTGCGCACGCCGGCGAGGCTGTATGACCGGCGCCAGCGTCCGTTCCACCCGTCAGCGCGCGGCGATCTCGACTCTGCTGGAAACGCTTGACGAGTTCCGCTCGGCCCAGGAACTACACGACGAACTGCGCCGCCGCGGCGAGAACATCGGCCTGACGACCGTCTACCGCACCCTGCAGTCGATGGCCGCGGCCGGCCTGGTCGACACCTTGCGCACCGACACCGGCGAATCGGTCTACCGCAGGTGCTCGGAACACCATCACCATCATCTGGTGTGCCGCAGCTGCGGCTCCACCGTTGAGGTGGGCGACCACGAGGTAGAAGTATGGGCTGCGGAAATCGCCACCAAGCATGGCTTTTCCGACGTCAGCCACACCATCGAAATCTTCGGCACCTGCTCGGACTGCCGGTCCTAGGGCCCGCGCGCCACGCTCCGAGCGTGACGCTGTTGGCACGCTCGCGGCCGAACTTAGGCCGTCAGCACCCGACGTATCTCGGCACCGGTGTCCAGCACCAGCAGGACGAGGGTGCGCAAGGCGTCGTCGGTCAGGCCGGCGCCGGGAAAGTTGTAGCGCAGCATTACGTCCGCGGTCTTCGGCGTACCTTTGGCTGGCTTCTCGGTGCCCTTTTCAGTGCCCTTTTCAGTGAAAGTGACCGAGCCGAAGTTCAGATCGTGGGCCTGCCTGGCCAGTTGATCGCTGACCTTCTTGGTCAGCGGCAAGTCCCACGCCAGAATCTGCGTCAGCGACACCAGGTCGAGATCCGCGGCAATATTCACTACCCGCAACGATGCGAACGTATCGCCGTGGCGGACCGTCAGCCCGCCGTCGGGTTCCTCGTCGACGGGCAGCACGTCGCCGAGAATCGAGGCCAGCCGCTCCGGCAGAGATGGCACTAGGCGCTCCCAAACCGTCGGTTGCGGGCGGCGTACTCCTCGCATGCCGCCCACAAGTCGCGGCGGTCATAGTCGGGCCACAACTTGTCCTGGAAGACGTATTCGGCGTAGGCCGCCTGCCACAACATGAAATTGCTGGACCGGTGTTCGCCTGAGGTCCGCAGGAACAGGTCCACATCGGGGATGTCGGGGCGCTGCATGTGACGGGCGACGGTAGCCTCGCTGATCCGCTCCGGGTTCAGCCTGCCCGCGGCCACCTCACGAGCGATTTGCCTTGTCGCGTCGGTGATTTCGGTGCGGCCACCGTAGTTGACGCAGTAGTTGATGGTGATGACGTCGTTGTTCCTGGTCACCTGCTCAGCGATCGCCAATTCATTGATGACGCTGCGCCACAGACGCGGCCGCGACCCCACCCACCTGATCCGCACACCCATCAGGTTCAGGATCTCGCGACGCCGGCGCACCACGTCTCGATTGAAGCCCATCAGGAAGCGCACCTCCTCGGCCGAACGCTTCCAGTTCTCAGTGGAGAAGGCGTAGAGACTGAGCCACTTGATCCCGAGTTCGACTGCACCACAGGCGATATCGATGACCACCGCTTCGCCCATCTTGTGGCCCTCGGTGCGGGGCAGCCCACGTTGAGTAGCCCACCGTCCGTTGCCGTCCATCACGATGGCGACGTGGTTGGGCAACCGGTCGGCGGGAATTCGGGGGGCACTCGCCTTCGAGATGTGCTGCGGCGGCCGGCGTGGTCCACCGTCGGGCGACGGCGGGAGCTCGGGGAAAACGACCGGCCACGTCGACGTATCGGGAAAGGTCGGATAGTCGTCGGGCGCCGGAGGCAACTGGGGAAATTCAGCGGATTTCAGCTTGCGGGCGCTTTTAGCCACACTCGGTATCCTGCCCGATCAGCGCGGCGCGACGCTGGCCAATCGTGCGATCGGCCTGGTAGACCCGTTCCACCAGAGGCAACGTCTTGAGCTGCCGCTCCAAATGCCATTGCAGATGGGCGGCTACCAATCCACTGACGTACCCGCGGTGGGATTGCGGTGACTGCTCGGCAGCCTCCCAATCGCCGTCGTGCAGTGCGGACATCAGATCCAGCACGCCCTGCGGCGGTGTGGTCGAACCGGCCGGGCGGCAGTGCGCGCAGACGCTGCCGCCGGCGGCAATATGAAACGCGCGATGCGGACCGGGGGTGGCGCAGCGGGCGCACTCGGTCAGCGCCGGCGCCCACCCGGCAATGCCCATGGCACGCAGCAGATAGGCATCCAGCAACAGATCGCGGGGCCGACGCCCGTCAGCCACCGCGCGCAACGCGCCCACGGTAAGCCGGTGTAGCGCCGGGGCCGGCGCTCGCTCCTCACCGGCCAAACGTTCGGCGGTCTCCAGCATCGCGCACCCGCAGGTGTACCGGCCGTAGTCGCTGACGATGTCGGTGGCGAACGCGTCGATGGAGACGACCTGGGTGACGACGTCGAGATTGCGTCCGGGATGCAGTTGCGCGTCGATGTGCGCGAACGGCTCCAATCGGGCGCCGAATTTGCTGCGGGTGCGGCGGACTCCCTTGGCCACCGCACGGACCAGTCCGTGGTCGCGAGTCAACAGGGTCACGATCCGGTCGGCTTCGCCGAGCTTGTGCTGGCGCAGCACAACAGCTCGGTCTCGATACAGCCGCATCACAACAGTTTTGCACCCCGCCGCGACATCGCGGGTATCCGCGCCGATAGTCTCGTACCCCGTGGTTGGCGCTTCTGGGTCCGATTTCGGGTCCATTTCCGGATCCGGCAGCCAGCGCCTGCCCACCCTGACCGAACTGCTATATCAGCTGGCAACCGGCAAGGTCACCTCCGCTGAGCTGGTCCGACGGTCCCTGCACGCGATCGACGTGAGCCAGTCCACCTTGAACGCGTTCCGCGTGGTACTCACCGAGTCTGCGTTGGCCGATGCGGCCGCCGCCGATCGGCGCCGAGCAGCAGGTGACACCGCGCCGCTGCTGGGCATCCCGATCGCGATCAAAGATGACGTCGACGTTGCCGGAGTGCCGACGGCCTACGGGACCGAGGGGTACATCCGGCCCGCCGACCGTGACGCCGAGGTTGTTCGGCGCCTCAAGGCCGCCGGCGCGGTGATCGTCGGCAAGACCAACACCTGCGAACTTGGCCAGTGGCCGTTCACCAGCGGACCGGCCTTCGGGCACACCCGAAACCCCTGGTCACGCCGGCACACTCCGGGCGGGTCGTCGGGTGGCAGCGCGGCCGCGGTGGCCGCCGGCCTGGTTACCGCCGCGATCGGTTCCGACGGCGCCGGCAGCGTGCGAGTCCCGGCGGCCTGGACGCACCTGGTGGGCATCAAACCGCAACGCGGCCGCATCTCCACCTGGCCGTTGCCGGAGGCCTTCAACGGCATCACCGTCAACGGCGTGCTGGCGCGCACGGTCGAGGATGCGGCGCTGGTACTGGACGCCGCGTCGGGCAATGTCGAGGGAGACCTGCACAAGCCGCCGCCGCTGACGGCGTCGGACTACGTCGGCATCGCACCGGGCCCGCTGAAGATCGCACTGTCCACGCGGTTCCCGTACACGTTTTTCCGGGCGAAGCTGCACCCAGAGATTCTGGCCGCGACCCAGACCGTGGGCGAACAGTTGGAGCTGCTCGGCCATACCGTGGTGAAGGGCAATCCGGATTACGGCGTGCGTCTGTCGTGGGACTTTCTCGCCCGGTCCACCGCCGGTCTGCGGGAGTGGGAAGAACGGCTGGGCGACGAGGTCGCCTGGGACCCCCGCACGCTGACCAATTTCCGGACCGGCCACGTGCTGGGCCAGGCGATCCTGCGCAGCGCTCGCCGGCATGAAGCCGCCGACCAGCGTCGGGTGGGCTCGATCTTCGACATCGTCGACGTGGTGCTGGCGCCGACGACCGCGCAACCGCCGCCGCAGGCACGCGCATTCGACAAGTTGAGCGGCATCCAAACCGACCGCGCCATGATCGCGGCGTGCCCGGGCGCATGGCCGTGGAACGTGCTGGGCTGGCCGGCCATCAGCGTGCCGGCCGGCTTCACCTCCGACGGTCTGCCCATCGGCGTGCAGCTGATGGGACCGGCCAACAGTGAGGGAATGCTGATATCGCTGGCCGCCGAACTGGAAGCCCTCAGCGGCTGGGCGACCAAACAGCCGAAGGTGTGGTGGAACACCGGCAACAACACGCCCCCGATCCACACGGTGCCCTCTCCACCGCGACGTTAAAAGCCAAGCCGGCCAAGCTGTTTGGGGTCGCGTTGCCAGTTCTTGGCGACCTTGACGCGCAGGTCGAGGTAGACCTTGGTGCCGAGCAGTTTTTCGATTTGAGAACGCGCGGCAGTACCCACCTCCCGCAACCGGGCGCCACCTTTGCCGATCACGATGCCCTTCTGGCTGTCCCGCTCGACATACAGCACGGCGTGCACGTCGATCAGGTCGTCGCGGCCCTCCCGGGAATTGACCTCGTCGATGACGACGGCCAGCGAATGGGGCAGTTCGTCGTGCACGCCCTCCAGCGCGGCCTCACGGATGAGCTCGGCCATCAGCACTTCCTCGGGTTCATCGGTGAGCTCACCATCGGGGTAGTAAGCCGGGCCTGGCGGCAAGGCCTGGACTAGCACGTCGATCAAGACGTCTATCTGCTCACCGGACACGGCGGACACCGGGACGATATCGGCCGCGTCGCTGACCAGCTCGCTGACCGCGTGCAGCTGAGCCACCAGCTTGTCTTTCGGCACCTTGTCGACCTTGGTGACGATCGCAACGAGCTTGGTCTTGGGCGCTATGGCCCGGATCTGCTCGACGATCCAGCGGTCGCCGGGACCGATCGCCTCGTCCGCCGGGATGCACAGGCCGATGATGTCGACCTCGGCGTAGGTATCGCGGACAAGGTCGTTGAGCCGCTTGCCCAGTAGCGTGCGCGGCCGGTGCAGGCCGGGAGTGTCGACGAGAATGATCTGAAAATCGTCGCGGTGCACGATGCCGCGGATGGTGTGCCGGGTGGTCTGCGGCCGCATCGAGGTGATGGCGACTTTCGCGCCTACCAGCGCGTTGGTCAGAGTGGACTTGCCGGTGTTCGGCCGGCCGACCAAACACACGAAGCCGGAACGGAATTCGGTCATACCGTCGACTCTGAGTACACGATCGGCGTCATAGCGGGTTGCCCGCGCGGTCGGTGACGATGATGGCGGCCAAGGGTGCCAACTCCCTTACCGCGGCAAGGCCGGGGTCATCCTGTGAGCCTGCCACGAGTACCGCCGCTTCCAGGCCGGTCGCCCCACTGGACGCGGCCGCGGCCACCGCGGCTTGCAGGCCGGTGAGCTCGAGGGCCGAAAGGCTCACCGGGGCAGCCGCATACGTGCGTCCGTCGACATCGCGCACCGCGGCGGCACTGGCGGCCTCGGCGCGCGCCATCGCTGCCCGCGCCAGGACCACCAGCTTCGCGTCCTCGTCGGCCAACCGTTCAGTCACGATGAGCTGCCTCGCTCCCATTCGGGGAGTCGGCGACCGGACTCAACAGCACGGTGCCGATCCGTACCCGGCCCCGGTGGTCGGGGCCGCCCTCGGCGTGCATTCGCAGACCATGGGTCACTACCTCGGCGCCCGGCAGTGGCACGCGGCCCAGTTCCAGAGCCAGCAGTCCACCTACCGTGTCGACGTCGAGATCGTCATCGAATTCCATGCCGTACAGTTCGCCCACATCCTCAATCGGCAGTCGCGCGGATACCCGGAAACGGTTGTCGCCCAGATCTTCTACCGGCGCGGTCTCGGCTTGGTCGTATTCGTCGGCGATCTCGCCGACGATTTCTTCGAGCACGTCCTCGATACTTACCAGGCCGGCTATCGCGCCGTATTCGTCGACCAGCATGGCCATGTGGTTGCGGTCGCGCTGCATCTCACGCAGCAGCGCGTCCAGCGGCTTGGAGTCCGGCACGAACACCGCCGGGCGCATGACCTGCGCGACCGTGGTTTCCCGGCCGTTGCCACTGGAGCAGACCGTTTGTTGCACAAGATCTTTCAGATAGACCACGCCCAGGATGTCGTCGACGTTCTCGCCGATCACCGGGACGCGCGAATGTCCGCTGCGCACCGCAAGGTTCATGGCCTGGCTGGTTGATTTGTCACTTTCGATCCAGACCATCTCGGTACGCGGCACCATCACCTCGCGAGCGGGGGTGTCGCCGAGTTCGAAGACCGACTCGATCATCCGGCGCTCGTCGGCGGCGACGACGCCGCGCTGCTGGGCCAGGTCGACGACCTCGCGCAATTCGATCTCAGATGCGAACGGTCCGTTGCGGAAGCCGCGGCCCGGGGTGAGTGCGTTACCCAGCAGCACCAGCAATCGGCTGATCGGCATCAGCAGCCACGAGATCACCTGCAGCGGAAGGGCTGTCGCGAGCGCGATGGAGTAAGCGTTCTGGCGGCCGAGAGTCCGTGGCCCGACGCCGATGACCACGAAGCTGGTCACCACCATGACGGCCGCAGCAACGAACAAGCCCCAATTCAGCCCGAGGTTGTGCCGGAAAAAGACGACCAGCAGCGCGGTGGCGGTGATCTCACAAACGATGCGCAGCAGCACGACCAGATTGATGTAGCGGGGCCGATCGGTCATCACTTTGAGCAGCGGCTTGGCGCCGGGGCGCCCGTCGCGCACCAGTTCTTGCACCCGGGCCAGCGATACCGTGCTGAAGGCGGCGTCGACCGCTGCGAATATTCCGCCCAGACCGATCAACATGATCGTGCCGAGCAGCTGAGGCAGGCCGGTCACGGCTGGTCGAAATACCTTGACTTATCCAGCAGTCGACGGTCCCGCTCGTTCTGACGGTCGTGCTGGTAGGCCTCGACCTGGTCGGCTACCCACTCCTCCAGCAACCGGTCCTGCAGGGCGAACATCTCCTTCTCCTCGTCCTGCTCGCCGTGGTCGTAACCGAGCAGATGCAGCACGCCGTGGATGGTCAACAGCGCCAGCTCATGCCCGAGACTGTGCCCCGCCGCGGCCGCCTGTTCGGCCGCGAATTCCGGGCACAGCACGATATCGCCCAGCATGGCCGGTCCGGGTTCGGGTGCATCAGGACGACCGCCCGGCTCGAGCTCATCCATGGGAAAGCTCATCACGTCGGTCGGTCCGGGCAGATCCATCCAGCGCATGTGCAGATCGGCCATGGCCGCGGTGTCCAGCAACACCATCGACAGTTCGGCGCCCGGGTTGACGTCCATCTTGTTGATGACGAACCGTGCCACGCTGACGAGTTCGGCTTCTGAGACGTCGACGCCCGACTCGTTGGATACTTCGATGCTCATCGGCGACTCCGGGCGTTCGACGCCCGCCGCGCCGCCCGGTTCATCCCCGACCCCGGCTCCTCGTACCGTGCATAGGCGTCGACGATCTCCGAGACCAGGCGGTGACGGACCACGTCCGCACTGGTCAGCTCGGCGATGTGGATGTCGTCGATGTCCTCGAGGATGTCGACGGCCGCCCGCAGGCCCGACCGGGCGCCGCCGGGCAGGTCGACCTGGGTGACGTCGCCGGTGACGACGACTTTGGATCCGAAGCCAAGCCGGGTAAGGAACATCTTCATCTGTTCGGCCGTGGTGTTCTGCGCCTCGTCGAGGACGATAAACGCGTCATTGAGCGTCCGGCCGCGCATGTAGGCCAACGGGGCCACCTCAATTACCCCGGCCGACATCAGCTTTGGGATCAGCTCGGGGTCCATCATGTCGTACAGCGCGTCATACAGCGGCCGGAGGTACGGGTCGATCTTCTCGCTCAGCGTGCCGGGCAGAAAGCCAAGGCGCTCACCGGCTTCCACCGCGGGCCGGGTCAGGATGATCCGAGTGACCTGCTTGGTTTGCAAGGCGTTGACGGCCTTGGCCATTGCGAGGTAGGTCTTCCCGGTGCCGGCTGGACCGATCCCGAAAACGATGGTGTTGGCGTCGATCGCGTCGACGTAGCGCTTTTGGTTGAGCGTCTTGGGCCGAATCGTTTTGCCGCGGCGCGACAGGATGTCCAGGGTGAGCACTTCGGCCGGCGATTCGTTGCCGGTACCGACCAACATGGCCACGCTGTGGCGGACCACCTCAGGTGTGAGCGGCTGGCCGTTGGCCACGATCGCGACGAGTTCTGAGATAGCGCGTTCGGCGAGTGCGACATCGGCCGGCTCACCCGAGAGGGTGACGGCGTTGCCGCGCACGTGCAGAGTGGCGTTGAGGCTACGTTCCAGTGCCCGGAGATTTTCGTCGGCCGAGCCGAGCAACCCCACGACGAGGTCGGGCGGAACATCGATACTGCTGCGAACCTGAGGGTCGGCTTGCCGGACTACAGCGGTGTCAGCAGCGCGGGTCTCGCGGGGCGTCACGTGGGTTCTAATGCCTGCTTTCTGGCCTGTCGGAGGTTGGAAGTTTCAGTTTAGCGCCGGTCAGTAACGGCGTCCCAAAGATTCGATGCCGGTGAGCAGGATCTCGGGGCCGCCGACTGGGCCGGACGTCTCGCCTGTGTTCAACGGCGCTTTCGTCAGCTTTCGGGGATTTGCTGGCACGGCGAATGGCCAGGAAAAGTCGCTATGCTGCACCAATGACCTCGACGACGGACCCGCGGCTTGCCGATGACGTGGAGATCGTTCGTCGAGTTCTCGCCCATGTCGACGGCGGGACCACCGATGAAGGCGCTCCGTGGCGCGAGCCCGTTGAAAACTACTTGAACCCACACCGATTCACCCGGGAAATCGACCTACTGCGCGCGATGCCAAGCGTGTTCGTTCCGTCCGCCACTATTCCTAACCAGGGCGACCACGTCGAACGAGTGACCTTCGGGGTGCCGCTGTTCGCTGTGCGTGGGCACGATCAACGCGCTCGGGTATTTCGCAATGCATGCCGGCATCGTGGTTTCGCCCTGGTCGAGGACGCGGGGTGTTCCCATGCCCTGGTTTGTCGCTACCACGGCTGGACATATCGCCTCGACGGCTCGCTGGCACATGTCCCCCACGCTGACGCGTTCCCCGATTTGGATATGGCGGCGCGCGGGCTCGTCGAAGTCCCGAGCTATGAAGCCGACGGGCTCATCGTCATCGGTGCAATCTCTTCTGACGGCACGCGCATCCCGAAACCCGAAGCTGACGACGCGATGGCCTGGCTGACAAACGGGACAGCATGGCGAGACAAGCTGCTACCGATCGATCGGGTCCTGTCCGTCGAGTCCTATCACCTGGCGATCAACTGGAAGGTTCTTGTCGAGCAGTTCTTGGAGGGCTACCACATCCGCTGGACTCATAAGGAAACCCTTCCCCACCTGTACGACAACCTCACCGTGGTCGAGACGTTCGGCCCGAATTCCCGTGTTACGTTCCCGTACTGCGCAATTGAGCAGCTTCGGGACCGTCCAGAATCGACCTGGGTGGGACGTCTGCCCGCGACATTTGTCTATCATCTGTTCCCCAACGTCATAGTCGGGGCGTTTCCGCAACTAGCGCAGGTAGTCGTGATCGACCCGGTTGATGTAGGTCACAGCGAAGTTGTTTACTACACGATGACCAGAGCGGATCTGGCCAGCAGAATTCCGCTGGACGAGGAGTCGCCCGACCCTGCGGAGTTAGCCGATTACATAACCCGCGTTGTCGCGGAGGACAACGCGGTGTCGGCGGGCGTACAACGCGGATTTCGCGCGGATGCGAACAAATTCGTCGAGTTCGGCCGGCACGAGAGCGCTATCGGACACTTTCACACCAACCTTGGCGACCGGCTGGGTCAGTTTTAAACCCGCATTGCCCAAAAGAGATCTTTTCCGCACCCCTTATGGTCGAAATCTGATCCCGTTGTTCGCATTTCGACACCGCTTGCCGCCGTCCCGCGTCCCGGCCAGCCCCGGGCGATACAACAGCGCTGCACCTCGCCAGGGCCGGTCCGGTCATCCCCGCCCAAAATCGCAGGCCGAGCCACACTTCTCGCGACTGGACACAGAGCTTCGGAGGCGGACGCCGTGTCGATCGGCGTCGCCGCTCACACGTCTAACTCGGCCCTATTTTGAGTGACCGATCCGACATGTCACCAGCCGAAAGTCCGTATTCGCGACCCGCAAGTCCTGCTAGTATTAACGCCACGGTCGGGCGGCCGACCGGTTCTTGCGCCAGTTCCTACACCTCAACTTAGGACCGCACCGCATGGACATGCCGATCCGCAAAATCAATACTCTCGATGGTGCCAACTGGCTTTCGCCGCGGGGCTGCCACCGAAGAATCTCCCCAATTGTGGGCGTGTCGCTGACGACACAATGACATACACACTGGAGTAACGCCCAGGAAGGAATAAGAACTGTCTTCACGCTTCCTCACTGACGAAGAAATCCGAAAGTTCAGCCGTGACCTTCGGATACTCCTCGCAACCAATGGCACCCTCACTCGGACCCTCGGCATTGTCGTGAATGATGAAATCTTTACGGAGATTGTCGACCAGGATATTCATGCCTCTGCTACGGAAATAGGCAGTCCGCAGCATTTCGAAGGCCGAACGCTTCGCCGCAAAGTGTTACTCAGGGGCCGGTCCTCGGGAAAAGTATTTGTGGTCGCGGAGTCGATCATTGCCATTGATATCGTGCCACCAAAATTGGTCGACAACTTGATCGAGATGGACGGGCCGATTGGAGAGTCCATATTGGCCAACGGTATCGAGATATTCAAAGAGACTCCAAAATTCTGGATGGATACGTTGCCCGGCTGGTCAAACCTCGATGAGGACGTAAGCCAGGAAGTAATCACGCGTCAATATCGCATGACCATCCGCAGTCAGCCAGCCATCGTTATCACCGAATACTTCCCACAAAGCGCATTCATTGACACTGATGAGACGGCGACCATCACTGGCGAAAGCAATGGCGCTGAAGTTGACATGGATATTTGTGATTGTTCTTGCAAAGAGGCGGTACGACAGCAAATGGCGGGCCGCTAATCAGTATGATCCATCCGCTTTTATGTCACGAGCGGTAGCTGACTAATGCAAAGCGGAAACATAGCAAAACTCCTGGCCGAGCGGTCATTGGAAGCTGGATGGCACGACTCGCCTGCCTACTATGCTCCGACCCCTGTGAGTCATGGACAAATCCATGATGGTGCACTACGTCTCGCGGCAGTGCTCAGTCGCCGCGGGCTCTCCCGTGGCGATCGCATTCTGTTATGCCTCCCGGACTCGCTGGATCTAGTCCAACTATTGTTGGCAAGTTTGGCTCGCGGGATTTTAGTGTTTATCGCCAATCCCGAACTCCGTTCCGAAGACCACACATTTGTTGAGCGCGATACCGAGCCCGCGCTTGTCGTCACCTCTTCCGCCCTGCGCGGCCGATTCCAGCGGTCGACCGTTGTGGAGGCGGCAGAGCTGTTGTCGGATGCGACTCGAGTCGAGCCTGCGGACTACGAAGACCTCAGCGGCGACGCCGTTGCCTACGCTACTTATACCTCTGGTACGACGGGTTCACCCAAGGCCGCGATTCATCGACACGCCGACGTCTTGACGTATGTCGAGGCGATGTGTCGCACCGCATTGCGGCTCTCTCCCGACGACGTCGGACTGAGCAGCGCTCGCATGTATTTCGCGTATGGCTTGGGTAATTCGGTTTGGTTTCCGCTTGCGACAGGCAGTGCAGCGGTCATCAACTCCTCGCCGATCAGCCCGGAGGCAGCGGCCGAGCTCGGTGCGAGATTCAAACCGACGGTGCTCTATGGCGTACCCACTTTTTTTGCAAGAGTCATTGACGCATGCTCGCCCGGTTCATTCCGGTCGATCCGCTGCTTAGTATCCGCTGGCGAGGCACTTGAGCTGAGTCTGGCGGAGCGCCTTATGGAATTCTTCGGCGGCATTCCGATCCTTGACGGAATAGGCTCGACCGAGGTCGGACAAACATTTGTGTCGAATACGGTCGATGACTGGCGTCTTGGAACCTTAGGAAAGGTTCTTCCTCCCTATGAGATCCGCGTGGTGACGCCTGACGGCACCACTGCCGGACCCGGGGTCGAGGGGAATCTATGGGTTCAAGGGCCATCAATCGCAGCGGGCTATTGGAATCGACCGGACGACCCCCTCGCCTTAAATGGGAGTTGGCTCGACACAGGGGACCAGGTATTTATCGATCCCGACGGATGGGTTAGGTACAGTTGCCGCGCCGACGACATAGAAATTGTGGGCGGTATCAACATTAATCCAAACGAGGTCGAGCGGCTCATTCTTGATGATGAGAATGTGGCTGAGGCTGCGGTTGCCGGAGTAAGGGAATCCACGGGCGCGTCGGCGCTACAGGCGTTTCTCGTTCCTAAGGAGGGAGTATCCCTCGATGATGCGGCTATCGCCGAGATATACCGCCGATTGCGCAGCCAACTGTCTTCGTTCAAAGTCCCGCATAGATTCGCCGTTACACAGCAGCTCCCTCGAACCCCGACCGGGAAATTGATACGAAGCGATCTTCGCTCCGAAATCCCAGCAAAACCAATTTGGCAGGTTTCCTCTGTAACCCCTTCGCCAGACATAGCGGCGGACCTGGACACAACATCAGCTGGGAACATCGAGACTTCGGATATAGGCCGCCGAGGAATGAAGCTGCACGAGCAATTCAAAGCCTGGCAGCGACAGCGCTATCAACTTTTGGCGGACACCGTTGGCCTCGAAGTCGCATCGATGCTGGGCCAGCCCGATGCTCGGTCAGTAGATACCGAACTCGCCTTCTCAGAACTAGGTTTCAGTTCACAAATGACAGTCGAGCTTCGCAATCGGCTGGCAGCAGTGACTGGCCTGCAACTGGCTGACACGGTGGGGTGGGACTACGGCTCGGTGTCAGAGCTAGCTACCTATTTGGAAGCTGAGCTTTCTGGTCGTGCCACTCCGAGCGCGGCGCTGCCGGCTCCGGCCCGGGTGGACGAACCCATCGCGGTGGTGGGGATGGCGTGTCGGTTGCCGGGTGGGGTGGATTCGCCGGAGGCGTTGTGGGAGTTGGTCAGTGGTGGTGTGGATGCGGTGGGGGGTTTCCCGACGGATCGGGGTTGGGATTTGGCGGGGTTGTTTGATCCCGACCCGGATGCGGTGGGTAAGACCTATACCCGCTCGGGGGCGTTTTTGACCGACGCGGCCGGCTTTGACGCCGAGTTCTTCGGGATCTCCGCGCGTGAGGCCACCGCGATGGACCCGCAGCAGCGGCTGTTGTTAGAGGTGTGTTGGGAAGCCTTGGAAACCGTTGGGATCGACCCGGCGACTCTGGAAGGCACTAACACCGGCGTCTTCGCGGGAGCCTGGGCACAGGGTTACGGGGACAGCGGTGCTGGCATGGCTGAGGGTGCCGAGGGTTTTGGGTTGACGGGGTCGGCGACGAGTGTGGCCTCGGGTCGGGTGGCGTATGTGTTGGGGTTGCAGGGGCCGGCGATCACGGTGGATACGGCGTGTTCGTCGTCGCTGGTGGCCACGCATTTGGCGTGTCAGTCGTTGCGTAGCGGGGAGTCCAGTCTGGCTTTGGCTGGTGGGGTCGCGGTGATGTCGAGTCCGGGGCCGTTTGTGGAGTTCGCTCGTCAGCGGGGGCTGGCCCCTGATGGCCGGTGTAAGGCGTTCGCGGCGGCTGCTGATGGCACCGGGTGGGGTGAGGGCGCGGCGATCGTGGTGTTGGAACGCCTCGGTGAGGCCCACCGTCAGGGGCATCCGGTGCTGGCGGTGATCGCGGGATCGGCGGTCAACCAGGACGGTGCTTCTAATGGGTTGACCGCCCCGAATGGGCCGGCTCAGCAGCGGGTGATCATCCAGGCGGCGGCCAATGCCGGTATCGGCCTGGATGAGGTGGATGTGGTCGAGGCCCACGGCACGGGCACCACCCTGGGCGATCCGATCGAAGCCGGGGCGTTGTTGGCTACTTACGGCGCCGGGCGCGACCCCGAGCATCCGTTGTGGTTGGGGTCGGTCAAATCCAACATCGGCCATACCCAGGCCGCCGCCGGGGCGGCGGGGCTGATCAAAATGATCACCGCCCTCAACCAGGGCGTGTTGCCGCCGACCTTGCACGTGGATCAACCCAGCCCGCACATCGACTGGTCGGCCGGAACAGTGCAGCTGCTGACCGAGGCGCTGCCCTGGCCGGCGACCGAGCATCCCCGTACTGCGGGGGTGTCGTCGTTCGGGATCAGCGGCACCAACGCGCATCTGATCGTGCAGCAGGCTCCCAGCTCACCACCGGCCGATCCTGCCCCGACACCCAAAGGCCCGTCGCCGCTGCGGTTTTGGCCGCTCTCTGCGCGGACCCCGGCAGCGCTGCAGGCTGCAGGCGCCCGGCTGCATCAGCATCTGCTCGATCACCCCGATGTTGATTTGACCGATCTGGCCTACAGCCTGGCCACCACCCGCACCCACCACGCCCACCGCGCGGCAATCACCGTTGCGGCCGCCGCTGCTCGCGACGAGCTCTTGGATTGCCTGCATGCCTTGGCCCTCGACCAACCTCATCCCGGGGTGCGCGGCCACCACTATCAGGCCCACCAGCCCAACAAAACGGTGTTCGTGTTTCCCGGCCAGGGCGCCCAATACCCACAGATGGCCGCCGCACTGTATGCCGGTCATCGCGGTTTCGCTGAGGCCCTCGACGAGGTGTGCGCAGCCTTTGACCCCCACCTCGACGTTGCGCTGGCCCAGGTGATGTTCGCCGCACCCGACACCGCCGAAGCCGAGCTGCTCAATCAAACCGCCTACGCCCAGCCGGCGTTGTTCGCCGTCGGGGTGGCCCTATCCGCGGTGTTGACCCAGGCCGGGATCCACCCGGACTACCTGGTGGGTCATTCGGTAGGCGAACTGGCCGCAGCCCACGTGGCCGGAATGCTGTCACTGGCCGATGCCGCGGTACTGGTCAGCGCCCGGGGCCGGCTGATGCAGGCCTGCGCACCAGGGGCCATGCTGGCCATCGCCGCCCGCCCCGCCGACCTGGCCGCAGTCTTGGCCGACGACCCCCAGGTGGAGCTGGCCGCCGTCAACGGCCCCACCGCCCTAGTCGTCTCCGGACCCGCCGATCATGTGCACCGCCTGGACCAGCAGTGCGCCGCCGCGGGCTACAAAACCACCCCGCTACGCGTCAGCCACGCCTTCCACTCCGCCTCGATGGACCCCGCGCTGCCCGAATTCCACACCATCGCCGCCGCCCTGACCTGGGCCGCACCCAGCACTGCCATCATCTCCACCCTCACCGGCCAACCCGCCACCCCCGACCAACTCACCTCCCCCGACTACTGGACCCGCCAACTCCGCGAACCCGTGCGCTTCCACGACGCCATCACCACCCTGCTCACCCAAGGCCCCCACACCTTCATCGAACTCTCCCCCCACCCGGTACTTGCCCCCGCGCTGACCGACACGGTGGAGACCACCGACGCATCGACAGTGATCCCTACCTTGGTCCGTGACCAGCCCGATCTGGATACCCTGGCCGGCGCCTTGGCTCAGCTGCACACCCACGGCCACAGCCCGTCATGGACCAGCCTGTATCCCGGCGCCCACACCATCGCGCTACCCACCTACCCCTTCCAACACCGCTCTTACTGGCTGACCCCGGTCGCTGCTGGCGATGTCGGCGCTGCCGGGCTGGACAAGCCCGATCATCCGTTGTTGGGGGCGTTGACCGAGCTGGCCGATCAAGACCAGATCGTGTTGACCGGACGGCTCTCCACGGTCACCCACCCGTGGCTGGCTGGTCACCGTGTCGATGACACGGTGGTGTTCCCGGGAACCGGCTACATCGAGTTGTTGTTGCAGGCCGGTGAGTACGCCCAATGCCCAGTGATCGATGAGCTGGTGTTGCATACCCCGTTGACGCTGGAGGCCCACACTCCCACCGATGTCCAGATCACGGTGCAAGCCGAAGACGACACCGGGCGACGGCCTTTTACCGTGCACTCCCGTACCGGCGGCACCCATGGTCCGGCGGCCTGGTCGTTGCACGCCAGCGGCGCGTTAAGCACCACCACGGCTGTGGTGGCTGGGCCGCTGTCGGGGCCCTGGAATGTCGACCCCATCGATACCGACAGTTTCTATCGCGACCTGGCCGACCACGGCTTGCATTACCACTCCCCGTTCCAGTCGGTGCGCGGCATCGGACGCCACCCCAGCGCACCCGACACCGTCTCCGCCGAGGTGGTCTTACCCGCCGACACCGACATCAGCGGCTACGGAATCCACCCCGCCCTCCTAGATGCCGCCCTGCATCCGTTGGCCGCGGCGTTTTATGACACCGACCCCAGTAGTGATACGCCCACCCCGCGGCTGCCGTTCGCCTTCACCGGAGTCACGTTGCACGCGATCGGGGCCACCCGCCTGCACGTCCAACTCAGCGCCACAGCAGCCGACACCTTCACCCTGCACGCCACCGACCCCGCCGGCGCCCCGGTGGTCACGATCGACACCCTGACCCTGCGCGCCCGCCCCGACCACATCAACTCCCCCGCCCCCGCCGCGCTGCGCGACAGCCTGTTCGAACTGCACTGGCCAGCCTTGGCCGCCGACACCTTCGCGCTGCCCGCGTCCGCACCGGTGTGGGCGGTCCTCACCGATGCCCCCGACCGGCTACCCGCCAGCCTGCAGACCAGCCCCACCCACCACGAACTGGCCAACATCGATCTTGCCCATACCGACGTGGTGATCTGGCCCCTGCCCGATCCCGCCGAGGCTGATCCCCTGCAGCGCGTGCACACCCTGACCCGCGCCACAATCAGCGGGCTGCAGAACTGGCTGACCCACCCCGACACCCTGCACACCCCGCTGGTGATCCTGACCAGCCACGCGGTCAGCACCACCGTCTACGACCACCCACCGGATCTGGCGCACGCCGCGGTCTGGGCGTTGATCCACACCACCCAAAACGAACACCCCGACCGCATCACCGCACTCGACATCGACACCACCACGGCCACCGACCACACCCTGGTCAACGTCCTAGCCGCCCTGGCCGACCCCGCGCGGCGACCCACGATAGAGCCTCAACTGGCGCTACGCCACGGCAACGCCCACACCCCCCGACTGACCCCGTCGCTGGCCCTGACCCCACCATCGACTCCGTCCTGGCAACTACACACCACCGGCAAAGGCATAAACAGCCTGGCCCTGATCCCCACCGAACCCGCCACCGTGTTAGCCCCCGGACAAATCCGGGTCGCCATCCGCGCCGCCGGCCTGACCTTCCGCGATGCCCAGGCCGCCCTGGGAACCACCGCCGATACCAGGATCGGCCGCGAAGGCGCCGGCGTAGTCCTTGACACCGCCCCCGACGTCACCACCCTCACTGCCGGTGATGCCGTGATGGGCCTGTTCCCCCACAACGCTTTCGCCCCCACCGCCCTGACCGACCACCGCCTGGTCACCAAAATCCCCACCGGCTGGTCCTTCGCCGAGGCCGCCTCGGTGCCCGTGGCGTTTGTGACCGCCTACACCGCCCTGGTCGACCACGCCCACCTCAACGCCGGCCAACGCGTCCTCATCCACGCCGCCACCGGCGCAATAGGCCAAGCCGCCATCCAAATCGCCCAGCACCTCGGCGCGGAAATCTTTGCCACCGCCCACCCCCACAAACACCACGTCCTGACCGACCTGGGCATCCCCACCCACCACCTCGCCTCCTCCCGCACCCCCGACTTCGCCGACACCTTCACCCACGCCACCAACGGACACGGCATCGACGTCATCCTCAACAGCCTCACCGAATTCAGCGACGCCTCACGCCAACTACTGCACCCCAGCGGACACTTCCTCGACCTCACCGACCACCCCACCTACGACCTGACCACCACACCCCCCGACCACATCCAACGCACCTGGCACGCCCTCACCGACCTATTCACCACCGCCACCCTGCACCCCCTACCCACCACCAGCTACGGCCTCACCCAAGCCCCCCACGCCTTCACCGACATCAGCCAAGCACGACACACCGGAAAAATCGTGCTCACCCCACCCACCGTGCTCACCCCCGACGGCACCGTCCTGATCACCGGCGGCACCGGAATGCTGGGCCAACTATTCGCCGAACACCTCATCACCCACCACGGCGCCCGCCACCTCCTCCTCGCCTCACGCAGCGGCCCCCACGCCCCCGGCGCCACCGAACTGCACCACCACCTCACCAACCTCGGCGCCCACGTCACCATCACCGCCTGCGACACCAGCAACCCCACCGAACTCACCACCCTGCTCGCCAACATCCCCACCCAACACCCCCTGACCGCCATCATCCACACCGCCGGCGCCCTGCACGACGCCCTCACCACCGACATCACCCCCGATCAACTCCACACCGTCTTAACCGCCAAAGCCGACACCGCCTGGCACCTCCACCAACTCACCACCACGACAAACCTCGACACCTTCATCCTGTTCTCCTCCGTCGCGGCCACCCTGGGCGCCCCCGGCCAAGGCGCCTACGCCGCCGCCAACGCCGTCCTCGACGCCCTCGCCCAACAACGCCACCGCCACCACCACCCCACCACCAGCCTGGCCTGGGGCTACTGGCAAACCCCCAGCGGCATGACCGCCCACCTCACCCACCTCGACCACACCCGCATGACCCGCAACGGCCTCACCCCCATCCCCACCGACCAAGGCCTCACCCTGTTCGACACCGCCCTAACCCACCACCAACCCCACCTCATCCCCACC
>NZ_LQPW01000006.1 GCF_002116635.1 Mycobacterium szulgai | reverse complement strand
GGAGGGGGTGGAATGTTATGCGGATTTGCGGGGGTTGATTGCGGCGGTTGGTGAGGGGGGCCGGGTACCGGAGGTGGTGCTGACCTCGGTGCCGATCGCCGCTGCTGGTGTTGGTGAGGTTCGTGAGGGGTTGTATGACGTTTTGGAGTTGGTTCAGGCGTGGTTGGGTGAGCCGGTCTTGGTGGGTTCGCGGTTGGTGCTGGTGACTCGGGGGGCGGTGGCCGCTGCACAGGGCGAGGTGCCTGATTTGGCCGGTGCGGTGGTGGAGGGGTTGGTGCGTAGCGCGGCTTCGGAGCATCCGGGCCGGTTTATGGTGCTCGATGTTGATGAGGGTGCGGTGTCGTGGCCGGTGGTGGTGGCGGCGTTGGCTCATGGTGGTGAGTCGCGGTTGGCGGTGCGTGGGGGTGTGGTGTTGGCGCCGCGGTTGGTGCAGGTCAGTGAGCAGGTCGGCGAGGTGGTGGGGGGGTCGGTGTTTGATCCGGCGGGGACGGTGTTGATCACTGGGGGGACTGGGGTGCTGGGGATGGCGGTGGCTCGGCATGTGGTGGTCCGGTATGGGGTGCGGCAGTTGGTGTTGGTGAGTCGGGGTGGGCCGGCCGCGGTTGGGGTGGAGGAGTTGGTGGTGGAGTTGGGCGAGTTGGGGTGTGGGGTGCAGGTGGTGGCGTGTGATGTGGCTGATCGTGAGCAGGTGGCGGGGTTGGTGGACGCCGTTGCTGGGCAGCATCGGCTGGGGGCGGTCATTCATGTCGCTGGGGTGGTTGCTGATGGGGTGATTGAGTCGCTGGATCGTGGGCGGGTGGAGCAGGTGTTGGCGCCCAAGGTTGATGGTGCGTGGCATTTGCATGAGTTGACCCGGGATATGGGGTTGTCGGCGTTTGTGTTGTTTTCGTCGGCTGCTTCGGTGTTGGGCGGTGCGGGGCAGGCCAATTCTGTTGCGGCGAACGCGTTTTTGGATGCGTTGGCTTTGTATCGGCGGGGGTTGGGGTTGGCGGCGATGTCGGTCGAGCAGGGTTTGGAGTTGTTTGATCTGGCGTGTGCGCGTGGTGAGGCGGTGCTGGTCCCGGCGCGGTTGGATGTGGCTGGGTTGCGTCGCCAAGCCCGGTTGGGGGTGTTGCCGGCGGTGGTGAGTCGGTTGGTGAGCCTTCCCGCCGCGGCGGCCCCGGTTGCGGTGACGGTGGCCCAGCGGCTGCCTTCGGTGTCTGAGGCGGATTGGGATTCGTTGTTGTTGGCTGAGGTGCGTGCTCAGCTTGCTGCGGTGTTGGGGCATTCTTCTGCCGAGGCGGTGGCGGTTGAGCGGGCGTTTAGCGATTTGGGGTTGGACTCGCGGGGGGCGGTGGAGTTGCGTAACCGGTTGGCTCAGGCCACTGGTCTGACGTTGCCGGCCACGGTGATCTTTGATTATCCGAACGTGGCTGCGGTGGTGGGGTATTTGCGTGAGCGTTTGCAGGGGGGCGCCACCGGGGGCAGCGGGGTGGTGGTGGGTGCGCCGGTGCGGGTTGAGGAGCCTATTGCGGTGGTGGGGATGGGG
>NZ_LQPW01000005.1 GCF_002116635.1 Mycobacterium szulgai | reverse complement strand
GCCCCGGACCCCGCCGCCCCGTTGGCGCCGTTGCCGATCAGCGGACGCCCGGTAGCCGCCAGGAAGGGCGCGTTGATCGCATTGAGTAGCGGACTGGTTATCGACGCGGCGCTGGCAGCCTCGGCGGCCGCGTAAGACTCCGCACCCGCGGTCAGCGCCTGCACAAACTGGTCATGAAACACCGCAGCCTGCGCACTCACCGCCCGATAGGCCTGGGCGTGCGCGCCAAACACCGTGGCCACGGCCACCGATACCTCGTCAGCGCCCGCGGCCAGCACCGCCTCGATGTTGGCCGCCGCCGCGCCGTTGGCCGCCCCGATCGTCGACCCGATGCCAGCCATATCCCCAGCCGCCGCGGCCATCCACTCCGGGGCCGCAATCACCAACCACATCGGACACCTCCCATTAGGTCATGGCCCACAAAGCCAGGACGACCTGGGAAGCGCCCAGGTCAGAGTCGACCCTCGGGCAGGAGAGAATCATATCGCCCTATGGCGAATGAAATCCCGGATTTCGTCGTGACCACCCAAAATGCCCACGCAGCTCAGATCCTCGATGAGTTATGCGCCACCACGGGTTGGCATGGTGGTCAGGCACGCGAGTTTCCTGGGATCAGGGTGGGTCCGTCGCGCCCGCCGCATAGCGAAGTCGGGTTATCAGCGGCCGCTGGTTGACCAGCGAGGACAGGTCACTCGCGAGCAGGAAAATCGAGTCAGGTTTCTGCCCGACCGTAAGCTGTGTGTCTGTGAGCATTCCGAACGTGCTGGCCAACCGTTATGCCAGCGCTGAGATGGTCGCCATCTGGTCGCCGGAGGCCAAAGTGGTAGCCGAGCGGCGCCTGTGGTTGGCCGTCCTCAAGGCACAGGCCGAGCTGGGCGTAGACGTCCCCGCCAAGGCGATCGCCGACTACGAACGCGTCCTCGAGGACGTCGACCTGGGTTCGATCGCGGCCCGCGAGCGCACCCTGCGCCACGACGTCAAGGCCCGCATCGAGGAATTCAACGCGCTGGCCGGTCACGAACAGGTGCACAAGGGAATGACCAGTCGCGACCTGACCGAGAACGTCGAGCAGCTGCAGATCCGGCGCTCGCTGGATCTGGTCTTTTCGCACGGAGTGGCCGTGGTGGCCCGGCTCGCCGAGCGCGCGGTGGTCTATCGCGATCTGGTCATGGCCGGGCGCAGTCACAATGTCGCCGCGCAGGCCACCACGCTGGGCAAGCGGTTCGCTTCCGCGGCGCAGGAGACGCTGGTCGCGCTGACCAGGCTGCGCGAGTTGATCGAGCGCTACCCGTTGCGCGGCATCAAGGGTCCGATGGGTACCGCCCAGGACATGCTCGACCTGCTCGGCGGCGGACCGCAAGGGGCGGCCAAGCTCGCCGAGCTGGAGCGTCGCGTCGCCGACTTTTTAGGCTTCGCATTAGTTTTCAGCAGCGTGGGGCAGGTGTATCCGCGTTCGCTGGACCACGATGTGGTGTCCGCACTGGTTCAGCTGGGCGCCGGACCGTCCTCGCTGGCCCACACCATTCGGCTGATGGCCGGGCACGAACTGGTCACCGAGGGTTTCGCGCCGGGCCAGGTGGGCTCCTCGGCGATGCCGCACAAGATGAATACCCGTAGTTGTGAACGGGTTAACGGGCTGCAGGTCGTGCTGCGCGGCTACGCCTCGATGGCGGCCGAGTTGGCCGGCGCACAGTGGAACGAAGGCGACGTCTTCTGTTCGGTGGTGCGCCGGGTTGCGTTGCCGGACAGCTTCTTTGCCGTCGACGGGCAGATCGAGACGTTCCTGACGGTGCTGGACGAGTTCGGCGCCTACCCCGCGGTGATCCAGCGCGAGCTGGACCGCTACCTGCCGTTTTTGGCCACCACCAAGGTGTTGATGGCGGCGGTGCGAGCGGGCATGGGCCGCGAGTCCGCGCACCACGTTATCCGCGAGCACGCGGTGGCCACCGCGCTGGCCATGCGCGAACAGGGCGCAGAGCCCGACCTGTTGGACCGGTTGGCCGCCGATCCGCGGCTGCCGCTGAGCCGCGACGCGCTGGACGCCGCACTGGCCGACAGGAAGGCGTTCACCGGAGCCGCCGGCGACCAGGTCGACGAGGTCGCCGCGATGGTGGACGCGTTGGTGGGCCGCTATCCCGACGCGGCCAAATACACTGCGGGCGCGATCCTGTGACTCTCGCCGGCGCTCTCGCGGATATCGACTTCACCGACCTGGACAACTTCGCGAATGGTTTTCCGCACGAATTGTTCGCCGTCCATCGCCGCCAGGCGCCGGTCTACTGGCACGAGCCGACCGACAACACACCCGACGGCGAAGGCTTCTGGTCGGTGGCAACCCACGCGGAAACCCTTGAGGTTCTTCGTGATCCGGCGACATACTCGTCGGTTACCGGCGGTGACCGGCCGTTCGGCGGCACGCTGCTGCAAGACCTGGCGATCGCCGGCCAGGTGCTCAACATGATGGACGACCCACGGCATTCATACATCCGGCGGCTCGTGAGCTCCGGGCTGACGCCGCGGATGATCCGTCGCGTCGAGGACGACCTGCGCGCCCGCACGCGCCGGCTGCTCGACGCTGTGCGGCCGGGTGAGCCGTTCGACTTTCTCGTCGAGGTCGCCGCCGAACTGCCGATGCAGATGATCTGCATCCTGCTGGGAGTGCCTGAATCCGAACGGCATTGGCTGTTCGAGGCCATCGAGCCGCAATTCGATTTCGGCGGCTCCCGCAAGGCCGCGCTATCGCAGCTGTCTATCGAAGAAGCCGGGTCGCGGATGTACAGCTATGGCCAGGAGCTGATCGCGGCGAAGCGGGCCAACCCGACCGACGACATGCTATCGGTGGTCGCCAACGCGATGCTCGACGATGCCCAGGCTCCCGCCCTGTCGGACCTCGAGGTGTACCTGTTCTTCAGCCTGCTGTTCAGCGCCGGGGCCGAGACGACACGCAACGCGGTGGCGGGTGGCCTGCTGGCGCTGGCCGAGCATCCAGAGCAATTGCGTGCGCTGCGAACCGATCTCGAGTTATTGCCGACGGCCGTCGAGGAGATGGTCCGCTGGACGTCACCCTCGCCGTCGAAGCGGCGCACCGCCACCCGCGACGTCACGCTCGGCGGCCAGTCGATCGAGGCGGGGCAGAAGGTGCAGATCTGGGAGGGTTCGGCCAACCGGGACGCCAATGTGTTCGACCGCCCGGACGAGTTCGACATCAGCCGAAAACCCAATCCACACTTGGGTTTCGGACAAGGCGTGCACTATTGCCTGGGTGCCAATCTGGCCCGCCTGGAACTGCGGGTGCTTTATGAGGAACTGCTGACGCGCTTTGGCGACGTGCGGGTGACGCAGCCCGTCGAATGGACACGCAGCAACCGGCACACTGGAATCCGGCATCTAGTCGTCGAACTGCGGTGAGAAGGCGGCTCGCTGAACTCGAGCCCGCACCCGACGTGTTCGCTGCGGTGATGGCCACCGGAATTCTGTCGATCGCCGCGGGCAAGCATGAGTACACCCGGATCAGTGACGCTTTGGGCGTGCTGGCCACAGCCGCTCTGGTTGCCCTGGCCGGATTGGTGATCGTCCTCGCGCTCGCCAGACAAAATGCATTGTGGGACTTGACCGATCCCGACGTGACGCTGCGACTGTTCACCTTCGTTGCCGCTTGCGCGGTGCTGGACAGCCGGCTGGCATCCTATGCCGCAGTGATGTATGTGCTTGGCGCCGTTGCGTTGTCGTCGTGGTTGGCGCTGATGCTGCTCAGCGCGCGGAACATGGCGAGAGGTCGTCCCTGGGCGGCGCTGCGCGACCGCGCGCACGGCGCCTGGGAGCTGGCCAGCGTGGGTACCTCGGGGCTGGCGATCGTGGCCACCCAGGTTGACCTGCATACTCCGCATCACCCGGCGCTGTGGGTGGCCGTGCCGGTCTGGGTTGTGGGCCTATGCCTGTACGGGTTGATGACTTGGCTGATTCTGTGGCGGGCGATCGCCGAGCGCGCCAAAGAGCTGGAGCCTGATTCCTGGATTCTGATGGGCGGGTTGGCGATTGCGACGCTGGCCGGTGACAACATCCATAACCTGGCCACGAGCTGGCTGGCGCCGACGGTGCGAGTGGTCACCGTGACTACCTGGGTGGTGGCCACGCTGTGGATACCGGCGTTGGTCTATTTCGGCCTGCAGCGGATCAACCGGCGGCCCGGCATGTTGCACTTCGGCGGTGTGTGGTGGGCGATGGTGTTCCCGCTGGGCATGTACTCGGCAGCCACCGCTGCGACGGCGGCCGAGATCGGTCAACGCTCGCTGAGCACGGTGTCGCTGGTGTTCTTCTGGGTCGCACTGGCGGCCTGGGTCATCGTGGCCAGCGCCGGACTGCTGCGGGCGTTCAATAACGCCGCAGGCTGATCCCGGCCGCCCGCAGCTCCAGCGCGGCCAGCCCGCGAATGATCGCCGGATCCTCCTGGCGCCACCCGCCGACGGGATCCGCGCTGACGGCGGCGAGCTTGGCCGGCGAGCGGTTCGCCAACGCGCGTAACGCCAGCAGCTGCTGACCGGCCGACGTCGCGGCCAGCGCCGTCACAGTCCACTTGCGCCGGAAGAACCGCAGCCGCAAAAACAGCCACGGCCCGCCGAAAGCGAGAATCGGCGTCGCGGATACCGCGATCGCCAGCACCACCGCGAGCCAGCTCGCGGTGGTGTCCAGGCTGTGGCCGGCCCCGGCGATGTCGAGGGCCGCGTCGGCCGCCGCGGTGAGCGGCTTGCTGAGCGCATCGCCGACCAACGGCACCTGTTGCGCGCCGTGGCCCGCCGAGCCCAGATTGCCCGCGACGCCGTGCGCGCCGATCTCCACTTGCCGGCCCGCTTCGGCGATCGTCGAGATGGCGCTGTGCACGGCGAGCCCGACGAACACCCATATGGTGGTCCACACGGCAACGATGACGTCGCTCATCAGTTGGATGAACAGTCGAACCGGTCTGGTGGAGTAGGGCAAGTACCGCGTCATAGTGCTGATCCCAGCACAGTGCTGGTCTAATCCCGCCCGATAGGCTGACCCGATGCGTCCCGCATTGTCCGATTACCGGCATCTGACCAGCGGCAAGGTCCGTGACATCTACCGCGTCGATGACGAGCACCTGTTGCTGGTCGCCAGCGATCGGATCTCGGCGTACGACTTCGTCCTGGACAGCACGATCCCGGACAAGGGCCGCATCTTGACCGCGATGAGCGTGTTCTTCTTCGGCCTGGTCGACGCGCCCAACCACCTGGCCGGCCCACCGGACGACCCGCGCATCCCCGACGACGTGCTCGGCCGCGCGCTCGTGGTACGCCGGCTGGAGATGTTCCCGGTGGAGTGTGTGGCGCGTGGCTACCTGACCGGGTCTGGGTTGCTGGACTATCAGGCAACCGGCAAGGTATGCGGCATCCCGTTGCCGCCCGGACTGGTCGAGGCCAGCAAGTTCAGCACACCGCTGTTCACCCCGGCAACCAAAGCCGAACTGGGTGACCACGACGAGAACATCTCGTTCGACCGGGTGATCGAGATGGTGGGCGTGGTGGCTGCCAACCAACTGCGCGACCGCACCCTGCAGATCTACGTCCAGGCCGCCGACCACGCGCTGACCAAGGGAATCATCATCGCCGACACCAAGTTTGAATTCGGCAGCGACCGCGACGGAAACCTGTTGCTGGCCGACGAGATCTTCACCCCCGACTCGTCTCGCTACTGGCCGGCCGACGAGTACCGGCCCGGGGTGGTCCAGAACAGCTTCGACAAGCAGTTCGTCCGCAACTGGCTCACCAGTCCCGCGTCCGGCTGGGACCGGCACGGCACTGTGCCGCCACCGCCGCTCCCGGACGACATCGTCGAAGCCACGCGCGACCGTTACATCAATGCCTACGAACGTATCTCGGGCCTGAGCTTCGGCAGCTGGATCGGGCCGGGCGCATGACGGCAAATCCGACTCCGCCCAAGGCGAAACGGGTGCAGACCCGGCGCGAGCATCACGGCGATGTCTTCATCGATCCCTACGAATGGCTGCGCGATAAGGACAGCCCGGAAGTCATCGCCTACCTCGAGGCCGAAAACGACTACACCGATCAGCTGACCGCACACTTGGAGCCGTTGCGGCAGAAGATCTTCGACGAAATCAAGGCCCGCACCAAGGAAACCGACCTGTCGGTTCCGAGCCGGCGCGGCGATTGGTGGTACTACGGCCGCACCTTCGAGGGTAAGCAGTACGCCGTCCATTGCCGTTGCCCGGTGGCCGATCCCGACGACTGGGATCCGCCGAAGTTCGACCAGCACACCGAAATACCCGGTGAACAATTGGTCCTCGACGAAAACGTGGAAGCCGAGGGTCACGACTTCTTCGCCCTGGGTGCGGCCGGCATCAGCCTGGACGGCAACCTGCTGGCCTATTCGGTCGATGTGGTCGGTGACGAACGATATACCTTGCGGTTCAAGGATTTACGCACCGGCGAGCAGTATCCGGACGAGATCGTCGGCATCGGCGCCGGGGCGACGTGGGCCGCCGACAACCGCACTGTCTACTACACCACCGTGGACGCGGCCTGGCGCCCGGACACGGTGTGGCGCTACCGGCTCGGCGCCGCCGACTCCTCCGAGCAGGTCTACCACGAAGCCGACGAACGGTTCTGGCTCGCGGTCGGACGCACCCGCAGCAACGCTTACGTGATGATCGCGGCCGGCTCGTCAGTCACCTCCGAGGTCCGCTACGCCGACGCGGCAGATTCCGATGCCGAGTTCACCGTCGTGCTGCCCCGGCGGGAGGGTGTCGAGTACTCCGTCGAGCACGCCGTCGTCGGCGGGCAGGACCGATTCCTGATCCTGCACAATGACGGCGCGGTGAACTTCACGCTGACCGACGCTCCCGTCGACGACCCGACGCGGCAACGCGTCCTGATTCCGCACCGTGACGATGTCCGGCTGGACGGCATGGATGCGTTCGCCGAGCATCTGGTGGTCAGCTACCGGCGCGAGGCGCTGCCCCGGATTCAGTTGTGGCCCTTGACAGATGACGGTTACGGTGCGCCCGAAGAGGTTTCGTTCGACTCCGAGCTGATGTCGGCGGGCCTTGGGCCCAATCCGAACTGGATTGCGCCGAAGCTGCGGGTGGGCGCGGGATCTTTCATCACTCCGATGCGGATCTACGACATCGATCTGGTAACCGGTGAGCGCACCTTGCTCAAAGAGCAGCCGGTGCTCGGCGGCTACCGTCGGGAGGACTACGTCGAACGCCGCGATTGGGCCCACGCGGACGACGGCGCCCGGATCCCCATTTCTATCGTGCACCGTGCGGGTCTCGAATTCCCGTCTCCAGTAATGATTTACGGTTACGGCGCCTACGAGATGTGCGAAGATCCCAGGTTCTCCATCGCCCGGATTTCGCTGCTGGACCGCGGCATGGCGTGTGTGGTCGCCCATGTCCGCGGCGGCGGCGAGATGGGCCGGCTGTGGTATGAGCACGGCAAGATGCTGGAAAAGAAGAATACGTTCACCGATTTCATCGCGGTGGCAAGGCATTTGGTGCAGACGGGCCTCACCCGGCCGCAGCAGCTGGTGGCTCTCGGGGGCAGTGCCGGCGGGCTGTTGATGGGTGCGGTGGCCAACATGGCGCCGGATCTGTTCGCCGGGATTCTCGCCCAGGTGCCGTTCGTCGACCCTCTGACCACGATCCTGGACCCGTCGTTGCCGCTGACCGTCACGGAGTGGGACGAGTGGGGAAACCCGTTGAGCGACAGCGACGTCTACGAGTACATGAAGTCGTATTCGCCGTACGAAAACGTGGCGGCCAGAAGGTATCCGGCCATCCTGGCGATGACGTCGCTGAACGACACCCGGGTCTACTACGTCGAGCCGGCCAAATGGGTTGCGGCGCTGCGGCACACCAACGGTGACATCAGCTCTGGAGGCAGCCCGGTGCTGTTGAAGACCCAGATGAACGCCGGTCACGGTGGCATCAGCGGCCGCTATGAACGCTGGAAGGAAACCGCTTTCCAATATGCCTGGCTGCTCGCTACCGCGGGCTGCGATAGCGGGGAAGGCGGCCTGTGGACGAATCGCTTGAGTCTTTGATCTCCGTGGGCGGTGATCAGCCGGCCGGCCGTTTGGGCAAGAACGTCGCCGGAATGATGCTCAGCGCCAAAAGCACGACCGCGAGCGCGAACACGACCGTGTAGGCGTGGGACAGGTCGTGCAGCGCAGCACTGGCCAATTCCGGGTCGACGGGACGTCGCGGTACTTCCGAGGCCACTTTGTTCGCCGCGGCGATGTTTTCGCTGCGATTCAGTTGATTGGTCAGCACCATCGACATCAACGCGGTTCCTATTGAGCCGCCCACTTGCTGGTTAACACTGAGCAGCGTCGAACCGCGGGCGATCTCTCGCGGAGCCAGCGTCTGCATCGCGGCTCCGGAAAGCGGCGTCATCGTGCAGCCCATACCCATGCTCATGATTCCCAGCCCGACCATCAGCGTCGGCAGATAGTCCGCGTGCTTGGCCACACCGAAGGTAAACGTGCCCAGCCCGATGATTATCAGGGTGAGGCCGAGTAACACACTCTTACCCGGACCGCGCCTGTCCATGAAGGCACCGGCGAAGGGGAGTGTCAGCATCGCGCCAACCCCCTGAGGGATCAGGTGCAGCCCGGACTGCAACGGCGTCTGGTGCAGCACCTGCTGCAAATAACTCGGCAGCAGCAGGCCGGTTCCGTAAAACCCGGTCGCGAACACCAGCAGCGTCACATTCGCCTGGGTGAACACGAAATTGCGGAACAGCCGCAGATCCACAAGCGGATGATCCACGCGGTACCAGGCATGCAGGACGAACGTGATGATCAACGCCAGGCCAACGGCTATCGGGATCAAGACATGCCGGTCGGCCACGGTGCCGCGACCCGGGATGGACGACACGCCGAAGAGCAGCGTGGCCAGACCGGGCGACAACAGCAGTACTCCCACCAGATCGAACGTCTCGGACGGCACGGGTTGGTCCTTGGGGAACACGAATGTCGCCAGGATCAGCGCGGTGATCCCGATCGGCACGTTGACCAGGAAGATCCACGGCCAACTGAATGCGCTGATCAGCCAGCCTCCCACGATCGGTCCGCAGATCGGCCCGAGCAGCATCGGGACGCCCACGGCCGCCATCATGCGGCCCAACCGTCGTGGTCCGGCCACCCGAGTCAGGATCATGAAGCCCAGTGGCATCAACATGCCACCACCGATTCCCTGCACCACCCGAAAGACGATGAGCAGCAGGATGTTCGGCGCGTACGAACACAACAGTGAGCCGAGGACGAACGCCAGAACCGAACCCATCCAGATCCGTTTGGTACCGAATCGGTCGGCCGCCCAACCGGTTATCGGGATCACCGTACTCATCGCGAGCATGTAGCCGGTCATGGTCCAGCCGACAACGGCCTGAGTGGAACCGAACTGGACGATGAACGTGCGTTGCGCGACGTTGACGATGGTGGTGTCCAAGATCGACATCAGCGCGGCCAGCACGCATACCCCGGCGACCCGGAGTGTCCCGGCGTCGAGCTTGTCGGGATGGGTGTCTTCGCCGGGGTGCGACTGCCCCGTGCTGGTGGGCAGCCCGGAATCTGCTGCTGCGGCTCGCGCCTCTTTCATGGCGTTGCTGAGCATATCGGGAGGGGCGGCAGCTACCGGCCCAACCCTGCGCAGGGCCGCTCTTTGCGCTGGTCAGATGGGCTGGATATACGTCTATTGTCTGCATGTACTTCACCGTCCCGAAACCTGGGATCGGCAAACTACAAGCGTGTCTGGAAAACTGATCGTTTCGGTATCGGGGATAGGCGTGAACACCCTGGCCGAAGTCGACGCATTCTGCGGGGAGATGGATGCCCGCTCGGTACCCGTTTCGTTGTTGGTGTCTCCGCGCCTGCGCGGTGAGTACCGGCTTGACCGGGACGCGCAGACCGTTGACTGGCTGGCCGGGCGGCGTTCCGGCGGCGATGCACTGGTGCTGCACGGGTACGACGAGGCCGCGACCAAGAGGCGGCGTGGCGAGTTCGCGACGTTGCACGCCCATGAGGCGAACCTGCGGCTGATGGCCGCCGACCGGGTCCTTGAGCATCTCGGGCTGCGTACCCGGCTGTTTGCCGCACCGGGCTGGCTGGTCTCGCCCGGGGTGGTGAAGGCCTTGCCGAGCAACGGTTTTCGGATGCTGGCCGATTTCCACGGGATCACCGATCTGGTCCGTCAGTCCACGGTGCGCGCCCGGGTGCTCGGCATCGGGGAGGGGTTTCTGGCAGAGCCCTGGTGGTGCCGGATGGTGGTCATGTCGGCCGAGCGCATCGCCCGGCGCGAGGGTGTGGTGCGGATCGCGGTGGCCGCCCACCATCTGCGCAAGCCCGGGCCGCGTCAGGCGATGCTGGATGCCGTCGATCTGGCCTTGATGCACGGCTGCGCGCCGACGGTCTACCAATGGCGGCGTGACAAGGCGATCCTCGACGCTGCCTAAAACCTTGCGATCGCCGGGGTAACCGGTACCACTACCCTGTACCGACATGAGCGATTCTGCTGTGCCGGACGGGTTCACCGCCGACGCGATTATCGTCGGCGCCGGCCTTTCGGGCCTGGTAGCCGCCTGCGAACTGACCGACCGCGGCTTGCGGGTGCTGATCGTGGACCAGGAGAACAGTGCCAATCTGGGCGGCCAGGCCTACTGGTCCTTCGGTGGACTGTTCTTCGTGGACAGCCCAGAGCAGCGCCGGTTGGGCATCCGCGACAGTCATGAACTCGCCTTGCAGGACTGGCTGGGGACAGCGGCTTTCGATCGCCCAGAGGATTACTGGCCTGAGCAGTGGGCACATGCGTACGTCGATTTCGCGGCGGGGGAGAAGCGCAGTTGGCTGCGTGCGCGAGGACTGAAGATCTTCCCGTTGGTGGGCTGGGCTGAGCGCGGTGGTTACGACGCACAGGGACACGGCAACTCGGTGCCGAGATTTCACATCACCTGGGGCACCGGGCCGGCGCTGGTCGAGATCTTCGCGCGCCGGCTGCGCAACCGGCCCAACGTGCGGTTCGCCCACCGCCACCAGGTCGACAAGCTGATCGTCGAGGGTGATGCGGTGACGGGTGTTCGGGGCACCGTGCTGGAACCCTCGGACGAGCCGCGGGGTGCGCCATCCTCACGAAAAGCACTGGGGAAATTTGAGTTTCGCGCCTCGGCGGTGCTCGTGACCAGCGGCGGCATCGGCGGCAACCATGATCTGGTGCGTAAGAACTGGCCGAAGCGGATGGGCCGTGTCCCAAGGCAATTGCTCAGCGGTGTGCCGGCGCACGTCGACGGCCGGATGATCGGCATCTCGCAGCGGGCCGGCGCGCGGGTGATCAACCCCGACCGGATGTGGCATTACACCGAAGGCATCACCAACTACGACCCGATCTGGCCGCTGCACGGTATCCGGATCATTCCGGGCCCCTCGTCGTTGTGGCTGGATGCGGCGGGCAATCGGTTGCCGGTTCCGTTGTATCCGGGCTTCGACACCTTGGGAACGCTGGAACACATCACCCAGTCGGGGTACGACTACACCTGGTTTGTGTTGAACGCCAGAATCATTGAGAAGGAATTCGCGCTGTCCGGCCAGGAGCAGAATCCCGACTTGACCGGCCAGAGCGTGCGCGGATTAGTGAGCTCGCGGCTCCGGTCGGGCCCACCGGATCCGGTGCAGGCCTTCATCGATAAAGGCGTGGACTTCGTCAGCGCGAACACCTTGAGTGAGTTGGTGGACGGCATGAACGAGCTCCCCGACGTGGTTCCGCTGGATTACGACACCGTGGAGGCCGCCGTCACCGCCCGTGATCGTGAAGTGGTCAACAAGTTCAGCAAGGATGGTCAGATCACCGCGATCCGGGCCGCCCGAGGCTATCTGGGCGACCGGCTCGGCCGGGTGGTGGCGCCGCACCGGCTGGTCGATCCGAAGGCCGGGCCGCTGATCGCCGTCAAGTTGCACATCATCACCCGGAAGACCTTGGGCGGCATCGAAACTGACCTCGATGGACGAGTGCTCAAGTCCGACGGGACGCCGCTGAGCGGCCTGTACGCCGCCGGCGAGGTAGCCGGTTTCGGTGGCGGCGGTGTCCACGGTTACCGGGCCTTGGAGGGAACCTTTCTGGGTGGCTGCATCTTCTCGGGCCGGGCCGCCGGCCGCGGGGCCGCCGACGACATCTCCTAGCTCGCGGCGGGTACGCGACCGCTCAGAAGGTGACCGCGGTCTCCTCCGGCAGCACCTGGAAATCGGCCTCGGTCATCTCGGTGAACCGGCTGTAATAGATTCCCCGGGCATCGGGGGCGACGATGCCTTGGTGAATGGGCACCGCGCGGGCGGGGGCTACGGCCCGCAGATAGTCGATTGCCTCGGAGATCCGCATCCACGGCGCCGCCGCCGGATTGGCCAACACGTCCACCGGTTCGTCGGGCACGAACAATGCGTCACCGGGATGCATCAGCCGGGCGCGGTGCTCGCCGTCGTCCACCAAATACGAAAGGTTTTCTATCACAGGGATTTCCGGATGGATCACAGCGTGCCGGCCACCGACCGCGCGGATGGTCACCTCGCCCACCGGCAGTTCGTCACCGACGTGCACTTCCCGGCACGGCTCGCCGAGTTGCGCCGCGGTTTGCGAATCGGCGTACAGCACGGCATCGGGGTTGCCGTCCAGCAGTGCGGGTAGTCGTGCGGTGTCGACATGGTCGGGGTGCTGGTGGGTGATCAGGATCGCGGACAGGCCGGTGATGCCTTCGAAGCCGTGCGCAAACGTACCGGGATCGAATAACACCTTTGTTGCGCCGAACTCGGCGAGCAGGCAGGAATGACCGAAATGCGTCAGTTGCATGTTTACGATTGTGCACTGATGAGGCCCCGAATGAGATGGTGCACATGCGGGTGATACTGGCAGCGATCTTGGTCGCCGGCAGTTTGGTGGTCACTCTGCTGGTGGTGCCGCCCGTGCACGCGGAGCCGGAGACCTGCCCGCCGGTGTGTGACCAGATTCCCCGTACCGCATGGATGCATAAGCGGGCGATCCCACTGGATTCGGTGTACGGCTGGCCCGCGCTGGCCGGAGCGGCCGTCGTGACAACCGGGGCTACGCCCCGATTCCGCTTCGAGGAGGTGTGTGGCACGCCGGCCTTTCCACAGGACAGCCGCAACTCAGCGGTGGCCGGCCGGGTGACAGTGGCCCACCCCGACGGTCAGTGGCAGCTGCAGGCCGAGATTCTGCACTGGCGTGGCGACACCGCCCGCGGGGGCGCGATAGCGGCCGGAGTATTCGGCGCGGCCGTTGCCGCACTGCGCGCCTGCCAGCTGGGGGCACCGGCGCAATCGCCGTCGGTCACCGACGACGAACCGACGCGGATGGCCGCGGTGATCAGCGGGCCGGTTGTCATGCATACCTATCTTGTCGCGCACGTAGCCAGCAGCACGCTCAGCGAACTCACGCTGTGGTCGTCGGCGCCGGTCGTGCAGTGGCCGGTAATCTCCGACACCGCGGTCCTGGACGCCATGACCGCCCCGCTGTGCGAGGCCTACATCGGTTCGTGCTGAGGAGCTGTGCGCAGGAAATCGGCTCTGGCACTGTCATTCTGCTGTAGGTTCGGCCCATGGTCACAGTCGACGTTCTCTATAGCGGAGCCATGCACTCCTGGCCGGAGCTGAGGGAGAACGTGTTGCGGGCCGAAGGCGAAGGTTTCGGAACCGCATGGGTTTACGACCACATGTCGGGCTCGGTGTTGTCGAGTGACCGTATGCTGGAATGCTTTACGCTCGCCGGCGCGTTGGCGGCGGCCACCTCCACGATCGGCATCGGCACGCTGGTGGTCAACGCGGCTAACCGGACGCCGGGCATGACGGCGGTTGCCGCCGCCTCGGTGCAGGAAATCAGCGAGGGACGTTTCATATTCGGTCTGGGCGCCGGCGCCGCCCCGGGCAGCCGCTGGGCGCAAGAACACGAGGTGCTCGGCATTCCGCTGCACGACTCGATGCAGGATCGGCACGCGCACCTCGTCAGCATTCTCGACTTGTGCGACGTGCTGTGGGATCCGAATCGAGACGCGAAGTGGAACGGCTTTCCACTACCTTCGCCGCGCCCCCCGGTGTTGCTGGGGGTAAACAGCGTTGCCCTGGCCAAACTGGCCGGTGCCCGGTGCCAGGCCGTCAATGTCCGGCTCGAACACCCTCGAATCGAGGAGTTCTTCCAGGCCGCACGCGATGCGCGAGCGCAGTCCGCGAACCCGTCGGCGCCGCTTGATCTCAGCGCGTGGACCGACCTCAGCGACGCTTCGCTGGATTCTCACGGGGTAGCACAGCGGCGAATCGATGAGCTTGGCGGTCACCGGTTAATTCTGGCCGGCTAATAGGTCTTGGCCGGGCATGGCCGGGGATCTAACATTCATTAGGCGAAACCGGTAACAGCCCGCGGTGTCCGGGTTCGGCTGTCGGCCCCGGAGGTGGAGAACCTATGACACGCACGATCGAGAAGACCTTTCGATTCGATGCCGGCCACCGATCCCTGGGTTTCGACTATAAGAAGGAAGAAACCATCCACGGCCACACCTGGGAGCTAAAGCTCATTCTTGAGTCGGAGCTCGAGCTCGATGGCATGAAGACTGTGTTCGATACCAATGAACTTGCTGTGGTTGTCCGGCCCATCATCGACGCTCTGGATCACTCGTTCATCATTTGGACCGAAGACCCGATATTTGACGAGTTTGTGAAGCTCTGTGAGCTCGCAGACGTGGCCGACAAGGTGTATCCCGTCGACTTCAACCCCACCATCGAGGGTCTGGTGCAGCACATATACGAGCAGGTGAGCGGCAAGCTGCATGTCGACGGCTGCGTGCTCAAGCGCGCGGAACTTCGTTGCGCATCCACTCTCAATGCCAGCTATGGCATTAACTAAGCGAAGTCAGTCCTAACCGAATACATCCAGGGAGCAGGTATGGCCTACACCATCAAGCAGACTATTCGCCTCGAAATGGGTCATCGGACATGGACTCACGACATGCGGACCAGCCGGGGCGGAAGTGAGCTTTTTACCCCGGAATTGGTGGCAAACAAATGCGCCAACCTGCACGGCCACACGATATTCGTATCGGTAACGCTTACCGGTGACACTCTTGACGACCAGTACTTCCTCCTGGATACCGACCTGTTGGAGAACGCATTTCGGCCCATTCTGGACGAAGTCGACCACGCATTCGTCGTCGATAAGAACGACCCGCTCTATGAGGACATCGCTGCGATCACCCGAAAAGGTGGACTGAAGCTGTGCACGGTGGACTTTTCACCGACCTTTGAGGCGCTGGTGCGGCACTTCTACGACCGCCTCCAAGCGGTCATTGAGGAGAAGGGCCTGTCCGACCAGCTGCGGATCAAAGAGATGAAAGTTCTTGGCGAACAGACGGTTGAGGCCACTTACTCCGGTGCGTAGGGGCGAGTAGCGCGCGCTGCGCGAACGGGTCGCCGGTAGAGTTGGCGTCGATCTTCGACCGTTATGCCCTGAGGAGGAACGCCGGTGGCCCGGGTGGTCGTGCACGTGATGCCCAAAGCGGAGATTCTGGACCCGCAGGGTCAGGCGATCGTCGGTGCGCTCGGGCGCCTCGGCCATCCTGGGATCTCAGATGTACGCCAGGGCAAAAGGTTTGAGCTGGACGTCGACGACACCGTGGACGATTCCACCCTCGCCGAGATCGCCGAGTCACTGCTGGCGAACACGGTGATCGAGGACTGGACCATCAGCCGGGAGGCTCAGTGACGACACGCATCGGGGTCATCACTTTCCCGGGCACGCTCGACGATGTGGACGCCGCACGCGCGGCGCGGCGGGTGGGCGCGGAGGCGGTCAGCCTGTGGCACGCCGACGCCGACCTCAAAGGTGTGGACGCCGTGGTGGTACCCGGCGGCTTTTCCTACGGTGACTACCTGCGGGCGGGTGCGATCGCCAGATTCGCTCCGGTGATGGGTGAAGTGGTCGCCGCGGCCGGTCGCGGGATGCCGGTGTTGGGAATTTGCAACGGATTTCAGGTGCTGTGTGAGGCCGGGCTACTCCCTGGCGCGCTGACCCGAAATGTGGGGCTGCACTTCGTGTGTCGCGACGTGTGGTTGCGGGTGGCGTCGACGTCGACTGCCTGGACGTCACGCTTCGAGCCGGATGCGGACCTGCTGGTTCCGCTGAAATCGGGCGAGGGCCGTTATGTGGCGTCGCAGCAGGTGCTCGACGAACTGGAAGGCGAGGGCCGGGTGGTGTTCCGCTACCACGAGAACATCAACGGCTCGCTGCGCGACATCGCCGGGATCAGTTCAGCCAATGGGCGTGTCGTCGGCCTGATGCCGCACCCCGAACATGCCATCGAGGCGCTCACCGGGCCGTCCGAGGACGGCCTCGGCCTGTTTTACTCGGCGCTGGACGCCGTACTGGCGGCCTGATGGCTCGTCAGACTTCACGCGCGGCGCTGTCAACCGGCATCTAACACCAAAGGCCTGGTGGGCGAAGCCAATCCGGGAACCGGTGCCAGGCCTGCGAAGAGACCGATCGCAGCCGTCAGCGTGCGGTCGACGAACTCCGCGAATTCCTCGAAGGTGACCTCTTGGGTAAACCATCGGCACTGCTGGGCTTCGACTCCGATGCGTCGCGGGTCGGAGGATCCGTGCACGATCGCGGTGATGTCGCGGCGCCTCTCGTTCCAGGTGTCGGCGAACTGGGCCAGCCAGGCATAGTCGTCGGCGGGGAAGAAGCAGGCGGGAGTGACCCGGATGGTGAGGACGTCGGGGTGTGCCGGCGAGATCTCGAGATGGACGTGTAGCCGGCGAAGGTGCACATCGGCGACGAAGAAGAACTCGCCGTCATGCTGGCCGCGGAAATACCGGCGCCCGCGGGTGCGCAGATAGCGTTCGATCAGGGTTGCCGAGAGCGGCTCAGTCATCATGCGAGTAATGCTGCGGCCTGCGCCTATGCAGATCCTTTGAACTAAGGAATGTGGCGCCGAAGAATCAGTTGAGAATTCGCTGAGTGACGCGCTACCGCCTCGAGCGGGGGACCGGCCCACAATTCGTTGTCACCGGCTACCTGCGCGCCCACCTCGGCGGATTCCAGCGCCGCGAGGACCGCGCGGGCGATTCGCTCGTACCACTGTGCGACCTCAGCTGGGTAGTCGGCGTAGCTGCCGTTCTCCCGCAGGATGGGGCCCTCCACAGTCGCTATCGGGGTGCTGCCGTCGAACGTCTGCCGGTAGGGCCTGCCGAGGCGGGCAGCGGTGGGCGCGTCGATGGTGGCGTCCAGCTTGATCCAGTGCCCGCCCAGATACGCCTCGCCGAGGGAATGCCACGGCAGTGGCCGAGACGCGCCCCACAACGTGCGAACTTCGGGGGATAGGAATTCCTTATCCGGACAGTCCAGGGTCTGGAAGGCGATGCGCGCCGGAACCCCCGCGGCTCGGCACAGGGCGACGAACGAGCTGGCCTTGCCCATGCAGAAGGCGACGCCATGACCGATCACGTCGCTGGCACGATGTTGTCCCTGCGCCAGGTAGCGAAAGGACGCCAGGATGTCGTAGGGCAGGTCGCGCACGTAGTGATAGATCCGCCCGACGCGATCGATCTCGGATGAGCTGCTGGCCACCAGCTTTGCGGCCGTCGCCCGAACCAGCGGATGAGCCGAGTCGAGATACGCAGTGGGAGAAAGGAATTGCTCTAGCTCGCGCACTTGATCGCCGGAAGTATGTCGCGTCCGATGACGTGGAGATAATCGGATCTCACCACGTGCGGGACCGTGAACAGAAACTGGCCGATCCCGCCGTCCTGGTACTCCTCAATGCGCGCTATACACCGCTCGGGCGAGCCGACGATTAGCCCCGATTCGGGAATGGACGCGAACTCGGCCCGGATCCGGGACTCGTCCTGCGCCGACTCCGTCGGCGCCAGTAGAGCCGTCACCGATAACCGCAGGCTCTCCGGTGCACGACCGGCCGACTCGCACGCGCGGGCCAGGAAATCGCGCCGCTGCGTCACCTGCTGTGGCGACCACCAGCGCACGTTCAGGCCCTGCGCGTGCCTGGCGGCGATGCGGTGGACCCGATCGCCTTCCCCGCCGATCCACAGCGGCGGGTGCGGCCGCTGAACCGGCGGCGGATCGCAGATCGCGCCGTCCAGGGTGTAGAACTGTCCGGAGTAGGTGGGGTTCGGTTCGGTCCACACCGCCCGAATGACCTGCAGCGCCTCGTCAAGCGCGGACACCCGGTCACGCACAGGCGGAAACGGAATCCCATAGGCCTCGAACTCGCGCTGAAACCAGCCGGCGCCCAATCCCAGATCCAGCCGGCCCCCGGAGATGGCGTCGAGCGTGGCCGCCATCTTGGCCAGCACCGCGGGATGACGGTAGGAGTTGCACAGCACACTGGTGCCCAGGCGCAGCACGGTGGTGTCGCGGGCCAGTGCGGTCAGGGCCGTCCAGCATTCCAGCAACGGCATTGATTTCGGGCTTGCAGACGGGCCGTGGCCGGAGTCAGCGGCGATACCGGCGTCTTTGACGTAGTCGTCCGGGCTGATGGTGAGGAAGTGGTCGCACAACCACACCGAATCAAAGCCGTATTCCTCCGCCGATTGGGAGACGGTGACCATATCCGGGTAGTTGCTCACCGCCAGACCATTGACCGTAAGAGCCAGGATGAGGCCGACCTGGGTTTCGCTGGGTTTCATTGGACTTCTCGCTTCTCGATGATTCCGGCGCCCGGACCGGCCATTGTCCGGGGCAATGTGACGGAGAACCGGTAGCGCTCAGGGCGGTAGTGGAACACGACCACCTCGAGTGGCTTGTCGTCTTTGTCGTAGCTGGTGCGTTCGAGCACCAATACCGGCGAATCCTGCTGCAGACCAAGCGCTTCGGCCACTTCCGCAGCGACGGCGCCCGCGTGGATTTCATGGGTGGCCCTGGCAATTTGGATGCCAAGCCGCTGCTCCCACATCGTGTATGTGGTTTCGGTGTCGGCCGCACTCGACAGCAGCGGTTCGACCGCATGGCCCACCCACGGTGGCAGGTACGCCGTCACCAACGCAAGGGGCTCCTCGCCGGCCCGGAACAGCCGGCGAATACACAGCACCTCGGCCAGCCCCAGCGCCTCGGCGACGAATTGCGGTGCTGCGCAAGTGCTATGAGACAGCACCTCTACCTGAGGGGTGACACCCGAACTCAATAACACCTCGGTGATGGTGCGCACACCCGAAGACAGCTCTTGCTTCACCGGATCGGCGACGAACGTGCCCAGCCCCTGCCGGCGAATCAGCCAGCCCTGGCGCTCGAGCATTCCCACCGCCGCGCGCACCGTCACCCGGCTCAAGCCCGAGCGTTCGATCAGCTCGCGCTCGCTGGGCAGGCGACCGCCCCGGGGCAGCTGCTGCGCGACGATCTGCGCCTTGAGTGTCTCGGCGAGCTGGGTGCTGGCCGGCACGCTGCCCCGCGAAATCCGCAAATCGGCGGCATTCAGATCCAGCTTGACAGAGGTCATAAGACGTATTAAAACGTCTTAAGTCGAGTTAGTCAAGAGTCCCACTTAGAAAGGTCCGCCATGTCCTGCGTCCTGTCCCGCCCGATAGCGGTCATCGCAAGATTCGCGCCCCGGCCCGGTTCTCGCGAGGCCTTACGCGCACTGCTCAAAACGATGGTTGCCCCGACCCGGTCCGAGGATGGATGCCGCACCTACGACCTCTATGAAAGCGCCGACGACGGCGGCTTTGTCCTGTTCGAGCGCTATCGCAACCGCAACGCACTGGAGGCGCACCGGGCTTCGGCGCACTATGTGGACTACCGCGCACGGGTCACCGAATTGCTGACCGGCCCAATCGAGGTCGACGTCCTCGACGTCGTCGACGAGGCCTGCTGACCGAGCGGCTAAACGACGGTGAAGAACGAATCCCGGTACGCCTCGAGCAGTCTCAGCCAGAACTCACTGACCGTCGGGAAGCACGGTACGGCATGCCACAACCGCTCGACGGGCACCTGGCCCGCCACGGCGATGGTGGCCGAGTGCAGCATCTCCGTCACGCCGGGACCGACCATCGTCATACCGAGCAAATGGCCCCGATCGACGTCGACGACCATGCGCGCCCGCCCGGTATACCCATCGGCGTAGAGCTTGGCTCCCATTACCGCATCGCCGATTTCGACGTCGATCGTCTTGATCCGATGACCAGACTGCGCGGCCTGCTCCGCCGTCAGTCCCACTGCGGCGGCTTCGGGATCGGTGAAGAAAGCCTGCGGCACCGCGTGATGGTCGGCGGTGGTCGAATGGGTGCCCCACGGGGTGGGGTCCAGCGGCCGCCCACTGGCGCGTGCGGCGATTGCGGCGCCGGCGATGCGGGCCTGGTACTTGCCTTGGTGTGTCAGCAGCGCACGGTGATTGACATCGCCCGCGGCGTACAGCCAGCCGTCGTCGATGGCCCGCACGCGGCAGGTGTCGTCGACGTCCAGCCAGTCGCCCGGTGTCAGTCCCACTGTCTGCAAGCCGATGTCGCCGGTCAGCGGAGCCCTGCCGGTGGCAAACAGAGCTTCGTCGACCTGCAATACGGTGCCGTCGTCCAGTTCGAGATCCACCGGCCCATCGGGGTCGGGGCGGCGCAGCGCGCGCACGCTGACACCCGTGCGCACCTCAACGCCTGCCTCGGCGAGTCCGCGTCCGATGAATTCCCCCACGAATGGCTCCATCCGGGGTAGCAATTGAGATCCGCGGACCAGCAGAGTTACCGAGGAGCCCAATCCTTGCCAGGCCGTTGCCATTTCGACGCCCACGCCGCCGGCGCCGATCACCGCGAGGCGTCGTGGTACCGAACTGCTATCGGTGGCTTGGCGATTCGTCCACGGCCGGGCTTCGGCTATGCCGGGTAGATCCGGGAGCGCCGGCCGGCTTCCGGTGCAGACGACGACCGCATGCTCGGCGGTCAGCAGCCGTCTTTCTCCGCCGGCGGTGGTGACGCTGACTCGGCGCGGACCGTCCAACCGTCCGTGCCCGCGGATCAGCGTCGCGCCGATTCCGCGCACCCAATCGGCCTGGCCGGTGTCATCCCAGTCGCTTACGTAGCGATCGCGCCGGCCGAAGACACCGGTGGCATCGATAGAACCGGTGACCGCCTCACGCGCCCCGTCCACTCGACGCGTGTCGGAGACCGCGATGACCGGACGCAGCAGTGCTTTGCTCGGCACACAAGCCCAATACGAACATTCGCCTCCGACAAGCTCGCGTTCGACGACAGCGACGCGCATCCCGGCTGCCGCGGCGCGGTCCGCGGCGTTCTGGCCGACCGGCCCGGCGCCGAGCACCACGACGTCCACCGAGAGATCGGAGTCGTGTTCCTGTTGATCCGTTTGCGTAGTCACAACAAATGACGCTACGCGCGTCGCCAAACGACCATTGCTCCAAGGGGTTCAAGGGGATTGGCCGATTTGCTCACGGTCGGAGCCCGGGGCCGCTAGGTTATGTGCAGCCGCGCGCCGAGTGGCTGCCGCGGTGGGGGCGAGGCGAGGAGTCGTGATGCTGGCGAATTTCGCGGTGTTGCCGCCGGAGATCAATTCGGCGCTGATGTTCACCGGTGCGGGTTCGGGACCTTTGTTGGAAGCCGCGGTGGCCTGGGAGGGGTTGTCTGCCGAGCTGGGGTCGGCGGCGTCCTCGTTCAATGCGGTGACTTCCGGGTTGGCGGGTCAGGCGTGGCAAGGTCCGGCATCGGAGGCCATGGCGGCGGTTGCCGGGCCCTATGCGAGTTGGCTGGATGCGGCGGCAGGGCGGGCCGCGGGCGCCGCCGGGCAGGCCAGGGCCGTCGCCGGCGTGTTCGAGGCGGCACAGACGGCGATGGTGCAACCGATAGCGGTGGCGGTCAACCGCTCTCAGATCGTGTCGCTGGTGTTGTCGAACCTATTCGGCCAGAACGCCCCGGCGATCGCCGCAGCCGAAAGCATCTACGAGGAGATGTGGGCCCAGGACGTGACCGCAATGGTCGGTTACCACTCGGGCGCATCTGCGGCGGCCGCGCAGCTGACGTCGTGGCAGCAGTCGCTGCAGAACCTGTTCGGCCTCTCCGGGAACCTCGGTATCGGCAACAAGGGCAACGGCAACGTCGGCAGCGGCAATACCGGCAATCAGAATGCCGGCGACGGCAACCTCGGCAATACCAATGTTGGCAGCGGAAACACCGGCAGTTCCAACGTGGGCAGCGGAAACCTCGGCAATTCCAACATCGGCAGCGGCAACACCGGCGACTCGAACGTCGGCGGCGGCAATCACGGCACCGGCAACGTGGGCGGCGGCAATAGCGGCAACCAGAACGTCGGCTTCGGAAACGAAGGAAAAGCGAATTTCGGCGGCGGTAACAAGGGCGATGGCAACATCGGCTTCGGAAACGTCGGCCCGACGGAAACCCCCGGCCAGTCCAACATCGGTAGCGGAAACATCGGCAATTTCAACCGCGGCAACGCCAACATCGGCGACTCCAACTGGGGCTTCGCCAACGTGGGCAATGGCAACATCGGCTTCGCCAACACCGGCACCGGAAACATCGGCTTTGGGCTCACCGGCGACCACCAAATCGGCATCGGCGGCCTGAACAGCGGCAGCGGCAACATCGGATTCGGCAACTCGGGCACCGGGAACATCGGCTTCTTCAACTCCGGTACCGGCAACGTCGGCATCTTCAATTCCGGCTTCGAGAACGTGGGCTATGGAAACGCCGGTACCAACAACACCGGTTCATGGAACCCCGGTGGCACCAACACCGGCTTCTGGAACACCGGCTTGGAGGCCACCGGCGTCGGAAACACCGCCGGCGAAGTGACGGGCGCATTCAACTCCGGCCGCTACACAACCGGATTCTTCAACTCCGGCCAGGAAGTGACCGGAATGTTCAACTCGGGCAAGACCGCCACCGGCTTCTTCAACTCCGGCCACGCCAACACCGGGTGGGCCAATGCCGGCGAACTGAACACCGGGTGGGGGAATTCGGGCAACGTCAACACCGGCGGCTTCAGCTCGGGCAACCTCAACACCGGATTCGGGTACGTGTCCGACGGCACAGGACCCAGCTCCGGGTTCGGAAACACCGGCACCGGCACATCGGGCTTCTTCAACGCCGGCAACGGTGCCTCGGGATTCACGAATGCCGGCGATGACACGTCGGGAGCGCGCAATCAGGCTCCCACTGCATCGGGCCTCAATAACTCCGGCTTCGGCGGGTCGGGAGTCTCGAACTCCAGCGATCGGGGATCGGGCTTCTTCAACAGCGTGAACGACGGCGCGGGCTTCCAGCAATCGGGGTTCTTCAACACCGGCATACGTAACTCGGGCGTCGGCAATGTGAGTGTCTTCCCCGGCACCGACAGCGGACATTCCGGTTTCTTCCACCGCTGAGTTGCACAGCCGATAGCTCAGTGGTTATTGATCAGCATCGCTGAGTACTTACGCAGGTCCGCGTCGGGCACCAGGGTGAACCCGCCGTAATCCTGATAGAGCTCGATGCTGGTTGCGCCGTTGGAGAGGCCGTAGCCGATGACGCCGCCGAGGTCGGGCGGTGACGCCGGGCCGGTCTGGAATTCCACCTCCGCGCCGCTGCGCTTCATCGCCGCGTAGATGGTCTGCAGGTCCTTGTCCACCTTCGCCGGTACGTCGAGATCGTGGTTGTCGAAGACGCAGCGCTCGCCGGCACGCTTGCGGCAGTCGTCCATCCACGACAGCGTGAAGTTCACATCGTGCACCGGCTTACCGCTGTCGGTGTCCTTGAAGGGGTTGAGCGGTGTCTCGAAACGCGTTGTCTTCCAAGGGGCGTAGTCGTCGACGATGTTGTTGAGACAGGCCTTGTAGTTGGCGTCGGTCATCCCGGCTTTGCGCAGCGGATCGAGCGCGCCGGGATGGGTGTCGATGGAGAACGGTTCGGCGGTGAACATCATGCAGGAGGTGACCGCGACCTCGTGGACCAGCGGATCGCCGTCGTACTTGGCGGCGAGCAACTCCTGCAGGTGCGCCCATGCCTTGTGGTAGGCATCGCTCCAGACATGGCCCAGGTTGCGGTCCTTGGACTTGCCCTGGCCGTTGGTGTGCACCACGGGGACCTTGCCGCCGCTGGCCTCCATCACCCAGTCGGGTGCCCAGAAGCCGCCCCACACCCGGATCTTCACGGCGAGCGGCGTTTTCGGATTGTCCTGGTTGTATTTCCGGACGGCTTCCAAACCCTGGTCGATCTCGTTGTTGTCGGCGAGACCGGACGTGGCCGTCGGCACCAGCGAGCGCCACGATGCCAGGATGACGATGCCCTGTAGTAGTCCGCTCTTGCGGCGCACCGTGTCGAGGGAGTTGTCGGGCTCGCCGAGGACCGGCGCAAACTTGTAGGCGCCCATGGAGATGAGTCCCCGTAGCGGCTCCTTGACCGCGCTGTCGGTCAGCCGGACCGGGTATCTCTGCTCAGGCAAGCCCGCCGGGGCGGCGAACGCGAGCAGCGTCGTGACCAGGGCCAGCAGGATGGAACAATTGCTCCGCACTCCGAGAGAGTAGCAGTTCTACCGCAGCTGGCTGCCCAGTTTCCCGGCAAGCTCGCGTAGGTCGCGGACAACCAGGGTGGGCTGATCGCAAACGGGTAGCGGCCGGTTGCCGGGACGGGTGATCAGCGCCGAGCTGAAACCGACCCGTTGCGCCCCGAGCAGATCCCATACGTGCGCGGCCACCATCATGCAATCGCCGGGCGCCACGTCCATGACTTGGCACACATGCCGATATACGGCCGGCGCGGGCTTGAATGCCCGGCACGAATCGACGCTCAGCTGGTGCTCGAAAAATTCTGCCAGCCCGGCGTTCTCGAGCGGGCTGGCGCCCTCGCCGGGTGGCGAATTGGTCAGCGTGACCAGTCGAAATCCGTTGGCGCGCAACTCCGTCAGCCCCGCAGCCGCGTCGGGATGGGCGGGCATCGTCCGCATCGCCGACTTGAGTCGAGCCGCGTCATTCGCGGTGACGTCCACCCCATGGATATCGGCCACCATGCTCAAGACACCTTGTCCGAGCGTGGAGAAGTCCACGTACTCGCCGGTGAGCGTTGCCGTCATCGAGTACGTGATGAGCTGACCGAACCATTCGCGCAACACCCGCTGCGAGCCGAATAACTCCGCGAAAAGCGGTGCAATGGAATCGATGTCGAGCAGTGTCTCGTTCACGTCAAACACCAGTACAGGCGGTGGCACGAATAGGCCTCGGCTTTCAATCGTTGCGCGCAGGTCCCATCCACCGGGACTTCATTCGACGACGACGACCATTTTGCCACCGGCTTCTCCGGCTTCCATCACGCTGTGCGCTTCATGGATCTGGTCGAAAGCGAAGACACGCGACGGCCGTGCATCGAGCCTGCCGTCCGCGACCTGGTTGGCGATCTCGGCCAGCGGCACGTCGGACAGTGGAAACCCCGGGGTGCCGAACACGAAACTGCCGAAGAACGTCAGGTTCACACCACTTGCCATGCGTAGCAACGGATTGAAATCCGGTATAGGCGCCAAGCCGCCAAGCCACCCGGCCAAGCATGCGGTGCCGCCGCGGCGCAGCATGTCGAGGGAGTCCAGGATGGTGCTGTTGCCGACGAGGTCGAGTACGGCGTCAACTTGCTTGGCGCCTTGGGCTTCCGGTAGGTGGCCGGCCAAGTCGATTCTTTCCGCCTCCACGCGCGCCGCGCCGAGCTCTTCGAGCATCGAAAACCGTTTGGGATTACGTGCGGTGGCGATGACGTTCGCACCGGCCGCGACCGCCAACTTGAGTGCGGCCTGGCCGAAGGAAGACGTCGCGCCACGAATCACCAGTGTCTGTCCGGCTTGCAGATCGAGGTTGCGGAACAGGCATGTCCATGCGACAGCATAGGTTTCGGGCAGTGCTGCCAGCTGTGACCACGGCAGGTCGGACTCGATGAGCGCGACGTTCGCGGCGCGCACGCGGGTGTACTCGGCATAGCTGCCATTGATCGTTCGTCCTAGACCGCCCATGAGTGCGGCCACCTTGGCGCCGACGGGGAACTCTGAACCGGGACAGGAATCGACGACGCCTACGCACTCGATGCCGCTGACTTCGGCCGCTTCCGCCCATTCGCCACGGCGCATGTGCAATTCCGCGTGGTTGATCCCGAAAGCCTTGATGTTGATGACGACTTCGCCGTCCTTCGGCAACGGTTTTGGGATCTCGGTGTAGACCAGGCTGTCGAGGCCGCCGAATTTTTCCAGCACGATCGCCCGCATGGTTTCGCCCCGGTGGGTTTCCCGGAGTACTGCTGGCGCGCTGGGCAAAGTGGACGGCTGCGCAACTGTGCTCATAGCAATGGCTTCCGCAATGAATGGGTTAGATGTCCCATTATTATGGGCCCTGTGACCCAAACATGTCCAGGGTCAAGAACGCTTGTGCTTCGTGCATTGCGGCGCGAAGGAGCGCACATAGGCGACTGCTGCGTCCAGAGCCGCGCGCAGTGGTTCGGGGTCGCCAGTGGCATGGGTGAGCATGGCGCCGCCTTGGTGCGCGACGACCAGCGATACCGCCAGGTGCCTGGGATCGGCGTCGGGGTGCAATTCGCCCCGACGGCGCATCGCGGCGAGTCCACCGCGAAAAAGCTCGATCCACTGGTCGTATCCCGCGGAGAGATCGGCGTGGATTTCGTCGTCCTCGTCGATCAGTTCGCCGGCCAGCGAACCGTAGACGCAACCCCCTCGGCGATATACGGATTCGATGTCGGCAACGCAGGCCGCGGCCCACTCCTGCAGCGCTTCAATGCTGTCGAGTTCGCCCAGCCGTGCCTGCGTATGAAACGCCACCACGTCAGCACGGCGGGATGCGATTACTTGGCGGATCAGATCGCGTTTGTCGCCGAAGTAGTGCGAGATTTGCGATCCGCTGACCCCGGCGGCGGTCCGCACTTCGTCAATGCTGGCGTTGGCAACGCCGCGCTCGAACACCAGCGCGGCGGCGGCGCCGATAATGCGTGCCCGGGTCGCCAGACCTTTGCGGGTGAGCTGGGAATCCCTGGACACTCAGGAGGCTCTCGTTCGTGGGCGCCTGGGACGCAGGCGGCGGCGCGGGAGTCGTTCGGCGGGATCGGCGGCGAACGTGCGCAGGTAGTTGACGGCGAAGCGAATGGCCTCTGCGAGCGGCCATTCGGCTCGGTAGGTGTAGGCCAGCGTGGCGCCGCCCTGGTGCGCGCACACGATCACCATCGCAATTCGGCGAGGATCGGCGTCCGCGACGAGGCTGCCGTTTTCCACCATTTGCCGAATTGCCGCTTCCAGCAACGCTATCCACTGCCAGTAGCCGGTGGCCACCGCTTCTCGCGTCGCGTCGTCGGACTTTGCCAGCTGCGCGGCCAGCGCATGGTAAGTGGGCGTACCGGTGTTGCCGACGCGCCGCAGGTAGCGCATGTTGAGATCGACCCAACGTTCGAAGTCGTCGAACGAATTCAAGCCACCCAGCTGCGGCTGCTGGTGAAAGTCCAGCACCACGCCGATCTGGCGGGCGACGACCGCCCGGATCAACGCGCTCTTAGCGGTGAAATAGTGGGCGAGTTGCGAGCCGCTCACCGACGCGGCCTGTCGCACACGATCCATATTCAACGCGCGCAACCCATGGCTGACGATCAATTCGGCGGCGGCCAGCACGATCCGATCGCGGGTGGCGCGCCCCTTAGGGGTCAACCGCTTCGCGGTGGGATCGTCAGGCTGAGCCATCGAGACAGGCTAACCCGTCGGTGGTGTTGATTATGGGATATCCAGCCCATTTGCCGTCACCCGGCTCGGGCTTTGCTTCAGGCGGGCACGTGGATCTTCGCCAGGAAGCCGCGAATGAGTTCGGTAACTCTCGGCAAGGCGGATTCCAGCAGGAAATGTCCGCCGTCCAGAAGGTGGATCTCGGCACGCGGGAGGTCGTCGGCGAACGCTTGCGCACCGGCCGGGCCGAATATCTCGTCTCCGCGGCCCCACACCGCCAGCAGCGGGACGCCGCTGTCGCGGAAATACTCATGCAGGCGCGGATACAGCGGCGCATTCGTCGCGTAGTCGCGAAAAAGCTTCAGCTGTACCCGGTCATTTCCGGGGCGCGAGATCAATGCGTAATCGTGATACCAGGATTCGGGATCGACCAGTGTCTCGTCGGCAACGCCGGTTAGATATTGCCAGCGGGTGGCGTCCAGGGTGAGGAACTGCCGAACCGCGGTTTCGTCGTCCGGGTTTTCTTGATACGCCCGTACGTTCTTCCAGAAGTCCTCGACGAATCCGGCGTCGTAACCGTTGCCGTTCTGAGTGATGATCGCCGTGACGGCGGCCGGATCCCGCAGCGCCAATCGCCATCCGATCGGAGCGCCGTAGTCCTGGACGTACATTGCGTACCTGTCGATGCCGAGTTCGCGCAGCAAGCCGGCGGTCAATTCGGCGAGAGCGTCGAATGTGTAATCGAACTCCTCGACGGGCGGTGCGTCGGAGAGGCCGAACCCCAAATGATCCGGTGCGATCACGTGGTAGCGGTCCGCCAGCGCCGGAATCAGCTGCCGGAACATGTAGGAGCTGGTGGGGAATCCGTGCAGCAGCACGATTGCGGGCGCATCGGGATTGCCGGCTTCGCGGAAGAACAGCCGACGACCGTCGATGGTTGCGTAGCGATGATGGACAGCCGGCATGGGACAACCTCCGCGTTTTCTGGGTTATATAACCCATTATGCATCCGGCAGCTGTTGACCGCCAGGCCTAGGGCACATATTCTGGGTCAGCTCCCCCATTTTTTCGGCGCGGTGAGGAGGCGTAACTGGGCACGCTCGTTTCGGTCAACGTCGGCATGCCCAAGGATGTGCAATGGCAGGGCAGAACCATCCACACCGGGATATGGAAAATGCCGGTCGATGGTCCGGTGATGGTGCGCCGCAACAACATTGATGGCGACGGCCAGGGCGATCTCGCCGGCCATGGCGGTGAGCAGCGCGCGGTCATGGTGTATCAGCTGGAGTCCTACGACTTCTGGCGGGATTTTTTGCACCGCGACGACTTAGAGCCCGGGCAGTTCGGGGAGAACTTCACCGTCGCGGGTCTCGGCGACGACGAAGTCTGCATCGGGGACCGCTACCGCATTGGCAACGCCGAATTCGAAGTCACCCAGCCGCGCGTCACCTGCTTTCGGGTCGGCATGCGCCTCGACGAACCTGACATGCCCAATCTGCTTGTCGCGCAGCATCGTCCGGGCTTCTACTTCCGCGTCATCGCCGAGGGGGAGGTCTGCGCCGGCGACGAGATCGTGCGCACCCGCCGCGGCCAGCACGAACTCAGTGTGGCCGACGTCGACGCATTGCTGTATCTGCCCAACCGCAATGCCGAACAATTGCGCAAGATCGTCGATGTTGCGGCGTTGAGCCCGGGGTGGCGACAATCGTTCACCGAAATGCTGACGGCGGTGCCGTCGGGTCGAGCCTTGCCCGCCTGGAACGGATTTCGCCCGTTGCGGGTCAGGGCAACGCGGCGGGAGAGCGCGAGTGTGTTGTCGATCTGGCTTGCGGCCGACGCCAATGGGTCGCTACCGGGTCAGTATCTGACCGTGCGTATTCCGGACGTCGGCACCCCCGCCCCGATGCGCAGCTACTCCCTCTCGGGTGATCCAGGCTGGGGTGACTACCGCATCAGCGTCAAACGCGAAGAACACGGATTGGTAAGCCGTTGGCTTCATGAGCACATCGGACCGGGCTCGGTGGTCGAGGCCGCGGCGCCACGCGGCGACTTCTATCTGGTGGACGGGGCTAGTCCGGTTGTGCTGATTTCTGCGGGAATCGGGATCACGCCGGTGTTGGCGATGCTGCATGCGTTGGCGGCGGCGGGTAGTAGTCGCCGGATTTGGTGGGTGCACGTCACGCGCGACCGCGAGAGTCAGGTTTTTGCAACCGAAGTCGAGGATCTGGCCGTGTCGTTGCCGCAGGCGGTGCTGCGGATCTTCTATACGCAAGCGGAAGGTCGCCTGACGCTGGAATCACTCGCCGAACTAGGTCTGCCGCTGGACGCCACGGTGTATCTCTGCGGCCCAGCACAATTCATGTCTGACATGTGCGGCCATCTCACGACTATCGGGCTTGCGGCCGGTGCCATCCACAGCGAACTGTTCGGAGCCCTGCCGGCCATCAATCCGGGTATGGTCAACACCGGTGTGTGCACGCCGCCGCACCTACCCGTAGGCGAGCCCGGCGCAGGACCGTCAATTACCTTCGCGCGCAGCGGTCTTACCGTCAATTGGTCACCGGCTTACCACAGCATTCTCGAGCTTGCTGAAGCCTGCGACGTGCCCACCCGGTTCTCTTGCCGCAGCGGGGTTTGCCATGTGTGTGTCACCGGAGTCGTGGCGGGAGCGACACGCTATGTTCACGCGCCGCTGGAGGAGCCGGGTGCCGGCGAGGTGCTCATCTGTTCGGCGGCGCCGGAAAGCGATGTCGTGCTAGACCTCTAGCTGGCTGCCTCAACACGGCCGGATTCTTGTCGGTACCCACCCATAGCATTCAGGCATGGGTTCGAGCACGCGTGAAGAGATCGTGGAGGTCTTCGACGCGCTCGACGATGACCTGGATCGCTTGTGCGGATTGACGTTTGACGTGCTGACCACGCCGCAGCGGTTGCGGGCGCTGGAACGCCTGGAACGCGTGGCGCGGCGGCTGCGGGTACCCGGTCCGACGTCATCCGCCTGGGTCGTCACGCCAACCATTACTTGGCCATCTTCGAAAACGGCGAAGCCGTCGCGCTTTACCACACCAAACGCCTAGCCGATCCCACCGCTCCATCTTGACCACGGCCTACCCCGAACGAATACCTTCCATCATCCAGAGAAACTGCTCTGCGACGCGATGACGATGACGACACAGCCTAACTACGGGGCAAAGGAGCTTTCGCCACCGGTTACGTTCAGGATGGCACCGTTGACGTAGCTGGCATCCTCCGAAGCGAGAAAGACTACGGCGCTCGCGATTTCGCTCGCATCTGCTGCCCGGCGCAAGGCGGTGATCTTCGCCAACTCTTCGAGAAGGCCCGGTGTGGCTTCGGTTCCGGGTGTGTCGGTAGGTCCCGCGGCCACCGCATTCACCCGAACGCCGGACGCGCCGAACTCGTCTGCCCAGACCCGGGTCAACAGTTCCAGGCCCGCCTTGGTAGCACCGTATATGCCGCCCTTGTGTTTTGGCGTCGAGGCGGCGATAGTGCTCAGGCTGACAATCGCACCCTGCCCTCGCTCGACCATTCCCGGTGCCAATTCTTGAACCAGGATGTACGGGGCGCGCATGTTGACGTTCACATGCTCGTCGAACACGGCGTCGTCGGTCTCCAGCGTCCCGCCGAACTTGAAGATGCCGGCGTTGTTGATCAAGACGTCCACCCGCCCCGCCGCTGTGGCCAGCCGTCGAACGTCGTCGGGCTGGTTGAGATCGGCCGCGACGAAACGCGCTTTGCCGCCGGCCGTTTCGATCTCGCGCACCACCTCGCCGCCGCGCTCGGCGCTGCGTCCGTGTACCACCACGTCGGCACCCCGCGCGGCGAGTTGCAACGCAATCGCGCGCCCGATTCCGGATGTGGCGCCGGTGACCAGCGCGACAGAACCAGCCAGTCGCACCACCAGTTACTCCGCCGGACCCAGCGCGACCGACGCCTCGGCCGTGTAGCACAGGAACGTCAGGGTTTCCTGCAGATACAGTTGCACGGTCTCGGCGTCATGGCTGAGGTAGCCGATTGAGACGTCGGTGCCCAGCTGCAGATCGAAATCACCGCCGCGAGTGGTCAATACGAATGCGCCGTCGATGGCCGGCGCCCAGATGATCTCCCCGTCGACAAGCCGGTTCAGATGCTCGCGGATCGGATACCCGTGCTCGGTGGTCTCGCTGACCTTGGTGTATACATCGGCAGACAGCAGTACCGAATACGGACCGTCGACACCGGCGAGCCGCAGCAGGGACAGCGCCTGGCTGATCACGTCGGGGATGTCGCGCGGGTCGTCGGGCAACGTCAGCGTCGGGTTGGAGCTGGCGCGCCGGATACCCTCGATCGACGCTGGGCCGTAACCCTCGAAGATCCCGCGATCCTCGACGAAGGCCAGTTTCTTGGCGGCCTTCTTGACAGGTTCCCAATCCGAGTCGTTCGAGCCGCGCTCGACATCGTCGATCTCGTTGCGCGACAGGGTGAATGGAACGCGGAGCCGGATCAGGGGTCTACTGTCGCGCAGGTGGGCGATGACGCCGTCGGTGGGCGCCTCCACGTCGATCAGCCGTCCGGTGCTGACGGCGGCGGTGATCGGCCCACCGGGTTCGCTGACGTCGACCACCCGGCGCCCAGCGATGTGACGCTTGAAGGTACGCGATGCTTCCAATTCGATTTCGGCCCAAGCCGCTTCAGTGACCGGTGCCAGATCGCGGTACAGATTGTTCATCGGGAGGTTCCTTTCAGGCTGCCGATCGAAAGTGATCCGTCGTCAGATGCAGGCGTAACGGCAATAGTGGTCACCTGCGGGCCAGGAAGTGGCGGCGGATCGTCGAGGAAGTCGACGGTGGGCGAGAAGAACATGCCACCGGTGATCGCGGTGGAGAAGTCCAGGATGCGGTCGGTGTTACCGGGCGGATCGCCCAGGAACATATTGCGCAGCATCTGTTCGGTGACCTCGGGTGTGCGCGAATAGCCGATGAAATACGTTCCGTACTCGCCCTTGCCGACCTCGCCGAACGGCATGTTGTGCCGCACGATTTTCAGTTCGTTGCCGTCATCGTCGGTGATGACGTTAAGTGCGATGTGAGAGTTCGCCGGCTTCTTGTCGTCGCCGAGTTCGATGTCTTCCAGCTTGGTCCGGCCGACCACCAGCTCCTGCTCGGTGACCGAAAGCGAGTCCCAGGACGGCATGTCGTGCACGTATTTCTGCACGTGCACATAGCAGGCGCCGGCGAAGTCCGGATCCTCGTCGCCGACCGCGGTCGCGCTGACGGCGACTGGGCCGTCCGGGTTTTCGGTGCCGTCGACGAAGCCGAGCAGATCCCGGTTGTCGAAGAACCGGAAGCCATGCACCTCGTCGACCACCGTTACCGCGCCGGCCATCGACTTCAGGATGCGGCCGGCCAGCTCGAAGCAGACGTCCAACGTTTCGGCGCGGATGTGGAACAACAGGTCACCCGGTGTGGCCGGCGCGACGTGCCGCGGACCGGCCAGTGGGATGAACGGATGCAGTTCGGCGGGTCGCGGTCCGGCGAACAATCGGTCCCAGGCGTCTGATCCGATCGAAGCGACGACCGATAGGCGTTTGGTCGGGTCACGAAAGCCGATCGCGCGCACCAACCCCGACAGGTCCGGTAGCGCGTCGTGCACGATCGCTTCACCGCCCTCGTCGATGGTGGCCACCAGGAAGATGGCGGCAGGCGTCAACGGCGCGAGAACCGGCTGAGGCTGGACAGCGGGCACAGCCACGACCCTAACGTCTTGACACCGGCGGGTGCTAAACATGGGTGCATGGTGGCCACCGCCCTTGGCCTGGGCGAATTTGTCGACGTATCGCCCTCGCCTTTTCACGTCTGCCTGACGGTGGCCGCGCGGCTGCTCGAGGCCGGATACACCGAACTCAACGAGGCCGACCGCTGGCCGGAAGAGCCGGGCCGCTACTTCACCGTCCGAGCCGGGTCATTGGTCGCCTGGGATTCGGCCGGGCAGTCCGATGGCTCGCCCGGCCCGTTCCGGATCATCGGCGCCCACACCGACAGTCCCAACCTGCGCGTCAAGCAGCATCCCGACCGCACGGTGGCCGGCTGGCAGGTGGTGGCCCTGGAGCCGTACGGCGGCGCCTGGCTGAACTCCTGGCTGGACCGTGACCTGGGGATCAGCGGGCGCCTCTCGGTGCGCGAGGGCGGGGGTGTACGACACCTGCTGGTTCGGATAGACGATCCGATCCTGCGCGTCCCGCAGCTCGCCATCCATCTGGCGGACGACCGCAAGTCCGTCACGCTGGATCCGCAACGACACCTCAACGCGGTATGGGGCGTGGGCCAGCAGGTGGGTTCGTTCCTCGGCTATGTCGCCGAGTGGGCCGGAGTCGCCGAAGCCGACGTCTTGGCCGCCGACCTGATGACCCATGACTTAACCCCGTCGGCGGTGATCGGTGCCGATGCCGGCCTGCTCAGTGCGCCGCGGCTGGACAACCAGGCCAGCTGTTATGCGGGTCTGGAAGCATTACTGGCCGCGCAGCCGCAAAAGTACCTGCCGGTGCTGGTGGTCTTCGACCACGAGGAGGTCGGCTCATCCTCCGCGCATGGCGCCCAATCCAACCTGCTGTCCACGGTGCTGGAACGCATTGTGCTCGCGGCCGGCGGCACCCGGGAGGACTACCTGCGACAGCTGACCGAGTCGCTGCTCGCCTCGGCCGACATGGCGCATGCCACCCACCCCAACTATCCGGAGCGGCACGAACCCAACCATCTGATCGAGGTGAACGCGGGCCCGGTGCTCAAGGTGCACCCGAACCTGCGTTATGCCACCGACGGTCGCACGGCGGCGGCGTTCGCACTGGCTTGCGAGCAGGCCGGGGTGGCGCTGCAGCGCTACGAGCATCGCGCCGACCTGCCCTGCGGCTCGACGATCGGCCCGCTCGCCTCGGCGCGGACCGGCATTCCCACCGTCGATGTCGGCGCTGCGCAGCTTGCCATGCACTCCGCGCGTGAGCTGATGGGCGCTCACGACGTGGCCGCCTACGCGGCGGCGCTGCAGGCGTTCTTGTCACCGGCCTGACCTACGATCCGGCCATGGCACTCAACGTAGAGATGGTGACGTTCGACTCCGGCGACCCGGCGAAGTTGTCCGGGTGGTGGGCCGAGAATTTCGGTGGTACCACGCACGAGCTACTGCCCGGCGAGTTCTTCGCGGTGGCACGGCCCGACGGCCCGCGGCTCGGTTTCCAGAAGGTCGCTGATCCAACGCCCGGGAAGAACCGGGTGCACCTCGATTTCAGCGCCGCTGACGTGGACGGCGAAGTGGCGCGGCTGACCGCGGCCGGTGCCACCGAGGTCGAACGACACCAGGTCGGCGAGAACTTCCGCTGGGTGGTGCTGGCCGACCCCGAAGGCAACGTGTTCTGCGTGGTGGGTCAGTAGTCGAGTCGAAAGAGCGGTCGGCAGCGGTCGAATCCGTCCACCCGCACGTCGACCGAACGGTGCCGTTGCCACTCGTCGCGGCTTAGCCGAAACCGCAGCTGCTCGACCATCACGCCGTCGCGCGCCAATCGGTCCGCGCCGTCGTCCTGGTAGCCGTGGCGCCGCGACACCGCGATAGAGGCCGGGTTGTCGACGAACGACGCTGATGTCGCCACCGCCGCGCCGAGCTCGGTGAACGCGAAATACAGGGCGGCTGCCCGCATTTCGGTTCCATAGCCCTGGCCCTGATAGTTCAGGCCGAGCCACGAGCCGGAATCGACCTGGCGGGTGATGGGGAAGTCCTTCGCTCGCAGCCCCTGTACGCCGATGGCTCTTCCGTCGACGACGACGGCCAGCGGCAGCGCCCAGTCATACCATCGGAAGCCAGCCAATTCCCGCCACAGGTACGACAGCGTGTTGAACGGAAGGTCGGCTTGCGGAGCTCGCGTCCACGGAATGGAGAACGGCATCCGGTCCGGGTCGTGCACGCCACCGAGAATGGTGTCGATCAGCTGGTCGGTCAGCTCCTCGTCGGGCAGCCGCAACTGCAACCGCGGGGTAGTGATCCGCAGGTCGAACAGCGGCCAGTGGCGGGACATCGGATCATTATTCAGGACTACATCGGCTGCCCTATTGAGGTAGTCAGTCCAATTTCGTCGGCTCCCTAGACCAGGTCGTACGCTAGCTTGCCCCGGGCGTGCCGTCGGAGCCGAACTGCTGTCCGCCTTTACCGCCCGTACCACCAGCTCCGCCGAAGATGCCGTCCCCGCCGTTTCCGCCGTTGCCGATCCACTGGGCGCTACCGCCGTTACCCCCGGCCGCCGGCAGCCCCAGACTCGTGCCCGCGTCACCGCCGGCGCCGCCGCCGCCGATCAGCCCGCCGGTGCCGCCGTTGCCGCCGTCACCACCGTTGCTGCCGATGCCGCCGGCTAGGCCAGCCCCGCCCACGCCGCCCGCCCCGCCGTACCCGAATAAGCCGATCGCGTTGCCGCCGTTACCGCCCTTGCCGCCCGGGATTCCAGCTCCACCTGAGCCACCCGCGCCGCCGTTGCCGACGAGGGTGCCGCCGTTACCGCCGGTACCTCCGGCGGAGGAGGTTCCGCCGGCGCCGAATTGCCCGTTGCCGCCGGCACCACCGTCGCCCCATAACGATGCGTTGCCTCCATTGCCGGCAAGCCCTCCGCTGAAGCCCAAGCCGCCATCGCCGCCGTCGCCGGCGTCGCCGAACATCCCGCCGTTGCCTCCCCCACCGCCGTTGCCGCCGTTGCCGTTAATGGTGCCGGCAGACCCACCAATCCCGCCGCCTCCGCCGCTCCCGATCAGGCCACTCGTGCCGCCATGGCCGCCGTCACCGCCATCGCCATTGCTGCCGAAGCCGCCGTTGCCGCCGGCACCGCCGTAACCCACCAGCCCGCTGTTGCCGCCATTACCGCCCGATCCGCCGTTGTCGTCACCGATGCCGCCGTCACCGCCGCCGCCAGCCTGGCCCAACAAGCCGGCGTGGCCGCCGCTGCCGCCGTTTCCTCCGTTGCCGCCATTGGGTCCGCTGATGCCGCCAGTACCTCCGAGGCCACCGTTGCCGTACAGGCCGACGGCATTGCCGCCGGCGCCGCCTTGCCCTCCGTTGGCGCCGACGGCACTCGCTCCAACGCCACCGGGGCCGCCGGCACCTCCGTTGCCGAACAGCCAGCCGCCGGTCCCGCCGGTTCCGCCCGGGTTGCCGGGTGCTGAACTGACCGTGCCCGGCCCGCCGGCCCCGCCGCGCCCACCGTTGCCGATCAACCCGGCCGCTCCACCGTTACCGCCGGGCTGACCCGCGGCGCCGGACCCGCCGTTACCGCCGTTGCCGTACAACAATCCGCCCGCTCCGCCGGGCTGCCCGCTGTTGGGCATCCCGTCGGTGCCGTTGCCGATCAGTGGTCGGCCCAATACCGCCTGGGCGGGCGCATTGACCGCATTGAGCACGTTTTGCGCCGCGACTTGTATCGCCTGCAGCGGAGCTGCGTTGACCGCCTCGGCTGCAGCGTAGGAGCTGGCGCCCACGCCGAGTGCCTGGACAAACTGGTCGTGGAACGCCGTCGCCTGAGCGCTCAACATCTGATACGCCTGCCCGTGCGTATCGAACAACGCCGCGATGGCCGCCGACACCGCATCTGCGCCGGCAGCCATGACACCCGTAGTCGGGATTTCCGCAACGGCGCTGGCGGAGCTGATTGACGCACGAATACCCGCGAGATCTGCGGCCGCTGCCGCCACCAAGTCCGGCGACGCAATCACCAAAGACATTGCTTCTCCCATTGAGTCCGGTCCAGGCACCGTGGGAAAAATTCGGTACCAGCAAATCCTAGGAGTGTTGATCGGCCGTTATGACAGCTTTGGCCGGCAAGTGCAGCAGACATCTTCTCTAGACTGTGTCCGTGACGAGCGCGCCCACGCATGTGACCGACACCGTCGAACATGCCGCCACCACTCCCGACCAGCCGCAACCGTTTCACGAGCTGGGCCTGAAAGATGACGAGTACCAGCGTATTCGCGACATCCTGGGGCGCCGGCCCACCGACACCGAGCTGGCCATGTACTCGGTGATGTGGAGCGAGCACTGCTCGTACAAGTCCTCCAAGGTTCACCTGCGCTACTTCGGCGAGACGACCAGCGACGAGATGCGCGCCGGCATGCTGGCCGGCATCGGCGAGAACGCCGGCGTCGTCGACATCGGTGACGGCTGGGCCGTCACGTTCAAAGTGGAATCGCACAACCACCCGTCCTACGTCGAGCCGTACCAAGGTGCGGCCACCGGCGTCGGCGGCATCGTCCGCGACATCATGGCCATGGGTGCCCGTCCGGTGGCCGTCATGGACCAGTTGCGGTTCGGCGCTGCCGACGCTCCGGATACGCGTCGCGTGGTCGACGGCGTGGTCCGGGGTATCGGCGGCTACGGCAACTCGCTGGGCTTGCCCAACATCGGCGGCGAGACCGTCTTCGACGCGAGCTATGCCGGCAACCCGTTGGTCAATGCGATGTGCGTGGGCGTATTGCGCCAGGAGGACCTGCATTTGGCGTTCGCCTCGGGCGCCGGCAACAAGATCATCCTGTTCGGCGCGCGCACCGGCCTGGACGGCATCGGCGGCGTGTCGGTACTGGCGTCGGACACTTTTGATATTGAAGACGGCGGGGGGCCGGCCCGCAAAAAGCTGCCCTCGGTACAGGTGGGCGACCCGTTCATGGAGAAGGTGCTCATCGAGTGCTGCCTGGAGCTCTACGCCGGCGGCCTGGTGATCGGCATCCAGGATCTGGGTGGTGCCGGGTTGTCCTGCGCCACATCGGAATTGGCTTCGGCGGGTGATGGCGGCATGGCCATCCAGCTGGACACCGTGCCGCTGCGGGCCAAGGACATGACACCGGCCGAGGTGCTGTGCAGCGAGTCGCAGGAACGCATGTGCGCTGTCGTCGCGCCGGAAAACGTGGACGCCTTCCTCGCGGTGTGCCGTAAATGGGAGGTACTGGCCACCGTGATCGGCGAGGTCACCGACGGCGACCGGCTGCAGATCACCTGGCACGGCGAGACCGTCGTCGACGTGCCGCCGCGCACGGTCGCCCACGAGGGCCCGGTGTATCAGCGCCCGGTGGCCCGTCCGGAATCACAGGACGCCCTCAACGCCGATACCTCGGCCGGGTTGCCGCGCCCGAAAACCGGCGACGAGCTGCGCGCGACTTTGCTAGCGCTGCTTGACAGTCCGCACCTGTGCAGCCGCGCGTTCATCACCGATCAGTACGACCGCTACGTGCGTGGCAATACCGTGCTGGCCGAGCATGCCGACGGCGGTGTGTTGCGCATCGACGAGTCCACCGGCCGCGGCATTGCGCTGTCGACCGACGCCTCGGGCCGCTACACCAAGCTCGATCCCTACACCGGTGCCCAGCTCGCGCTGGCCGAGGCCTACCGCAATGTCGCCGCCACCGGCGCCACACCCGTCGCGGTCACCAACTGCCTCAACTTCGGCTCGCCCGAAGACCCGGGGGTCATGTGGCAGTTCTCCCAGGCGGTGCGTGGCCTGGCCGACGGCTGTGCGGCCCTTGGGATTCCGGTAACCGGCGGCAACGTCAGCTTCTACAACCAAACCGGATCTATGGCCATCCTGCCCACGCCGGTGGTCGGAGTGCTTGGCGTCATCGACAATGTGAGCCGACGTCTTCCGACCGGGCTGGGCACCGAGCCGGGTGAAACGCTGATACTGCTGGGGGACACTCGCGACGAGTTCGACGGATCGATCTGGGCGCAGGTGACGGCCGACCATCTGGGTGGGCTGCCGCCCTCGGTCGATCTGGCACGCGAGAAGTTATTGGCCGACGTGCTGACGGCGGCATCGCGCGACGGGCTGGTGTCCGCGGCGCACGACCTGTCCGAAGGCGGCCTGGCCCAGGCGATCGTGGAAGCTGCGCTGGCCGGCGAAACCGGCTGTCGGATAGTACTTCCCGAGGACCACGATCCGTTCGTGCTGCTGTTCTCCGAATCGGCGGGCCGGGTATTGGTCGCCGTGCCGCGCACCGAGGAGAGTCGATTCCGTTCTATGTGCGAGGCGCGTGGCCTGCCCGCGGTCCGTATCGGTGTCGTCGACCAGGCCTCCGACGAGATCGAAGTGCAGGGCCTGTTCACGGTGTCGCTGGCCGAACTGCGTGCGACGTCCGAGGCGGTGCTGCCGCGATTCTTCGGATAAGCCGGCCGAGTGCGCTGAGCCTGGCCGCGGGCCTGGTCGCTTGGAGTTTCGCCAGCCCACGGCTTCCAACCGGGTGGCGGACACCGCTGCAAGCCGCTCTCGGAGCCGCGCTGGTAGTTGCCACCCGGGCGCCGCTGGGACTGAAACCGCCACGGCTGTGGGCGGGGTTGCGGCTGGGGTCAGCGGTCGCGGCGGTGGTGGTGACCGCCATCGCGGCCTCGACGTCGATGTCGCCGGTTCGGCTCGCGATGTCGGCGCGCGAAATGCCGTCGTCGGTACGTGGCTGGCTGGCAGTGCAGATACCGTTGGGCACGGTCTGGGCCGAGGAGACCGCGTTTCGCGGGGCGCTGGCTTCGTCCGGCGGGCAAATGCTGCAAGCCGCCGCGTTCGGCCTCTCCCACATCCCGGACGCGCGCGCGACGGGGCAGCCGCTGCTACCGACGGTCCTGGTCACCGGCATTGCCGGTTGGTTGTTCGGCTGGCTGGCGCGACGTTGCGGCAGCCTGGCCGCACCGATGTTGGTGCACCTGGCCATCAACGAGACCGGCGCGATGGCCGCTTTGGTCATCCAGCGCCGCTATACTCGTTAGCCCGCGTCAAAAATCGACAAGCTTCAACAAGCAATGAAAGGGTGTGGCACCTCCGGTGCACAGACTTAGGGCCGCGGAGCATCCGCGGCCGGATTACGTTCTCCTACATATCAGCGACACTCATCTCATCGCAGGGGATCGCCCGCTCTACGGTGCGGTAGCCGCCGACGACCGGCTGGGCGACCTGCTTCACCAGTTAAAAGCTTCCGGGCTGCGTTTCGACGCAATCGTTTTCACCGGCGACCTGGCCGACCAGGGTGAGCCGGAGGCCTACCGCAAGCTCCGCGACCTGGTCGAGCCGTTCGCCGAAGCGCTTGGCGCCGAACTTGTTTGGGTGATGGGCAATCATGACAATCGCGCCGAACTACGCAGGTTCCTGCTGGACGAGGCGCCGTCGATGGCCCCCCTTGACCGGGTGCGGATGATCGACGGCCTGCGCATCATCACCTTGGACACCTCGGTACCCGGACACCACTACGGTGAAGTCCGGGCGGCCCAATTGGATTGGCTGGCCGCCGAATTGGCGACGCCGGTGCCGGACGGCACCATTCTGGCGCTGCATCATCCACCGATTCCGAGCGTGCTGGACATGGCCGTCACGGTGGAGTTGCGCGACCAGGCTGCGCTGGGGCGGGTGCTCAAGGGCAGCGACGTCCGCGCGATTCTCGGCGGGCACCTGCATTACTCAACCAACGCGACTTTCGTCGGCATCCCGGTGTCGGTGGCCTCGGCCACCTGCTACACCCAAGACCTCACTGTGGCCGCCGGAGGTACCCGCGGCCGAGACGGCGCCCAGGGCTGCAACCTGGTGCACGTCTACCAGGACACCGTCGTGCACTCGGTGGTTCCGCTTGGCGGGGGTCAGACGGTGGGCACCTTCGTCTCGCCCGAGCAGTCGAAACGCGAAATCACCCAGAGCGGCATCTTTATTGAGCCGTCCCGGCGGGATTCGCTGTTCAGCCACCCTCCGATGGTGTTGACACCGTCGGGACCGCAAAATCCGGCCGGCTGAGGTCGGCGGCCACCTTCTCCCAGGGTGCGGGGATCGGGAAGTACCGCTCCAAGAAGGTGATTACCAGTTCGGCACGCTCGGCTGCGGAAACCTCGGGGAAGCTGCCGTCGTTGAGGCAGAAGAAGTCGTATCCGCGTCCCTTGCGCAATTCGGGAAGCAATCCCAGGCCCGCATAGGTGGTGGTGTCGACATAGAGCACCTTCGCCTTTTCCTGCGGTACGGCGCGACCGGTCATCAGCGCGTAGTAGTGATAGAACGAATTGGTCACCGAAATGTCGGTGCCCGAACGGAATGCACTGGCTTGCGTGCGCGCGAATTCCTCTGGGAATTCCCGCTCCAGCTGGGTTAGCACGCTCTTGCGCAAGGGTGCCGCGGTGTGCTCGAGATGACGAGTGATCACCTGCCCGAACCGCTCGTACAGCAGCCCGCGATTCACCCGGGCGGCATTCTCGAAGCCGCTGCGGGTGGGGTCGTTGGCGCCCAGCCCGATTCGGGTCTTGGCCTCGATGAACCGGCTGACCCCGCCCGGTGAGAAGAACATGCTGGCCTTCAGCGGTCGCCCGAAGAACATGTCGTCGTTGGAGTAGAGGAAATGCTCGGCCAGATCCGGAATGTTGTGCAGCTGGCTTTCCACCGCGTGCGAGTTGTAGGTGGGCAGTGCGGCCGGGTCGGAGAAGTGGTCCTCGGCACGCACGATGGTGATCTTCGGGTGTTCGGCCAGCCATGGCGGCGGTGCCGAATCGGTGGCGATGAAGATGCGACGGATCCACGGCGCGAACATGTTCACCGAGCGCAGCGCATATTTCAGCTCGTCGATCTGGCGGATGCGGGCGTCGGCGTCGTCGCCTTCGCCGATCACGTGCTGGGACATCTGCGCGGCGCGGCGCGCACGGAACTCGGGGTCGTTGCCGTCGACCCAGGAGAACACCAGGTCGATGTCAAAGGTCACGTCGCTGGCATGCGGGGTGAACATCCCCTCGATGGTCGCCCACTTGTACCCGTGCAGCTTGACGGTCGCCGGGACCAGCTCCGCGCGGGGCAGCACCTTGCGGGTGAGCGAATTCTCCACCGGGCAACGGATCAAGTCTTCGTCGAACACCCAGAACTGGATCTCCACACCGAAGGCCGGCCCGTAGCGAAATCCCCCCGGCGCGATCCGGCGCCGGTATAGCCGCACGATGTGCGGATCGACCAGCCGAGAGAGCCCGCCCGTAGCCACCAGGACCGGGGAAAGACCACGCTCGTCAATGGTTTTGGCGTACATCGGCTCGGTGGCACATGCCGCGGCAAGCGCGCGTTCGACCGCGGGGCGCAGTTCGATGTTGATCGCCAGCACTGGGCGGCCTTTGTGATTGCGGATCAGCAGGAACGGAATGTCGGCCTTGGTCAATACTTTTCGCAGAAACACCAGGTCCTCGATCTGGGCCTCGTGCGGGGTCAGGCTGGATTCCAGGCGGGCGATCTTGCCGCGCCTAGTTACAATGATGGGATTCATGGCGGGCGGAACGCCTTCGTGCGACATGAATTTGGGCATTCGGAACACCGCCTTAGTGAGTTGGGAGTACGGCACCGGAGAGGATCTCACACATCCGTCGCCCGCGCACCGCGGCGACCAGGCATTTACAAAGATTCACAAGAAGTTATGCGGTTATAGCGATAACTCTTGCAGGACAGTGGATTTAGCGTGCGGCAGACACCTTCTGGAAACCCGCCCGTCGCAGCTGCGTCACATTCGGTACACCCGGTCCGGCTGGTCGGGGACGAGCTTCCCGTCGGGCCCGGTGGGTATCCGCAGCGGCGACTGACCGCCGTCGGGCTCGTCGTAACCCTGGGTCGCGCATGGATAGGGCGGGCTCATGCCAAGCGGATTGATGAACGTCGGATTGACCAACCACTTGCCGTCGGAGTCGGCGTAGGCCCGGCACATCAGCTCGATCTGGTTGCGGTTGAGCACGAGTCGCAGCGCGGTGGCGTCCATGGTGAACGACACGTCTCCGTCGGAGTCGCCGGCGCCGAACACCTGACGCCGCTCCGGCGGCAGCGGCTGGAACGCCGCCGGGCCCTGCACACCGAACACCTGCTCGTTGACCCGGCATCGTTTGCCTTCGTTGAAGGGCATGCTCGTCTCTCCGCCGCACAGCGCGAGGCGGGTGGTCACCACGTCGCCGTCGTGATCGGTGCGAACGCCCATCACCCGGTCGGCGCCGACGCCGACGTCGGCCGCCCACACCTGAACCACCGCCTCCGGAGAGGCGGAGATGATGCGCACGTCGAACCCGTTGGCCTGCAGGGTTCCGATCAGGTCGCGCATCTGCGGGTAGTAGCGCACCCAGCCGGTTTGGCGGGTGCTGCCCACGGTCTGCTCGGCGCCTTGGGCGGCGTCCAGATTCTGCTGCCGTGCTGCGGCGGCGAATCCGCTCACATCGGCGTCGGTCCAGCCGGCGAGCAATTGCAGCAACCAGGCATCGACGGGTTTGAACCGGCGGTGGTTATACCCGTCGAATGCCGTTGCGCCCGAGCGGGTCTGCCCGTCGTTGTAGATGGACACCAGCTCGTCTGCGCACCCGGTGCCCGTTGCCGCACCGGTCGGCAACGGCTGGCCGGGGGCCGCCAGGGCACCACAGGCGGCGGCTAGTGCCGCGGCCGCCGGCGCGGTGAGGAATTGGCTGGTGGTTCCCCAGTCCGAGGGTTGGCGAATCTTTGAGTTGCGGATCACCCAGAAGAACGTCGCGTGGCCGATGTCGTTTCGCACCGTCGTGTTGTCCCAGTCGAACAACGCCAGGGGAGCGCCGGCGGCGACGGATCCGGTTTTGCCGCACGTGCCCAGTTGTTTGATCATCCCGTTGATCCGGTCGCGGTTATCGCCGTACCAAGCGGGATCGGCGGCAACGGTCCGGCACCCGGCGCTCGGTTTGCTCGCTCCCGGACGCCCGCCGGTACAACTCGTCAGCGCCAGCACGGTCACAGCCACGGCGGCCAGCGCGCGTAGGGGCAGCAGTGTCATGTTGCCAATCTTCAGGGATTGATCGTGTTGTCGCCCAGTTGGCGGCCCCACACGTAGTCGAGGAGCATCGGCGAGGGCAGTTCGAAATGGTTGTAGGGCACCATACTGGCGCCGACATCCATCACCAGAAGCGGAGCCGGCCACAGGTTCCGGACGATCGGTTGCCAGCATCCGGGCCGGCCGCCGGGTCCGCCTCGCGCGTTCACCCGCGGCAGGTTCTCGGGATAGATGTACGGGTTTTGCGCACCGGCGATACTGCCGGATGCGGCGCCCAGCGAGTAGCCGTTGTCGCCCCCGACGGCTTTGTAGATGCGAGGCGCCACGTCGTGGAAATTGCGGATGGTGCAGAAGATTTCGGGGCTGTACTCGTCGAGCAGCTGGGCGGTGGGGACCAGGTCGACGGCTCCGCGGGCGAAGTATGGACCGCCGCGACCCAACACGTCCGAACCGGCGACACCCAGTCCGGCCGCCGCCAGCAACGCCGCATCCAGATCGCCACGCTGATGATCGACGGTGTGTGCGGTGATCGCCGCGTGATTGAGTGCGTCAAACAGATCAGGTGCCGCGTCGGCGTAGACGTCGCCCAGCGCCGCCAGCCAAGCGATGTCCTGGCGAGCCTGCGGCAGCTGCGGGTTCACCTCGTCGAGGATGGCGTTGCCGTTCACCACCGCAGTGCCGAACTTGTCACCCAACCCGCTCAGGGCCGCAGCGGCTGCGCTCAGGGTCACGTTGACCTTGACCGGATCCACCTTCTCGGCGATCGACGTCAGCGTCTGGAACAACGTGTTGAACTCCGTCGTCACCTTCGTCGCATTGATCACCGTGGCGGTCGTGATGCGTTGGGCTGCAGCGTTCTCCGGCGACGTCAGTGACACATATTTGTTGCCGAACACGGTGGTTGCCTTGATTTCGGCCGCGACGTTGGCCGGAATGGACGCGATGTACTTGGGATCTACGTCCAGCACCACCCTGGCCGCCGGCACGCCCTGATGTGTGATCTCGGAGATGCTGGACACCCGGCCGATCTGCATCCCGTTGTAGGTGACCTTCGCGCCGGGATCCATCACCAAACCCGCTCGCGGAGCAATCATCGTGAGCTTGGTCTTCGGGGTGAAACTTCCGCGGAACTGGCCGTACAAGGCCATCAGGGCAAGCGTTACCGCCATCAGCGCTACCAGGCCGATGATCTTGTACGGTGGCCGCCTGCCCAGACGGCGACGCTCCATGATTCTGAGACCCTAAGGTATGGCTGCCCGTGACAGAGCCGATCCGGCAAAGACCCGGCAAGTCGTGTTGGCCATCGCCGACTGGTTGCGCGACGAATCGCTGCCGGCGCCTGACCGCGCCGCTTTGGCCACCGCGGTTCGGCTCACCGCACGCACGCTGACCGCGTTGGCCCCCGGCGCCAGCGTCGAGGTCCGGATACCGCCGTTTGTCGCGGTGCAGTGTGTGCCCGGGCCCAGACACACCCGTGGCACACCACCCAACGTCGTCGAAACCGATCCGCGCACGTGGCTATTGGTGGCCACCGGGCTGCTCGGGCTCGCCGAAGCGGCGGCGACGGGGTCGCTGACCCTTTCCGGCGCGCGGGCCGGTGAAATCGAGCAGTGGTTGCCGCTGGTGAATTTGGCCTGAAATAACGTGGCTGATCTGTGCGTTCACGGTCAATGGACAGTTTGTCCATAATCATCGGCCACGTCTGATTCGGCGAGGAGGGCGTGTTGCCCGTAAACTCCGTTACGTCACTAATCGCGCCCCAGGGAGCCGCCAAACCGTGACCGATCAGCAGCCCGAGCAAGACCTGAGTTCGCCCCGTGAAGAGTGTGGTGTGTTCGGGGTTTGGGCCCCGGGTGAAGATGTCGCCAAGCTCACCTATTACGGCCTGTACGCGTTGCAGCATCGCGGTCAGGAAGCCGCGGGAATCGCCGTCGCCGACGGCTCCCAGGTACTGGTCTTCAAGGACCTAGGCCTGGTCAGCCAGGTATTCGACGAGCAGACGCTGGCTGCCATGCAGGGGCACGTCGCCATCGGCCACTGCCGCTACTCCACTACCGGCGACACCACCTGGGAAAACGCCCAGCCGGTATTCCGCAACACCGCCGCCGGCACCGGCGTCGCATTGGGCCACAACGGCAATCTGGTCAATGCGGCCGCCCTGGCGGCCCGCGCCCGCGACGCCGGCCTGATCGCCAGGCGCTGCCCGGCCCCGGCGACGACGGACTCTGACATCCTCGGCGCACTGCTGGCCCACGGTGCGGCCGATGCGACCCTGGAGCAGGCGGCACTGGAACTGCTGCCGACCGTCCGCGGAGCGTTCTGCCTGACTTTCATGGACGAGAACACGCTTTATGCGTGTCGCGACCCGCACGGGGTGCGGCCGCTGTCGCTGGGACGGCTGGATCGCGGCTGGGTGGTGGCCTCCGAAACGGCCGCGCTCGATATCGTCGGCGCCTCGTTCGTTCGTGACATCGAGCCGGGCGAATTGCTGGCGATTGACGCCGACGGCGTGCGTTCCACCCGCTTCGCCAATCCCACGCCCAAAGGCTGCATCTTCGAATACGTCTACCTGGCCCGGCCGGACAGCACGATCGCCGGCCGCTCGGTGCACGCCTCCCGGCTGGAAATCGGTCGCCAGCTGGCCCGCGAATGCCCGGTGGACGCGGACCTGGTGATCGGCGTGCCCGAATCCGGCACTCCGGCAGCGGTGGGATACGCCCAAGAGTCCGGCATTCCCTACGGACAGGGCCTGATGAAGAACGCCTACGTCGGGCGGACCTTCATTCAGCCGTCACAGACCATCCGCCAACTGGGCATCCGGCTCAAGCTCAACCCGCTCAAAGAGGTGATCCGCGGCAAGCGGCTCATCGTCGTCGACGACTCGATCGTTCGGGGCAACACCCAGCGCGCGCTGTTGCGGATGCTGCGTGAGGCCGGTGCGCTTGAGGTGCACGTGCGGATCGCCTCACCGCCGGTCAAGTGGCCGTGCTTCTACGGTATCGACTTCCCGTCGCCGGCGGAGCTGATCGCCAACGCGGTCGAGGACGGCGGCGAAATGCTCGAAGCGGTACGGCATGCCATCAACGCCGACACGCTGGGCTACATCTCGCTGCGTGGACTGATCGCCGCGACCGAGCAACCCGCGTCGCGGTTGTGCACCGCCTGCTTCGACGGCGTGTATCCGATCGAACTGCCCGGCGAAACCGCGCTCGGCAAGAACGTCGTCGAGCATATGCTCACCAATGCGGCCCGCGGGGCCGGGCTGGGCGAGCTCGCCGCCGATGAAGTTCCAGTTCCGCATTAGCGACAGCACCGGCACCTGATACCGGCGCCGCGGATGGCCCGGTAGCCTTTATCGCGATGACGGATCAAGGTTCCGGAGCCGGCCAATACCTGCGACCGGACAACCAGGGCATCACCTATGCATCGGCCGGGGTGGACATCGAAGCCGGTGACCGCGCCGTAGAGCTGTTCAAGCCGCTGGCCACCAAGGCCACCAGACCCGAAGTGCGCGGCGGGCTCGGCGGTTTCGCCGGGTTGTTCGCACTGCGCGGCGACTACCGCGAACCGGTGCTGGCCGCTTCCACCGATGGCGTCGGTACCAAGCTCGCGGTGGCCCAAGCGATGGATAAGCACGACACCGTCGGCCTGGATCTGGTCGCGATGGTGGTCGACGACCTGGTGGTGTGCGGCGCTGAGCCGCTGTTCCTGCAGGACTACATCGCCGTCGGCCGCACGGTGCCCGAACGGCTGGCCGCAATCGTCGGCGGTATCGCCGAGGGCTGCATGCGGGCGGGCTGCGCCTTATTGGGCGGCGAGACCGCCGAACATCCGGGGCTGATGGAACCGGATCACTACGACCTGTCGGCCACTGGTGTGGGCGTGGTCGAAGCGGACAACATTCTGGGCCCCGACCGCGTCAAACCGGGGGACGTCATCATCGCGATGGGCTCGTCGGGCCTGCATTCCAACGGCTACTCGCTGGCCCGCTCGGTGCTGCTGGAGATCGACCGGATGAACCTGGCCGGGTATGTGGAGGAGTTCGGCCGCACCCTGGGCGAAGAACTGCTCGAGCCCACCAGGATCTATGTCAAGGACTGCCTGGCGCTGGCCGCCGAGACTCATGTCCGGACGTTCTGTCACGTCACGGGCGGCGGGCTGGCCGGCAACTTGGAGCGCGTCATTCCGCACGGGCTGGTTGCCGAGGCGGACCGCGGCACGTGGACGCCCGCGCCGGTGTTCGCCATGATCGCGCAGCGCGGCCGGGTCACCCGGGCTGAGATGGAAAAGACGTTCAACATGGGCGTCGGCATGATCGCGGTGGTGGCCCCAGAGGACACCGACCGCGCCTTGGCCATCCTGACCGCGCGGCACCTGGACTGCTGGGTCCTCGGGACCATCTGCAAGGGCGGAAAGGAAGGCCCGCGGGCCAAGTTGGTCGGGCAGCACCCGAGGTTCTAGGAACCGGGCCCTAACGCGGGCAGACGGTTCTAGCGACGCCAGTCGTCTTCGTCGTGCCAGGAGTCGTCGGAGCTGTCGCCGTCGGACTCATCGGTGCTCGTCCCTGACAGCTCCTGCTGTAGCCGCTGGAAGTCGGTCTGGGGGGAGCTGTATTTCAGTTCTCGAGCAACCTTGGTCTGCTTTGCCTTAGCCCGGCCGCGGCCCATGGGGGAACCCCCTCGCGAAATAACGGAGCGGCCTACGAGTAGGCGGCTCCGATCTCTTGTGTCGTTATTGTCCTGACGACAGTTTACCGTGCCTCGCGCCTAGGCGTGGGTTGGCCCTGCCTGCCGGGTCGACCCGCTTCGCAACCGCTCGACAGCCAGCCGCCCGGCGCCCATTCCATCGGTGGCCGGCATCGACTCAGGATCGATCACCGCGGGGACGTCCCCCTCTGGGCCCGTCGCGAGTTCGGTTTCGGCCGGCAGACCACGTTTGACCAGGGCCAGCGCTACCGGCCCGAGGTCGACGTGCTCGACCACCGTGCCGAGCCGCCCCACCGCGCGACCGCCGGCCAGGACCGCGTCGCCGGTGGACGGCCGGTCGGCCGACCCATCCAGGTGCAGTAGCACCAGCATTCGGGGCGGCCTGCCCAGGTTGTGCACCCGGGCCACTGTCTCTTGCCCGCGATAGCAGCCTTTGTCGAGGTGGACGGCGCCGGCGCCGGGTTCGCCGATCCAGCCCACCTCGTGCGGAATCGTGCGTTCGTCGGTGTCGACTCCAAGGCGTGGGCGCAGGGCCGCCACCCGATGGGCCTCATAGGTCCAGACGCCGGCCGGCCGGGCCCCCGCCTGGGTCAGGCGCTGCTGCCAATCCGCCACCTCGCCGCGCGGTACCAGCAGGTCCAGTTCGATGTAGCCGGCAGGTGAGCCCGGCATCCTGCGGACGAAGCCGCGGCTGACCGGCACCGCCGCGGTGTCGGGAAGGGCGTGCAGTCCCATAGCGTTGAGTAATTGCTGGTCAGCCAGCCGGGGCCCCAGTAGCGACAGCACCGCCAGGTCGCCGGCCTCCGCGGTGACCTGAGACCAGAACACCATCTTGCGCAGGTAGTCCAGCAGCGGCTCGCCCCGCCAGGGCTCGGTGTCGAGGTACGTGGTGCCGCCCAGTTCGGTCTGGATCCAGTGGTCCTCGACGCGGCCCTGTCCGTCCAGGCTGAGATTCTGTGTGCTGGCGCCCTCGAGTAACTCACTGACGTGCTGGGTGGAGATGGTGTGCAACCAGGTCTGCCGGTCTTCGCCGGTCAGGGTGATCACGGCGCGATGTGAGCGGTCGATCAGCACGGCGTCGGTTTGCGCCGCGCGCTGTTCGCCCAGCGGATCGCCGTAATGCCAGATCGCGCCGGCGTCGGGCCCGGGGTCGGGAGCTGCTACTGCGGTCACTCCGCCACTCTACGGAGCGTCGCTTGCCGAATGTGACGTCAGCGTCGCGTTCGGCGCCGAGGGTGACTGCAGCGTCACGTTCGACGTCCAAGGCGCGGGTCTAGGCTGCTGGGTCATGACTGGTGTGGTGGTCACGCTCGACGGAAAGGTGCTCGAGCCTGGAACGCCGCTGCTGCACGCCGACGACCTCGCGGTGGTACGCGGCGACGGCGTCTTCGAGACGCTGCTGGTCCGCGACGGCCGCGCTTGTCTGGTGGAGCCGCACCTGCAGCGACTCACCCACTCATCGCGGTTGATGGACCTGCCCGAACCCGACCTGCCCAGCTGGCGGCACGCGATCGAGGCGGCGACTCGGCAGTGGTCCGGCGGCACCGCTGATGAGGGCGCGCTGCGGCTGATCTACACCCGTGGCCGGGAGAGCTCCCCGACGGTCCCGACGGCTTATGTGATGGTCAACCCGGTACCCGAGCGGGTGGCGGCGGTCCGCCGCGACGGAGTATCGGTGATCACGCTGGATCGCGGGTTGCCCGCCGTCGGCGCCGACGCGATGCCCTGGCTGCTGGCAGGAGCCAAGACGCTTTCTTACGCGGTCAACATGGCCGTCCTGCGCCACGCCGCCCGGCAGGGCGCCGGTGACGTCATCTTCGTCAGTTCGGACGGCTACGTCCTGGAGGGCCCCCGTTCGACGGTGGTGATCGCCGTGGACGGTCAGGAGTCGCCGTGCCTGCTGACCCCGCCGCCGTGGTATCCGATCCTGCGCGGCACCACGCAACAAGCGCTTTTCGAAGTCGCCCGGGACAAGGGTTATGACTGCGACTACCGGGCGCTGCGCGTCACCGATCTCTTTGACGCCCAGGGAATCTGGCTTATTTCCAGCATGACCCTGGCCGCCCGCGTGCACACGCTTGACGGTCGGCGGTTACCGCGTTCGCCGCTTGCCCCCGCGGTTGCCGAGTTGGTGGATGCCGCCATCGTCAGCGACCGCTAAATCTGTTGTCGGCAGGCCGAAGTGCGGGTACGGTCGGCCGTACACAGGGAAGGAGGTGGTCCGCGAAATTGATAGCTTCATGGACATGTGAGGTGGCTGCGCGCTAGCTGCTGCAATTGGCTCGGAAGAGCTGGCGACAACGCGCGCTGGCGAACTCCCCGCAGCCACCCGGCCCCCGAGTTTCCGGTCTGTCCAACCGGGACATCGCTCGGGGGCCGTTCCATGTTCAGCGTCGGTGCGGTGTGCTACCTCTTCGCTTTGGTGCCCATCTGATCGGCGATCCTGGCGGCTCCGTCGCTGCTCTGCGGCCCGCACGCCGCGACGTCGATAACTACGTCTTCCACGGCACTCAGCACATGCTGGCAGGTGCGGCCGCTGCCGTCGGCCAACGTGCGCACCATGGTGATCTTCGGCGCCGCGCCGGTGAGCTCTCCCACGTTCCACTCGGCGGCCTTGCCCGAGCTGGTGAACTTCACGGTTTGATTGGCGCACGCCCGCCACTTAGCGGCCGACGCCTCGACGAACTGCCGGGCCTTATCGGCCGTCGGGAACGCCGCCGCGGCTTCGACAACCCGGGAGCCTGTTTCGCTGTCTTTGGTCTTGAATATGTCGAAGCGCGATTCGGTTGCGCCGTGCGGCTTGTAGACGCTTTCCTCAAGCGGCTCGAAAAATCCGGTGCAGTCCGGAATGGACGACGTTCCCTGCGCGGGACGCAGTTGATCGCCGTGCCCGGAAGCCACCATGTTGGGGTCGTCCAAGATACTGCTGATTTCCTGGACTCCCAACAGAACTGGCTCCAAGCGCGCCGTTGTTCCTCCGCCGGCTCCGGCGGAGGATGTTGCTGTTCCCGGTTTTGCGGCCGGCTTTTTGGCGCCACCGCCACCGCCCTGCGTGGCAAAGACGACGATCAACACGATCGCCACCACGACGGCTAGCGCCGCACCGCCGATGATGAGCAGACGCTTGTTAGATTGGCCACCAGCTGGTGCCGCGGGGGTGGGTTGACTCGCCGGCGGCCGCGGGGCGGCGCTGGGCTGCGTCGGCGGGGCCGCCTTGGCAGCGGGTGCGGCCGGCTTAGCCGCGGGCTTGTCCTTGGCCTCGATCTCTGCCAGCACATTGTCGATTTCGCTGCGGGTGCGGTACGTGACGTCGTGGCGCAGGCGCAGCATGCGCAGCAGCTGGGCGATGTCGCCCCGCGCGCTCGGATCGTCGCCGTCCTCATCGAGTCCCGATCGCAGCTCGACCAATAGTTGCAGCTGCTGCTGGGGGCTGAGCTCCTTTTCGGCAAGCGTGTTGCCCAACCGCGTGATGTAGCCGAAGGGCACCGGCGGCTCTTCGGGCAGCGGCGACGGCAGCGGCTGAGCCTTGGCCGCCAGCCCGTGGATGGCGGTGACCAGCTGGATGCCGGCGTCGACGGTCGGGTTCGTGTAGTCGATGATCTGCAGGGTGGCTACGGGATTGACCCGCATGCTGTCCACAGGCCCGACCCGCACCGGAAGAATCGGCCGGTTCAGGGCCTGCGCATAACGCAGCTCGGCCAGACTGGGCTTGGACAGTAGCCAGTTGTTCGACAGCGCGACGATGAACACATCGCACGAGCGGATCTGCTCTAGGATGGCGTTCCACCAGGCGTCGCCGCCACCGAGCTCCTGATCGAACCAGACCTGCTGCTGCGCACGCTTCAGCGCGGTCGTCAGGGCTTCCAGCGACGACCTGTCCTGGCTCGAGTAGCTGATGAATATGGCCATAGCAGTCTCCTCAACTGAGACACAGGGAGCTAACACGGCGAATCCGTGCTGAGACGGTAGCGCATGGTGCTATCCACAGCAATCGGGCTGTCAGCTATCAACCCTGTCCTGCGCGTCGGCGTCTGCCGGCTGACGAAATTCGGTATACCGCTGCGCGAACTCTTTAGCTGGGACCGGCCATTGCTCACCGTCCACGCCGCGCACCACCCAGTCGCCTTCGGCGGCCACCGTCGGCCCCTCGAGGGTGTTCACGGTCTCGCCGGCATGCGCTGGCCGGGCTTGCACGCGTCCCTTGCGGCGCCACTGCCCGTCACCGGCCGGTTCGTAGGTATCGCGGAAGATGTCGTCGCGGACCGACCACGTCTTTCCGTCGAGCTGCACCGCCCAGTCGCCGGCCTCGGCCTGCATGGTGTGTCCCGAGTCCGACTTCCATGTCCACGGGGTGTCTCGCTGCTCGGCGGAGACGAGTCCGACCCGGGTGAACGATTGCCACAGTGGACGGGAGCGATAGCCGAGTTGGCGCAAGCTCCACAGCGTGGCCGCCAAACTGCGCACGGCCGCGTTGAGCAGGTCGGGGTTGCTCTCCACCACTGACCAATCCACGATCTTGTCGTGGATCTTGCGCGCGTCGTCGCGCGGCGAGCCGTATTTCCAGCCGTTGCGACGGTAGTAGCGGCACCAGTCTTCGTGTTCGGCCTTGGCCATGTCCAGCGCGGAGGCCTCGTCGAAGCCCATCAGGTCAAGCTGTTGCAGCGGCGGCAGATTCGCCATGTCGCGTCCGGATAACTGCGCCGGTGGGTTGCCCCAGGTGTTCCAGGTGTGGCCGGCGATCTGTTCCACCATCCATAGCGCATTGCGTACCTGGCGCCGGTTGGAGCCACGGTAGAACTCGTCGAGCTCGGTCCACGGGACCGAAGCCGGGCCGCGCGTCCACGTCGGGTCGATGGTCGCGACGTACCGCTCGTGAATCAGCCTCGCTGCGCGTTCCCACGCGTCCTGTACCTGGCCCTCAAGGGTGTCCAAAACCAGGGAATAGGGCTGCAGCATGCCGACAATCTGGATCGCGTCGTCGGCGATGTTGGTGTTGAGATCCCAGGCGTAGACGGGCATCCCGGGGAAACGAGCGGCCAGCCGGGTGCCCGTCGTGGAGGCATTGCTGTCGACCAGGATCACGGCGCTGGTTTCCGGGTCGTCGTCGCCGATCAGTCGCAGCAGGGTCGGTACGGTCGGGGCCTCGGTGATCGCGTCGATCTGCGGTCCGTCTGACATGAATCCTGCTTGCTGCCGGTAGAATTCGTGATCCTGCAGGTACTCGTCCGCATTTCTCTCGACCAGGGTGAGGGCGGGCAGCGGCGTCTCGCCGGGCGCTGAGTAAAAGTCGCGCTCCAGGGCGCGACGGGTCAGGTCGGCGCACAGCGCCAAGGTCAATTGTGAAGTGCCGCAAACGAATACCCGTTTAATATCTTTTGCCGCGATGACGCTGTCGAGTAGCCGCCCGGCGGTCACCTCGTATTTGCCGACGACATCGGCGGCCCACCGGGTGTCGGCACCGCCGAACTGCTGAGCACGCCATGCCTCGGCCAGCCATGGGTCGTCGATGCGCACGATCAGCGGCAGCCGCTGCTTGGTGCCGACCTCGGCGAGCCGGCGACTGATCAGGTCCAGCCACAGCAGATTGGTCGCCGGGTCGGGCGCCATCAGGTACAGCCGTCCGAGATGCCGCCACAGCCGCAACGACACCAGGGTGGACGGAGTATTGAAGTCCGCCAACACCACTCGCGCGCCCAGCCGGCGGACCCGCTGTACGCGATCGTCGCCGGCGCCGGTGATCACCACCAGCGTGCTGCGCCGATCCAGCGTCCGCGCGATCCCGCTGATCATCGATTCGGTGTCGTTGTCGACCCCGACGACGGCGGTCACGGAATCGGCGAGGTTGGCCCGCAACCGGTCCACCTGCGACCGGAACACGCCGACCACGACACCACCCAACCCGGTGAAGATCGCCGAGACCGCGGCCATCCGCGCCACTTCGAGGCCGACCGGGGTGGGGCTTGGGCACACGTGGCCGCCCAGTGAGTAGTCGCCGCTGCTGCCCTTGATCAGCTGGGCCGTCAACATCAGCGGCGTGAAGACAGCGGGGTGGTTGGCGTCGTGGCAAGCCCAGTACGCGCTGAGGCCGAGCACCGCGCTCATGCTGATCAGAACCGCGATCACGCTGAACGAAACCCCGACCAGGCGGTGGCTGGTATTGGCCCGGAAGGTCATCACGCACACCGCGACCAGCACCGCTACCACGATCGCGGTCGTCGCCATCGAACCCGGTTCGCCGAACCAGCGCAGCCACGAGGGCAGTACGTGCAGAATGGCGGGCTGCGCCGCCACCGCGGCCAGGTAAACGATCAGCAGCACGCCGGAGCCGGCCAAAGCCCAACGCAGCGGCCGCGGGGCACGTCGTCTGGGACGCATTCGCCGACCTCCCGGCTATCCGACGAACCGGGAAAGCCGCGCCGACAGGTGCGGTACGAGCCCGCCGTCGGCGTCCACTCGTTCTTCGACGTAGGCGAGGTCTCCACCCTCGACGATGCCGTAGAGCCGCTTGGCCCCGCCGACCAGAACTCCCGACCGGCTTCGCGCCAGCGCATCGGTCACCAACTCCCAGGACGACTGGGTACGCGGCCGCCCGTAGAACAATTCGACATATCCGGCCGAGTGCGCGAGCAGCAACTCGATCGCCTGCGACTCGCTGGGATCGTCGGGGTCGGCGACGAAACGCCAGAAGCCCGTCTCGCGCAGACCCGGCTCCAGGTACTCGCCCTCCTCGTTGAGACGCCAGGAGCGGGCTTCCCAGTTCAAGTAGTCGCCACCGGCGTGCGACACCACGATCTGCTGACCGAATCGGTAGTCGCCGTCGTGTGCGCGGCCTTCGCCTTCGCCGCGCCACACACCGACCAGCGGCAGCAGCGCCAGTAGCGCATCGTGGAGGTTGGCGCCTTCGCGCAGGTTTGCGGTGTCGGAGGGAACCGGCAAATCGTCAAAGGCGGGAATGTTGCGCGCCGCGGTCAGCTTGGCGCGTTCAGCCGCGGCGGCCACGGCGCGGTCGCCGGAAACCGGGGGATCGGCCGTCCCTTCCTTATCCGAGCCCTCGTCTGAGGTCACGACTCGTCAGTGATGAGCCGATACAGCGCATACAGCGCGAACCAGGAGATGACCACGGTCGCCAGGACCAGCATGATCTCGAAGAACAGCACCACGGGGACGAGTGTATTTCCTCTTGGGCCGGGCCGTGGGGTTGGGCCGTCAGGCGATTTTGACGTCGACCTCGTGGATGCCGGCGCCCGAGGGCGTCACCACGGCATCACCGTTGCCGGCCGCCGACAACGCGCGCAGCGTCCAGGATCCCGGCGCGGCGAAGAACCGGAAGTCACCGGTGGCCGATGCCACGACCTCGGCGGTGAACTCGTCGGACGAGTCGAGCAGGCGAACGAACGCGCCGCCGACAGCCTGCCCGTCGCCGTCCACCACCCGGCCGGTGATCACCGTCTCCTTCTCCAAGTCGACGCTGGCGGGCAACGTCAGTCCTTGCTTTGGTGCAGTGCACATATCAGCTTCCCAACTCGATCGGGGCGCCCACCAGGGAGCCGTATTCAGTCCAACTGCCGTCGTAGTTCTTGACATTCCTGTGCCCGAGCAATTCCTGCAGGACGAACCAGGTGTGCGAGGACCGTTCCCCGATCCGACAGTAGGCAATCGTTTCCTTCTCGCCGTCCAGTCCGGCGTCGGCGTACAGCTTGGCCAACTCCTCGTCAGATTTGAAGGTGCCGTCTTCGTTGGCTGCCTTGCTCCACGGCACGTTGATTGCGCCGGGGATGTGCCCGGGCCGCTGGCTTTGTTCCTGCGGCAGGTGGGCTGGGGCCAGGATCTTGCCGGAGAACTCATCGGGCGAGCGCACGTCGACCAGGTTCTTGACGTTGATGGCCGCGATCACCTCGTCGCGGAACGCCCGGATCGAGTTGTCCGGCGCGGCCGCGGTGTAGGAGGTGACGGGTCGGCTGACGGTGTCGGTGGACCATGGGCGGCCGTCGAGCTGCCACTTCTTGCGGCCGCCGTCGAGCAGCTTGACCTTTTCATGGCCGTACAGCTTGAAATACCAGTACGCATAGGCGGCGAACCAGTTGTTGTTGCCGCCGTAGAGGATGACGGTGTCGTCGTTGGAGATACCGCGGTCGGACAGCAGTTTGGAGAATTGCTGGGCGTCGACGAAGTCGCGCTTGACCGGGTCTTGCAAGTCGGTGCGCCAGTCCAGCTTGATCGCGCCGGCGATGTGACCACCGTCATAAGCGCTGGCGTCCTCGTCGACCTCGACGAAGACGACGTTGGCGGCGTCGATGTTGCGCTCAGCCCAGTCGGCGGAGACCAGGACGTCAGAGCGTGCCATGGTTTTGGATCCTTTCGATTCTTCTGACTAAAGCGTGTGAATGCGCCTGTGGCACGGAACGGGAACACCTCAGGGAAAGGTTCCGAGCGTTGCGTGGGTCGGCGCGACTACTCAGCAGCTACAGCAACAGCAACAGCCCGCGATACGGCACAAATCAGCTGTGCGGCGCGTGATGCGCAGGGGCTCGATGCGGGCTGACACGCCGGCAAGCTTACCCAATGACATAGTGATCAAGCCAACAGTGGGTCAGCGCTCACGACTGCTTGAATCCGTCCAGCGCGATCGTGACGTCACGGGTGATGCCTTCGATGATGACGTCGGAGCCCCGCGCGCCCACCGTGTTGGGTGCTACCGCGAACGGCAGCTTCTGGTTCGGCAGCCTGCCGGCAAACGCGCGCAGCACCGCTTCGCGCTTGTCGTCGGGAACCTGTTGGTCGGCGGTGTCCGGCCCGGTTACGACGGCGGTGGGGGTGAGCACCAGGGTGGTCTGGTCGGCAGCCACGGACAGGTCTACCGCAACGCTGACGCGGTGGTCGAAATTGGCTGATTTCGGGGTGCCGCTCAACACCACGCCGTGGCTGCCGGATATCCCGGATTCGGTGGTGCCGCCGGTCGCGTCGTTGCTCTCCAGTTGGGGCGCCTGGACCATCAGGTCATTGATGCCCAGGTAGCGGCCCAGGTGGTTGGAGTCGATGATGATGCGACTTTCCAGCTTGTGCACCGGAAGTCTGGCGTCGGGTCTGATCAGCCAGGATGCGTAGGTGAGGTCGATCGAGTGCATTGTTGCCTCGAGGGTGGCCTGGCCGACGGTCGAGTGCGCGACCGCGTAGGCCTTGATTTCCAGCTCTTTGTAATGGTCTCGCATCGCCTGGGGGATGAAGGGGAAGCCGAGGATGGCGACGAAGGGGTCCGAGCCCAGATGGGCCGCTTTTCGCACCGTAGTCGACAGGCGGTATTCGGCGTAGATGCTGGCTCCGAAATCGACGCCGACGGCGCCGATGAGGAGAGTGGCGACGACGATGGCCGCTGCCGTGACGCCGATCAGCACCCTGCGCATCCGCATATTGTGGCCTATCGGCGCTGCGCATCGGTCTTGCGCTTTGCTTCTTGCGTCACATTAGGCCGCAATTGGCTCAGGAGCATCTGCGATGCTGGATGCGGTTTTGCCCGCCTCTGAGCGACGGTTGGGTCGCTGGCTCGCGGCAGGACCGGTGTTGCGGAGGTTTCAAGTGGACTGATCGCTGACCGTGCATCGAGCGTGCGGCCACGGCGTCGAGTGTGAGCTTTGGGCGTCGAGTGTGCGGTCACGGCGGCCGAATTGCGGTCTTTGCGCCGTGAGCGCACGCTCGACGCCAAGAGTTCACACTCAGCGTTCCGTTCTGGAACGCCTCGTCGCAGCGCGGGTCTAGATTGGCGCGGCTTCTCAGCGTTCCGTTCTGGAACGCCTCGTCGCAGCGCCAAACACCAGGTGGCAAGTTATCGTTAGATCAGCTGGCCACTGACATCACATCGCGCGATGACCCTGGGAGATGCCTTTCCCACGACGCTGGAGGGGCTTGTTGGAGTTATTACTGCTGACCTCGGAGCTGTATCCCGACCCGGTCCTGCCGTCGCTGTCTCTGCTTCCTCACACAGTGCGGACCGCGCCGGCGGAGGCGTCGTCCTTACTGGAGGCGGGAAATGCCGACGCGGTGCTCGTCGACGCGCGCAATGACCTCTCGGCCGCGCGCGGCCTATGCCGCCTGCTGACTACGGCGGGGCGCTCAGCCCCCGTGTTGGCGGTGGTGAGCGAAGGTGGGCTGGTGGCCGTCAGCGCAGACTGGGGCCTGGACGAAATTCTCTTACCCACCACCGGCCCTGCTGAGGTCGACGCCCGACTGCGCCTGGTGGTTGGCCGCCGCGGTGGCTTGGCTGACCAGGAAAGCGTCGGCAAGGTGAGCCTGGGCGAGCTGGTCATCGACGAAGGTACCTACACCGCGCGGTTGCGCGGGCGTCCGCTCGACCTCACCTACAAAGAGTTCGAGCTGCTCAAGTATCTGGCGCAGCACGCCGGCCGGGTGTTCACCCGCGCGCAGCTGCTGCACGAGGTCTGGGGTTATGACTTCTTCGGCGGCACTCGAACCGTCGACGTCCACGTACGACGACTCAGGGCCAAGCTGGGCCCCGAATACGAAGCATTGATCGGCACGGTGCGCAACGTGGGCTACAAGGCTGTTCGGCCGGCCCGGGGCAGGGCCCCGGTCGCCGAGCCCGACGACGACAGCGACTCCGAGCCCGACCGGGATGGCGTCCAAGGTCCACTGGTCGACCCGTTGCGCAGTCAGTGACGTCACTCGACTGGCGTGCTTCACTGACCGCTGATGAGCAGCGCGCCGTGCGCGAAATCGTCGCGGCGGCAGTCGAGTCCGACGGGGTCGCGCCCGTCGGCGAACAAGTATTGCGGGAGCTCGGCGTCGAACGGACTGAGCATCTATTGGCCACCGATGCCGACGACGCAATCGTCGGCTACCTCAACCTCAGTCCGGGCGGCGTGATGGCGGAGCTGGTCGTGCACCCGCAGGCCCGTCGCCGCGGCGTCGGCGCCGCAATGGCATCGGCGGCACTGGCAAAGACCGACGGGCACAACCAGTTCTGGGCGCACGGCACGCTGGGGCCCGCCCAGGCGACCGCCGAGGCGCTCGGCCTCAAACCCGTCCGCGAGTTGGTCCAGATGCGACGCCCGCTGAACGACGTCGTCGAACCGCAGATCCCCGACGGGCTGCACATCCGCACGTACGCCGGAACCGGCGACGATGCAGAGCTGCTGCGGGTCAACAACGCGGCGTTCGTCCACCATCCCGAGCAGGGCGGTTGGACCCCAGTCGAACTGGCCGAGCGGCGCGCCGAACCATGGTTCGACCCGTCGGGCCTGTTCCTGGCATTCGAAGACCATGCAGACAAACTGCTGGGCTTTCACTGGACCAAAGTGCATTCCGAGGATCTTGGGGAGGTTTACGTCCTGGGCGTTGACCCGTCGGCGCAGGGTCGCGGGATCGGACAGTTGTTGACCGCGATCGGCCTGGCGTCCCTGGCGCGGCGACTGGCCGAAGCGGCCGATCCCGCCGTGCTGCTCTACGTGGAGTCCGACAACGCGGCCGCGATCCGGACGTACCGCAACTTGGGCTTCACCACCTACAGCGTCGATACGGCCTACGCGCATACTTTCTGAATGAGTTGGCTATCTCCCTGGGGAGGTGGCCAGCAGCCGGCAACCGTCGAAAAGCGTTTGGGGAAGCGAGATCGGTGAGGCTCGACACGGTGGGCAGGGCAATGGCGTTGGCGGTTGCGGCGATTTGTGGTGGAGTTCTGGCCGCGTGCGGCAGCGACGACAACCGTCACAATGCCTCCTCCGCAGTGTCCGGGGGAGCCCCAGGCGCGGCGTCCTGTGGCGGTAGAAATGCGCTGACGGCGGAGGGGTCGACGGCCCAACAGAACGCCATGGCACTGTTCAACCAGGTATGGGGTCAGCTGTGCCCGGGCAAGAAGGTGTCCTACAACCCGACCGGGTCGGGCGCCGGCCGGGACCAGTTCATCGCCGGCCATGTCGATTTCGCGGGGTCGGATTCGCCGCTGGTCGCTGCGCAGATCGGTCCGGCGGCCAACCGGTGCAAGGGTCACGCCGCGTGGGATCTGCCATTGGTCTTCGGTCCAATTGCGTTGGTGTACAACCTAACTGGTGTGCAAACGCTAACCGTCGACGCTGAAGTGGTCGCCAAGATATTCAGCGGCGTCATCCGCACCTGGAACGACCCGGTGCTGGTGGCTCTGAATCCCGGTGTGCCGCTGCCCAACACGACCATCACGCCGATCTTCCGGGCGGACTCGTCGGGAACCACCGACAACTTTCAGAAATACCTCACCGCTGCCGCACCGCAAAGCTGGACCAAAGGGGTGGGCACCGAATTTCACGGCGGTGTCGGCGAAGGTGCGCAGCGGTCGGCCGGGGTGATTCAGGCGGTGCAGGCCACCGCCGGCTCGATCGGATACGTCGAGAAGGGTTTCGCCGACCACGCCCACGTGCCGTTCGCGCAGATCGACACCGGCAATGGCGTGGTCCCGCTCACCGAGGACACGGCCCGCAACGCCATAAATGCCGTCTCGTTCGCGGCCGCGGGCAATGACCTCGTACTCGAGCTGAACTCGATCTACGGTCTGCAGGACCCCAACGCTTACCCGTTGGTGCTGGCCACCTATGAGATCGTGTGCTCGAGGGGGTACGACCCCGACACCGCCGCCGCGGTCAAGGCGTTCCTGACCACCGCTGTCAACAACGGCCAAACGGGCCTTGCATCGGCGGGCTATGTTCCATTGCCCGATAAGGTCAAGGAGCGCCTGGTCGTGGCGATCAATGCAATGGAGTAAGGCCGAATAGGAGGCTCGGCGCCACCGACAGTGATGGGATCACAGTGACAACGCCCAATCCAGCCAACGGGTCCTTGGGTGACCGGATGTTTCGCGGGTTGTCGGAGGGGTCCGGTGTCCTGATCGTCGTGCTGATCGGCGCAATCGGCGTCTTCCTGTTGTGGCGAGCGCTTCCGGCGCTATCGCGCAACCAGGAAAACTTCTTCAGCTACGGCGGCGCCTGGGCAACCGAGGACACGTCGGCGATGCGATTCGGAATCCTCGATCTGCTGCAGGTGACGGTCTTCGTGTCGCTGTTCGCCCTGGTTCTTGCGATGCCCGTCGCGCTGGGCGTGGCGATTTTTCTGACGCAGTATGCGCCGGACCGGCTTTCGGCACCGCTGTCCTATCTGGTCGATCTGCTGGCCGCGGTGCCCTCGATCATCTACGGCGTGTGGGGTTTATACGTACTGGCACCGCGGCTGCAACCGGTTGCGACGTGGCTCAACCACAGCCTGGGACACTGCTTTTTGTTCGCCAGCGGCAATACAACGGTTGGCGGCGGTGGCACGATTTTCACCGCGGGGATCGTCCTGGCCGTGATGATCCTGCCAATCATCACGGCCGTCACCCGTGAAGTTTTCGTCCAGACTCCGCACGATCAGATCGAGGCGGCGCTGGCCTTGGGCGCCACTCGCTGGGAAGTAGTCAAGACAACCGTCCTGCCCTTCGGAAGGTCCGGCTACATCAGCGGCGCGATGCTTGGTCTGGGCCGTGCCTTGGGGGAAACGATGGCGATGCTGATCATCCTGCGCGGCACCCAGGATGCGTTCGGATGGTCGATATTCGACGGCGGCGCCACATTCGCCAGCAAAATCGCGGGTGCGGCGTCGGAATTCACCGACCAGTACAAGGCGGGCGCCTACATCGCCGCGGGGCTGGTGCTGTTCGTGCTCACCTTCGTGGTCGACGCCCTGGCGCGCGCCGTGTTGACCGGGACCCGTATCGGGAGGCCGTCCCGATGACCTCGATGCTGGACCGCCCCCTCAAGGCGCGCAGCCTCTCCGGGCTGAGCAGCCGGCGCCGCATCGCGAACCGCGTGGCCACCGCGCTGGTGTCGCTGTCGATGGCGATTGCCATGGCGCCTTTGGTCTGGGTGCTGTGCTCGGTACTGATCAGGGGCTGCAAGGTACTCAGGTCCGCGGTGTGGTGGACGCATTCGCAAGCGGGTATGACGCCGTTCGTGGCGGGCGGGGGCGCCTACCACGCAATCGTCGGCACCCTGCTGCAGGGCTTGGTGTGCGCCGCGATTTCGGTCCCGATCGGCCTGTTGGTGGCCATCTACCTCGTCGAATACGGGGGTCGCAGCCTGTTGGCCCGGTTGGTCACGTTTATGGTGGACATCCTGACCGGGGTGCCGTCCATCGTGGCGGCCCTGTTCGTCTATGCGGTGTGGGTCGCGGGGCTGGGTCTTTCCCGCTCCCAGCTCGCGGTGTCGCTCGCGCTGGTGATGCTGATGCTTCCGGTGATCATCAGGGCGACCGAGGAAATGCTGCGGATCGTCCCGGTTGACCTGCGCGAAGCCAGCTACGCGCTCGGCGTGCCCAAGTGGAAGACCATTGCCAGGATCGTGATTCCGACCGGCTTGTCCGGCATCATCACCGGCATCATGTTGGCTTTGGCCAGGGTGCTGGGGGAGACCGCACCCCTGCTGATCCTGGTCGGTTATTCACAAGCGATGAACTTTGACTTATTAAGCGGGTTCATGGGATCTCTGCCCGGCATGATGTATGACCAGAGATCGGCTGGCGCTGGGACCAACCCGATTCCCACAGATCGAATGTGGGGCGCCGCGCTGACGTTGATCTTGGTGATCGCGGTCATCAATATCGGCGCCAGGGTGTTTGCGAAGATCTTTGCGCCCAAGAAGTTGACGGCAGGAGCATAAGTGGCCAAACGATTGGACCTGAAGGGTGTCAACATCTATTACGGCGCCTTTCACGCCGTTTCCGATGTGACGCTGTCGGTTCTGCCGCGCAGCGTGACGGCCTTCATCGGCGCCTCGGGTTGCGGCAAAACGACCGTGCTGCGCACCCTGAATCGGATGCATGAGGTGATCCCCGGAGCCCGCGTCGAAGGCACCGTGCTGCTCGACGACGAGAATATCTACGGCGCCGGCGTCGACCCCGTCGGCGTGCGGCGCGCCATCGGAATGGTGTTCCAGCGGCCCAACCCCTTCCCCGCCATGTCCATTCGCGACAATGTGGTGGCCGGTTTGAAGCTGCAGGGCATTCGCAATCGCAAGCTGCTTGACGAAACCGCGGAATACTCGCTGCGTGGCGCCAATCTGTGGGACGAGGTCAAGGACCGGCTGGACAAGCCGGGCGGCGGATTGTCCGGTGGACAGCAGCAGCGGTTGTGTATCGCGCGGGCGATCGCGGTGCAACCCGACGTGTTGCTGATGGACGAGCCGTGCTCGGCGTTGGATCCCATCTCGACGATGGCGATCGAAGACCTGATCAGTGAATTGAAGCAGGACTACACCATCGTCATCGTCACCCACAACATGCAGCAGGCCGCGCGGGTGAGCGATCAGACGGCATTCTTCAACCTCGAAGCCGTGGGCAAACCGGGGCGCCTCGTCGAGATCGACGACACCGAGAAGATCTTCTCCAATCCCACCCAGAAGGCCACCGAAGACTACATCTCCGGGCGCTTCGGCTAGCCCGCACAGCCAGTTATGAGCTGGCTATGAGCCGACGACCAGGTTATTCAACAATTCAGCAATATTTACGCAGCAGTCGCCAGGCAACGTTGTCCCCGTTCAAGCAGTCACGAAGGGGCAAAACGCCATGGGGCTCAATCAATCGATTCACGTAGTCGGATCCCGTGAGATTCCGTCCGAGGATCTGGCGAGCGGACCTCGCTATAGGGCCTTCAACGCCCATGAAACGCTGCGTTCGTTGCTGCCCCACGGCGCCCGCTTCTCGCTCGCCTGGATCGAGGCCGGGGAAGACGAGGTCGTCGAGCGCAACGTCGCGTTCGACACGATACTTCTCGTATTCCGCGGCGAGGCAAGACTTCTCGACGGACGCTGCATCGCAGCCGGAGACGTGGTTACCGTTCCGGCGAACGGCACCTACCGGCTGCTTGTCACCGCGCGCTACGGCCTGGAGGCACTTGTCATCACTTTCGCCCGAAGCGCCACCGATGATGATGGTGCAGAAGGGGTTTCGTCGCTTGCCGCACTCATCGAACGCAACGAAGAGCGGATACGCAGGACCAGTCAGGGCGCGATGTTCCGGCTGGTTGACGACGGCACCTTAGACGACCCCGCGAAGCGGGCGGCGTTCATACGTCTGCTCCGGCCGCTGTCGGACACCTTTCAGAAGACCATCATTGCCCGGCAGGCCACCTGCTCCGACCACGCCTACGAAGGCAAGTTCCACGAACATTTCGTCGACGAGTTCGGGCACAACACGCTCCTGCCCCCCGGCGACTCAGCCGCGGCCCCCGATCCCGTCATGAGCGCGACGCTGAGCTGGTTTACCCATCAGATGCTCGTCCGCGACAACGCGGAAAAGGCGGTCCTGGTGCACCTCGTCCTGGAGGCCGCAGCGGAAGCTTTCTTCAGCAAGGCGACCACCCGGGAAGTGTTCAGGGCCAGCGGCGCAATGGATTACTACGAAGCGCACCTCGAAGACGGGCAGCACAAAGACCTCGGCGCGCAGTTGCTCACCGGCCTGCACCCGCTGGCGTACCGGCGATTGCACCGCATCCTCGAGGACGGCTGGGACATGTTCGACGCAATGGGTAACCGCCTGGCCGAGTTGGTGCGCCGCGATACCGACGGTGCAGCGTGATCGAATCGCCGTCGCCCGGACTACTGGTCTGGCTCGACGGCGCGCTTGTCCGTCACGAAGATGCACACACTCCGCTGTGGGCAAATCACTACGGGTTCGGCGTATTCGAAGGCGTGCGTGCCTACCGCGCCGGTAAGCGCAGCGCGGTCTTCCGGCTCTGCGACCACACCGCGCGGCTGTACCGTTCCGCCCAGATCCTCGGGCTGCCGTTGCGCGACAGCTGGAAGCCCCATGACCTGGTACAGGCCCAGGTCGACGTCATTCGGGAGAACCGGCTCGGTGACGCCTACTTGCGGCCCTTCGTGTTCTATGACGGGGTCCGCGGCCTCAGCCCCCATACCGATCAGCTGACGCTGCGGGTCGCCGTCTTGGCGCTGCCGTGGGCTGAAGGAGCGTCCGGCGCCGCGGCCGAGCGCGGCATCCGGGTAAAGACCTCCACGTATGTTCGCAGTCATCCCAACTCGCTGCTGCTGCGCGCCAAAGCCAATGGCAACTACATGACTTCGATACTTGCCCTCGCCGAGGCAAAGGCTGCCGGTGCCGACGACGCGATCCTGCTCGATCATGAGGGTTTCGTCACCGAGGGCACCGGCGCCAACGTCTTCATCGTTCGCCATGGCGAGCTCTGGACGCCCCCGGTGACCTCGGCGCTCGAGGGCATAACCCGCGACACGATCCTGGATTTCGCACAGCGGATGGATATTCGCGTTCGCGAGCAGCGGTTCGCCCGCGACGATCTCTACAGCGCCGACGAGGCGTTCTTCACCGGCACGGCATCGGAAGTGACGCCGATCCGGGAGATCGATGGCCGCACCATCGGCCGCGGTACCGGCGGGCCGGTGACGTCCCAGCTCGCCAAGCTCTACGCGGCGACGGTGCGGGGCTGCACAGATGAGGCTCATAAGTGGATCACGCTGACCTGAAAACGATTGGAGGACAATATGACTACGGTGGCCAATGAGCGGGATGTGCTGTGCGGCGTGGTCCCGCGGGAAGCGATCCCGGCGATCCGCAGCGTCGAGCAGGACGGTGTCGTACACGCACTCGGAGAGCTGCGCGACTTCCGTTGGCACCAGGCTCTGGCCGGGTTCCTCCCGCCGAGCTCAGAGTTCGCGATCAGCTGGGTGCGCCTTAACTCGGGGGAGCAGCTTGACACCCACGTTCACCCGATCCAATCGATGATGATCTTCTTCGAGGGCTGGGGCACGCTCGATGGCGACATCACCCGCCAAGTGGCCGGCGGCGACGTCGTCGTGGTTCCGCCCGGTTGTCATCACGGTTTCGTGGCTGGGCCCGAAGGGCTTTCGGGTGTTTCGATCCAGTTCGGTGCCGGCCTGTACACGATCCCGGAGGAGCCCCGCGTCCTGTTCGCCGATGAATCGAGCTCACACGCCAGGCTGCTCGCGTGGAATCGGGAGCGCATCGAGGAGTTCGGCCAGCTACCGGTCTTCGACTTGCTCGCCGACGGCACGCTCGAGGATGCCCACAAGAGAAAGAGGTATCAAGATGCCCTGCAGATCTGGGTTGATGGCAATCAGACGCTCCTCTTCTCGCGGCAGGCCTCGGTGCGGGATCCGTTGTTCGAAAGGGTCTTCTTCGGCCACATGACCGAAGAGCTGGGCCACGACGCCCTGCACGCCGACCGCGCCGACGTCGTCGACTCGGACGAGCCACCGTTCCGGGACGCCATCATGGAGGCGATCACCGACTGGTTCGCACATCAGATGTTCGTCCTCGACGATGTGGAGAAGGCCGCCATCGTGCACCTGGTGATCGAGAACGCCAGCTCGGTATACCACCGAAAGGCCATGCCGGTACTGGCAAAGTACCTGAACAACAACTACTTTGAGCTCCACGTCGAGGCCGACGACGAACACGCGGCGATCGGGGAGGAACTCGTCCGCAAGGTCGGCCCGCGTACCTATGAGCGACTCGAACAGGTCCTCGGGCAGGCTTGGACGATGATCGGCGCGATGACCCACCGGCTCGTCGAACTCACCCGCGCGGCGTAGCTGAGCCGTCGATGAGTGTGCAACAAGACCTACTTGACATCGACATCCTGAGCCCCGACGTCTACCTCGCCGGGGTGCCGCACGACCGGTTCGCCTTACTCAGACGCGAGGCGCCGGTCTATTTCCACCACGAGCCGCAGGGCCGCGGTTTTTGGGCCGTGACCAAGCATGGCGACTCCCTTCGGGTGTTGCGCGACGCTGAGGCGTTCTCGTCGCAGCGTGGCGGCACACAGATCGCCGACCTTCCGATCGAGGACATGCGAGTCTCGCCAGAGCACCTGGCGAACATGGATCCGCCGCGGCACACCCGCCACCGGGCGATCATCGGTCAGGCGTTCACGCCATACGGGCTGGGCAGTGTGGGTGCCTGGGTGAAGGGCCGGGTCGCCTTGCTCGTCGACACCCTCGTCGACAAGCTGGAGGCGCGCGAAAGCGTGGACTTCATGGATCAATTCGCGGCCAAGCTGCCCATCGGCACCATCCTCTACATGGTCGGCGTGCCGGCGACCGATGGAGCGATGGTCAATCGGTGGGTTCACGAACTGCTCACCCCGGACGACGCGGAATACCAGACCTCCGAGGAACACCGCGCCGAAACCACCAGGCGTTTCATGGAATACGCGCATATGCTCGCCGAGGAGCGGCGCAAGGTGCCCCGCGACGACCTGCTGAGCCGGCTGATGACGGCCGAGGTCGACGGGCACAAGCTCAGCTACCACCAGTTCGGGATGTTCTTCCTGCTGCTGCTGGCGGCGGGCACACACAGCACTCGGCTGCTGCTCGGCAACGGGATGCTCGCGCTGATGAACCACCCGGATCAGCGCCGCCGGCTCCTCGAAGATCCGGCTCTCATCGCCAGCGCGGTCGAGGAGTTTCTTCGCTATGACCCGCCGATCCTGCATTTTCGCCGCACCGCGACCCGCGACACCGAGATCGGCGGGCAGAAGATCGCCGCCGGCGACAAGGTCGCGGTGTTCTTCGCTTCGGCGAATCGCGATGAAGAGGTTTTCGCCGAACCCGACATCCTCGACGTCGCACGAACCCCCAACGACCACTTGAGCTTCGCTCACGGCCCGCACTTCTGCATGGGCAACGCGCTGGCGCGGATGCAGGCGCGCGTCGCGCTCGGCGAATGCCTAAGGCGGCTGCCCGATCTCGCGCCCGCCGGGCCCGCCCCTCGCATCCGGTCGAACTGGTTCAACGGAGTGAAGAAGCTGCCCGTCCGGGCGGAGTAAGGGGTGCGGCCATGGATAGCGCTGTCTCACCGGCCGTAAGCGTGCTCGACTTGCTGGCCGGCAAGTGGGTGTCACAGGCCATCTCGGTGGCCGCCGAACTGGGCGTCGCCGACGAGCTTGGCGCCGGACCCAGGTCGGTGGGAGATCTTGCGGCCGCATGCGGTGCGGATCCGGACTCGCTGTATCGGCTGCTGCGGGCGCTGGCCAGCGTCGGCGTCTTCGCCGAGGACGACGGGGGCCGCTTCGCCAACACGCCGCTGTCGGACGCGCTGCGCGCTGACGCCCCGGGGTCGATGCGATCCATGGCGATGATGTTCGGTGGCCGCCCGGCCTGGGACGCGTGGGGCGAATTCCGGCGCAGCGTCCGCACCGGCGAGTGCGCGTTCAAATCCGTACACGGGGCATACGCATTCGACTACATGAAGGACAATCCACAGTTCGGCCGGATATTCGGCGAAGCGATGACCGCCTTCTCCGCCCAGGAAGTCGATGCTGTGCATGCTGCTTTCGACTTCTCCGGTGTGCCGACCCTCGTCGACATCGCGGGCGGCCACGGCGCGTTTCTGCTCAGTGCATTGGAGAAGAATCCAGGCCAGCGCGGAATCCTGTTCGACCAGCCCGAAGTAATCGAGCTGGCCCGCGCCAACGTCGCCGGCTCCCCGGCGGCCGCACGCTGCGCGCTGGTGGCGGGCGACTTCTTCAGCGAGGTTCCGGCTGGCGACGGCTACGTACTCAAGCACATCCTGCACGACTGGAACGATGACCTGGCTACCAAGATCCTGGACACCATCCACCGCGCAGCCAAGCCGGGTGCCAGGGTTTTCGTCATCGACGCGGTGATCGGACAAGGCAACAGTCCCGGCTTCGCCAAACTGCTCGACCTCGAGATGCTGGTCTTGTTCAACGGAGGCCGCGAGCGTACCCGCTCGGCGATGGAGAAACTCTTTGCCGCAGCCGGCTTCCGGCTGCTGCGCGTGGTGCCCACGCATTCGCTCATGCACGTCATCGAAGCCGAGCGGCTGTAATCCGCTACTGCGGGGCCTGGGACGCCTCGTCCTCGGGGAATTTGCCGGTCGCCTGGAAGATGACTCGGCGAGCGACTTCGACGGCGTGATCGGCGAAGCGCTCGTAGAAGCGGCCCAGCAACGTCACGTCGACGGCGGAGGCCACCCCGTACTTCCATTCCCGGTCCATCAGCACGCTGAACAAGTGCCGGTGCAAATCGTCCATCGCGTCGTCCTCTTCGCGGATCCGCGCGGCTTTCTCGGGATCGCGGGACAACACCACCTCTTGCGCACTTGAACCCAATTCGACTGCGACTCTGCCCATTTCGGCAAAGTATCCATTGACCTCTTCGGGCAGCGCGTGCAGTGGGTGGCGCCGGCGGGCGATCTTGGCGACGTGCAGGGCCAACGCCCCCATTCGGTCGATGTCGGCCACCATCTGGATGGCGCTCACGATCGACCTGAGGTCGCCGGCGACCGGTGCCTGTAAGGCCAGCAGTACGAAGGCATTCTCTTCGGCGCGGGTGCTCAGCGTCGCGATCTTTTCGTGGTCGGAGATCACTTGTTCGGCCAGCACCAGATCGGCCTGCAACAGGGCCTGGGTGGCCCGCTCCATGGCGATTCCGGCTAGCCCGCACATCTCCCCGAGCAGCTCGGACAGCTCCGAGAGTTGCTCATGGTAGGCGGTCCGCATGGGTAAAGCCTACGTTCTTCATCCGGGAAACGCGCTGAGGCACTGCCCCAAAGCGGCTATTCGCAGGTGGTGTCTGCGGCGTTGGTGACGGTCAGGTCTTCGGGAAGTCTGGTCGGCGTCGCGGTCGAATTGCGGCTGATCTGCAGGCTGACCGAGGAGCCGCTGGGCGGGGGAGTCGTCACCGAGCTGAAGTCCGGGCCGAGGACGACCTGAATCACCTTGCCGATACCGGTAACCCGCTCGACCCTCGCATTGCCCAGCGCCGCAGCCACGGTCGCGGCGGCCTGCTCGTTACCCGGCGCGAAACGCACCGTTGTCGTCTTGAGCGAATTCGGGTAGTCGTCGGGCGCCATCACGTTGAAGCCGTTGCGTTTGAGCTGGCTGGCGGCGGTGGCGGCCAGGCCCGCGGTGCTGGTCCCGTTGGAGACCTGCACCGTGACCTCTTGCGGCGAGGTGGTCATCATCTGCTCGCTGTGCGAATCGTTAGCCGGATTCGTTTCCGGTGCCTTTTTGGTCGTCGGCGCGGTGGTCGGGCCGGTAGTGGGCGAGCTGCCCAGCGTCTGGGCGTTGTGATCGTTTTCCAGCGGTAGCGGGTCGTCGTTGATGATCGCGGTGAAAAGCGCCTTCATGTCGGCGGTGCGCGGGGGCTCGTCGCCGTTCTGATCGGTGACGCCCGTTGGCACGGTGACGAACGTGACGTGCCCGGCCGCCATGTGCTGCAACGACTGACCCAGCTCAACCAGGTCTCTGGTCTTCACGTTATCGACGTAGCTGTTGCCGATGAATATGTTGACGACATTGTTCAGCTTGTTGAGGTTGAGCAGCGTGTCCGCGGAGATCAACGAACGCAGCAGCGAGGACAGGAACAACTGCTGTCGTTTGATTCGGCCGTAGTCGCCGTTGCTCTCGGTAGTGACCTGACGGGCACGCACGTAATTCAGCGCGGTCGTCCCGTCGATTCGCTGGCGTCCGGCGTGGTCGAGCACTGTGCCCAATTCGTAGTCGCGCAGCGCGGTGGTGCTGCACACCTCGACACCGCCGAGCGCCTCGACCATTCGGGCGAACCCGACGAAGTCCACGGCGATGAACCGGTTGACGCTCAAGCCCGACAGCTTCTGAATGACTTTGACCAGACACTTCGGACCGCCGAAGGAGAATGCCGAGTTGAGCTTGGTCTCGGTGTAGACCATTCGCGGACCCATTTTCCCGGTCTTCTGGTCATAGATGGGTCCGTATTTGCCGGTCTCGGGGTTCCAGGCCTCGCACTGGATCGGGTTGATCGCCAGGTCACGCGGGAATGAGACGGCGACCACCCGTTGGCGGTTGGCCGGGATGTTCACCAGCATCACGGTGTCCGAGCGGGCGCCGCCGGCGTCTTCGGTGTCGCCGGCGCCGATTTTGGCATTCTCCCCAAGGCGCGAATCCATCCCGACGATCAGGAAGTTCTCGTCCCCGTACTGCGCATTGGGGTCGACGATGTCACCGGAGCTCGGGTCGAGTGCGCTGACGGTGTTGAGGCGGCTGTTCTTCGAGGCGCTCCACTGCCATGCGCCACCGGTCAGGGACAACGCCAGCACGGCAACCACCGCCGCCAGCGAACGACCGGCCAGCAGCACCCGGCGACGGCGCGGTTTCGGTTTTGACTCGCGGTTCTTGGGGGCTTTGCCTGCGCCGGCGGATCCACCACCGCGAGCCGACAGGGCCTTGCTGGCCTGCTCGGCGTCCGCGCGGTCGGCTTCGTCATCGGGATAGTTGGCCGCCGCGAGATCGGGAATCTCGGAGAAAAGCTCAAAAGAGTAGGCCGGGATCGGGATGACCTGGGTGTCCTGCTGTCCGTCGGAGTCGTAGGCGTCGTCGGTTTTTTCAGGCTCCGGGTCCGGCTCGGGCTCTGCGGCGACGCGATGGTGAGTGGGTTGCTGCGGAACAGTAGCGCCGAGTTTGGCGATCAGTTCCGCGACGCTGACGCCACCGCCGATGTGAGATCCGGTGCTCGAGGTGTCTTCGGGTTCTTCGGGCTGCTCGGCCTCAACCGACGGCTCCGACGACGGAGCCGACCATCGGCAAAGATCATCGTCGACCGGGGCTGAGAATCGCTCCCACGGCGCGGCGCCTGGCATTGCTCCATGGTTTGCGGTAAGCCAGTCAGCATCACTGCCGGTGCGGGCGTGCCGGCGGCCAGGAGTGGCGTCCTTATCGCCGTCACTCATGTCCTACCGGCCTCCGAACTTTGATGCGGATGTCAGTGGTGCTGTGCACAAACGTCAACGCAGCGCTACCTGACCAGCGCTGCGCGCATGCCGTAAGGCACACATCGTACTGATTTATCGGCCAAGACGCGATTTCAGGAGCATCTCGGTTCAACCACCAGAATGCATGATGTCGGCACCTTCGGGCACTTGGCAGTCCTCGGGGTCGTTGAGCCAGCCGTCCGGCAGGGCCACTCGCGCCGGTGACCCTTGGCGGCCGCGCGGGCCGGTCGCGGCTTCCGGGAACGGCACCGTCGCGTCCAATCGATCCAGCAGACAATCCAGCTCATCGAGCGTCTTGACCAGGGCCAGTGCGCGCCGCAGATCGGATCCGGCCGGGAAGCCGTGCAGGTACCAGGCGATGTGCTTGCGGATATCGCGCATGCCCTTGTCTTCGCCGAAGTGCGCGGTCAGCAACGCCCCATGCCGGCGGATGATGTCGGCCACCTCGCCCAGCGTCGGCGGGTTCGGTGCCGGGCTGCCGGTGAAGGCGGCCGACAACTCGGCGAACAACCACGGCCGGCCCAGGCAGCCGCGACCGATGACCACGCCGTCGCATCCGGTGGTCGCCATCATGGCCAGCGCGTCGCTGGCGTCGTAGATGTCGCCGTTGCCCAGTACGGGAATCGTCTGGACATGGGCTTTGAGTTGACTGATCTGGTTCCAGTCGGCGGTGCCGGAGTAGCGTTGCGCGGCCGTGCGGGCATGTAGCGCGACCGCGGCGGCGCCTTCGGCTTCGGCGATGCGGCCGGCATCCAGGTGCGTGTGGTGCTCGTCGTCGATGCCGATGCGGAACTTGACGGTGACCGGTATGCCGGAGCCCTGGGTGGCGCGTACAGCGGCGGCGACGATCTGGCCGAACAGCCGCCGCTTGAACGGCAATGCCGCCCCACCGCCGCGCTTGGTCACCTTGGGTACCGGACAGCCGAAATTCATGTCGATGTGATCGGCCAGGCCTTCGTCGGCGATCATCCGGGCCGCCGCGTAGGTGGTGTCCGGGTCGACGGTGTACAGCTGCAGCGAGCGGGGCGTCTCGTCCGGCGAGAACGTCGTCATGTGCATGGTGACCGGGTTGCGCTCGACGAGCGCGCGTGCGGTCACCATTTCGCAGACGTACAGCCCGCTGACCGTGCCGACCTTCGATTGCTCTAGTTCACGACATAACGTCCGGAATGCGACGTTCGTCACACCGGCCATCGGCGCCAGCACAACCGGGCTGGCGAGCTCGATTGGGCCGATGCGCAACGGTCAACTACCGCCCGCTCATCTTCAGCGTGCCCTTGGTGGAGAGCACCTTGCGCGCGGTGATCTTCTCCGACCGGCGGGCCTCGCGCTCGAGATAGCGCTGCTTGGTGACTTCGAACTTGTCGCAGGCGCGCTCGAGCTCCTGGATGTGCTCGCCGATCTCGTCACGCATCCGGGCGCCCTCGCCGGTGAAGTCCTCGCGCTCGAGGATGCGCCACTTCTTCAGCACCGGCATCACCACCTCGTCGAGGTGGATTCGGATGTCGTAGACGCCGCCGACGGCGATCATGACGGCCTTGCGCCGGAACTCCGGCACCAAGAATCCGGGCATCTGGAAGTTGAGCAGGATCTTATGCAGCGCCGTCATCGCGAGGTTGGGCGCCAAGTCGATCCCGGCCTCGCTGACGTCGCGGTAGAAGATCATGTGCAAGTTCTCGTCGTTGGAGATCTTGGCGAGCAACTGGTCGGCGATGGTCTCGTTGCAGGCCTTACCGGTGTTGCGGTGCGAGACGCGGGTGGCCAGTTCCTGGAACGTGACGTAGAGGATCGAGTCGAACAGCGTGTCGGCGAAGAGCCCACCCTGGTGGTTCTGGCCGGGGCTGAAACCGCGGTTGACCACCTCGAGGCGAAGCTTCTCCAGCTCCACCGGGTCAACGGCGCGGGTGACCACCAGGTAGTCGCGCAGCGCGATGCCGTGCCGGTTCTCCTCGGCGGTCCAGCGGTTGACCCACTGTCCCCAGGCGCCGTCCATGCCCATGGTCATCGCGATCTCGCGGTGGTACGAAGGCAGGTTGTCCTCGGTGACGAGGTTCTGAACCATGGCCACCTGGGCGACATCGGAGAGCTTGGTCTGCTCGGGGTCCCAATCCTGGCCGCCCAGCGCATAGAAGTTCTTGCCGTCCGACCACGGGATGTAGTCGTGCGGGTTCCAGTTCTTGTGCATCTTCTCGTGCCGATTCATGTACTTCTCGACGACCGGCTCAAGTTCGTGCAGCAGCTGTAGGTCGGTCAGCTCGGCTGACATGGGCCCTCCAGTTATCTGTATCTGTTGGTAGCAGTCAATATATCTGTGTCTGCCAGTAGCATCAAGTTTCACCGCGGTGTGGCGCATCACGGTATAGACCAACCGGCGAACGCAGCTGATGGTGGACTTCCCGGATCTGCCGGGGTTTTAACTAGCGCGCGGCGGTCGAGTTCTCGCCGGGCTCACGCTGCGGCACATAGGTAGCCGCCGTGCTGAGCAGCATGTCGACGCAGTAATCGATGAATTGGGTGCGGCTGGCACCCAGCTGGCCGTTCAGATACGCGGTAAACAGGCCGGTCAGGGCGCCGATCAAGCTGGTGGCGACCAGCTTCTGCAGCACGGGATCAACGATCTGTGACAGCTTGCGCTGCAGCAACTCGATGAAGTTGGGCATCCACTCCGCGCCGGAGCGCGTCAGGACCGGTTCCACCGCAGGCGCCAGTAGTAAGACGCGGCCCCGGACCGGATCGTCGACCATCAGTGCGACGAATTGCTCGACGGCTTCCCGCGGGGTCTTCGCCGACATCAGGGTCGCCATCGCTCGCGTGCACACGTCGTCATAGACCGCGCGCACGAATTGGTCGCGGTCGGCGAAGCTCTCGTAGAAGTAGCGCTCGGTCAACGCCGCCTTGCGGCAGACTGCGCGAACGGTGAGCGCTGGTCCGTCACGTTCGCCGAGCAATTCCACTCCGGCGGCAATGAGGTCGTCGCGTCGCAAGGCGTGACGATCCTCGATGGGAACGCCCGACCAGCGGCCGCCCCGTCTTTGACCGGTCTGCACTTCCCTCCTAGACTCCAAAAGTGACAACGTACGTAGTCAGAATTTGACGCTGACGCCAGGGGAAAAACAACAGTGACTCAAGATACGTCGGCTCAATGCCCACTGACCAGCACCGAAGTGGCCGCGGGCTGTCCGGTGTCGCCATTGGGTTACGACGCGCCGCCGATGCCGCTCGGCCCCGATTCCCTGACGTGGAAGTACTTCGGCGACTGGCGCGGCATGCTGCAGGGTCCCTGGGCGGGATCCATGCAGAACATGCATCCGCAGCTGGGCGCGGCGGTCGAAGAGCACTCGACCTTCTTCCGGGAGCGCTGGCCGCGGTTGATGCGGTCGTTGTATCCGATCGCGGGAGTGGTTTTCGACGGCGACCGCGCCGCGACCACCGGCTCCGAGGTACGCGATTACCACGTCGACATCAAAGGCGTCGACGGGCAGGGCCGCCGCTACCACGCGCTGAACCCCGATGTCTTCTACTGGGCGCACGCCACATTCTTCGTCGGCACCATCCATGTCGCCGAGCGTTTCTGCGGCGGACTGACCGAGGCGCAGAAGCGCCAGCTGTTCGACGAACACATCGACTGGTACCGGATGTACGGGATGAGCATGCGCCCGGTGCCGGCGTCCTGGGAGGAATTCCAGCTCTACTGGGACCATATGTGCCGCAACGTGCTGGAGGCCAACTATGCGGCCCGGGCCGTGCTCGACCTCACCGAGCTGCCCAAACCGCCATTCGCGCAACAAATTCCCGACTTCTTGTGGGCCGCGCAGCGAAAGTTGTTGGCGCCGTTCTTCGTCTGGGTCACCGTGGGCCTCTACGATCCGCCCGTGCGCGAGCTGATGGGCTATCAGTGGTCGCGTCGCGACGAGTGGTGGCACCGCCGCTTCGGTGACGTTGTGCGTGCGGTGTTCACGCTCGTCCCGCGGCGCTACCGCAAGCACCCGCGGGCACGTGCCGGCTGGGATCGCGCGAGGGGGCGAATCCCGGCCGACACGCCGCTGGTTCATACGCCGGCGCGCAACCTGCCGCCGCTGGACGAGCGTGACAACCCCATGCACTACTGCCCGAAGGCATAGATCCCTATCCGTGGGTGTGGCTGTGTGCCTCTTCGAGGCCGGGCTGGTGCACGTGCTGATGGGCGTGCTTGGTGCCGTCCTCGTGTGAGTGTTCGTGTTCGTGTGCGACGTGCTCGTGCTCATGGCTGGTGTGGGCGTGGCTGTGAGCGACGTCGCCGTGGTGGTGTTCGTGGGTGTGTGGTGTGTCGTGCGTGTGCGTACCGCTCATCGATATCATCTCCTTTAATTGTGTTGCGATTATTGACAATTAGGGTTTATTGACGGCGTGCAATCCGCCTTCTCCGCGGTGGTGGGGAGGTACCCCGGGACCGGCGTGTTCGGCGTTGCACACGGCGTCGGTTACCAGCTGGCGCACGTGCTCGTTTTCCAGGCTGTAGAAGATCGTGGTTCCCTCCCGGCGGGTGCGGACCAGGCGCGCCATCCGCAGCTTCGCGAGGTGCTGGGAGACCGACGGGGCCGGCTTGCCCACATGCTCGGCGAGTTCGTTGACCGACATCTCGTGGTCGGTCAACGACCACAGCACCTGCACGCGGGTGGCGTCGGCGAGCATCCGGAACACCTCGACCACCAGGCTGACCTGATCGTCGGGCAACCGAGCTGCTCTGTTATCTGCATGCATACGCAGATAGTAGCGCAGCCGGGCGGCGCTGTCATGTCGGGCGGCGGTCAGGTCGTCGAATCGTTGCTTGCTATGCGATCGCCGCCGTTGCATTCCTGCCAGAACTGGAAGACCTCCACGGCGGCGGCGTTGATCTCCGGGCGCGGGTCCTGGCGCATCGGCAGGCGTCGGTCTTGCCAATTCTTGGCGAACTCCGCATACAGGGTGGCGGGCTCGAAGTACTTACGGACATCGACGTAATGCGCCTCGAAGGCGGCGCGTTGCGTCAGGAAGACGACCTCATCGGGTGAGCAGTAGTAGAGCGATCCCAAACACATCGGGCACGGATGGGCCATCACATAGATGGTGGTGCCGACCAGATGCTCGGTGCCCAGTTTCATGCACGCCTCGCGGATGGCGACGATCTCGGCGTGGGCCGTCGGATCGCTGGTCTGCGCGACCTGGTTGACGGCCTCGGCAAGGATTTGGCCGTCCTTGACGATGACCGTCGCGAACGGGCGGCCGCCCTCGGCGGCGTTCTGGCGGGCAAGGTCGATGGTGCGCTGCGCGAAGTCGGTCACGGTTGGCAACGGTAGCTGTTTTGCGAGCCTGTGATATTAACTAGATCATCTATATTTTTTTGGTTTGGGGATGAGGGAGCTGCATGGTGCGCACGGATCGTGATCGCTGGGACCTAGCGACAAGCGTGGGAGCGACGGCAACGATGGTCGCCGCGCAGCGCGCATTGGCCGCCGATCCGGAATACGCGTTCATCGACGACCCGTTCGCCGCGCCCCTGGTGCGCGCGGTGGGGATGGACGTCTACACCCGCATGGTGAACGGACAGATTCCGGTCGAGGAGGACTCCGAGTTCGATCCCGAGCGAATGGCGCGCGGAATGGCTTGCCGCACCAGGTTTTACGACCAATTCTTCCTTGACGCCACCGAGCGCGGCGTCCGCCAGGTCGTCATCTTGGCCGCCGGTCTGGACGCGCGCGCCTATCGGCTGCCGTGGCCGGCGGGCACCGTGGTCTACGAGGTCGACATGCCGGAGGTGATCGAGTTCAAGACCTCCACACTGCGCGAATTGGGTGCCGAACCCACCGCCGAGCGCCGTACCGTCGCCATCGATTTGCGCGACGACTGGGCCGCGGCATTGCAGACGGCCGGTTTCGATCCGACGCTGCCGACGGCATGGAGCGCCGAAGGGCTGCTTGTCTACCTGCCCGACGATGCGCAGGACGCGCTGTTCGACAACATCACCGCGCTAAGCGCCCCCGGCAGCCGACTGGCCTTCGAATTCGTGCCCGACACAGCGATTTTCGAGGACGAGCGGTGGCGCTCACATCATGACCGGATGAGTGAGCTCGGGTTCGACGTCGACTTCAACGTTCTCGTCTATCACGGCACGCGCAGTCACATCGTCGACTACTTGAGTCGCGGTGGCTGGCGGACCGCGTCGCACACGGTCAAGGAGTTGCACGAGGCGAACGGCTTTGCGTACCCCGAGGACGAACTTGCGACCGCGTTTTCCGACGTGACCTACAGCCGCGCGGTGCTGGGGACCTAGCCCCTTTCCGCGGCGCTCACTGGCGCGTCAGCTCGTCTTTCAGGCGGCTGGTGATCATGTCCTGGAATACCACGCGCGCCGGTCCGTACAAATCCTGGAACGTCGAAACCAGCGCGTCCCTGTTGTATTCGGGGATGGACCCGCTGGGCGGAGTCCAGAAGCTGTCGATGTCCATCAGGAAGAACGGTCCGGTTTGCGCAGGCGTGGTGCGGCGCAGGTGGTAGCTCGGGTCGAGGGCCTGCCCCACGCCCGGGCCATAGCGCACGATGAGCGACTTTCCGGGCTGCGGCTCGCGGTACACCGCGGCGCCCTGCCATTCGGTCAGGACGAGGCCGCCCGGAGTGAGGCGCTGCGGTCCCAGCAATTGCTCGTCGATCCAGTTGCTCCACTCGATGCGGCCATCGACACCGGCCGGCACCCGGATTTCCAGGACGTAGCGCAGACCGATGCGCTCCACGCCGACGATTGCTGAGACCTGGGCCCGCGCATCGGCGACTCGCAGCACAATGTCGGTGAAGGCCTCGAAGCTGCTGTAAGCGCTGGTCTCGATGACGATCGCTTGGTTCTTCAGCGAAGCTGCGACGGTGTTGTCGCGGTTGACGTAGCGAACGAAGCGATCCGCGACCGGTTGTGGCGGGGCGCCCGGCGCCGTCACGCCCCAGCTGACGTCCTGTGCCTGACGTTCGATCGGCAAGTCGTTGATCAGTAGCTGTTTGAGCTCCCGGCTCGCCGATTCGGTGAGGGCATCCGTTGCCGGGTGACGGATTTCCATGGTCACCAGGGCAACGGGCGCGTTGGGTTGGACTCCATTTGTGTCGGGAAGCATGCCGCGAGCATAGCCAAGCGGTGTGACGTGCTTAACGCGGCCTACTCGGCCGCCGGAGGTGGTTTCGGGGCCCGTTTTGTGCCCCCAGTAGGACTCGAACCTACGACCTGCGGATTAAAAGTCCGTAGCTCTACCAACTGAGCTATAGGGGCGCGGAGACTTAGGATACTGGGTTGCCACGGGTGCCTCGTTTGAGGATTAGGCCCGGGGTGACCTAAGCTGACGTGGCTCCCAACGATCACCATGTTGCGAGTGCCCCGGAGAGATTCGGTTCTGGCCCCCTTCGTCTAGCGGCCTAGGACGCCGCCCTTTCAAGGCGGTAGCGCGGGTTCGAATCCCGTAGGGGGTACTTGTTACGCGGAATCGCGGAGCAGCAGTACAGCAAGGCCCTGTGGCGCAGTTGGTTAGCGCGCCGCCCTGTCACGGCGGAGGTCGCGGGTTCGAGTCCCGTCAGGGTCGCCGATACGGCGAGGCACATGTTGCCTTCCGGCCAGGTAGCTCAGTCGGTACGAGCGTCCGCCTGAAAAGCGGAAGGTCGGCGGTTCGATCCCGCCCCTGGCCACTACGTTCTGCCTGTATAGACACGGTTCATGCACTCGGTTGTCAGTTTTCTTTGTCCGGTCTTCGGTGTTTTGTCTCGCCCGCGTGAAGCTGATCCAGATTTGTCGCCACCTGGTCCAGTTCGTCCGCGTAAAGGTCGCTGTAGATGTTCGCCGTGACGGTCGGTGTCGAGTGGCCCATCGTCTTTTGTACGTAGCGAAGGTCAGCCCCGGAGTTCCGAGCCAGGCTGGCGTAAGTGTGACGTAGATCATGGATCGTCAACGGGGCCAGGTCGGTCTTCTCAAGGGCCTGATTCCAGTGCGTATGGCGGCGCCAGTTTTTGGAGCGCAGCATCGCGCCATTGGGTGAGGTGGCGGCAGGCTCGTCGGGCGCCCGACCGCCGATCCGTGTTTTGAGGATGTCGACGACGACCTGGGGGAGCGGGACGGTACGGATACCGGCGCGGGTCTTGCGTGGCCCGATGACGATGCGGCCTTCAACTTCGGGCGCTGCCCGTCGGACGTAGAGGCGACGCGCGCTGAGGTCGATGTCCTTGACGCGGAGGCCGACGAGTTCGGACCAGCGCAAGCCCGTGTACGCGAGGATCGTCACGACGTCGCCCTGGTCTCCGCACGCGGCGGCAAGGGCCTGGACCTCCTGGGCGGTCAGATACCGGTGACGTTCCCGCTCGGGAATGCGGCCCGCCGAGACACCAAGGGCAGGGTTGCGGTGGATGCGGCCGTCCTGGTGGGCAACATCGAGAATCGAGCGCATGAGCCGCAGCGTGGAAACATTCGCCCAGGGGCCGACTTTGAGGCCGTCAACGAACGTCTGAACGTCGGCGCGGGTGATTTCGTCGACTGGCATGTGGCCGAACCGCGGTTTGATGCGCAATTCCCAGTGCTGGGTGTAGCCGCTCCAAGTCTTCGGCGACACCGCTGGTTTCTTGGAGTCGGCGAACTGCGTCCAAATCCGTTGCAGCGGTGCGCGACCGAGGCGGGGGTCGAACCGACGCGCACCGAGGGCGGCTTCGTTGTCACGTTCGGATTTGAACGCCTTGGCCTCACGCAAAGTCGGGAAGGTGGCTGAAGTTTCGACCCATCCTGATGGGGCGTCGGGGTCGCGAATGAGGTAGCGGACTTGGCAGCGAGGCTTGGACATGAGGGCTTCCCGGACCCGATTGAACGAGGAAATCGGAAACCGGTTCCTTCGCCTGCCGGAGCACCGCAGTGGTGGTCGGAATCCCGTAAGCGATGTGACGCAACTGGCCGGCATCTTCTTCTACATCGTCACCGGGCACGAGCCCCCGGTACTCAGAGACGAGCGTGACGTGATGCCCCACCGCCGACCCGAAGCACGCAGCATACTGGACGGCCTTCTCGTCGAGCCGCGTCAACGTCTGAGGGTCGCGAGCGTTCTTCACAATGCCTTTGCGACGGATCTATCAAGGCGGTACGCAACAGCGCCAGATCTCATTTCTGCATTGGAGAGAGCCATGCACAGCGACCAAGAAGGTGCCGACGGCTATGAAGATCTACTCGCGCAGGTCGGCGAGATCTCATAGACGGCGACGAGGTGTGGCGCGGCGAATCAGCCGACGACCCGGAATTCACTAACACGATAAAGATCGCCATCGCTACGCAGTTCTTGGCCGCCCATCCGCCGGCACGCCCGGATCGTTGAGGGCGTTGGTGATTCGGGCGCCGTAGTCGGCAGCCGCGGGCAGCGCCTCGCCGTGGGCCGCATCCGTCATTGTGACATAATGCGCTGTACGGCAGCAGTATTCGTGCATATTGATCTCCCACAAGTTTCGGGCGTAAGTCTTGGCATGATCCCGGGTTTTGGCCCGCGGGTTTTGCTGAGAATCGCCGGGCGATCCACCGGCCGCCAGGCCTATCGCGATAACCGCCAGATTCACTGAGATCCGACAACAAGGCTGAATAGTTAACTCTGTTGGCACACAATCGAAACAGCCACTACTGGTAACCCGCCATATTCGATTTCGCTGAATCTGTCGGACCCGTCGTGCACAACGACGAGGTGAGCGCAGCCTGATACTCACCCGGAAGCTCCACGGAACTCGGGACATCCTCGCCGGTGCTGTCAGACCGGAGGTCACCGATGTGAAAGGTGCTGCAGCCGTGCTGATGTCGCCGACCAGCCCATTGCAGGCCGGGGCCGCGTTCATCATGGGCGCCCAGCCCGCACCGAGGAACATCCTCTGCCTCTCCATTGCAGAGGTACCCGAGGCTACCCCAGTTGCTTGAGCAGTTGAGCGATATTGAACAGGCCGATGAAGCCGGTGCCCGTGTTGAGCACCCCGGAGCCGAAGCCGCTGACGACGCCAGGGTCTGGGAAGAAGGGCAGGTAGGCGACCGACACACCAGTGTTGAACAAGCCAGAAAGATTCCCGTTTTGAGCCGATCCGCCGCTGGCGCTATTGAAGAAGCCCGAGATATTGCCGTTCACCCCTCCGCCGGAGGCGGAGTTGTTGAAGCCTGAGACGTTGGTACCGGTGTTGCCGAAGCCCGATGTCGTGGCGCTGACATCGGTGGTGGAGCCGACGGTGGTGTTGAAGTTCCCGGAGTTCCAGGCACCCGTGTTGACACTGCCTGAATTGCCGAAGCCGGTGTTGAATTGTCCGGAATTGCCGAAGCCGGTGTTTACTACTCCCGAATTCCCGAACCCGGTAGAGTACGCGCCCGAGTTGCCGATGCCGGTGTCCAAAAAGCCCGAGTTGCCGAAGCCGAATGATGCTCGGCCGGAGTTGCCGGCGCCGAGGTGGCCGAAGCCGGAGTTGCCGATGCCGATGCTCTGGATGTCGCCCAGGGTGGCAGCAGTGAGGTTGCGGCCCGAGTTGAAGATGCCGACGTTGCCGTCCCCGGAGTTGAAGAATCCGATGTTGTTGGTGCCGGAGTTGAAGAGCCCGATGTTGCCGTTGCCCGAGTTCAGCAGCCCGGCCAGGTTGATGCCCGCCTGGTTGTTGCCGGTCAGCCCGATCCCGAGGTTGTTGTTGCCGGTGTTACCGAAGCCGATGTTGTTGGTGCCGGTGTTGCCCGCTCCGATGTTTCCGATGCCGGTGTTGCCGCCGCCCTGATTGAAGCTACCGGAGTTGCCCAGCCCGAAGTTGCTGTTGGCGAGGCCGGGGACAGGGCCTGCGCCGTTGCCGAAGCCGACGTTGTTGTTTCCGAAGTTGCCCGCACCGAAGTTGCCCGAACCGAAGTTGCCCAAACCGATGTTGCCTCGCACGCCGGTGGTGCGGGGGCTCCTGTTCCCGAAGCCGATGTTGCCGTTGCCGCGGTTACCGCTACCGAAGTTGCCGCTGCCCTTGTTGCCGTTGCCGACGTTGCCCGCACCGGTGCCGCTGTTATTGCCGCTACCGATGTTGCCCCCGCCCTTGTTGCCTACACCGATGTTGGGGTCGGTAGGGGCGGCCGTAGCGGTCCCGGCAGGTGCGCCGCCCAAGAGTTGCCCGATGCCCGGCAGGTGCTGCAGTGTCTGCTGCCAGGACGACAACTGCGCGGCCACCGCTGAGGCTCCACCGTGATAGCCGACCAACGCGGCGACATCGGTGGCCCAGAACTCCTCATAGGCCGCCTCGGCGGCGGCGATGAAGGGCGCGTTGAAGCCGAAGATGTTGGTGCGCACGGCCTGCACGAAGGCTTGCCGATTGGCCGCGATGATTTCAGGGTGAACGGTGGCGGCCTTGGCCGCCTCGAATATGCTGGCCACCGTTCGTGCGCTAGATGACGTGGTGGTGGCGCGCAGGGAAGCGGCCCGCAGGAATTCGGCGTACGGACGCGCCGCCCTAGCCATGGCCTGGGAAGCCGGACCCTGCCAGGCTTGCCCGGCCAGGTTCGAGGTCACCGAGGAAAACGAGTCCGCGGCCGTACCCAATTCATCGGCAAGACCCGACCAGGCCGCTGAGGCCTCGAGCAAGGGCGCTGACCCAGCGCCGAGGTACATCCGCAAAGAGTTGATCTCTGGGGGAAGAACCGAGAAGTTCACCGCGCTGACCTCCAGTAACCTCGTCTTGTGTGACGGCGCCCTACCCGACTTGACAGACGATACGACGCCGCTGTTAGACACGTGTCGTTTTCAAAAATTGTGAGAATTCTTTCGCGACAACGGCATACGCACCCGCAATGCACGCCTTGCGGCGATCGACGATCTGTGCCCAAGTCTCGGATAGCCATTGAGCGAACCCTCGCCCCGAGCGGCCTGGTGACATCGGTGGAGCCATCCAGAGGTGAATGTGCGGGGCGCCGCGCCGCTGAATTTTCCAGATGTATCGAACCGGCTCGCTGTATTCGCGCTGAAATCGTTTGCGTCACAACACCATATGCCGCTTCACGCTGGCGCCGTCTGGGGCAACGACTTCTCAGTCGCCGGAGTAGGTGAGTGTGACCATCGCCGGGACACGGCCAGATTCGACCAGTGGGCTGTAGTCAAGCTCGGCGAACGTGCGGCACATCGCCGAGCGTGATTTGCGGGACCACTCGGTGATGACCCCACCGGTATTGCGCTGGTCGGGTGAAGTAGCGCTCCGTCGCGTCGAAGACACGACGGCCTGATCATCGCTCCCACCTGTGCGGGCGAGGTCGTCTCTGATTTGCAGCTTGGCATTCTCGACGTCACGTTGGTGATGACCGACGGTTCGCTCGGCGGCCTTTCTGCGCGGACGGGATTGGTCCACCCGAGGCGCACGACGCCGGGGCCGACGGTGATGTGAAAACGTCCCGATTCAGGTTCGGTGCCTCGATGGTCAGGACCGGAAGCCCACGGTGCTGCCGGCTCGAACAGTGCCGCAGCCGCGGTGACCATCTCGGGACTTGGGAACCGCAGCCCCAATGCCTCGATCGCCCGCAGATCGCCAGTCGCGACCCCATCGGCGAGCGAGTCGCGGACATTTTCGGCACATATAACAAGCCCCGTTGGTCCCAGCCGGAACACGGCCTACGCCGCTCCCGCCGTCCGACCGATCGCTACCGCTCTCGCACCCTGCGGCCTTGACGGCCTCGGGCACTCGCGGTCTACCGGCGTCCGCGGCTCCACCCGTGTTCCGGCTGGCCGTTCGGGTTGGGTCCGGCCCAAGAGTGGGTCGCTCCGCAGTCGTCTGTGTTGGATACGCGGTCGCCCCGGTGATCTTGGGCATCGGGTACCTGCTCCCCGGGAGCCCTCGGCGCGCATCACTGACTGACGGGCGAAGAAGGGTCCCCTGTCGGGAGTGCTGTCACCGTGTCCGGTTTGTGTCCGATCGTCGGACGGGCAGCCTGCGTCAGGCGCGCTCAGCGCGCCGTATTTGACGCATGAACGTCGTTAAACCGCAGGCCAGCGGCCGTTCTGTCCGCCTGAAAAGCGGAAGGTCGGCGGTTCGACCGCCCCTGGCCACCATCTCTGACCTGCGCGGACGCCGTGACAGCACGCTATGGCTGGTTGGTCTTGGTTTTTGTCCGGTCGCCTGGATTTCGGCGGTTCCGTGGAGCCGGTCGAGGTTGGTGGCTACGCGGTCAAGTTCGTCGGCGTAGAGGTCGCTATAGATGTTCGCGGTGACGGGTCGGCGTGGAATGACTCATGGTTTCTGGACATAGCGAAGTTCGGCGCCTGATTTGCGGGCCGCCCGCTTTCACCGCGTCGTGCTGACCATCTGGTCCGGGCAGTTGTTACTCGCATCCAAGGCCAACACGACGGCTTCATCGAAATTGAGAGCGGCGCCGTCGGCCCAAGCGGCCTCGAATCCCTCCGCGCCGAGCTCCTCGCGAGCCTGGTTGTCGCAGACGTTATGGCAGGCAATTAGATCGGGGATGTACAGCAGTGGGCTACCGATCGCTCGGCTCAGCGCATCGGCTGCTCCCATCATGACTGCAGCGTGCCGCCAATCGTGACGCGAGCTAGCAATCCAGGCCAAGGTCTCCAAGGACTGCGCCCCGTTGAGAGGATCGCCGACCAACTGTGCGAGGCGAAGGCCCTCGGTTAGGGCTGGTTCTGCTTTTTGGGGCTCGCCGAGCAGCCAGTGTCCCATGCCCACCGACGTCAGTACCCGTGACTGGTAGATCGAATCCCCCTGGGATTTCGTAAGCTCCAACGCCGCTTCGAAGCAGCTCATCGCTTCGTCAAGATCGCCCGAGACCTCAAATGCCCAGCCTAGGTAGTACATCGATGCTGTGCGCACCTCGTAGCCGGTCGCCACGGCCAAGGCCTGCTGGAAACACTGAGCCGCCCGGTCAATCTCACCACCTTGCACGGCAAGGTAGCCGTCAATGCAGTCGATTCCGGCACCTAGTTCTGCGTCTGGTGTCTCCTCCAAGTGATGGCGCGCCTCGGCGATGGCAGAGCAAGCTGCGGAGAGATCACCTTGTAAGAAAGCGATCGTCGCAAAGCCCCCCAACGCGTGGATTCGTGGAAGGCTCAGTTGTGTTGATGTCGCCTTGAGTACTCGCTCAAGCCAGTGGCGTGCTTCGCCGAGCATCCCGCGGAACATCCAAACGGGGCGCATGGCCACCGCCATCTCCAAGGCCATAGTCGGGTCATCGCCCAGGGCGAATTGCAGCGCGTCACGGATGTTCGCAATATCTTGCATCAGTCGCGTCGACCAGAACAGCTGAGCATGGCTGTACCACTCCGTACTGGCCTGTGTGACGAGTTGATGACACCAGTGGGCCTCGCGGGCCCTTAGCCGGTCCTGTTCGGCTTGGGCGACATGGGTTTTGGCGTAGTCGCGCAAGGTTTCAAGGAGTCGGAAGCGCACGCGGTCGCCCTGCTGGCTGGCGATGAGGATGGACTTGTCGACCAGGGAGCTCAGCAGGTCCAATAGCAGGCCATCGGGGCCTAGGTCCTCGCCGCAAAGGTAGCGTGCGGCGGGCAAATCGAAGCTTCCGGTGAACACCGCGACCGCTGCCCACAGCTGCTTTTCGCTACGGGTGCAGAGTTGGTAGCTCCAGTCGATACAGCCGGCGAGGGTTTTGTGGCGACTGGGGGCGCCGCGGTGGCCGCGGCTTAGCAGCGTATAGCGGTCAATAAGTCCCTCGGCGATTTGTTCGGCGGACATGGCACGTATCCGGGCAGCGGCCAGTTCGATGGCCAGCGGCAAGCCCTCTAGCCGAGCGCAGATGCGGGCCACCGCGCAGCAGTTGCGGTTGTCCAGCGTGAAGTCAGGGGCCGCGGCGCGGGCGCGTTGCACGAACAACGCAACCCCGGGGTAGCCTGCCAACCCGTCCAAGCCAGGGGCGGTGTCGGGGTCGGGTACGGCCAGCGGGGAGAGTGGCAGCACGGTTTCGCCAGTGATATCGAGGACCTCGCGGCTGGTCGCCAGTACGTGCAGCCGTAAGCACCGGTGCAGCGCCATCTCGACGAACTTCGCCACATCGTCGATGAGGTGCTCGCAGTTGTCCAGCACCAGCAGTGCGTGCTGCTCGCTTAGAACTCCCATCAACACGTCGCTGAGCGGACGAACGGGCTGATCACGCACCCCCAGCTCGGCGGCCACCCTTTCGTTCAGGAGCGTGCCGTCCTGCAGTTCGGCCAGCTCGACCAGCCACACCCCGTCGGGGAATTCGGCGCGCAATTCGGATGCGGCATGTATGGCCAGGGTGGTTTTGCCGACTCCACCCACGCCGGTCACAGTGACCAGCCGCGAGTCTGCGAAAAGATTGCGCAGTTGCGCCCCCTCGGCACCCCGACCCACCACCTCGCCGGGCAGCAGCGGCAAATTGCCCCGCGTTGGGCCCAGCGCAGTGGTCGGTGAGGTGGCCGGTCGTGCCGCAGGGCCAAGACCGGGATGCTGGTGTAGTTGAAGCTGGCGTAGCTGCTCGCCGAGTTCGCCCGCCGACGGTCGAGCGGCGGGGTCATGGGCCATCGCGGCCGAAATGATGGCGGCCAGCTCGGCGGGGATGGCATGGTCACTCAGATCGGGCACTGGCCCGCTGGTAAACCGGACGAACTGGGCAACCACGTCCTCGCCGCAGCGGCGCTCAAAAGCGGCATGGCCGGTCAGTGCGACGAACAACGTGGCGCCCAACCCGTAGACGTCAGCACTCGGGCCGGGGTCAGCCCCGGCGATCACCTCCGGGGCAGTGAACGCCGGTGTGCCGCTATAGAATCCCGCAATGGTCTGAAACCCCCCACGGACATGAGCGATCCCGAAATCGGCTAACGCCGGTTCACCGTATTCGGTAAGTAGGATGTTGGCCGGCTTCACATCGCGATGCACCACTCCCGCCCGATGCGCGGCGGCCAACGCACCAGCGATCTTGGCCCCGACCTGCACGACCTCGTCGACCCCCAACCCCCCCGCCTCGCAGATGCGCTCCGCCCAGCAGCCGTGTACACACAGCGGCATCACCAAAAACGGGCACCCGCTGGGCGTCTGACCCACCTGCAACACTGCGACAATGTGGGGATGCCCAGTCAAACGCGCTGCCGCATGCTGCTCACGGGCAAACCGGGCGCGATCATCATCAGAGAACGCGGTCAGCATCTTAATCGCGACTAGGCGACCCAACCCCACCTGTCTGCAGCGATACACCACCCCAAACCCACCCCGACCGATCTCAACCGCATCAGCGAACCCCAATCCAGCCAATTCCGCGGCCACATCGACAACCGCTTTCCGCAGCGTGGGATCCACGTCAACCACAATCAGTTGCTGGCGCCATAGGCCAAAATGATAGGACCCCAATTACGTGGCAGGAAGCACTACAGGATTTTCGGCCTCGCAACCATCGGCAATAAAGTGCCTGGCGCGAAAGTGTCGAGCTTTGCAGAGTCCGATAACGCAACGGCGTCGACTGCAAGTCCCGTCGGTACCTGGCCGGCGACGGGCCGCTCTGCGGTAGGAGTAACCGACATGCAAGGCGGTTTAGGGCATTCAGGGCGCGGTTACACACGAAGTAGTCGCAGCTAGCGAACGAGGGACAGTTTTCCGCGGAAGGGCCCGTTTATGAAGAGAATTGGCCGGCGCGTGGCAGTGGTCGTGACGGCAGCGTTAGCGCCGATGGCATATACGGCGATCGCGACACCGGCAATTAGCCGGGCTGATTGTGACAACGGCTCGTGGTGGGACCCAGTGGCCAACGTATGCCGCCCCTCAGGAGTCACGCCGCTGGATTGCGAGAACGGCGCGTGGTGGGACCCTGTTGCCAATGTGTGCCGAGGTCCGGTGTCAGGCCAGCCCCTGAATTGTGATTACGGGTCGTTGTGGAATCCGGCTACCAACCAGTGCGTGGGCGTCCTCCCGCCACCTCAGTGAGTGGACCCTCGGCCTCGACTGATGTAGTGGTGTACGCCGGACGGTTGAGGTACGCGCCAAGGTCAGGCTTATCTAAAGGCGTGAACACGTACGCCAACCATTAGCGAGGGGCGTCCGGGCTTGGTCGGGCAGCTGGTTCCATGGGGCCGAAATGGGGCCAACCCTGGGGAACAGCTGCTCCACGGGGCCAATTGATGGTCTTCAGGCTGGGTTGACGAGCTGAAACACGTTGGTGTAAGCGGGAACTCCGCCTGAAACGCGGAAGGTCGGCGGTTCGATCCCGCCCCTGGCCACCATATTTGACTGCTTGTATGCGGTGACAGCAAGTTATTGATGGTTGGTCCTGTCCCTTCGCCGTATGTTGGCGAGGTTGTTGAGCCGGTCGAGATTTGTGGCGACGTGGTCGCGTTCGTCTGAGTAGAGGTCGCTGTAGATGTCGGCGGTGACGGTCGAGGTCGAGTGCCCCATGGTCTTCTGGACATAGCGAAGGTCCGCCCCGGGTTTGCGGGCGAGGCTGCCGTAGGTGCGGCGCAGCCGTTTGATCGCACGAAGACGCCGTTTGGTGGAGGCGGAGGTCACCACGGCGCTGTGCAGAGAAAAAGGAGGGCGCGGGAAGAACACACAATTGAGGGACCGAAAGCCGCAACCTCTGTGGTCCCTCGGAACGACCGCACAACGGCGGGGTCCGCGCCCTCGAGAAGAACTAATCACTTAGCGGTGGTCACCGCAAATTCCGCAGGTGTACGAGCGATACCAAGCCCATATCGCGCCGCAGTACCGCAGGCGGCAGCACACGAAAGCCGCGCACGCCCGGCCGCCCTGTGGCGACCTGCACGATCTTGCGTGCGATGCGGAAATCCAAGTCCTTGAGGACTCCCCGGTCCGTTGTCGTCTCCAGGACAACGGAGAGGCCGGGAACCGCGAACGGATTCGTCGCGTCCAGCATTACGTTTGTCGCGCGCACGAGATGACGCGCTCGTTCACCGGCCGGCCACGGCGCCAGGGCAGCTGCGGCAGCATCGATCCGGGTCGCAATGTGTCCGACGAAGCGGCGCAGTCGATGTGGCGCCAGGGCGATCGTGCCGGCATGGCTCACCGACAGTCCGAGGCAGTCGATCCGGTCGCGGCCGCGGTAGGCGGGGTCCGCCGCGCAGGAGAGGCCATTGCCGCCCAGGGCGGTGCGGAACTCCTTCGCGGGTTTGCGTTTGACGCCCAAGTCGTCGAGCAGGGCATCGATCCGGGCATCTGCCTCGTGGAGTGCGGCAAGGTCCGGATGCGCCACGATGAAGTCATCGTTGTATCGCGCGTAGAAAATGCCGTCGATCGCAACGATCGCGGCGTCCATGGGTACGACCGCCAGATTCCCGAGGATCGGTACCAGAGGGGTTCCCATCGCCGTGCCGTAGAGCCGCGTGAACTGCGTACCGTCCCGATCCCGCACGGCGGGGCGTGCCAGGCGGGTGATGAGATCCCAGACATCCGGCCCCAGTTCGCCACGCGGACTCCCGAGTGTGGCTACCTCGCGCAGGATGCGCCACAGCGCCGCGTCGGGACCAACGGGGAGATCGTCGCCATAGTGTTCGAAATCGGACTGCAGGACATAAAGCGGCGGACCTTTGACCCCCACGCGTTTGCGGTGAGCGCGAACAAATTCGGCAAGGGCCCGCGTTGCTGCCACGTTCGTTAAGCCGGGCAGGTAGGAATAGACGCCGGGCAGGCCATGGCAGCGGGCGTTATGGGAAAGAAGCTGGAAGAGCGCCGAACCAACCACATGGTCGACGAAGGTGGGTAGGTGGAGGGCGCGACACTTACCCTTGTACTCGAGAAAGCGGAGGTCCACGGGCTCTGGGCGGTATTCGCCGGTGGCGACACTGTGGGCGATTGCTCGGGAAAGCGCACGCCGCTCGGTTGCGGTGCTGAAATAGGTGACGCCCCCACCAGCCTCGCTGAAAGCCAATCCACGCTGCCTTCGTTTCGCGAAAATCCGCATGATGGTGTCTTCATACGTTTTCGGCTCGGCCAGTCGTTTCTCGATGTCGACCGGTTCAGGCTTCACGAAACGCACCCCGCCGCCGCAGTGCTGCCCCGGCGGACATGCCAATCGTTGATGATCCGCATCCAGCTTTCGAATAGCGCAGGCTCGGGATCGTGCGGCAATAGAAACAGCAAACGCAACTTTCCATGATGGAAGACCGGTGTCAGGAGGCGACCCGACAACGCGACAACGCTGACACCGTTTTCAAGGCAGCGCACGGCCATTGGCAGCGCCCTGACCAAAACACTCTTTTCCAGGTTGTGCATGTCCTGGGTTCCCTCGAGCGTTTCCAGGTCGAAGACTATGCCGTCGGCAAAAAGCGTGCGGAATTTCAGGGTCAGGGTGTGGGGACCGTCCGGCTCCGGCGATAACTCATCAACGGCCTGTACCCAGTTCTCGGTGAGGAGCCGGTCCAATGCATCGCGTCCGTTTGTCCTCGGCACATGCAAGGGTTTTCCACGGTTTGCTGCGCCGCCCGTGGTCGCTTGCAGCGCCAGGTGAGGCTGTTGATCGGTATCGCCGTTCGGTGCTCGCTGGTAATAGAAAAGTGTCGTCGGTGACCCAAACGCAACGTATCCGGTGCCATCAAATGTTTCCTGCATCAGCTTGACCGCAGCGGATCTCTGTTTCGCCGGGATCCACTTGGGGACCGTGATTTTGCCGACGAGGACGGGCCCGGACTCGTGGCCGAGTTCCCGCATCCAGTCTCCCAACGCCAGCAGGGTGGGAAGCGGCGGGGGCTCACGGTCCCGAAGATGCTGCAGATTAATCAGAACGATGAGAACGGTGATCATGGCGGCCATGACCTCAAGCAGATCTGAGACGGGATGGGGATCGAGCCATACCAGCCACAGCAACGCAGCCCATAACGCGATGGTTGCGATGAGTGTCCCGAAATAGCCTTCGGCGAAAAGCCGGATCTGGTAGATGCCGATGACACTGCGAATGACAAAGAGAGGAAGGAGGGCGAGCATGAAGGTGATCGGTACGTCGTGTAAAACAAGCAGTCCCAGCGCGGCCGCCAGTGACCAGAAGAAAAGCGAGATGAACGGCGTCGTCAATAAAAGCTTGCGAAAGAATGAAAGTTGAAAATCGCGAAGTGCCGGGATTTGTTGCAGGCGCGCAAAGTCGAAATAGAAGAGACCGGTGCCGTCGTAGGCGCCACGGAATAACGGCAGTATCAGGTAGAAAAACTGGAAGGTGTCGACATGCCGCCAGGCCGGTACGCCCGCGATAAGGTCAAACGCCCGGTCGTTGGTCCGGTACATGCCCAGTATCGTGAGAACGACCAGTGCATCAAGGCGTAGGCCGAGTCCGGCCAGCGTTGCCTTGAACGCTAGCCGAGGCGGGATCCGCGGGAGCGCTGGCCAAATGTCATGTATCGTCCCGAATTTCGGCCGAAATCCCATCAACCGGTAAATCCTGAGCGTATAGCGAACTGTGATCCAGATGCCGATCGCATTTGACGTGATGATCGCGACGATGATTGCTGCAGTCGGGTACAAGTAATAGCCAACGCTGAGCACCACCAGTTGCACGACGGTCGGCGCGAGCAACGACCAAAATGGGCGGTAGATGCGCCGCGTGGCGTATATGCCGGAATGAAGCACCCGGACCGAAAAACGCACAGCAGTCTCCAGGACCACCAGAAAGGCATAAAGAAGTCCGACCGGATCGTGACCCGACGGAAGCCGGACCGCCAGGGCGACACCGCCAACGATCGTCAGCGTCGATCCCACGATCACCGAGAGCACCAGCCAGCAGCCGATCTCGTGCTCGGCCGCATCCCGCTCCCCGGACCGGGAGAACGCTCTGAGCCGCTGGCGCATGACCTCAAGGAGGCCCCACCAGCCGCCGCTGACGACCAGGCTGCCGACGCGTAGAACCACAATGGTGAACGCGGCGAGTCTGCCGAGGCTGGCGAGAAGGATCAGAAACTCTATGGCGTGGACAAGGAATCGCGCCGTATCGAGCAGCAGCGCATAGCGCAGACGGTAGCGGAAGTACGCAAAGATCCTGCCGGTGAGAAGGCTCGCGAAAAGGGAGACCGTGTGGTTTTGCCGACGCGCTGTCCGGTCAAACCAACGGTCGATGTCGGTCACCGGGGCTTCTCCGTGGAGTTTCACGAACACGCGGGAACCCTTGCACGCCCTTCGACGCGGTTATTGGGAATGGTGATTCTCAGACCTTTCTGCCCCGTCATTGCGTCAACGCCAACGCATGATTGTGGTGAGCCTTTGTGCTATTGGGAAGATTGCAGCATGAAGCGGGGCGACGTAGCCGTAATTTCCGTATCAGCCGGCTTGGCGGCGGTGGTCGTCGCAGTCATCGTCTTGAGGTTTCTGGTCACTGATCGCTGGCCCGGTTCGTCGGTGAACGATCCCGGAAGTAGCACCTCAAGTCTGCTGGTTATGACATGGGGGCCAAGTCTTTGCAAGGTGGAGTCGTCCAGCCCGGGCTGCGGAAACGGGCACGTCAGCAAGATTGGGCGTACGTTGATTCTCCACGGACTTTGGCCCCAGCCGGCTAGCGAGCAATTCTGCGGTGTCCCAGAACACGGTGCCGGGCGTCCCGGTGGTTCACCCGATGCCAAGGTGACTCTGCCTGAGGACGTTCAAATGCAATTGCAGTCGATGATGTCTGACGCCACGGTCATGGCCGCACATGAGTGGTATCGGCATGGGACGTGTTCAGGTGTCACTCCGGCCGTTTATTTCGGCAACGCCGTATCGCTCACCGAACAGGCCAGAAAAACCCTCGATCCGGTGTTCGGGGCTGCTGTGGGCGGGCGTTTATCCGTCAGCGCACTGCGCGACCGCTTGGATGCCGAATTTGGAAAGGGGGCGGGCACGCGCGTTGGCCTTAAATGTCGCAACGTTGACCGGGAAGGACTCGTTGTTTACGAGGTGCACCTGTCGTTTCCGCCGGTCGTCCAACTTGGACACGATGGCGGAACAGTGTCGCTGAGGGACGTGCTCGTCAAAGGGCCGTCCATATCCGCCGGGTGCCGGTCGGGGCGTGTGCCATAAAGGATCTGCTGGCATTTTCCGTCCGACAGACGACTGCGCACCGGCCGCAATAGCTGCCGCCGAATACCCCTGAGGCCGTCGCCACCCGGGCGAACGAACGGCGGCCGCTTTGGGCGGGTATCCGTCCCGCGACACGCCCTTTGCCAGCAATTCCGTTCCGGCCAGTCCGGGAACTTGCCGACGGCTGAGAGTCATCCGTCGACGACGACTGGGACTTAAGCCCCTTCTGCAGATCATCCGGCGCTGCGACGCTGGGCAAACCAGATGCGGCCAACTTGCTCGACCGCGTGACCGACGTAAAGGCGAATCGGGGTCACGGCCATGAATCGAACAGCCGTCTATGCGGCATCGAACGGCCGGGTATGACCGCGGTCCAGGACGTCGGTACTAGCCAGTCGTCGAAGACAACGGATCGGCGGCGGGCACCTCGGCTGTCGACAGTGGCGCTCAGCGGGCTGACACTGCTCGGCGTACTGCTGATAATCGCGCTCGCGCCAGCCGCACGCCTCGCCGCCGACGGGCTGCCATTGCCGCCCGGTGACTCCGCCCCGTTGGTCGAGGGCGCCACCAAGTCCGGCACCACCGCGCTTCGTGAGCTGCCCGTCGGGCTGCCTACCGGCCAGCGGATAGCGAATCTTCATGATGTCTATCCCTATGCGGTGGCTGCCCTAGGCGAACCGGGCGCGCAAGCGTTGCTGGGTGTGTTGTCGTCAACGGACGAGCTTGCGCCGTCGTCGGATCCCCACTCGGGTCGCTACGGCTATCCGTACCACTACCCGGTGCTGGAGCCGATCCTCGCCAAGGCCCCCGAAGGCGATTTTCGCCGCAATGCGACGGCACTGGCCGCGGCGCTCATCGAACTCGCCGGGCAACCGCTAACGCAAGCGCAAACCGGCCAGACAGTGCGACTTGCGGGGCCCGCGGCATATGCCGTGCTCGACCGAACCCGCACCTCAGGCGGCTGCGACGCGCAGCTCGACCTGCTACTGCTCGTGGCCGGCGACGAATATAGCTCACCAGAAACGCTTCTCGACGAGTATCGGAGCAGTGCGGCCGCCTGTCCGAATGACCCGACGCCGGGCTGGATCACGGGACAGGCTCAAATGCGGAGACTGAGTGGTGACATGGATCCGCGCCCCATGCGTGTCGACAGCTATGCACGCACCGGTATCGCGATGGCCCTTGCCACGTTTCAGCGTTTGGCGAGTCAATTTCCGCGGGATACGTCAGTGGTCACCGGCCTCGGCGACGCCTACCTGCGTGCCGGTCTGCTACTGCTGCAGAGCAATCCGTTCACCGCGCGTGACGACCTTCGGCTGGCTGTGGCGCAGTACAACCGGGCTGCCGAACTGGGCGATCGCCATAATGCCGATCTTGGTCGCGCCCGCGCTCTTATCGGTCTGGAGGATCCAGAGCGGGCGGTACAGCTGGCGAGGCGAGCCGTTGGCGATTCGCCGCATCCCGGTGCGGCACTTGAGGTGCTGCTGGCCGCTGAGCAGGCCGCCCACCACTTCGATGCTGCACAGGATGTTGCCCACCGTCTCGAGCGGTCCGCCTCTGCCGCGTATCCCGACGCGGTGATGTTTTACCCAGCGCCAACGACTTTCGATCGGGGCTTGCCGTTCGATGCCACACTGCCTCTCTCGATGGGGGCAGACACTCTTGCTCCTATGGAGGTCCGCTTGACACCGGCGGGCGGCCGTGGCGGTGGGGTGGTTGAGGATCTGGGGTTTATTCCTCGATACCGTGAAGCCGTTCCAATGACCGATACGCTCACCGATTGCCCATCGCTGGCGTGGCGGCGAGACGCGATCATCGCCGGACAGGCCGCCTCGGCGCTGGCCGGCTGGCCAGCCGAGTTCCCGACCAGCCGCCCAAACCAGATGAGCTACCGATGCGGCTGGGCCCCAACGGATACCGTCCGGTCGATCGCCGAGCTGGCCGCGCACCAGCCAGTGACTGGACAGTCATCTCTCACAACAGATCAGCTCACCGACGAGTGGCAGAACATGCTGCGCTGGGCAGGAGATCTACCCGGTGCCAGGACCGTGGTAGCGGCTTGGGATGACCGCGACGGTGACAACAGCCCGATGCCCGCGCTACGTCTGGGCGAAATCGCCTTCCTGCAAGACCAATTCAACGAAGCGGCCGCCCAGTTCGGCGTAGCCGCGCGGCGGGCGATGCTAGCGAAATGGAACGACAGCTTAACCGTCGCTCAGGCCCAGCTCGACCGCGGAGCGGCGCTGATGAAGGCCAACCGGGGCGCAGAGGCCGTCGCCCTGCTGCGCCCGCTCGAAGATCTCGGCACGCGAGGCTATGCATTTCACAGCGCGAATATGGACTCTGTCGAATCCTTTGACGCAGCACTCCAATTCGCGATGGTGTCCTACTATGCCGCCGTGCAACTCGCCGACCACGAGAGCTCAACCGGGGATCTACCCGGCGCAATCGACGATTACAACTTGGCGGCGCGCTGGATCGACAAGCTCAAGGACCACAACGGCCGGCCCGAGGTCGTATACAACAATCTGGCTTTGGCGTACCTCGGCGCGGGAGCTACCGACCTCGCAGCAGCCAACGCAGACAAGGCAGTTCAAGCCGACCCGATGAATCCGGTGTTTTTGATGACTGCTGGGTTCGTCGCGGACCGCGCGGGCAACGCCGGCCAGGCGGCCGATTACGATCGACGTTCCTTACGCAGTGACCCGGGTGGGTTCGCGGTTGCCAACGATCTGGGCGTCGAGCTCGCCCGGCAACGCGACTATGCCGCTGCCGAGAGCGCATTTCGCCGGGCAGTGGGCGCCAACCCGAAGTACGCCCTGGGGTGGTTCAATCTCGGTGTGCTCGAGGGTCGCAGCGGCCCAATGCATCTGTTCGCGTCCCAGGGGGCGTTTGCAAGGGCGTTCACGCTTGACCCAACGTTGAAGGATCGTCGTCACGAATTGACAATTGACGGCAACGTGTACCGAACCGCTCTCGACCTGTCTAAGCCCATCCCACCACGCTGGAGTCTGGCCCAGACGCAGAAGGCGGCACCGATCGCTACGGCCGGCTTGCTGGGTGTGGTAGTTCTGGGCGTCGGATTGGCCCGGGCATCCAGTCAGCGCGGGGGCGATCTGGCCAAGCGCTGGCTAGATCTAATCATCAAGCGACAGAGTAATATTCGTGGCCCCGCCTGGCTGCGGCGACCCATCTGGGCGCTCGGCGCGACCGTCGTTTCGTTCTCGCTGGCCTATCTGCGTCATATCGGCAGCCTGACCGAAATAGTCGCCTATTCGCTGGGGATCATGCTGATGGCCGGTGCGGTGATGTATGCGCGCGTAGCCGTCGCGGCACAGGCCAAAGTGTCGGCGGCACAAACGTCATGGCTTCCCGGGATGCTGTTCGGATTGGCCACCGGAGCTATCGGTACTACCTGGGCCCCGCTGCCGGTGGCCAAGGCAGACCCTAAGTCCCAACGGCTCCACCTCGCTGCTCCGTTCACATCGGCAGTGCTTGCGATCATGCTGTTCGTCGAGTCAGCTTGGCTGAATGTGCCGCTCAGCCAATCGTTCGCGGTTGCTGCGCTCATCATGGCCGGGTCGATGCTGGTCCCGGTCGACCCGCTGGACGGAGCGAATGTCGGCAAGGCGGGGGCGGTAGGAGCGGCCGGGGTGATCGGGGGCGCCATCCTGGTCACCCTCGGCATTGTTTGATCGTCCTGCTGCTGCGGTCGATTTCAACATCGCCCAGGGGCGGCTCCGGTGGGCCGCCCCTGGCAGTTGGGTGAATTCGTTAGCGTCCGTTGTCGCCACCACAGTTGGGGTTGGCGGGCTTTGACGGCCACGCGCAGGCCTTGACGTCGGTGGTGTTACCCCCGCCTCCTCCGGTGAACACGCCGTAGGCGTTGCCCTTGGTGCCGGTGTAGGTGGCGCCACCGTCTCCGCCATAGCCGCCTGAGCTCTGGACGGTCACCGTCCAGCCTTTGCCCTCGAGTGCGGACTTGTACCCGTCGAGCACGGCCATTGGCGATCCGTTGACCATGAAGTGCATCCGGATGCCGTTGTTCGGGATGGCGACCGGGCCGTCGGTGCGCTGGGTGTTCGCCGGCGTGGGTATCAGCGATTGCAGTTGCGCAGGCGACGTTGCCTCGCCGCCGTCGGCGTGGCCCATGGGCGCGAGGCCGACGGTGGTCGCGGTGATCGCCGTGGCCAGCAGAGCGCCGGCCATGCCGCGTCGCTGCAGTCCGATGCCCGTGGCGCGTGGGGTCCTTATCGTGCCGCCGTGGGTCTTGGTGGGGTTTGCTGAAGTGTTCATGGCATTGATCATTCAGCCGGCGACGGCGTCACAGTAGCGATCGCGTTCTTGCAGGGGTACAAGCGAGACTTGTAGCCAGGCGACGCTCGCAAGAGCGGTCACGGGCTCGGGTTCGGCGTCCCGGTCAGGATCGAATCCGCCGCCTCGGCGAGGACCGCCAGTTCGAAACCGCCCAGCAGGGGCAGTAATCCAACATTGGCGGCAATCGGAGTGCCGAATGCGTTGAGTAGCCCGTCGAGGGGCTGACCGCTCGCCATTTGGATCATTCCGTTCAGGAACAGGTTCACGTCATAGGACGGCACGGAGACGAAAGCGGCAGTCGCGATATCTGCGGTCGGCTGCAGTATCCCGTAGGCGGTCGTGAAGGCGTTCGTCGCGTAGCCGACGACCTGGGTGTTCGCCGTCTGCAGACCCCGCAAGATGTCCGTTATCGAGGACGGTCCGCTGGGGAGGGCCAGTGGCCCCGACGAGAGCGACGTGAGCGCGTCCGTCAGGCCCTGCAGCGACGGCAACTGCGGGAGTCCTTGCGCGTACAGGGTATTGGTCGCCGCGGCAATTCCCTGAGGGATTCCGTTGAGCATGGCGGGCCCCAGGGCAAGGGTGGCGCTCAGCGGCGGCAGGAATCCGAACGGGGTAGGCACATCGGGCGGACCGGTGGACCAGCCGTAGTTCGGGTCGCCGTAACCCCAATTGACCAGGGGGCGCAATATCGGCTGGACGAAATCTGCCATGGGGTCCCCGACGTAGGGGATATACCGGAGCGGCTCCAGCAACGGCAGATTCTGGCTTGGAATCATGTAAAAGGTGGTGGTGCTGGGGTTTTGCGTCGGCAATACGACCGCTGAGCTGAGTTGGGTGGACGTGAGACTTTCATAACCCGTATGCACGGTCACCATGCCCGCCAGGGCATTGAGGTCGGAGACAATGTTGATCGGGTATTGCGGAAAATCGGCCCAGCCGTCGTATTCGATGGTGTAGACCTTGGTCGGGAAGGAATTGGTGGGAGCCGCGCCGAGGGTGGTGAAGCCGATACTCGGCAGGCTAAGACCCGGGAAGCGCGCGTCCCAGCCGCCGTTGGGGTTCATTGAATTGCCCAGCAGCACAAAGCTTATCGGCAGTGAACTCGGTACGTTGCCAGGGGCCAGCAACCGCATTTCCAGCGAGGCGACGTTGGCGCTTTGCGAGTAGCCCACGACGTTAATCGTGTTGCCGGCTTTGAGTTGCTCTTGGATCGCGTTGTTGAGGATCGTGACGCCCCGGGCTATTGATACGTCCTGGGTCAAATCCTTGACTCCGGTGTTTGGGTATTCCCCTGCTGGCAGTGACAGGCCTAGCGGCGGAAGGCCGACGGGGAAATTGGGCACGACGTACGTGTTGAAAATGTTGTTCACGAAATCCGACGAAGGTGTCGGCGTTCCGCTGCCAGCCATGACGAAAGTGACTATCTGGCCGGTCATCGCTGCCGGCGTTAGCGCAGTCAGCGCGCCCCCGGTCTGCGGGCTCGCCGACAGCGCCCGCAGGGGCGCAGCGAGCGCGCTGAGGTTCACGGCCTCGGCGTTTGCATAGGCGTTGCCAGCCGCGGCGAGGGACTGGGCGAATTCACCATGCAACAGCGCCGCTTGCCCGATGACCGCCTGGCACTCCTGGGCATAGGTGTTGAAAAAGGTTGCTATTGCCGCAGATACCTCATCGGCGCCCGCCCCAATCAAACCGGTTGTCGCCCGCGCCGCGGCCGCCTTGGCCTCGTTGATCGTCGAAACAAGTGCCTCCACGTCCGCAGCGGCCGCCGCCATCGCCTGCGGCTGTGCGAGCACGTACCCCATGGGCCTCATCCCTACCACGGCAACCTATGACCTCGAACTGACGAAGCTTGGAAAACCATATGACGGGCGGCAGCCTGTACCAGCAACTTCGACCAGGTACGCTGCCGCAGGCCGACGACGAGGAGGGCAGCCAGGTGGGCGAGCGCCAATATCTTCGCCGGGTCGTCGCCGCGTCCATGGCCGGCACGGTTGTCGAGTGGTATGAGTTCTTCCTCTACGGCACCGCGGCGACGCTGGTGTTCAGCAAGGTGTTCTTCGCCAAAGGCGGCGACGATCTGGACGCAATTCTTGCCGCCTTCGTGACCTACGCCGTCGGCTTTGTCGCCCGACCACTCGGCGGCGTGGTATTCGGCCAGCTCGGGGATCGGTACGGGCGTAAGAAGCTGCTGCAGTTCAGCCTGTTGCTGGTGGGTACCTCGACATTTCTGATGGGTTGTTTGCCGACGTTCGCTCAGATCGGCTACTGGGCGCCGGGACTACTGGTAGTGCTGCGATTCATTCAGGGTTTTGCCGTCGGTGGTGAGTGGGGCGGCGCGGTGCTGCTGGTCGCCGAGCACAGCCCCAGCTCCAGCCGCGGCTTCTGGGCGAGCTGGCCGCAGGCCGGCGTGCCCGTCGGCAACATGCTGGCAACGGTGGTGCTGCTGGTGCTTACCGCGGCGCTGCCCGAAGCGGCGTTTTTGAGCTGGGGCTGGCGCGTGGCGTTCTGGTTGTCGGCGGTCGTCGTTCTGATCGGCTACTACATCCGCACCAAGGTCGCCGATGCACCGATCTTCGTAGCAGCGGCCAAACAAGCCGAGCAGCTCAAGGCGACATCGATCGGCGTCGTCGAAGTGTTGAAGCGTTACCCGCGTGGCGTTTTCACCGCCATGGGATTGCGTTTCGGCGAGAACGCCATGTACTACCTGGTGGTCACCTTCTCCATCACCTATCTCAAGGTGCACGTGCACGCGAACACCGTGGCCATCCTCTGGTGGCTGCTGGCCGCGCACGCCGCGCATTTCCTGGTTATTCCGGTGGCCGGCCACCTCAGCGATCGATTCGGCAGGCGCCCAATCTATTTCGTCGGTGCGGTCACCGGCGGCACATGGGGGTTCTTCGCGTTCCCGATGATGGACAGCGGCCAGAACGCGCTCATCCTGGCGGCCGTCGTCATCGGACTGGTATTCCACGGTCTGATGTACGCCGTTCAGCCGGCGGCCATAGCCGAGATGTTCCCGACGCGGATGCGCTATTCGGGTGTGTCCCTGGGTTATCAGGTCACCGCGATCGTGGCCGGTTCGCTGGCGCCGATCATCGCCGTTCGATTGCTCGACACCTACAAGTCCTCGGTGCCCATTGCGTGGTACCTGGCGGCCGCTGCGTCGGTGAGTGCCGTGGCCGCCCTGCTCGCCCGCGAGACCAAGGGCGTGGATTTGGCTGAGATCGACCGCGCCGATGCCCAGCGCCGGGGCGCGCCTCCGACGGCCACGGACGTGCAGCTCACCGAAGGCGCCGCGCAACGGTAGTAGCGTGGCCGGATGCTGGTGACCCTTGCGGTGGAGAATTACCGCTCCCTGCGCCAGCTGGTCGTACCGCTGCAACAGCTCAACGTCGTCACCGGCCCCAACGGCAGCGGCAAATCCAACCTCTACCGGGCATTGCGTTTGCTGGCCGACTCGGCCCGCAACGGCGCGGTGACGGCGCTGGCCCGCGAAGGCGGGTTGACCTCGACAATGTGGGCGGGGCCGGCGGTAATCGGCAAATCGGTGCGTCAGGGCCGCCATCGGGTGCAGGGCACGGTGAGCACTGGGCCGGTCAGCTTGAAACTCGGCTTCGCCGGCGACGATTTCGGCTATGCGATGGACCTTGGTCTGCCTAGTACGACGGAGACCGCGTTTGCGCTCGATCCCGAGGTCAAGGTGGAGGCGCTGTGGGTAGGGCCGGTATGGCGTCCGGCCAGGGTGATCGCCGAGCGAGGCGGCCCCACCGCGCGGGTGTGTGACGGAGACGGTAACTGGCATGTGATTACCGACGTGCTACGGCCTTTCGATTCGATGCTCAGCGAGCTTGCCGATCCGGTGCGTGCACCAGAGCTGATCCAGATGCGGGAGCGAACCCGCTATTGGCGCTTCTACGACCATTTGCGCACCGACGCGGACGCCCCGGCGCGGCAGAGCCGGATCGGGACGCGCACTCCGGTGCTGGGTCACGATGGCGCGGATTTGGCCGCGGCCCTGCAAACCATTCGTGAAATCGGCGACGACGCCGCGCTCAGCGAAGCGGTCGAGCGGGCTTTCGACGGCAGCCGAGTCGAGATCCTCAACACCAACAGCCGCTTCGAACTGGCGTTGCACCAACCCGGAATGCTGCGCCCGCTGAGCGCCGCCGAACTTTCCGACGGCACGCTGCGATATCTGCTGTGGACCGCGGCCCTGCTGACACCACGCCCGCCGCAGTTGCTGGTGCTCAATGAACCCGAGACCAGCCTGCACCCCGACCTGCTGCCCGCGTTGGCCTCGCTGATCGCCACCGCTGCCCAACGCAGCCAGATCATTGTCGTCACCCACTCCGAGCCCCTGGTCGCGGCGCTGCAAGAGACCGCTGACGTGCATACTTTGCGCCTGACCAAGGAACTGGGGGAGACCCGGATCGAGGGCCAGAACCTGCTCGACCAGCCGTCGTGGCATTGGCCGCGGAGGTAAGTGCCTTCCACCCCCTAGAATATTGACCATGGCGTCGACGACGAGGCCGCAGGCCGCAGGATTGTTCATCGTCGCCTGCTGTGCCCTACTGACGATCCCGGCGTGCTCGCACCGCAACTCCGTCGCCGCCAATCCCACGGCCAAACCGGGATCGGGAGCCGATGCACTGATCGTCAGCGTCGAAGATGTACGGCGCATCGCCAACTCCGAGGAACTCACCGCACACGCCCACGCCGACGTGCGGCAGCCGCCACAGGGTGACATCAACGCTCCGGGCCCCTGCCGGGCGGCCGGAACCAGTGATCTCACCTTCGGCAGCGGCTGGTCGGAGTTCCGCAGTGCCGGCTACCACGGCATTACCGACGACCTCAAACCCGGCGGACCCGCCATGATCCAGTCGGTGAGTCAGGCCGTTGCGGTCTACCCCGATTCGAAGACCGCGCGCAGTGCGCTGCGTCAGCTGGAATCGGCGTTGCAGGACTGCATCGCCCTGGGCGACGCCAACTACAACTTCACCCTGGACAAGCCCGACGACTCAACGCTACGGCTTACCGCCGACGCGTGGAGCCATGTCTATCGCGAGAAATCGTCGGTGCTGATGTCGGTGGGCGTGGTCGGTCTCGAGCCGGCAGGGCGGATCGCCACCACCATTCTGCAGACGACTACTGATCGCGTTTAGCTGCAGGGTAGCCCGTTGATCCGACAATTCACCGGTGGCGAGTAGGTACCGGACAGCGCGCCCCGGAAACCGAATGAGGCGGTGGCACCGGGTGCCAGGGTGTAGTTGAAATTCGCCGGGCCGAGTACATAGTGGGTGCCGGATTGGGTAACCTGGCTGTTCCACGCGTGCAAGACGGATTCTCCTGCCGGCAAGTCGAATTCGAGCTTCCAACCGCTTAGCGGCGCCATGGTCAAATTGGTGACGGCGCCGCGGGCGATGAAGCCCGTCTGCCACTGTGATTGCACCGACAACGTCGCTGATATCGCAGCCGCATTGGCCACCGGCGTGCTGCCCAGGGCGAGCATGGCAACGATGAATGCCGACAACGCGACGTTAAGTCCTGGGCGCCAAAGCTTCTCGTAACGGCGCAGTCCGCTCATAGGACCCAACACTATAGCCGAACAGGCGATGTTGGCTCTCCGTCGCGGCCAAAGCTGCGATAACTATGCTCAACCGAAACCGTGGTGAAACCTTGGGATTACGCGAGCACCGGGATCAGTAACCGAGACGACGAGCGAACGGTATTGAGGCTGCTGGTGCCGACGCTGGCGTGGCGGAAATTCATGATCGCGGGTGCCGACGGGTCCTGGTCGTCGCTGGTGAGCACCAACTGAATGCGGTGACCGCTTTTGAACCGGCGCGCGTTGGGAACCAACGGGATTCGGTATTCGACGTCCTCACCCACCGGTATCCCCACCGCATTCCGGCACGGCAGCACCGGCGCGCCGGGCCGGCTGGCCGCTTCGTCGACCTCACGCATGCTGGCCCGCAGCCAGCCCGCCGTCACGTCGCAGAATTGGCCGTCGGGCGCGACGTCGCGCAATGTGGCCATCCACGCGGTATCGACAGCAGTCGCCGATGCGACCAGGCGCAGCTCAATGTCGCCCACCACATCGAGGTCCTCGCTCAGCGGGGCACTCGTCCAGGTGAGCAGTGACGGCGGATCGATCGCGCTGGGCTTGGCGCGGCCCAAACCTGCTCCCAGCACCATGAATTCGCGACTTCCCGACTCGCCCTCGTCGTCACTCAAGGTGCCGTCGGCACGCAACGCGAGCTCGCGGTGCGCAGTGTCTGCGGGAGGCCATGATTCGGCGGTGCGCCACTCCTCGGCGCCCGGCAGGATGTACCGGATCGGTGGTCCCTCGAGGATCCCGGTGTCGCGGCCCTTCAGCCAATGGTCGTACCACGCCAGCGCTTCGACGTGCAGACTTTCCCATGGCCAGGTCAACCCGAACCGGCCGAGCAGGCTCATCCGCACACAAGCGTTGTCCGACAATCCATTCCAGGCGGCAAATGTCGAAGGAAGGTGCAATGGCACGTTCTCCCAGTCGCATCCCAAGTACACCGGGATGTCGATTTCCTTTAACAACGGCAACAGGTTTCGCTCCTCCCACCATTCATCGCGGGTGGGATGCTTGACCGCGCAGTCCAGCCACAGCTCGTCCCAGGGTTGCGGGTTGTGCGGCAGCTTGATCAATTGGCGCAGCAGCGTGACCGCGGATTCGCCGTTCATGGTCGCGAACTTCTTATGCAACCGTGGGGTGTTCAACATCCGGCGCACCAGCCCGATGGGCGCGCTGCGCCAAAATTTGTCGCCGCGCTCGGAGGTCAGTCCGACCATCGCGAGAAACGGTGTGACGAACGACGAACTGAACAGACCGTGGTGACTGCTGCCGTCGTACGCGTCTGCCGTCACAGCGACGGGGAAGATCGCCTTGAGGTGGGGCGGGCGCTCGACGGCCGCCTCGAGTTGGGTCATCGCGAAGTAGCTGATGCCGAGCATGCCAACGTTCCCGTCGCACCACGGTTGTGCGGCCACCCACTCGACCAGGTCATACATGTCTAGGCGCTCCTGGGCGTCGAAGAAGCCGAAGGTGCCGCCGGACCCGCAGGTGCCGCGCACGTTGGCGATGACGTGGACATACCCGCGCGACACCCAGAAATCCGTCACACCGGCCTCGATGAATCCGGCGGGAGCGCCGAAATCCTGCATTTGCCTGGGGTAGGGCGAGGCGGCGATCAGCGCGGGAAAACGCCCGGATGCATTGGGCCGGTGCACGTCGGCCAGCAGGGTGGTGCCGTCGCGGACGGTGATCTCGGCGTTGGCGTCGGTTCGCTTGGTGTGGCTGGCCTCGCTGAGGTTGCGGTATTGCCGGCCGGTGGTCTGTGGGCCGTTGAGCGTTTTCGTGGTGGTGTTGCGCATAATTTCACGCTACGTTGAAACTAGTCTCAACGCAAGATGAAATTCACGGTATGGTGAGGTCTGATGGCGAAGCGCTTGATCACCCCTGGCCCACGCGACGAGCGCGGTGTGCTGGCGGCACGCATTGTGGCCGCGGCCCGCGACGAATTCGCCGAACACGGCTGGGCTGGCACGGCAATCCGCGCCGTCGCCCGCGCCGCCGACGTCGATCCGGCGCTCATCTACCACTACTTCGGCTCCAAGGAAGGCCTGCTCGACGCGGCTACCGCGCCGCCGCCGAAGTTTCTCGATTCGGTGGCCAGAACCTGGGCGACGCCAAAGGCCGACCTGGGCAAGCAACTGATCCGCAACGTGCTCGCCATTTGGACCGACGAGGAGGTCGGTCCCGTCCTGCGAGCGGTCGTGCTGACCGCCGCCCACGAGACCAGGACCCGCGAGAAGCTCCGGCTGATCGTCGAACGCGCCTTGATCGGTGAATCCACGCTGGGCGGTGATGAGGAGGAACGCCTGAAGCGCAGCGGCTTGATCTCGAGCCAGCTGATCGGCTTCGCGCTACTGCGCTACGTCTGGAAGATCGAACCGATCGCATCGATGCCCGAGGACGAGGTGGTGGCCGCGGTCGCGCCCAATCTGCAGCGCTACATCGACGGCGACATCACCCAACAGGACTCAGCGGATTCGCCGCCGGCGCCAGGGCGCTACCCCACACTTGAGCAACGCTGATTCGTCGATCTTGCCGTTCGCGTTGCGCGGCAGGGCGTCGACGAGGTGGGTGTGGTGGGGACGCATGTACGGCGGCAGGGTGGCCGCCAGATGCTGGTGGTAGGCCTCGAAGGCCAGCTCATCACCCAGCACCAGGTAGGCCAGCAGTTCGTGACGGTTGTCCGGGTTGCGGCGGGTGCATACGCGGACTTGCTGCACGGCGGGGTGGGCGGCCAGTTGCCGTTCCACCTCGGCCGGTTCGATGCGGAAGCCGCGCACCTTGACCTGCCGGTCCGCCCGTCCCGCATAACTGATGTGTCCGGCGGCGTCGCGGCGAACCAGGTCGCCGGTCCGATACCAACGCTGAGCGCCGTCGTCGTACCAGGGCAGCAGCACGAAGCGGTGCGCCGTCTCCTCGGGCAGATTGCGGTAACGCGCCGCCAGCCCGGCGCCGGACAGGTACAGCTCGGCCAGCTCGCCATCGCGGGCGACACGGCATCCGTCGGCGACCAGCACCGCGCCGGTCAGCGGCAGTGGCATGCCGATCGGCACGATGTCGCCGGCGAAGTCGGCTGGAATGGGGTGATATAGCGCGAAGGTCGTGCATTCGGTGGGGCCGTAGACGTTGATCAGCCGGGTGCCGCCGGCGGCATTGTCGCGGTACCAGCGCTGGATGCGGGCGCCGTTGAGTTGTTCGCCCCCGACCAGGACTTGCCGCGCCGAGGAGAACGCGTTCGGGATGGCGTCGACGACGGTGTTGAACAGCGCCGTCGTCACGAACATGGTGTCGATACCGCCCTGGCGAATGGCCTCGACCAACCGTCGCGGCGTTTGCAGCTGTTCGTCACCGAGCACTACGCACGTCCCACCGGTCAACAACGGCACCCACACTTCGAACGTCAAGGCATCGAAGGCGGGGTTGGACAGGCTGGCGAAACGCGCGCCCGGCTCGAGGGCAAGCCATCCGGGCAGCGCCATCCGCAGGATGCCGGCGTCGCCGACTTCCACACCCTTGGGCCGACCGGTGGTGCCGGAGGTGTAGAACACGAAAGACGTTGTCTGGTCGGGTGTTATCTCATCAAGCGGTCCAGTTGCGGTAGCGAGTAACTCGGCTGCCCGTAGTGCCGGAACTCCCGCCGGGGTCTGCGGCGCGTCCGGTCCGGCAACCACTACCGCGACGCTGGCGGAGTCTTCAATGATGTGCTGGCGACGTTGCAGTGGACTCTGCGCATCGAGCGCCACCACCGTGGCACCGGCCCGTCGGACGCCGAGCATGACACAGACCAGCTGCCAGGACCGCGGCAGGCAGACCGCAACGGCCTGGCCCGGGCGAATGCCCTTGGCGAGCAGGCCCCGCGCGACGGCGCCGCTGAGCTGTTCGAGCCCGTGGTAGGTCACCACTCGGTCGCCTTCGACTACAGCCGGTGCATTCGGCGCCTTGTGTACTTGACCGAGGATGGCGTCCACGAGCGTGCGGTACTCCTCCACACCATTACTGTCGCGCGTTCGGCGGCCTGTTGTCTGTCGGGCCGTTGGCCAGTCTGTGGTCCCCCGATCGGGTGACACCGTGGCGTTGTCGGCCCCGCGGCCGCCGAGCCGGGAGAATATTCACGTGTTTAGGAAGGCGCGCGTCGCGCTGCTCGCCGTCGCTGCCGGGTTCGTCGCCATTGCCGGTGCTGGTTGCGAGGTGGCCCGGACCGTCACGGTCCGTCCGGTCGGTACCAGCGCTGTGCCCGCTACCGGCGTTCCGCCGGTCAGCGATGCGGCGCGTGCGGCCGGGTTCATCGACGTCCGCAGTGTCGTTTCCGACGCAGTGATCGATCTGCGCTATGCGACGACCAACAACTTCACCCACAAGCAGTTGTATCCCTCGGACGCCCGCTGCCTGGTGCACCACTCGATGGGTCCGGCACTGGCGGCGGCTGCGGCGGCGCTGCGTCCGCAGGGCCAGTTGCTGGTCTTCTGGGACTGCTATCGCCCACACGACGTTCAGGTCAAGATGTACAACGCGGTCCCCAACCCGGCCTGGGTGGCACGTCCGGGTCAGTATGCGCGTAGCCATGAGGCTGGTCTGTCGGTTGACGTGACCTTCACCAGCGCGCAGCAGCCCTGCCTGTCGGGACAGCAGGCGGTGGGATTTTGTTTGGCCGATATGGGCACCGATTTCGACGACTTCAGCGCTCGCGCAAAGGCGTTCGCAACCCAGGACGTGAGTGTCGCGGCGCAGGCCAACCGGGCCCGGCTGCGGGAGGCGATGAAGTACGGCGGGTTGACGGTGTACTCCGGGGAGTGGTGGCATTTCGACGGCCCGGGTGCGGGAGAGAATCACCCCATTCTCAACGTGCCGGTTGACTGAGTCTCACTATTTGAGATTGCTATCTCAAATAGTGGTTTGAAGCGATATGGTGCGGGACATGCAAGAGCCTCGGGCCACCTACACGCATGGACATCACGAGTCAGTCCTGCGCGGCCATCGCAGACGCACGGTGGAGAACTCCGCGGCTTACTTGGTGCCGCATCTGAGGCCGGGAGTGTCGCTGCTGGACGTCGGTTGCGGACCCGGGACGATCACCGCAGACCTGGCCACCCGGGTCGCGCCGGGGTCGGTGACGGCCGTCGAGCTCACCGACGATGCCCTGAGCCTCGCCCGCGCGGAGATCCGAACGCACGGGCTGACCAACGTCTCGTTTGCCACGTCCGATGTGCACCGGCTTGCTTTTCCCGACGACACGTTCGATGTCGTGCACGCTCATCAGGTGCTACAGCACGTCGGCGATCCGGTTCAGGCACTCTGCGAGATGAGACGGGTGTGTGCCCCGGGTGGCATCGTCGCCGCGCGGGACGCCGACTACGGCGGCTTCATCTGGCATCCGCGGCTGCCCGCGCTCGACCGATGGCTGGACCTCTACGACCGGGCGGCGCGCGCCAATGGCGGCGAGCCCGATGCGGGCCGCCGGTTGTTGTCCTGGGCTCAGCGGGCCGGCTTCGACGACGTCACCGCGAGCGGCAGCATCTGGTGCTTTGCGACCACCGAGACACGTCAATGGTGGGGCGAGATGTGGGCCGACCGAATCCTGCACTCAGATTTGGCTCGGCAATTGGTCGGGTCGGAGATGGCCACTACCGCCGAGCTCGAAGACATTTCGGCGGCATGGCGTTACTGGGCCGCGGCGCACGACGGTTGGCTGGCGGTACCTCACGGCGAAATCATCTGTCGCGCATAGTGTTAGCCGCCGGACGGGCAAAGCCCCCGCATAGCGCTTCGAATGCGCCGGCCGCCCGGAGCACTGTGGCATCGTCAAACCGCCTGCCCACGATCATCATTCCCGCAGGCAGGCCGTCGACCAGACCGGCGGGCACCGAGATCGCTGGATGGCCGGTGATATCGAAGGGGGCGGTGTTGATGACCTTACCGAGCGCAGGGCCGATCGCCGAAAGGTCGGCCGGAAGGAGTTGGGCGGTGACCGGAGTCGTCGGTAGCACCAGCACGTCATACTGTTCCAGCGCATCGTCGTAGGCGGCGCGCATGAAGGGAACCAGGTTGCGAGCCTTGGCATAGCCGCTGCCGCCCAGCGCGCGAAGGCCATAGTGCCCGCTCAACGAGGTCGCCTTGACCAGGGCGGAGAGCTGATCGGCATGGGCGATTCGCTGAGTCGCAAAGTGCGCCATGAGTTCTGGGTCGTAGAGCCCGTCGGCGCCGAGGCCGCCGTTGCCGTCCAGCATCTGATAGGTGCCGCCCTCGGTGCAGATGACGGTGAAGACGTGGAACGCATCGCGATGTTGCGGAACGCTGACTTCGCCAACGCTGCAGCCGATCTCGGTAAAGCGCTGCGCCGCGGAGCGGACCAGCTCATCGACCTCGGGTTGCGAATTCGGCTGTGCGAAGCCCTCGGACAGAATTCCCACCCGCAGGCCGGCGACATCGCCGGTGAGCGCGGCAACGTAGTCGACAACCGGCAAGTCCCGAGCCTGGCGCGGATCCTGGCCGTCGAATCCCGCCAGCACCGACAGCAGCAGCGCCGCGTCGGCGACGGTGCGCGTCATGGGTCCCAGGTGATCGATGGTGCGCTCCAACGGCATTGACCCGGTGTAGGGCACCAGGCCGTAAGTGGGCTTGAGTCCGACGATGCCGCACAGCGACGCCGGAATCCGGATCGACCCGGCCTGGTCGCCACCGACGGCCAATTCGACGGCGCCGGCGGCGACGAGCGCGGCGCTGCCACTGGACGAACCGCCGGTTTCGCGGCTGGTGTCCCAGGGATTGCGCACCGGCCCGGAGGCCGAGGTGAAGCTGGACGACGAGCAGCACAGGTCTTCGCAGACGCTCTTGCCGGCGATGGTGGCCCCGGCCCCGAGTAGCCGTTCGACCACGGTCGCGTCGCGGCTCGGAATGAAGCCCTCTACCGCGCGGGATCCGTTCATCATCGGAACACCGGCCACAGCGATGTTGTCCTTGATCGCCACCGCCCTGTCGGCCAACGTCCCCTCGGCGCCCGAGCAGATGTCGGTCCTGACGTACCAAGCACCCAACGGGTTTTGCTCCGGCTCGAGAAATCGATAGGCGCGGTTGGGCGGCTGTGGGTGGGCGAGTCGGTTGTACAGGTCATCGACCGCGTCGTAAGACCTCATGGATGCGGTCACGATTGCCAGGAACTCTTGTCGAGCGGCTGCGTCGAGGTGGAAACCGAAGTGTTTGGCCGCGGCGTCGATGTCCGCCGCCGAGGGCCTGGAAATCGCCATGTCGACCTAGCTTAGGGCAGGTCAACGCATGGTATTGGCATTCTCTTTTTTTGCAAGTACGTTATCCATCAGTGGATAATGCAGTAGAGCTGATCCCGCGGGCGGTGGAGGAAACGTGCGCATCGGAGTGATGGTCGGTCCCGAGCGTGGCGATTCCGCGCGCAAGGTCACCCGGATGCTGGCCGACATCGACTGGGCCGAAACCGCCGGCCTCGACACCGCCTGGATTCCGCAGATCCCCAACGACTTCGATGCGCTGGTGGCAGTGGCGCTGATGGGCGCCCGCACCAACCGGATCGAATTGGGCACCGCGGTTGTCCCGTTGCAGGCGCAGCACCCAATTGCCTTGGCGCGCCAGGCTTTGTCGGTACATGCCGCTACAGGCGGGCGTCTGGTCCTGGGCGTTGGGCCCTCACATCACTGGATCGTGGACGACATGCTCGGGATTCCCTACGAGCGCCCGGCCGCATTCACCCGCGACTACCTTCAGGTGCTGGATGCCGCGTTCGCCAACCCTGGGCCGGTGGACGTGCAGAACGACTCGTTTCGCGTGCACAACCCCCTCGATTTGAATCCGGTGGCACCGCTGCCGGTGCTGGTGGCCGCTTTGGGCCCGGTGATGCTGACACTGGCCGGTGAACGAGCCGACGGCACCGTGCTGTGGATGGCCGACGAGCGCGCTGTCGCCGAGCATGTCGTCCCGCGCATCACCAAGGCCGCCGACAATGCCGGGCGTCCGGCTCCGCGGATCGTCGCCGGCATTCCGGTATGTCTTTGTGGCGCAACGGAAATCGAAGCTGCCCGGGAGCGTGCCAATCGCATCCTCGGCGAGGCCGAGGTATCGCCGAACTATCAGCGACTGCTCTCCTACGGCGACGCCAAGGATGTCGGCGATATCTGTGCGGCCGGTGACGAGGACGCCATCGCGGCCAGGTTCCGGCGGTTCGCCGACGCGGGTGTCACCGACCTTTCGGTGCGGTTACTGCCCATCGGCGACAATCGCGACGAACTCGTCGCCTCCAAGCGCCGAACCCGCGAAATGATCGCCGCGCTCGCGACGCAGCTGCGCTGACCCCGAGGGGTTAGGGGTGATAGGCGGTCGTCACCTCGAGTAGCCGCATCACCGGCGGCGGATCCATTTGCAAGGCGTCCGACATGTGCAGGTTGCGCGCATTGTGGTGCATGTTCTGCAGCACCGATCGCAGGTCGTCGGCCTCGACCTCGTAGAGGGCAACGTAGGGGCCGTCGCCATCGACCGGCCGCAGCCGGCGGGCCGAGACGATTCCCTCCAGCGCCACGAGTTCGGGGAGGTGGATCTCGTCGTACCAGGTGTTGTACTCCTGGTCGCGATCGGGCGAACTCGGCCGAGTCTCGACGTAAATGATCCCTTTGGCCATCCTGTGTGCCTTTCTGCTCACTACTCGTAACGCACGGTGATCGGCGCCGCGTCGGGCACCCCCTGGCAGGTCAGAACGTAACCCTCGGCCACTTCGTCGTCCTCGAGCGCGTCGTTGACCCGCATGCTCGCGCTGCCCTCGGTGAGCCGGGCCATGCACGTTCCGCAGTTGCCGGCCTCGCAGTTGAAAGGCGGGTCCAGCCCGGCCCGTCGCGCGCTTTCCAGCAGCGTCTCGCCGGGCACCAGCGGAACCGATACCTTCTTGCGATCGAGGTAGATCGTCACCATGCCGGCCTCCGTCATGACCGCCCTTCCACGCGCGGCTCCCATACTTGCGTTCTTCACTATAGAGAATACTATTCTCATCAGACGATAGGATCTTCTCGCAAGCCGGAGGGACCAGACTTGACCGAGCCGGCCGCGCTCGTGTTCGAGGAGCGGCGATTCAGCTTGTCCGAACTCCGTGTGCTGGGCGCAGGGCTCGGCGCGACGCTGGCCAAGATGGGCGCTGAGACCGGCGAGCGGATCGCGGTCATGGCGTCCAACCGGCCCGAGTTCGTCGCCGCGGTGAGCGCGATCTGGCAGCTGGGTGCATCGGCCGTACTGCTCAGCCCGGCCTGGAAACGCGACGAGGTCGAGCACGCCCTGGCGCTGACCAATCCGGCGCATGCGGTGGGAGACCATCCCGTACTGGGCGCCCTGATGCCGATGCTGCACCTGGACGAACCGATCACCCCCGCCGCACCGGCACCAGAGCCGCGCCCCGACGCCGACGCCTTGCTGGTGTTCAGTTCCGGTACTACCGGGCTGCCCAAAGCCGTCCGGCACACCCATGCGTCCCTGGATGCAGCCATTCGGCACTGGCGCGACGCGCTGGGGCTTACCGCACGCGACCGCATTCAGGTCGCGACCCCGCCGTCGCACATCCTCGGCTTGCTCAACATCCTCACCGCGCTGCGCACTGGAGCCTGGATGCGGCTGCATCGCCGATTCGACGTCGACGCCATGCTGCATCACATCGAAACCGACCGCATCACAATGGAAATGGCCGTTGCGCCCATCGCGCTGGCCATCGCCTCGCACCCGAAACTCGAGTCATACGACCTTTCGTCGTTGCGGTTCATCATGTGGGGCGCCACGCCGGTCACCGCCGGCATCGCCGAGGCGGTGACCCGGCGCACCGGCGTCGGCTGGGTTCCCGCCTACGGCACCACGGAGTTGCCCGTCATCGCCTGCAATCCGCTGGACGGCGCGCGCCTTGATGCGGTCGGACGCCCAGTGCCGGGCGTAGCGCTGCGCGTGGTATCGCTGGATACCGGTGAACCGGTCGGTCCGGGGGAGGTGGGTGAGATTCTGGCGCAGTCGGATTCGCTGATGGCCGGATATCTGCCGCCCGCGGCGACCGCGGAGGCGTTCTCTGACGGCTGGTACCGGACCGGCGATGTCGGCTCGCTCGACGCCGACGGCTGGTTACGGATCACCGACCGCCTCAAGGAAATGATCAAGGTGCGCGGTTTCCAGGTCGCACCCGCCGAGATCGAGACCGTGCTGCACGGTCATCCGGCGGTCAGGGACTGCGCGGTGTTCGGGGTTCCCGACGGCGCCAACGGCGAAGCGGTCGTTGCTGCCATCGCAACTCACGCACCGGTGGATCCTGCCGAGCTGACCGGCCGGGTGGAAGCGAAGCTGGCGTCCTACAAACGTCTGAGCCGGGTTGTGTTCGTGCCTGACATTCCTCGCCTGCCGTCGGGCAAGGTCCTGCGCCGCGAGCTGAAGGAGCGCTATGGATGTACGTCTGACAGCTGAGCAGCAGCAACTGCGTGACGCCGCGGCCAAGCTGGCCGACGATCTTGGCCCCGCAGCGGTGCAAGACCTGGCTGACGAGAAGCGCATCACACGCCTGGACAAGCAGATCGAGATGACCGGCTGGCGATCGCTGCGTTCGGATGGAGCATCCGGCGTCGAAGTCGCCGTTGTCGCAGAGGAATTGGGACGCCGACTGGTGGACGCGCCGTTTCTCGGCCCGGTGCTGGCCGACGACTTGGCCCGCCATCTCGACGTCGGCGCCGGCCCGGCGACAATAGCCGTCGGTGACATTGCAATCGATGCCCGCGGATATCGGCGGGCCCTGCTGATGGCGGGCACCACCGTGCTGACCGCCGAGCTCGACGGCGATCCGGTGGGCGCGGATCTCACCCGAGTCGGCAAACGCCTGGCGTCGGCGCCGCTCGCAGTCGGCGAGGTGTCCGCCGAGGTTGCCGGACGCTGGCAGGCGCTGGCGCTGGTGGCCACGGCGGCCGATCTGGTCGGGGATGCGCGTGGCGCGCACGCCGTCGCATGCGACTACGCGAAAATCCGTGAGCAGTATGGCAAACCGATCGGATCGTATCAGGCCATCGCACACCTGCTGGCCGAAAGCCTTGCCTTGATCGAAGGCTCGGTGAGCGTGCTGCGGCATGCGGCGTGGGCGGTAGACGAACTCGAGACCGCGCGCGCAATTCGGGCCGCCCAGATCGCGAAGGTCTACTGCGCGCGGGCCACCCGAACCGTGTGCGAAAGCGCGGTGCAGGTGCACGGCGGCATCGGCAATACCTGGGACTGTCTGGTGCATGTCTATCTGCGCCGGGCGCTGACCTCCACCGAGCTGTGGCCGGTGCACCTGAAGGAGATCGACTTTGGACTTTCGTGACTCTCCGCAAGAAGCCGCGTTCCGGGACCGGCTGCGATCCTGGCTGTCCAGCAATGCCGGGAAGTATTCGGGCTCAGGGGATGAGTACTGGGCTCGCCAGGCGCAGTGGCATCGCGCTCTGTATCAAGAGGGATTCTTCGGGCTGTCCTGGCCCCGCGAGTACGGCGGTCAGGAGTTGGCTCCCGTGTATGACGTCATCGTCGACGAAGAACTGGCCCGGGCCGGCGCGCCACCGCGTCCCAGTGTGGGGTACCTGGTGTTCGGTATCGGCAGGCACGCCAGTGACGAACTGCGGCAACGCTTTCTGCCCGGCATCATCAATGGCAGTGAGCGCTGGTGTCAGGGTTTCAGCGAGCCGGGCGCGGGCTCGGATCTGGCGTCGTTGACCACCACCGCCACCCGCGACGGCGACGATTATGTGATCAACGGCCACAAGATCTGGACCAGCTACTCCGACGTGGCCGACTGGTGTCTGCTGCTGGCTCGCACCGACCCGGCGGCCAAAAGGCACCGCGGACTGTCGGCATTCGTGCTCGCGATGAAACAACCTGGGGTGCAACAACGCCCGCTGCGGATGATGAATGGCGTCACCAACGAATTCGGGCAGGTGTTCTTCGACGGCGCGACCGTTCCGGCCGACCGGATGGTGGGTGCACCCGGTGACGGTTGGGCGGTTGCCATGACCGTCGTCGGGCATGAGCGCGAGCCCGCCACGCTGGGCTACGCCGCCCGATATAACAAACTGGTGCGAAATCTTTTGGCGCGCAACGAAGGTGATATTTCCGAAGACGTTGCCTGGGCGGCGGTCCAGGCCGAAATGCTCACCCACCACGTTCGGCGCCGGCTGTCCGAACAGCTGGACGGGGTTTCGCACGGCCCCGAAGGATCGCTGGACAAGCTGCTGATGACCTGGGTGGAACAGTCCGTCGGGCATGCCGCGCTGGGTGTTGGCGGCACCCGGGACCCGGACCTGCTCAGCGCCTACCTGTACAGCCGCGCGCAAAGTGTGATGGGCGGGACCTCGCAGATACAGAAGAACATCATCGCCGCACGAATTCTGGGATTGGGAGTCTGACATGTACGGCATGCCAAGTGAAATCGACGTTCGCGCCGACGGGGCGCTGCGCATCATCACCCTGAACCGCCCGGATGATCTCAACGCGGTCAACGACAACCTGCATGTCGGACTCGCCCGGCTGTGGCAGCGACTGACCGACGATGCCGGCGCCCGCGCGGCGGTGCTCACCGGCGCCGGCCGAGCATTTTCGGCCGGCGGGGATTTCGCTTACCTCGCCGAGCTGGCCGAGGACGCCGATCTGCGTGCCAAGACCATTCGCGACGGACGGGAGATCGTGCTGGGCATGGCACGCTGCCGAATCCCGGTGATAGCGGCCGTCAATGGCCCAGCAGTGGGGCTGGGCTGCAGTCTGGTCGCGCTGAGCGACATCGTCTACATCGCCAAGGACGCCTTCCTCGCCGACCCGCATGTGCAAGTCGGCTTGGTGGCCGCTGACGGCGGGCCGCTGACCTGGCCGCTGCACATCAGCCTGATGCTGGCCAAGGAATATGCGTTGACCGGCACCAAGATTCGTGCCGAGCGGGCCGTCGAACTCGGCCTGGCCAACCACGTCGCCGACGACCCGTTATGCGATGCGGTCGACTGCGCCAAGCGCATCATGCAGCTGCCGCAGCAAGCGGTCGAAAGCACCAAGCGACTGCTCAACATTCAGCTGGAGCGTGCGGTGCTGGCCAGCCTGGACTATGCGCTTTCGGCCGAGCATCAGTCGTTCACCACCGAGGACTTCCGCACCATCGTCACCAAGCTGACCTCCGGGAAGAACTGAGCCACTCTTAGTCAATTATCTTGTGCCCGAAGGAAGTCCCGCATTACCTGATCGAAGCGCTCCGGCTCTTCAAGGAAGGGCAGGTGCGCGGTGGACTCGAAGAACTCGAACCGCGAGCCCGCGATGCGTGAATGCATTTCCCGCATGTGGTCGGGAGAGAACTCGTCGAATTTGGCGGCAAGGAGCAGCGTCGGAATCGCGATCTCGGCCAAACGATCCACCACGTCCCAATCCCGGATCGTGCCGATGATGCGAAACACGCTGGGCCCGAACATGGTTGCGAAGATGTCGGTGCCCATATTCTGAAATGCCGCGTCGAGTTCGTCGGGCCAGGGGCGAAGCCGACACAAGTGCGTGTTGTTCCAGGTCCGGATCGCGGCCTGGTAGTCCGCGGCGGCAATCGTGCCCGCATCCTCGTGGCGGTCAATGGCGGCTTGGGTGGCCGGGTCCAAACCGGACTTCAGCCGCGCCACGTACTGCGAGAATTCGGGTATGGACGCGGCGCTATTGGAGATGGTGAGGCTGGCGACGCCCGCGGGCGCATCGAGTACGTACTGCAGGGCCAGCATCGCGCCCCACGAGTTTCCGAAAACGTGGAAGCGGTCCAGGCGTAAAGCGCCCACCACGGCCGTCATCTCGGCCACCGAACGTTCGATGGTCCACAGCGCCGGGTCGTTAGGGCGCTCGGAGTTACCGCAACCGAGTTGGTCCCAGTAGATGACCTCCCGCTCGCCGGCCAATCGCTGCAGCGAGTCCAGGTATTGATGGGGCAGGCCTGGCCCGCCGTGTACGACCAGCAGGGGCATCCCCGGGCCGCCGGGAACACGCTTGAACCAGACTTTTCCGCCCGGGACCGCGATGGTTCCCTCGGCCTGCGTCACACGCCGCAGTCTAGAGAGCCGCCGCGACGGCCTCCTTGCAACTCGTACTCTCAAACTGAGAGAATAGGGTTCTCATGAATGTGCGGCCGGCTCTCGGGCCGCGCTTTGCCGAAGTGGAGAAGACCTGTGCCTGAAGCCGTCATCGTGTCTGCCGTGCGTACTCCGATCGGGACCGCCCGGAAAGGAACCCTGCGCGACACCAGCGCTTTCGATCTGGCGCATCACGTGGTCAGCGAAGCCGCGGCGGATCTTGACCCCGCGCAGATCGACGACGTGATCCTCGGCGAGGGCCTTTACGGAGGCGGGGTGATCGCTCGCCACGCTGCCGTCACCGCAGGGCTGTCCCAGGTGCCCGGTTTGGCCAACAACCGGCACTGCGCGGCCGGACAGGCCGCGGTGCAGACCGCGGCGGCCAGCGTGCGCGCCGGGATGGACCAACTGATCATCGCCGGCGGGGTTAACTCGGCCTCCACCTCGCCGCGGTCGCGACTGCAGGTGGACGGCGAGTGGGTCGACTGGTTCCCGCCCACCCATCCAGACCGGCCCGACGCGCCGAACCTGGACATGTCCATCACGGTGGGCTGGAACGCCGCGGTCAAGGCCGGCGTGAGTCGCGAGGAGATGGACGCCTGGGCGCTGCGCTCGCATCGCAATGCGATCGCCGCAATTGACGAGGGCCGCTTCAAAGAAGAGATCGTGCCGATTCAGACACCGCATGGCCTGTTCGAGGTCGACGAGCATCCGCGCCGGGACACCAGCATGGAAAAGCTGGCCGCGCTCAAGCCGCTGCATCCAGAGATCGAGGGCTTCTCGATTACCGCCGGCAATGCCTGCGGTGCGAACGACGGCGCCGCAGTGTTGACCATCGCCAGCGACCGGCTGGGCCTACCGGCGCTGGCAACCGTGCGGGCCTGGGCTTCGGTGGGTGTGGACCCGGCGCTGACCGGCTTGGCGCCGGTGGATGCGATCCCGAAGGCACTCGCCCGGGCCAATCTGTCGATCAGCGACGTGGACCTGTTCGAAATCAATGAGGCCTTCGCGGCGATGTGCGTGGCCACCATCAAGATGCTCGATTTGGACCCCGACCGGGTGAACGTCAGCGGCAGCGGCTGCTCACTGGGGCATCCGGTGGCCGCGACCGGAGCCAGGATGCTCGTGACGCTGGTGCACGAGCTGCGCCGGCGTGGCGGCGGAGTGGGCGTCGCGGCGATGTGCGCGGGCGGTGGGATGGGCTCGGCGACGGTCATCGAGGTTACGGCACCGTAACCTCGTACGGTCAAAGGTCGTGCCATAACCCCAGGTGGGGGACACATCCTCCGTCAATCGGGGGACAGGGTGATTCAACCCGGATGGTGACCGCTCAGCCGACATACATTTCGGTGTCGAGACGGCACTGTTATGGCTATGTCATTCGTGACCAGCCAACCAGAAATGCTGATCTCGGCGGCAGGCAACCTCCAGTCGATCGGTGGGGCGATGAACGCCAGCAATGCCGCCGCGATTGCGCCGATCACCGGCGTGGTGCCAGCTGCCGCAGATGAGGTGTCTGCGCTTACCGCTGCGCAGTTCGCCGCTCACGGCGCCCTCTACCAAGCGATCAGCGAGCAGGCCGCAGCAATTCACGAAATGTTCGTGACGACCCTCGAGACCAGTGGTGGTTCCTACGCAGCGACCGAGGCGGCAAACGCGATCGCAGCCCGCTAACCGGGGCCGCCGCAATGGTTTATGGGGCGCTGCCGCCCGAGATCAACTCTGGGCGCATGTACGCCGGAGCTGGAGCCGGTTCGATGCTGGCCGCTGCCGCGGCGTGGGATGGACTGGCCGTCGACCTTAACTCGACAGCCATTGAACTCGACACCGCGCTTACCGGCCTGATCAGCGGGCCTTGGCTGGGTGCCACCGCGACGACGATGGCCGCAGCCGCAGCACCCTACGTAGCGTGGCTGAACACGACTGCGATGCAGGCCGAGCAGGTCGCGGGCCAGGCCAAGGCCGCGATCGCGGCTTACGAGACGGCGTACTCGATGACAGTGCACCCCGCACTGATCGCGGCCAACCGCGCCAGGCTGACGAGCCTGATCAGCACCAACCTGCTCGGGCAGAACGCTGCGGCGATCGCGGCCGCCGAAATCGAATACGGCGAGATGTGGGCCCAGGACGCGGCCGCCATGTACGGCTATGTCGCCGGATCTACCGCCGCCACCCGGTTGACCCCATTGACCCCGCCGCCACCGGCGGCCAACCCGGCCGGGCTGGCCAACCAGGCCGCCGCAGTCGTGCAGGCCAGCGGTAATTCAGTCGCCACGAACGTCGCTAACGTGCTGTCCGAGGTCCTCTCGGCGTTGGGCGGAAGCGGGGCGGGCGAGCTGCCCGGCTGGATTACCGATCTGGACACGGTGATGAGCATCTTCGGCACGCCGTTCTTCGTATGCACGTCTTCGGCGGGCCTGATGATGTCGATGCTGTCGACCATCAAAGGCTTGTTCCCGGCAGCGGCGGCGGCAGCGGTGGGCAGTGAGATCGCGTCGTCGCTGGGCTCCGCGGCCACCGGAGCGCTCAGTTCAGCGGGCTTGACCGGTGCCGTGTCGGCCGCTGCAGGTGAGGCGGCGACGATCGGGCCGCTGTCGGTGCCCCCGGCCTGGGCGGCATCGGCCCCGACGCTGACCCATGCCGCGGTCGGCGCGCTGCCCGGCGCGCTAACCGGCGCCGCTCCGGTGGCCGGATCCAGTGCACCCGGACTGCTGGGCGGCCTGCCGACGTCGGGCGCGGGCAGCCGCGCCGAAGGGGCGGCCAACGGCGCCCAAGACGGCATTACGCCCCTTCGGGTGCTGCCGCAATTCATCTGAGCGGGGTCCGTCAGAGGGGACAACCCGGTGCAAACGAACCAATCGCGGTTTTGCATATGTCCCCCGATCAGCCGACCGGAGTCCGCCACCAAATCGAGCCGATCGGTGGAGTTATGCAATCGTGATCATCAATAGCGTTCGGGATGTGACGACGCCGGCCGCACTTCTCGACTGTGATGTCGACGTCTCCGCGGCTTATCTGCGGCTTCAGACGGTCGCGGCCCTGGACCCGGCCGCGCCGGTCGGCGACGGTCCGATTGCACAACTAGCCCCTCGCGACAAGCCGGCCCGCGCTGGCTATCCGCGGGAGATCTGGCTGCTGGTCGGCGGAAACATGTTGGTGCGCGCGTCAGCGTTCGCCTATCCGTTCATGGCCTACCACGTGGCCCACCAGGGCCATGCCGCAGGTGCGGTGGGCGTGGTCTTGGCCGCGTTCGGAGTGGGCTGGTCGGTGGGGCAGTTGTTGTGCGGCTGGCTGGTCGACCGCTTCGGGCCGCGGCTGACGCTGGTGTCCACCATGCTGATCGCCGCCGCAGTGCTCATCCTGATGGCCGATGCGCGCACGGTTCCGGCGTTACTGCTCGGTGCCTTCATCACCGGCGTGGTGTACGACGCGGTGCGTCCGGCACTGGGCGCGTCGATCGTGCAGCACGTTCCGGACCCCGGGGAGCGCGCGAAACTCGACGGCTGGCGCTTCGGCTGGATCGTCAGCGCAGGCCGTGCCGTCACCGGCGGACTCGGCGGTGTGCTGGTCGGCTGGTCCGGGGTGCCGCTGCTGTACTGGATCAACGGTGTCGCCTGCGCGCTGTTCGCGGTGGTCGCGGCTTGCTGTATCCCCGCCGGTTGCAAGACGGCGCGCCGCCCGGCCGCCCGGGCGCGGAAATCGGGGCACGTCAGCTACCGGGAGGCGTTCGCCGACCGTCGGCTGGTGCTGCTTTTCCTGTCCGGCCTGGCGACGCTGACGGCGGTCCGGGGGTTGTACGCCACCGTGCCGATGCTGATGGCCGACCGTGGGCTGGACGCCGGCCAGTTCGGCGAGGCGCAGTTGGCCAACGCCCTGCTGGGTCTCCTCCTTACCCCGGTGTTGACGCCCTGGCTCAGCAAGATCGTCAGCCGCGCCAACCCGCGACTCGACATCTTGGCCGTCGCCAGTATCTGGACGGCACTGTGCATGGGGGCGGTCGCGCTGGCGCGGACCCCGTTGGCATTCATCGTCGCGACGGCGTTGTGTACGCCGGGCGAGATCGCCTGTCTGGTGATCGCGGCCGGCGTCGTGCACCAGATTTCGCCGCAGGGCAGCGGCGGCCGCTACCACGGAGCCTGGTCGATGGCCCTGGCCATCGCGTCGGTCATCGCCCCGATCATGGCGTCGAGCTGCCTGATGCACGGCGGCCACCGGATGGTCGCGTTCGTCACCGTCACGATCGGCCTGATCGGAGCTGCGCTGTGCCTGCCGTTGGCGCGCGCCCTAGGACATAACACCCGTTCATTTCAGTTACTACGACCGAAGCGGAGTTATTCATCTTGAGCGCTGACCACCTTCGACGGACGCCGGCCGAGTTAGCTGACCTGCATGCGTTGCCGGTTCGATCCCAAGACCGTGTCTTTGCCGAGTCACCCGACGAGATCGCGCACGCGATCATGCACGACTTCGCCGAGAACAACCCGGACATGTCTGCCCGCCACGGGATTCGGACGTGGCAGAAGCGGGTCGCCCAGGTCGTGGCGGTGGCCTGCGTCGTCGGCGCGGTGCTGGCGCCCTCGGTGCTCCTGGTCGCTCTGCTCGCCGTCACCACCGTCATCGTGCTGGTGTCGTTCGTCGTCGCGATGGCCGGTCTGCAGTATTCGTTCGGCAACGGCCGGGGACGCACGCCGGTCCCCCCGTTGGCCGATGAACAGCTACCCACCTACACCGTGCTCGTCCCGGCCTACCGCGAGGAAGAGGTAATCGGTGACCTGGTCCGATGCCTGGCCAAGCTGAACTATCCGGCCGACCGGCTCGAGGTGCTCTTCCTGGTGGAGACCACCGACTTCGAGACGCTGAATGCCATCACCGCCGCCAAGCCGCCGTCGTACATGCGAGTGGTGCCGGTGCCGCCGGGACCGCCGCGCACCAAGCCGCGTTCGTGCAACGCCGGGTTGCTCGTCGCCAAGGGTGAATTGCTGGTGATCTTCGACGCCGAGGACCGGCCGGAGCCCGATCAGCTGCGCAAGACCGCCGCGCTGTTCGCCGCCAATTCCGGCAGGCTGGCCTGCGTCCAAGCGGTATTGCAGACCAGCAACGTGCGGACCAACCTGCTCGCACACTGCTTCGGCGTGGAATACGCGCGTCGCTTCCGCCTGACGGTTCCTGGGCTGGCCGCGCTCGGCGCGCCCTTCCCGCTGGGCGGGACCAGCAACCACTTCCGCACCCAGGTGCTGCGCGAGGTCGGCGGCTGGGACGCCTGGAACGTCTCGGAGGACGCCGATCTGGGTATGCGCCTGCACGCCTTGGGTTATCGATCAGACGTCGTCGACTCCGTCACCTACGGCGACGCGCCGGATAGGTTGCGGGACTGGATCTCCCAGCGCACCCGTTGGCACAAGGGATTCATGCTCACCGCGCTCGTGCACACCCGGACACCGCGCGAGACGATCCGCCGGTTCGGCCCGCACGGCCTGCTGACCCTGGTGGTCTTCGTTCTCGGTATGCCGGTCCAATTCCTGGCACAGACAATGATTTTCGGGCTCAGCATCGCCGACACCTTCGGCTATGGCGGCGTGCTGGGAGTGGAAGTCGATCCCGCCGCCATCGGCACGGTCCAGGCTGTCAGCACGGTGACCTGGCTGGTGGCGACCTATCTGGCCTACGGCGAGCAACGGGGCAGCCATCTGCGTGCGATCGCCGCATTGCCCGTCTACTGGGTGGCGCACTGGGCCGCGGCGTGGCGGGCCCTCTACCAACTCATCACCGCGCCCTTCCTATGGGAGAAGACAGCACACCGCGGTGCCGTCACGACCGGGCTCGCAGCAAACGGTGAACGATTGCCCTTGACGGCCTATGGGGCCGCGTAAGCCCGCGCTGTCCCCCGATCGGGGGAACGCGCGTTCGTCTCATTGTCGGACCGATCGGAGGTACTGGCCGGAGCCCAACGCCTCTACCTTGGGTTTTGTGTCCAACGTGGCAGCCGTCACAGTTCTGGATCGGGTACCGATGACCGATCCGGTGCTGACGCCCGCCAGGCCCCACCGGGTTCGCTATCCCGCGGTGATCTGGGTGTTGCTGGGCGGCAGCCTGCTGGTGCGCGCGGCCGGATTCGCTTATCCCTTCCTGGCCTTTCACGTGGCAGAACGCGGCAATGCCGCCGGCGCGGTCGGCCTGGTGTTAGCCGGCTTCGGTCTGGGCTGGGCAGCTGGACAACTGCTCTGCGGGTGGCTGGTTGACCGCCTCGGCGCCCGCCCGACGCTGGTGGCGACCATGACGGTGGCGGCCACCACCCTGGTTCTGCTGGCCGGCGCGCACACCGTCCCGGCATTGCTGGCCGGAGCGATGATCGCCGGCCTGGTTTGCGATGCGCCACGTCCGGTGCTGGGTGCCGCGATCACCGCGCTGGTTTCCGATCCCCGTCAGCGGGCGAAGCTGGACAGCTTGCGGTTCGGCTGGATCCTGAACGTCGGGGCCGGGGTCGCCGGCGGCGTCGGAGGTCTGTTGGCGGGCTGGTGGGGTACCCCGGTGCTCTACTGGATCAACGGCATCGCGTGTGCCGGCTTCGCGATAGTCGCGGCCCGTTTCATCCCGAGTGGCTCCGTGCCGAGCATGACTGCGAAAGCTGGTTACCGCCAAGCCTTTTCGGATATGCGGCTGGTTCTGTTGTGCGTATCGAGCGTGGCGACGCTCACCGCGATGATGGGTTTCATCACGGCAGTGCCGATGCTGATGCGCGCATCTGGATTGGGCGCCGGCGCCTACGGCTTCGTGCAGCTGGTCAATGCGCTGGCGGTCACTGCGCTCACCCCGCTGCTGACGCCGTGGCTGAGCAAACAGCTGGCGACTCGTACCAGGCTGGACGTCCTGGCCGGCGCCGGAGTGTGGATGACCGCGTGCATGGCAGCGGCCGCATTGGCCCACACCACGGCCGGTTTCGCGTTGGCCACGGCCGCGGGCGCACCCGCGGAGATCGCCTGGTTTGTGGTCGGCGCCGGATTGGTGCATCGAATTGCGCCGGCCGCCAACGCCGGTCGCTATCACGGCACGTGGTCGATGACGACAGCGATCTCCGCTGTCATCGCCCCGCTCCTGGCGTCGTGGAGCCTCGGGCATGGCGGCCGTCTGCTGGTCGCCGCCGCGGCGGTGACCGTTGGTTTGCTCGGTGCGGCGTTGTGCCTGCCGATGGCACGTGTTCTGGCCGGTGCCAAGGAGTTCCCGGCCTACAGGAGGGAGCCGGCATATGACATGCACGCGTGAAGGGCTGACCGCGACCCTGCCCAGTCATCTGCAGCTCTATCGCCGCATGTGGATGCTGCGGCTGCTTGACATGGCGCTCGAAGAGCTGCACATCGAAGGACTTATCACCCGACCGGTGCCGGTTGCCTTCGGCCAGGAAGCGGTGGGTGTCGGTGCCACGGCGGCGTTGGTCGATGGAGATGTCGCAATCACCACCCATCGCCCACAGGCCCCACATGTCGGGCTAGGTAGCCAGCTCGGTCCGCTGATCGCTGAAATGATGGGGCGCTCCGGCGGGCGCGACGCCGTCGACACTCCGCGCGTCTTGGAGCAATCGCCGTTGTTGGCGATCGGACACGGCTACACCCAGTGGCTGGATGACAACGGCCGGATCACCCTGTGCGTCACCGAGGACGGCGACGTGGATTCGGCTTCCTTCAACGACGCCGCGAACGTCGCTGTGGTGTGGCAACTTCCGGTGGTGATTCTCGTCGAGAACATCCGTCCGGCATTGAGCGCCCGACCGGACGGTTACGTGCCGGACACCCAGCTGTACCGCAAGGCGGCCTACTACGGGATGCCGGGCGTATCGGTCGACGGTAACGACGTCGAAGCGGTTCGGGACTGCGTGGCGCTGGCAGTAGAACGCGCCCGCGCCGGCGGAGGTCCCACCCTGGTCCAGGCCATCACCTACCGGACGATCGATTTCGATGAGTCCCAGCGTGGCGGCTACCACGATCCGGTCGGGTCCGCGCGGTTCTTGGACCCGTTGGTATTCGCCAGAAGGCGGCTGATCGCCGGCGGTGCCAGCCAGGTGCGGCTGGACCAGGTGGAAGAGGCGGCGCGCCGCGAGGTGTCCGAGGCCGTGGCTTACGCCAAGGCCAGACCACCCCGGCTGGACAACGGCGAACTCAGCCAAACGGCGGGCGAGGCGGACGGACAGGCCGAGACCCGCTTCTAACGCCGGCTGCCCGTCGTCGCTGGTGGGCTCCCCGCGTCGTGGCGAGTGACCCGGTCCACGGATTCCGTGAGTACGGTGTTGCGGTAGTGAACGCCAGCGATATCGAACTGAAACGGGTGCGCAGAGTTCACCAATTGCGCTCCTACCGCATCGTTGCGGTGTTGCGCGTCGGTCTGCTGGCGTTCATGGTGGTCGCGATGTTCGTCAGCTCCCCGCGATCGGAGTGGGGCAGTCAGACCACGTTGATCGCCTTCTACTCGTTCGCCGCGCTGTCCGCACTGGTGTTGGCGTTCGTGCCGTTCGACCGCTTGGGGATGGGCCGTTTGTCCGGCGTGGGCCGGTTCGAGCCGTTGGTTTTCATCATCATCGACGTGGTGGCGCTGACGGGATTTCAGCTGCTGTCCTCCGACGGAATCTTTCCGATCTTGATCATGACCCTCTTGCCGGTCCTGGTTGGCCTCGACGTGTCGTCGCGACGCGCGGCGGTGGTACTCACCGTGACCCTGATCGGGTTCACCATCGCCGGACTTCAGGACCGGTTGGTGGTGCGCTCGCTCGAATGGCCGGATACGGGGTTTCTTTTCGCGCTTTACGCGTTCCTGTGCTGCATAGCGATGGTCGCGGTCCGCATCGAGGAGCGTCGGGTCCGTTCGGTCGCGAACCTGAGCGCGCTGCGCGAGGAGTTGCTTGCCCAGACGATGACCGCCACCGAAGTACTGCAGCGCCGGATCTCCGAGGCCATCCACGACGGACCGCTGCAAGACGTGCTCGTCGCGCGACAAGAGCTCGTCGAGCTGGATACCGCTGCTCCCGGCGACGAGCGGGTGGGACACGCGCTGGTCGCGCTGCAAAGCGCCTCAGAGCGACTGCGGCAGGCGACCTTCGAGCTGCATCCGGCAGTTCTGGCGCAGGTCGGACTGGGTGCCGCGGTACAACAGCTGGCCGCCTTCACCGCTGCGCGGTCGGGAATCGAGATCACCACCGATATCGACTACCCCGTCCGCAGCGCCAACGACCCCATCATTTTCGGTGTGGCCCGGGAGCTGCTGTCCAATGTGGTACGGCATTCCCACGCCAAGCACGCGTCGGTCAGCCTTGCCGTCTCGGATGGGACAAGCGTCCTGGACGTCTCCGACGACGGTGTCGGCGTCAGCGGTGACACGATGGCGCGTCGCCTAGGCGAGGGGCATATCGGCCTGGCTTCGCACCGGGCGCGGGTGGATGCCGCCCGCGGAATGTTGGTCTTCATGGAAACGTCGGCGGGCACCCGCGTCCTGGTGGAGTTACCCCTGAGATGCCTGAACTAGTCGAGCAACCCCTGGCGCATCGCCTCGGCGACGGCCGCGGCGCGATCGCTGACGCCGAGCTTCTCGTACAGCCGCTGCACATGGGTCTTGACCGTGGACGGTGCCACGTACAACTCGGCCGCGATCGCCGGGATGCTTTGCCCGCGGGCGATGCGGTTGAGTACCTCGCGCTCGCGTGCGCTGAGCACCGGGGCCATCGGTGCCGCCCGTTGCCGAATCTCGCCGGCAAGCCCCCCGACCAGCGAAGGGGCCACCACATCGCGGCCCTTGGCGCAATCGAGCACCGCCTTGACGATCTCGGTGCGCGTGGAATCTTTCAGCAGGAATCCGGCGGCGCCCTGTTGCAGCGCCTGGTACACGATCGCCGATTCGTCATGCGCCGAAATCAGCAGTACCCGGGTGGGCAAGTCGTAGCTGCGCACCGCCGCGGCCACTTGCGCCCCGTCCATTCCGGGCATGCGGTAGTCCAGCAATGCGACGTCGGGCAGGTGCGCCTTGATCAACTCAAGCGCAGCCGCGCCGTCGTCAGCCTCCCCGACAACGTTCACCGAGCCGCTCAGCGAAAGCGCCCGAACAACGCCCTCGCGAAACAGCGGGTGATCGTCGCCGACCACCACGCGCACTTTCTCGGGCTTGGTCATTTCCATGCAGCGCCGACCATGGCGACGAGTTTAGCCGCTTGCCCGCAAAGTGCCGTTAACAATCGCGCGATGGGCATGTCGAGAGTTTGCTCCGAAGGAACGCCATCGTTACCACTCTGGTGGCCGCACGCGACAGGGTCAAGCGACCCGCAACAACGTTCAACGGCCTCCCGCACCGAGCCGCAAGCAGATGGACTCGCCAGGCGCAACCACAGATTTTGGAGGAACGTGATGAGTACGGTGTCCCTGTGGCGTTGACCAGCGACGTAGAACTGGATCGGGTGCGGCGGGCGCACCAGCTACGTTCCTACCGAATAGCTTCGGTGCTGCGGCTGGGCGTGGTGTTACTCATGGTCGCCGCCATGCTGATCGGCACCCGCCCGGCCGAATGGGGCCAACAGTCGGTGATGATCATTTTGTACTCGCTCGCCGCGCTGGTTGCTGTGATGCTGGTGTTTTCCCCGCTGCGGCAATGGATACACGTGGGCCCACTGGCCGGCATGAGCCGTTATGAGCCCTTTGCGTTCACCGCGATCGACGTGTTGGCGCTGACGGGATTTCAGCTGCTGTCCACCGACGGCATCTATCCGCTGCTGATCATGACGCTACTGCCGGTGCTGGTGGGCCTTGACGTTTCGACGCGGCGCGCGGCAGTGGTGCTGGCGTTCACGCTCGTCGGATTCGCGGTCGCGGTGATCGAGGATCCGGTGATGGTGCGTGCCATTGGGTGGCCGGAAGCCATTTTCCGGTTCCTGCTGTATGCGTTCCTATGCGGCACGGCCTTGGTGGTGGTGCGTATCGAAGAGCGGCATGCCCGCTCGATCGCCGGATTGAGTGCGCTGCGCGAGGAGTTGCTTGCCCAGACGATGACGGCATCGGAGGTGTTGCAGCGCCGCATTTCGGAGTCCATCCACGATGGGCCGCTGCAAGATGTGCTCGCCGCACGCCAGGAACTCATCGAGCTCGACACCGCCTCGCCCGGGGATGAGCGAGTGGGACGGGCGCTGGCCGGGCTGCAGAGCGCGTCGGAGCGATTGCGGCAGGCCACTTTTGAGTTGCACCCGGCCGTCCTCGAGCAGGTTGGGCTGGGTGCTGCTGTGCAACAGCTGGTCACGTTCACCTCCCAGCGCTCAGGTATCAAGATCACCAGCGACATCGACTATCCGGTACGCAATGCCATCGACCCCATCGTGTTTGGCGTCGCTCGCGAATTGCTGTCCAACGTCGTCCACCACTCGCGGGCGAAGAACGCATCGGTCACCCTCGGGCTGACCGATGGCAGGTGCGTTTTGGATGTGGCCGACGACGGCGTGGGAATCACCGGTGAGACCATGGCCCGCCGCCTCGGGGAGGGGCACATCGGGCTGGCTTCGCACCGGGCCCGCGTCGACGCCGCCGGCGGGGCGTTCATCTTCCTCGATACGCCTACGGGCACACACGTCTGCGTGGAATTGCCGCTCAAAACCTGAGTGTGCATCCCGGGCGCTCTGCCGTGCCGAGCGTGAATCCTGGGCGCTCTAGCGGGTCGGCCGCCGCCATGCGCGCACACTGAAAGCCCCGGATTCACACTCGATTCCCGGCGCTACTGCTGGTCGACGGACTTCCCGGTGGCCGCGGCATATCCGGCGCGATAGCCGAAAACCATTGCCGGGCCAATGGTTCCGCCGGCACCGCCATATGCCCGCCCGGTCACTCCCGCCATCGCGTTGCCCGCGGCGAACAGGCCGGGTATGGGTTCGCCCCCCTTGACATGCAGCACCCGGCCGTCGCGGTCGGTGCGGGGTCCGCCCTTGGTGCCCATCGCACCCGCACACACGGGCACCGCATAGTAGGGGGCGCTGTCGATGGGGCCCAGGGTTTTTCCGGCCACGGTGCTAGCGCTGTCGTCGCCCCAATAGCCGTCGTAGGCGCTGGAGCCGCGGCCGAAGTCGGGATCGGAGCCCGCGGCGACATTGCGGTTCCAGCGTGCGATGGTTGCGGCCAGACCGTCGGCGTCGATGCCGGTCTTTGCGCCCAATTCGGTCAGATCGGCCGATTCGCAGAACCACTGCGGAACCGGTTCTCCCGGAGCAACGCCCAGAAATCCATAGCGCTGCAAGTGAATCGAGTCGAAGACGATCCAGCCGCGATCGTTGACGTAGCCGTTGCGGGGATCGAGGTAGTGGAAAGCGCCGGCCATCGAGTTGTAATCACAGGCCTCGTTGACGAATCGCCGTCCAGCCCGGTTGACGATGATGCTGCGCGGGCGTGTTCGCTCCAGCCGGACGCTGCGGCTGCGCTGTTTGCCGTCGATGGTGTCGCCGGGGATGCGCACGATCGGCACCCACCACGCCTCGCCCATGTTGGCCAGGTCGGCGCCATGTGCCATCGCCATGCGCAGCCCGTCACCGGTGTTGTTCGGTGGTGAAACCGCGCCGTGCATTGGGCCGCGCAGAAAGGCTTGCACCAGAACGGGATTCCACTCGAAGCCGCCGGTCCCCAGTACGACGCCACGGCGGGCGCGCACGGTGATATCCCGCCCGTCGTGCGCGATGCGCACCCCGGTGACTTCGCCGGACTCGACGATGAGTTCCTCGGCGCGCGCGTTGGTCGCCGGCGCCACGCCGGCGTCGAGCAAGCCTTTCAGCAGCCCGGCGATCAGTGCGGTGCCGGCCACGCACAATTCGCCGGAACGCTCGATGTCGGCGTGCAGACGGGCCCTGGTCTCGGCGTCGAAACCGACGTTGGACCAGTCGGCGGGGAACGAGGTGATTCGCCCGGCCCAGTCGCCCAGCTGGTTGAGATCGAAGGGTGCAGCGCTCAGGGAGCGGCCTCCGGTTGGTTGTCCGCCGGGCAACTCGGGCTGGTAATCGGGGAATCCTTCGGCGATGTCGAAGCGCAGGCCGCTGTGTGCCTCGACGTAGTCGAGCATTGCTGGGCCGGTCCGAACGAACGTCTCCACCAGGGCGTCGTCCATCGAACCCAATGACTGCGCGCGCAGGTATTGCAGTGCGTCGGCGATCGTCAACTCCCGGTCGGGGCAGCGGTGATGGGCGGGGATCCACACGATTCCGCCCGACACCGCGGTGGTGCCGCCGACGGTCGGGGCCTTTTCGTACACCTGTACCGAGGCGCCGGAGTTCGCCGCGGTCAGCGCGGCGGTGAGGCCGGCGCCGCCGGTACCGAGCACGACCACGTCGCTTTCTTCGTCCCACGTCATGCCTGGATCCCTTCAGCTCAGCAGTGCGGACAGCTGCTGTGCGGCCTTGACGACGGCGTCCTTGCCGCGCATCACCACGTCTTCGCGGTGGGAGATGAGGTTGATGCAGGTAGGCGGGGACGCAGCGGGGCGGTGCACGGCGACCGCCAGACCGTAGGTGTTGGGTTCGATCTCGCCGTGCGTGGTGACCCAGCCGCGCTCCCGGGCTTCGGTGACCAGATCGCGTTCGCCCGGGCGCGCCGGCATGCTCGCCAGCAACGCGATGCCGGCGGCACCGCGGTCCAGCGGATAGCGGCTGCCCTCGTGGAAGGCGAGCTGGTATGCGACCTGAGTCGGCACGATGACGGCGATCGCCACTTGCTCGTCGCCCTCGGCGATCAGCAAGGACACCGTGGTGCCCAGCTCGTCGGCCAGGGCGCGCAGCGTCGGCAGACACAGTTGGCGCACGTTGTGGTCGAACGAGGCGCCCAGCACCGCGAGTCCGGACGCCGGCCGGTAGCGCCCGTCCTCGCCCCTTGCGACCAGGCGGAACTGGGCCAGTGTGGATAGCAGCCGGTAGGCGATGGTCCGGTGCACGCCGACCTGGTCGGCGACCTGTTGCATGGTGAGCCCGGCCGGTGAGCCGGCTACCAATTGCAGCGCGGTGAGCCCCCTGGCCAGGGTCTGCGATCCCGCCTGAGCCCCTGTCACAGGCTTGACAGACCCAGACGCGCGGGCGAAGCTCTATATATAACGCACATTAGCGTGCGATATTAGCACAGAATGGAACTGTGGTGGAGTTCGAGAGCGTCTGGGGTGATCTGCAGGGCGTTGCGTTCCAGCAGGGCTATCTGGATGCGGGCGGAATCCGGACTCGCTACCTGCGCTCGGGTGAACCCGGCAAGCCGGTGTTGGTGTTGCTGCACGGGTCCGGCGGCCACGCCGAGGCGTATGTTCGCAACCTCGCCGCGCACGCTGAGCATTTCTGGACCTGGTCGATCGACATGCTGGGCCACGGCTACACGGACAAGCCGGGCCATCCGCTGGAAATCCACCACTACGTCGAACACTTGATGGCGGTGGTGCGCGCCATCGGGGTGGGGCGGATCAGCCTGTCCGGCGAGTCGCTGGGGGGCTGGGTGGCCGCGCGCGCCGCGGTGGACCACCCGGACGTGATCGACCGGCTCGTCCTGAACACCGCCGGCGGATCCCAGGCCGACCCGGCGGTGATGCGGCGGATCATCACGCTGTCGATGGCGGCCGCCGAGGAGCCCACTTGGGAAACCGTGCAGGCGCGGATCAAGTGGCTGATGGCCGACAAGTCGAAGGACTACGACGATCTGGTGGCCAGCCGGCAACGGATCTATCGCCAGCCGGGATTCGTCGCGGCGATGCGCGACATCATGGCACTGCAGGACCCGGCGATCCGGGCCCGAAACCTGTTGGGGCCAGCGGAATACGGCGCCATCACCGCCCCCACACTGGTGCTATGGACCAGTCATGACCCCACCGCCGACGTGCCCGAGGGCCGCCGCATCGCGTCGATGATCCCCGGCGCGCGCTTCGAGGTGATGACGGGCTGCGGTCACTGGCCCCAGTATGAGGACGCCAAGACCTTCAACCGCCTGCACCTCGACTTCCTGCTGGGGCGTTGATGGCCGCCGTCGATGTGCTGGTGGTCGGCGCGGGTCCGGTCGGGTTGACCCTGGCCAATATCCTTGGCCGGCAAGGGGTTCGGACTCTGGTTGTCGACGAACGCGCGACGCTCATCGACTACCCGCGCGGCGTGGGGCTGGACGACGAGGCATTGCGCACCTTTCAGTCGATCGGGCTGGTCGAGCGCGTGCTGCCGCACACCGTGCCCAACCAGATTCTGCGGTTCGTCGACGCCAAACGCCGTGTGCTGGCCGAAATGGCCCCGCCTGACGCACGTTTCGGCTGGCCGAGGCGCAATGGCTTCGTGCAGCCGCTGGTCGATGCCGAATTGCTGGCTGGTCTGGACAGATTCGAGCATGTCCAGGTGTGGTGGAGCCGCCCGATGACGTCGTGCGAGCAAGATACCGACGCGGTGACCGTCGAACTCGCTGGCGACGGCGAGGCCGCTACGGTACGCGCCCGCTACGTCGTGGGTTGCGACGGTGGCCGCAGCACGACGCGCCGGATGATGGGCGTGTCGTTCGATGGGACGACGTCGTCTACCCGGTGGCTCGTCGTCGACATCGCCGATGATCCGCTAGGCCATCCCAATAGCGAGGTCGGTGCAGACCCGGAACGTCCCTATGCGTCGATCTCGATCGCACACGGAATTCGCCGGTTCGAGTTCATGATTCACGCCGACGAGACCGACGAGCAGGCGCAGGATCCGGCATTCCTGGAGCGCATGCTGGCGCGGCTGGTGCCTCACCCGGACCGGGTCGACGTGATCCGGCGTCGGATCTACACCCACCACTCGCGGATCGCCGGCGCGTTCCGCAGCGGGCGGCTGCTGCTGGCCGGCGACGCCGCACATCTGATGCCGGTGTGGCAGGGCCAGGGCTACAACAGCGGCATCCGGGACGCGGCGAACCTGGGCTGGAAGCTGGCGGCTGTGGTGACCGGCCGGGCCGGTGACGCGTTGCTGGACACCTACGATGTGGAGCGCCGCAAGCATGCCCGGGCGATGATCGATCTGTCCACCATGGTGGGCCGGGTGATTTCGCCCACCAACCGCCGGGTGACCGCGGCCCGGGATCTGCTGGTGCGCTCTGCCTCAATTGTCCCGTCGCTCAAGCGGTATGTGCTCGAGATGCGGTTCAAGCCGATGCCGCGTTACGAGCGCGGAGCGGTGGTGCACACCGACCCCCGTGACCCGGAATCGCCGGTCGGCACCTTGTTCATCCAGCCCCGGATTGATACCCGCACACAGCAGGACGTCCTGCTCGACGACGTGCTCGGCGATTGGTTCGCGGTGTTGTGCTGGAACAACAACCCGCGCAAGATCCTCGGCGAGGTCGCTTTCGAGGGCTGGAAGTCGTTGGGCGCAAAGCTGGTAACCGTCCGGCCGCTGGTCGGAATGCACTGGACCGGGCATGACGATCCCGATGCCCTGATAGTGGGGGATCGCACGGGTCAGCTCAAGGCATGGTTCGACGCCCACAAGGAATCGGTGTTGTTCCTGCGCCCGGATCGCTGCATCGCCGGCGCTTGTATCGCTCAGCTCGCTCCGGAGCTGAGCGCATCGCTGGTCGATGCGCTCACACTTACCCCCGGAGGAGGTGAACCTGACCGTGCCACTGGCTCTTTGCTGTATGTCGCACAGCCCACTGCTGAATCTACCGGGGCCGCCACAGGATCTGCTTGACGACGTGGACACCGCGATAGGCCAGGCCCGCGAGTTCGTCAGTGCATACGACCCCGAGCTGGTCGTCGTCTTCGCGCCGGATCACTACAACGGGTTCTTCTACAAGGTAATGCCACCGTACTGTATCGGACTGTGCGCCAATGGAGTTGGCGACTACGGTACTCACGCGGGCCCACTCGTCGTACCCGAGGAGCTTGCCGCGGAGTGCGCGAAGGCCGTGCTCGCGGCGGGTGTTGACATCGCGGTGTCGGCGAGCATGGATGTCGATCACGGCACGGTGCAGCCGCTGGAAAAGTTGTTCGGTACGGCCACGGCAATCCCGGTGATCCCGATCTTCATCAACGCGATCGCCGTTCCGCTGGGACCGTTGCATCGGTGCCGGGCACTGGGCACCGCGGTCGGCGAGTTCCTGGCAACCCTGGACAAGCGGGTGCTGCTACTGGGGTCCGGGGGACTATCGCACAGCCCTCCCGTTCCCACGCTGGACACGGCGGGTCCGGCGGTACTGGACCGGATCGTCCACGGTCAACCGATGACCACCGAGCAGCGCCAAGCCCGGCAGACGGCCGTGATCGATGCTGCCCGGAACTTCGCCGGAGGCGACAGCGACCTGCAACCGCTCAACCCGCCCTGGGATCAGCACTTCCTGGAGGTCGTCGACGGCGGACACCTCGCCGACCTGGACAATTGGTCCAACTCGTTCGTCGTCCATGAGGGTGGCACCTCCGCGCATGAAATCAGGACGTGGGTCGCCGCTTTCGCGGCCCTGGCCACGGCTGGCCACTATCGAACCATCGTGCGCTACTACAAGCAGGCCGCGGAACTGATCGCCGGGTTCGCGATCAGAACGGCGGCGGCGGTCGCATGAGTGCTGAACTTCTCGGCGAATTCGATCATCTGGTGGACGTGCTGGTGGTCGGCTCCGGCGGTGGCGGTATGACGGCTGCACTGACCGCCGCAGCAACCGGACTCGACGTGCTGGTGGTGGAAAAGTCCAGTCATTTCGGCGGTTCGACCGCCCTATCGGGTGGCGGCATCTGGGTGCCGGGCGCCCCCGCGCAGCGCCGAGCGGGCTATGTCCCCGATCCCGAGGGCGTGGTGAGTTACCTGAGCCGGATCACCGACGGACTGGTCAGTGAACAGCGAATTCGGCAATACGTTGAGTCGGCCCCGCAAATGCTGGAGTTTCTGGAAAAGGTCAGCCCCTGGCTGGAATTCGTGTGGAAGCCGGGCTACGCCGACTACTATCCGGAACTGCCGGGCGGTTCCGAGCTGGGCAGCACGATCAACGTACCGCCCATTGACCTGCGCAAGCTGGGCGCCGACGAACACAACCTGCTCAAGCCGCTGGCGCTGGCGCCTAAGGGAATATGGTTGGGCCCCAAGGAACTCCGGTCCTTCTACCGGATCCGCCAGTCGTGGGCGGGCAAGGGTGTGCTACTGAAATTGGTTTCCCGGATGGTACGTGCCAGCGTTTTCGGCGAGCGCGTCGCGGCGATCGGGCAGTCGCTGGTGGCGCGGCTGCGCCTGGCGATGAAGGACCGGGGAATCCCGCTGTGGCTGAATTCGCCCATGACAGAGCTGCTTACCGACGCCGATGGATCGGTCACCGGCGCATTGGTGTACCGAAACGGGACCACGCAGCGGATCGGGGCACGGCGCGGGGTGATTCTGGCCTCCGGCGGTTTCGACCATGACCTGGCTTGGCGCAAGGAGCACCAACCTCTCGTCGACCAAGACTGGAGTTTCGGGAATCCCGCGGCGATGGGCGACGGCATCAGAGCGGGCCAGCGCGTAGGCGCCGCCGCCGAGCTGCTGGACGAGGCGTGGTGGTTTCCGGCCATCCAATGGCCGGACGGCCGAATGCAATTCATGCTCAACGAACGAATGATGCCCGCCCAGTTCATCGTCAACGGCGAGGGTAAGCGTTTCATCAACGAGGCCGCGCCGTACATGGATTTCGGCCACGCCATGATCGAAGGCCAGAAGTCCGGGGTCACCCACATCCCGTGCTGGCTCATCACCGATCACCGCTCCTTCAACCGCTACGTGGTCGGCGGCCACCTGCCGATCCCGAAGATCCCCGGGGCGCCGGTGCCCACCGGCCACAAGGTACCGCCGGCCTGGCTGGACTCCGGCGTGGTCAAGGCCGCATCGAACTGGGACGAGCTCGCCAACGGGATCGGTGTACCGGCAGACCAATTGCAAAAGACCGCAAAGCGTTTCAATGAGCTGGCGCGCAAGGGCCACGACGACGACTTCAACCGCGGCGACAGCATCTATGACAACTATTACGGCGACCCGACCCTGCCCAACCCCAACCTGTATCCGCTGGGCGACCCGCCGTACTACGCGTTCCGCATCGTGCTCGGCGACCTGGGCACCTCCGGGGGTCTATGCACCGACGAATACGCCCGGGTATTGCGGCCCGACGACACCGTGGTGCGCGGGCTTTATGCGGTGGGGAACACCAGCGCACCCGTAATGGGCCGCAGCTACGCCGGTGCCGGCGCCACCATCGGGCCGGCTATGACGTTCGGCTTTGTCGCAGCCAAACATGCGGCGACGCGCACCTTTAATGCTCATAGGAGGTAAATGGATGAAGATTTCACTGTTCTACGAGTTCGCGTTGCCACGGCCCTGGGCCCCCGACGACGAGCGCCAGTTGCTGCAGGATTGCCTCGACGAGGTAGAAGCCGCCGACAAGGCGGGCTTTTCCACCGTTTGGCTCACCGAGCACCACTTTCTCGAGGAGTACTGTCACTCGACCGCGCCGGAGATGTTCTTGGCCGCGGCCAGCCAGCGCACCAAGAACATCCGGCTGGGCTTCGGCATCATGCATCTCCCGCCGGCGGTCAACCACCCCGCTCGAGTGGCCGAACGGATCGCCACCCTGGACCTGATATCCAATGGCCGTGTCGAATTCGGCACCGGGGAGTCCTCGTCCGTCGGCGAACTCGGCGGATTCAATATCGACCCGGCCGACAAGCGCGCGCAATGGGAGGAAGCCCTCGAGGTCGCGATCCGTTGCATGATCGAGGAACCGTTCACCGGATTCAAAGGCGAGCACATCCAGATGCCCGCCCGCAATGTCATTCCCAAGCCGCTGCAGAAGCCGCACCCCCCGGTGTGGGTCGCCTGCACGCGGCCGGCCAGCGTGCAGATGGCCGCCCAAAAGGCAATCGGCGCACTAAGTTTCGCCTATACCGGCCCGGGACCGCTGACCGAGCGGGTCAATGGCTACTACAAGGAGTTCGAGGAGAACGGCGTCCCGGTCACACCGGCGATCAACCCGAACATCCTGGCCATTGGTGGTGACCTGTCGATGATGGTCGCCAAGACCGACGAGCAGGCGCTGCAGCGGCTCGGGCAGGGCGGCGGCTTCTTCTCGTTCGGAATCATGCACTACTACATGACAGGCGTGCACACGCCGGGGCGCACCGGAGTGTGGGACCGGTATCTGGAAGAGGTGGAAAAGGATCCGACCTTGGCCTACGGTCCGGGCCGCGGCGCGATCGGTTCCCCGGCCACCGTGCGCGAATTCCTGCGCGGCTACGAGGAGAGCGGCGTCGACGAGATCATTCTGCTGCTCAACCCGCGCAGCCATGAAGGCACCATGGAATCCATCGAGCTGATGGGCAAAGAGGTGCTGCCCGAATTCATTGAGCGCGACGCGAAGGCGGTGGCCGATAAGGCCGCACGCCTGGCTCCCGTCATCGAGAAGGTAGAAGCTCGCCGGCCGGAGTCGACCATCGCGCCATTCGACGAAAACTACTCCTTCGGTGGCCTGCCGACCGGTCGCGGCGGTAAGTTCACCGCCAGCGAGATCCCCGAAGCCATGGCCGAGATCAATGAGGGCCGCGTGCAGGCGGCACAGCGTCTCAAGGAGCAGGAGCAGCAAGGCAAATGACAGCTGAGCGCGGCTAACCGTTGGACGAGCTGTGGCGCTACGACGGCCGCCGTGCCGTGGTGACCGGATGCGCCTCAGGCATCGGCGCGCACTTGGTGCGGCAGCTCACCGAACTCGGTGCTGACGTCGTCGGCCTGGATAAGTGCCGACCCGCTTTCGCGCTCAATGATTTTCGCGAAGTCGACCTGGCCGACCCCGCGTCGATCGACCACGCCGTCGCGTCGATCGGCGGGCCAATCGATGCCCTGTTCAATGTCGCCGGTGTCTCGTCGGGCATCGGCGACCCGCCCCTGATCGTCACGATCAACTTCCTGGGCCTGCGCCACCTCACCGAGGCGCTGGTTCCACAGATGCGCGCCGGCTCGGCCATCGTGAGCGTGTCGTCGCTTGCGGCATCGGGGTATCGCGAACACCTGCGGCAGGTCGCTCCGCTGCTGAACACTGCCACCATGCAGGAGGGCATTCAGTGGTGTGCCGCCAATCCCGATGCGCTGGGTACCGGCTACCAATTGTCCAAGGAGGCAATCATTCTCTACACCATGCGCAGCGTCACCGGTCTCGGGGCGCGCGGCATCCGGATCAACTGCACCGGACCTGGCGTCACCCAAACACCGATCCTCGACCAGTTGCGCACCGCGTACGGACCTGAGTTCCTCGACGACATCGCCAAGCCGCTGGGCCGGGTATCGGATCCCGCCGAGCAGGCCGCCGTCCTGTTGTTTCTGAATAGCCGCGCTGCCAGTTATATTTCGGGTCAAGTCGTGTGGGTCGATGGCGGGAATGTGGGCGCGGCGATAGCCCGTGACCTGCCGGCAGAATAGTAAGGAGTGGGTCCGTGGCCAGCATGACCGACTTTCGCAAGGCCGCACGCGATGTCAGCAACTGGGGCCGGTGGGGCGAGGACGACGAGCTGGGCACCCTCAACTTCATCACTGCCGAGAAGGTCCGCCAAGCCGCCTCGTTGGTCCGCCACGGCAAGGTCTTCCCGCTTGGTGTGGAGTTCGGCTCCTCAGGACCGCAGGGCACCTTCGGCTTCCGGCACAACCCGATCCATGTGATGACCATCGACGGCGGGGACGCCGAAACCCTGGCCCGGTACGGGCCTGGTTGGACGCAGAACCCGACCGCGGACCAGATGGGCAACTACCTGGTGGACAATCCCTTCCGCTTCAACGACGACATGATCATCATGCCGTTGCAGGCCGCCACCCAGTGGGACGCGTTTTCGCACGTTTACTACGAGGACAAGCTCTACAACGGCTTCCCGGCGGGTTCGGTGACCAGCCTGGGCGCCTTCCACTGTGGCATCGACAAGGTCGACAGCAAGGGCATCACCTCGCGTGGGGTGCTGCTGGACCTGGTGCGCCATCGCGGCGCGGAGGTGTTCCTCGAACACGGAAACCCGATCACTCCCGAAGAACTCGACGACGTGGTTCGCGCGCAGCGAGTGACGCTGGAGCGCGGTGACATCGTGTTGATCCGAACCGGTTGGTGGGCAAGGTTTCTCATGACCGGTAACAAAACCGAACCCTATGCCGGTCTGGACTGGCGATGCGCCCGGTGGCTGCACGATCACGAGATTGCCGCCATCGCCGCCGACAACCTGCAAGTCGAAGATCCGGTCTCGGGAATAGAGGGTCTCTTCTTGCCTTTCCACTTGTTGTGCCTGCGGGACATGGGACTGATGCTCGGCGAATACTGGGACCTCACCGCGCTGGCGGTCGACTGCGCCGCCGACGGCGTCTACGAATTCCAGCTCATCGCACCGCCTTTGCGGGTCGTCGGCGGCGTTGGCTCTCCGGTGAATCCGATCGCAATCAAGTGATCGGAGTGCAGCGCAGCACCGTCGAGGTCGACGGCCTGCACACCAGTTATCTGGAAGCCGGCGACGGCGATCCGGTGGTCTTGCTGCACGGTGGGGAGTTCGGAGCCAGCGCCGAATTGGGCTGGGAACGCAACATCGTCTCGCTTGCAACGCAATACCGGGTGGTGGCGCCGGATCAGCTCGGATTCGGGCAGAGCGCGAAGGTTATCGACTTCGTCAATAGCAGAGCGATGCGCATTCGCCATGTCGCCCGCTTGTGTCAGCTTCTTGGCATCGGCCGAGCACATTTCGTCGGTAACTCGATGGGCGCCATCAACTTGCTCACCGATGCGACATCGGAAGCGCCGCTGTTGCCGATCCGCAGCATGGCGATTATTTGCGGCGGAGGAGAGATACTGCAGAATAGGCACTTTGCGGCGCTGCAGGAGTACGACGCGAGCTTGCCGGCCATGCGCCGCATCGTCGAGGCGCTGTTCTACGACGCCGGCTATCCGGCCGACGAGGACTATGTGCGGCGGCGCTACGAGTCGAGCGTCGCGCCCGGAGCGTGGGAAGCGGTGGCGGCCGCGCGTTTTCGGCGTCCCAATGCGGCGCCGACGGCCATTGCGTCGAATGCACGGCCCTATGAGCGAATTGGTGTTCCGGCGTTGATCATCGAGGGCGGCAACGACAAGTTGCTGCCCGGTGGCTGGGCCGCGGAACTCGCCGCCCAAATACCCGGCGGGCGCTCGGTGGTGGTCGAAGGCGCCGGGCATTGCCCGCAGATCGAGCAGGCCGGCGTAGTCAACGAGCTACTGCTGGACTTCTTCTGCCGTCACATCGTGTAGTCGAGCCGGGTCATCATGCCGGCATCCTGGTGATATGTGTTGTGGCAGTGCATAACCCAGGTGCCGGGGTTGTCGGCAAACAGGACAACCTGGACCTTCTGCTTGGGGAGCACGATGACGGTGTCCTTGCGGGGGCCGAGTGTCCCGTCGGACTTGATCACCTGATAGGTGTGACCGTGCAAGTGAATTGGGTGGTACATCATCGTGGTGTTGTCGAACGTCAGGGTGGGGCGCTGGCCCTCCCGTATGTGTAATGGTTTGGTGCTGCTGTAGGGCTCGCCGTTGATGGTCCAGTCGTACTTCGCCATGGTGCCGCCCAGCACTACCGGCAGGTCGAGGTTGGGCTCGGGGCGGCCCAGATTGACCGATGTTGCGGCGATGAAGGTTTCGACGGTCCCCACTCGCTTGTTGAGTTCATTCGGCCGGAACTGCGGATCGGGCGCGCTGCCGGATCCGGTCGAAAGCAGTGCTCGGGCAACGGCGTTCTTGCCCTCGGCGGCCGCGACCAATGGAAAGACGCCGTCGGCGGCGGTCACGACGACGTCATAGCGCTCGGCCATGCCGATCAGTAGTGCGTCGACAGGGGTGGGGATGACCGGATAACCGTCGGTGTGGGTGACCGTCATGGTGTGCCCGGCCAGTGCGACTCGAAACGCCGTGTCGGACCCGCTGTTGATGAAGCGGATGCGGATTCGCTGTCCCGGCTTGGCGTTAAATGTGGTGGGGGCGGCCGGAATCCGGCCGTTGACCAGGTAGTACGGATACGCGATGTCGCCTGCGTCGCCGCCGAGCAAGTCGCTGTTGCCGACACCACCGCCGGGCATCCCCGGCATCCCCGGCATGCCCGTCGTGGAAGTCGGCGAGGTCGAAGTCGAAGTCGGCGAGGTCGAAGTCGGCGATGTCGAGGTCGAAGTTGGCGAGGTCGAAGGCGAAGTGGAAGTCGTGGTGGTCGTGCTCGTCGGCGGCATGCTTTCGGCGGTCGGCTTGTTGGGGGAGGTCAGCTCGTCGTACCACTGTTGCGGGCTCTTGCCGACGCCATCGGTCCAATCGTCAAGGATGACAATCCATTCGGCGTCGTAATGGCCTGGCTCCGTCGGGTCGTCAACGATGACCGGGAGATAGAGCCCCATGTCGGCATCCAGCCCGGTGTGCGGATGAGCCCAGTAAGTGCCCGCGTCCGGCACGGAGAATCGGTAGGTGAAGTCTTGACCGGCCCCGATGTTGGGGGTGGCTGGTTCGGCGCCGTCCATGTCGTTGCGCAGGGCAATGCCGTGCCAATGTACCGACGTTGGATGGTCGAGCCGATTGCTCACCGACACGACAAGCTCGTCGCCGACGGTCGCGCGGATCAGGGGCCCCGGGATCGCGTCGCCGTAGGCCAAGGTGTGGACGATCAGGCCGCCTAGATCGACCGCTGCCTGCTGCGGGGTCAAATGAGCGGTCACCGTCCGGCCACTGTGCGGCCGGGCCTCCTCGGCGGCGTCGATGGCAGCGGCCATTCGTGCGGCCGCTGACGGGGTTTTGTTTCGACTGCACGCCGCCAGCGCGAAACCGCCGGCGATACCTGCGCCGATAAAGCCGCGCCTGCTGAGCTGTACTCCGCCGAAGGGGTTACCACTCGTTGGCAGTACCGGCATTAACCGCTCCTCGTTGTAATTGATTCGGCCCCGCGCTTTGTACCCTGCTAGGACATCGGGCATCGCGCAAGCGCAAGTCCACCTTTACAGGGTACCCCTAGGGGGTATAAAGTAGCCGCCATGGCAAGCCGTCGGATGTGGACACGAGCCGCGATGGTCGCGGTTGCGCTGGCTTGGGTGGTCGCCGTCGTAGCCGCTCAGTGCTGGCTTCCGCAGATTCACCGACACGCGACGCACTCGGCTCACCCCCTGGTGACATCGGTGGGCAAGGAGTTTGCGGTCAATACCAACCATGCGCACCTGACGGACAACCCATCTTGCCCCAAGCAGTTCGCGACCGCGGCATTGCCGCGCCCGGCCGCCGAAACCGAGTCGGCCGGCGCCGTTGTGACTGCGACGGCCAGCTCGGTGTTCGCCCACCTTATCGTGCCGGCCGGGCGGGGCCCGCCCGCGGCGCTGTCGTCCATTCTTACCGGCCGAGAGTTGTTGACTCGGTTCTGCCTGGCACGTCGCTGACCGGTCAGCGCCAAGCCCTGGTGGCCATTCACCACCGCTGGTGACCGCTGACCGACATCAACCTGCCGCGCATCCTCGCGCGCCCCGATGCAGAAGCGACGACAAACATGAACAACCCACGCATCCTCATCCCCAACCGTTCCCACGTCACCTCGGTGCGGCCGCGGCCGGCCCGTGACCGAATCCGCCTTGCACCTGAGGGCTATCACCTCACCCCTGGACGCAACCGGCAACCGGGCACCATGGTCGGCAACACCCCGGTGCTCTGGGTCTCTGGCGAGTCGAGCCCGGTCGGCACGGCCGACAGCGGATTCTGGGCCAAGCTCGAAGGATTCAACCCCGGCGGGATGAAAGACCGTCCCGCGCTGCACATGGTGGAACGGGCCCGCGCCCGCGGGGACCTGCGCCCCGGCAGTGCCATCATCGAATCAACCAGCGGCACTTTGGGATTGGGTCTTGCTCTGGCCGGTAACGTATACCGGCATCCGGTCACCCTGGTCACCGACCCGGGCCTGGAACCCATCATCGCGCGGATGCTGACCGCATACGGCGCCCGCGTCGATATGGTCACCGAACCGCACCCGGTAGGCGGCTGGCAACAGGCCCGCAAGGATCGGGTCGCTGCGCTCATGGCCGCCGACCCCGCCGCCTGGAACCCCAACCAATACGCCAATCCGGACAACGTCGACGCCTACCGGGGCCTGGCGCTGGAGCTGGTGGAGCAGCTCGGGCACATCGATGTCCTGGTGTGCTCGGTGGGCACCGGTGGACATTCGGCCGGCGTGGCCCGGGTGCTGCGGGAGGCAAACCCGCGGCTGCGGCTGATCGGCGTGGACACGATCGGGTCGACCATCTTCGGCCAACCCGCGACAAGCAGGCTGATGCGCGGGCTGGGCTCGAGCATTTATCCCGACAACGTGGACTACGGCGCGTTCAACGAGGTGCACTGGGTCGCACCCGCCGAGGCCGTCTGGGCGGCCCGTAACATGGCGGCCACCCACTATGCCAGCGGCGGATGGAGCGTCGGCGCCGTCGCTCTGGTCGCCGGATGGGTCGCGCGCACCTCCACGTCCGACACGACCATTGCCGCGATCTTCCCCGACGGACCGCAGCGCTACTTCGACACCATCTACAACGACGAGTACTGCAATGAGCACGAATTGCTCGCCGGACCGCCGCCCGGCGAACCCGACGAGATCGCCTCGCCCTCAGCCGCGGTGGTTACCCGGTGGACTCGGACGACCACGGTGGTCAACCCGGCCAAGGCGGTGGCGTGATGGGCGTGGTTGCCGAATTCCGCAGCTTCAACCGGGCCAGCCGGGTGCTCATGATCAACCAGTTCGGCATCAACATCGGCTTCTACATGCTGATGCCGTACCTGGCCGACTATCTGGCCGGCCCACTGGGCCTGGCGGCATGGGCGGTGGGTCTGGTGCTGGGCGTCCGCAATTTCGCCCAGCAGGGCATGTTCTTCGCCGGAGGCACCCTGGCCGATCGGTTCGGCTATAAGCCGCTGATCGTGGCGGGCTGCCTGATCCGTACCGGCGGATTCGCCTTACTGGCCGTCGCACAGTCGTTGCCCAGTCTGCTGATCGCCTCGGCGGCAACGGGTTTCGCGGGTGCCCTCTTCAATCCCGCCGTGCGCGCCTACGTTGCGGCCGACTCCGGGGAGCGCAAAGTCGAGGCGTTCGCGATGTTCAACATCTTCTACCAGTCTGGAATCTTGCTCGGGCCGCTGGTGGGACTGGTGTTGTTGGCGTTCGATTTTCGGATGACGGTGCTGGGTGCGGCGGCGGTGTTCGCGGTGCTGACGGTGGCGCAGCTGCTGGCACTCCCGCAGCACACGGCCGAGTTCGCTGGCGAGAAGACCTCGATACTTCAGGATTGGCGGACGGTAGTACGTAACCGGCCATTCCTCTGGTTCGCGGTTGTCATGACCGGTGCGTATGTGTTGTCGTTCCAGGTATATCTCGCCCTACCCATGCAGGCGGCCGCGTTGGTGCCAGGCCATCAATCCCAGTTGGTGGCGGTGATGTTCGCGATATCGGGCCTGGTCGCCATCGCCGGGCAGCTGCGCATCACCCGGTGGTTGGCCGCGCGCTTGGGAACCGGGCGCAGCCTGGTGGCCGGGGCGATGATTCTGGCGGCAGCGTTCGTGCCACTGTTGGTATTCCCGGACGGCCAGCGGTTGGGCGCGTGGGCCGGGGTGGTGGCGTTGTTGCTGTCGGCGAGCTTGCTCGCCATCGCCTCTGCGGCGCTGTTCCCCTTTGAAATGCGCACGGTGGTCGCGCTCGCCGGTGACCGGCTGGTGGGGACCCACTATGGGTTTTACAGCACCATCGTGGGGGTCGGAATTCTGGTCGGCAATCTGGCGGTGGGATCGCTGATGTCTGCGGCACACCGCCTCAACGCGGACGAACTCGTCTGGGGCGGATTGGTTTTGGTGGGTCTGGCCACCGTGGCCGGGTTGCATCGGTTACTCAACGGCTTGATAACGATTTCGGCCGACTCTCGTCACAATAGCCCGGCGGCGTGCACCGCATAGTTATGAAGAGCGCCAACGCGATTGAATTGAGGCGGCCAGCCGGAGGTGAGACCAAATGGATTTCGGGGAATTACCACCGGAGGTCAATTCCGCCAGGATGTACTCGGGCGCCGGCTCTGAGCCGATGGTGGTCGCTGCCTCAGCTTGGGACAAATTAGCCGACGACCTGTATTCGACTGCTGCATCTTATAATTCGGCGTTGTCGGCACTGACCGATGACGGGTGGCAGGGGCCGGCTTCGGACGCGATGGTCGCCGCCACCGCTCCCTTTATCGGCTGGTTGACCGGGACAGCAGAACAGGCTGAGGCGATCGCCGGTCAGGCCAGGGCCGCCGCCAGCGCGTTCGAGAACGCGCTCGCCGCCACCGTACCGCCGCCGGTTATCGACGAGAACCGTGCTCGGCTGGCGTCTTTGATCAAAGGCAATGTGGTCGGCCACGATACGCCGGCCATCACCGCCATGGAAGCCGAGTACGGCGAGATGTGGGCGCAGGATGCTTCCGCGATGTATCGCTACGCGGGCGCCTCGGCGTCCGCGTCGATGCTGGACCCGTTGCTGCCGCCGATGCCATGCGCAAGCATTCCCGAGTCGACGGGGGTGGACGCGGACGCGGATACGCTGGATGCCTTGGCCCAAGCGATGTCTGGCATTCCCCAGGCGCTACGAAGTCTCGGCAACCCCGTGCAGCCGGCGTCGGCGACCGCGGCGATGACAAGCCTGCTTCGATTGCGGCCCTTCGTGTCGGCGATAGGGCCGTTCACGGCGGCGATAAGTTCCCCGGCGAGCATGACTTCGTCGGGGACGTCGGCCGCGATGACCGGCTCGCGAGATCCGCGGACAAGAGTCTCGGCGGCGTGGGGCGGCGGTGTGGTGGTCGGGCGGTTGGTGGTGCCGCCCAGTTGGGGCGCCGCCGCATTCGGTGTACTGAGATCGATTGCCTAACAGTGATTCTCAGATAGCTGCGCCGCCACCGTCGACATGCAGGGTCGACCCGGTGATGAAGCTGGCGCGAGGTGAGCTGAGGAAAAGCACGGCCTCGGCGATCTCGGCCGCATAGGCGGTGCGGGCCAGCGGGAGCGCCTTGCCGAGTTCCTCGTTGGTGTCGCCCCATTCGGCGGCGACGCCCGGCGTGCGGGTCGGACCCGGCGCGACACTGTTCACCCGCACGTTGCTCGACCCGAACTCGGCCGCCCAGGTACGGGTCAGCGACTCCAAAGCGGCTTTGGAGGCGCTGTACCCGGATGCACCTGGAATCCCTTTGAACGCGGCCATGGTGGTGATGTTGACGATGCTGCCGCGCCGCCGCCGTACCATCCCCGGGACCAGGCCGGCGACCAGAAAGTAAGGGCCGCGAACGTTGGTGTCGAACATCGCTTCGAAGACGGCCATGTCCTGGTCAATGGTCAATGCGGAGGGAAAGCTGGCCGCATTGTTGACGATGATATCGACCTCACCGCACTGCTGCACAAGCGAATTCACCGATTCCGCATCGGCCATATCGGCCTGGACGAACCGAGCCTTGGCTCCGATGGCATCGGCGGCTTCCCGGCCGCGGGATTGGCTTCGGCCCGTGATGATGACCGTGGCTCCTTCGCTTGCCAGCAGACGCGCAGACTCGAGTCCAATGCCCGCCGTTCCGCCGGTGACCACAGCGGTGTGGTCGAGCAACTCCATGGCGGTTCCTACCGGGCAGCACCGGATAGGTGGGACGCGGCCCAGTCGCTGAAGCGGGTCTGGAAAATCGTGACGTCTTCACCGTCGACGGGAACGATGCTGCGCTCGTCGAGCACCGCGCCGTAGTAGCGGGCCGTCGGGTCGGTCACCACTTGGCGCGAATCGCCGGTCGTGCTGAACCGGTTCCGGATGAAGTCGTCCATACCGAGTTTTTCCGGGCCGGCGATATTGATCACGCCGTTGACCGGTTGTCCGGTTGCAGCCCGGGTGACGCCGGCAGCTACGTCCGCAGCGGCAATGGGCTGGAATGCGCCGTGCGGCGCACGAACCGTGTCGCCCTCGGTCAGTGAATCCGCGATGCCGTCGACAAATTCGAAGAACTGCGTTGCGCGGACAATCGAATACGGCGCACCGGATTCCTCGATCAGCTTTTCCTGCGCCACCTTGGCCCGCATGTAGCCACTTTCGGCCGCGCGGTCGGCGCCCACGATCGAGAGCGCGACGTGGTGGCGCACCCCCGCGGCTCGTTCGGCTTCCAGCAGGTTGCGCGTCGAGGTGGTGAAGAAGTTCAGCACGTCGTCGTCGGCCCAGGAGGGCGAGTTGGACACATCCACCACCGTGTCGACTCCGCCGAGGGCGTCGGCAACACCTTCCCCCGTCACGGTGTTGACCCCCGAACGTGGCGACGCCGGGATGGCCTCGTGCCCCAAATCGGTGAGCATGGCGACAACCTGCGATCCGATGAGCCCACTGCCGCCGACGACTAATACCTTCATGACCAAGCCTTCCCCATGGTTGCGCGATGAACTGGCCTTTCCAGCATCGGCCACGGGGCCGGTCCTGCGAACCCTTGAAAGTCCGTAGTCTCGTCGCGGCACTAGGGATGGGTCGGGCTCCGATCACTCAGTGAGCCGACATTGCCCCTCCTCAGCGCCCAGCCGGTGGCCCAACTGGAAAATGAATATGGAGCTGCGTACCAAGAACGCAATGCCGAGGGCTAAACCCCCTAGGGTGAGCACGCGTCGAGGCCACGGGCCATTTGTGCCGGGCATCGCGAACGCCAGCAACACGAACAGTATCCCGGGGCCGAAGACGGCGAGACTTATGCCTGCCCACAGCTCGAACAACGGGTGTGAGCGCATACCCGACGCCGTTGCCCATAGTGTCAACAGCAGATTCAGGAAGAGATAGGGCGCTGTCCAGACTGCGACTGCGTACACGGAATTAGGCTCTTTATGGAGATCGTCGTTATGCCCAATGAGGCTGTTGCGCTTTTGGACGAGTATCCATGTGGAAATTGCGCAAAGAATAAACCCAACCACGGTAGCTGACCACTTCTCAAAATTCGCCGCCGAGTCTTGATTCAAAGCGTGTAGCTCTTGATGCATTTCTTCAACGAAGTACCACACATCGAATATGAGAAAGGCCATCGCTCCCCAGAGAACAAATGCGATGGCAACATTCGCGTGGCCTACCAAGTCGTTATCGTCGGATACAAGCGGGGCTGCCATTCGATGCCAGGCAATCATCCAGGCGAGTCCAGCGACAAGTAGTACAGCGCCCAATGCGAGCATTCCCGCCGCCGGCATGAACTGTACCCAGGCCCTTTCGCAAATCCGTTGAGTAGCCAGTTGGGCTTGTCCGGCAACCTGCGGGTTCTCGGGTGCGAGGACTATCACGGAATTACCTACTGCATTTGTGGGCGCCGGAGGCTGACTGGTTTCCGGAGGTTTGGTCGCCGCAATAGACCCAAAAAAGTACGCACCCTGTCCAAGCACAACCACGCCCAAACCCAACAAGACGATCGATTGTGTTATGCGGGTGCCCTTCTTGAGCCCAGGAGCTGCCGACATGGTCAACAGAGTGGTTATCGCGAGGATCAGAAAGCCCGCGAAGACGCCCGCGAGCTGAGCGTTTGGTAAGGAGAGATCCAGGATGCTCCACGGATGTTCTTGGGACAAACAGTGGCCGTCGAGGTCGAATTTCCCGTCACTCACTAGACCCCCCTAGCAGAAAATGGCAGGTTGTTGCGCCAAAGCCGGCCAATTCTAGCGCCATTTCCAACAAAGCTGGTGGTGCCGTGCCGCCGCAATGGGGGAGCCGTGTACTCAGTCGATGGCCACGCCACGCAGTTGCCGACGTGACTTTATGCCCAGCTTCGCGAACACCTTCCGCAGGTGCCACTCCACGGTGTGGGTGCTGATGAACAACTGCGCAGCGATCTCGGGGTTGGTCAGTCCTTCGCCGGCCAGCTTGGCGATCTGCGCCTCCTGGGCCGTCAGCTCGCCTGCCGACACCATCGAGCGCTTGCTCACCTTCTGGCCGGTGACCAGCAGCTCGCGCCGGGCGCGCTCGGCGAAGGCCTCGGCACCCATGCGCGCGAACATCTCATGGGCGGTGTGCAACTGTTCGCGGGCGTCGACGCGGCGATTGCAGCGGCGCAGCCATTCTCCGTAGAGCAGGCGTGCGCGAGCGAGGTGGACGACGATCCGGGTCCGCCCGAGCTTGTCGATGGCCTCGAGGTAGTCGCGTTCGGCTACCCGGTCGTCGGCCAACAAGGCTCGAGAACGAGCCAAAACGCCTGCCGCCCAATCGGTTCCGCTACTGCGCGCCCGCTCTTCGAGCTGGCCGAGCGCATCGCGCGCGACCTGCGGATCACCGCTTCGAACGCCGGCTTCGATCAGTTCGATAAGGCTCCAGCCGAACAGGCCCAAGTCCTCGTCTTCGCATGCCTGCCGGGCAGCGTTGAAGGCGTCGTCGTAGCGGCCCAGGCCGTTGTACAGCACGGCCTTGGCGTAACCCGTCAATCCGATTATTCGGCCCTCGCCCCTGGCGACCCCGTCGGCAATCGCGGTTTGGATCAGGCTCATGGCCTCCGTCTCGACCCCGCGCAACGCTGCCAACAGCACCGAGTGGTATTTCAGCGGTGCGTAACCGGTCGCGGCCGTGATGGCGTTGGCCTCCTCGATCAAAGCCGACGCCGCGGAAAATTCGCCCGCCTGCGCGTGCACGCCGGCGCGGTAGACCAAAGCAAGCGGGAGCACGGCAAGCGCGCCCGCATCGCGTGCCAGCCGCACCGCGTGGGTGGCAAGTCGATGCCAGACGTCGTCGTCCCACAGTTCATGGGCCGCGGACTCCTGCACGATGGGAAAGGCCTGCCAGAACCAGCCCATGATGTCGCCGGCGCTGTGCTCGGCCTGCGCCTGGATCAGGCTCAGCGCCTGGCGCAGGGCCGACATACTGGCCGCGTGGCCGTCGGTAACCCGCAGCGTGATGCCGTCGAGCAGCAAATCGACCGGCCGGGCGGGTTTTGGCCCTGGCGGTGCCGAACGGGCGGCCGTCGCCGTCATGGTGATGCCACCGTGCGGGCACAACCGGCCGCCGAACAGCGCCGCCCCGACGGCAGCCAGATATGTTTCACGCGATTGCTCATCATCAAGTGCCTCAAGCTTTTTGGCGGCATCGAGCAATCCGGCGGCAGAGTCGGAGACCGTCGGTGCGTCCGCGTCACCGCTGCGGCTGCGGGCGAAGGCGATCTGCGCACGCAATTGCGCAACCGTGGCCCGCTGCAACTCGTCGAGCGTCGCGGATTCCGCAGTAGTCAACAGGTCATCGGCGGCGTCGAAGGCCGCTGCGTCGCGCTTGGCCTGGGCGGCGGCCAGTGCCCGGGCGCCGCGGCGAACCGGGTCCGCGGTCAGCTGAGTCGCGCGCTCCAGGAAGGCGGCCGCCGCGGCCACACCGCCTCGGGCTTGCGCGCGTTCGGCCGAGTGCTCGAGTTGGCGGGCTACCGACTCGTCGGGCGCCGCTGCCGCGATGGCGAGGTGCCAGGCACGCCGGTCGGGATCGGACTCGGAGTCGGTGGCCTCGGCAAGCGCACGATGGGCACGCCGGCGTTGCATGAGGTCCGCGGCGCGGTATGCCGCCGAACGCACCAGGGGATGCCGGAACCGAACCCGGGTTCCGACGTCAATCAGTCCCGCGGCTTCGGCACCCGACGCGGCATCGGGTGAGATTCCCAGATTTTCGGCCGCACGCATCAGCAGCGCGGCATCACCGACCGGCTCCGCGGCGGCGGTGAGCAACAGCTGCTGGGTGTGGCTGGGCAGCGTTTGGATCCGGCGCAGGAAGGTCTGCTCGATCTGCCCGGCCAGGGGTCGCGCATCCGGTGGCCCGAAGCCTCCCGCCAGCTCCTCGACGGTAAGGCCTTTCGGCAATTCCAGCAGGGCCAACGGATTTCCCCGCGTTTCGGCGACGATGCGGTCACGCACCTGGTTGTCGAGTCGGCCCAGCACGACCGAGTCCAGCAAGGCGCGCGCGTCGCCGGCGGCCAGGCCGGCGATGGTCAGCTCCGACAGGCCGGCGAGCTCATCGGCCCGCCCGTTTTGGAAGCCGTCGCGCACTGCGAAGATGATGGCGACGGGCTCGGCGATCAGCCGTCGCGCTACGAAAGCGAGTGTTTCGGCCGAGACGCGGTCGATCCACTGCGCGTCGTCGACTACGAAAATCAGCGGCCGGCGTTCGGTCGCGGCGCCGATCAAAGTCAGGACGGCCAGGCCGACCAGAAATCGATCCGGCGGCAATCCGGCTTTGCGACCGAACGCGACGTCCAGCGCGTCGCGCTGCGGAGCCGGTAGCGCATCACTGCAGTCCAGCAACGGCGCGCAGAGCTGATGCAACCCAGCGAAGGCGAGCTCCATCTCGGACTCGACACCCGCGACCCGCGCTTTTTGGAAACCCGATGCGTTCTCGAACACGAAGTCAAGGAGCGCGGTCTTGCCGATGCCGGCCTCGCCGCGCAGGACGAGCACCTGGCTCTGGCCGGAGCGGGCCAACGACGTCAACCGTTGCAGGGCCGCGCATTCCGCGCGCCGACCCCGCAAGGGCAATGCTCGATCTGTGTCGGTCACGATTGTGTTTTGACCTTACCCATTTCATCCTGAAGCGTCTTAAATCAACTGCTTGACTTAATGAGGTCATCGCCGATTAACTCGTCATGTGGTCAACGAAATGGCCGGCAAGGTTGCCGTGGTCACCGGCGGGGCGTCCGGGATCGGACGCGGCATCGTGGAGCGCTTCGTTGCCGAGGGCGCTCGGGTGATGGTCGCCGACGTCGAGCAAGACCACGGTGCGGGCCTGGCCGCTGCGCTGGGGCCCAACGCGATGTTCCGGCGCGCCGATGTCTCCGACCCCGAACAGGTCGGGGCGCTGGTCGAAGCTGCCGTCGCACAGTTCGGAGGCTTGCACGTCATGGTGAACAACGCCGGGATCTCGGGAACCATGCACAACCGATTCCTCAACGACGATCTGGCCGACTTCCACCGCGTCATGGCGGTCAACGTGCTGGGCGTGATGGCGGGCACGCGGGATGCCGCCCGACACATGGCCGCCAACGGCGGAGGATCGATCATCAATGTGAGCTCGATCGGCGGCATCCAGGCCGGCGGCGGCGTGATGACCTACCGAGCATCGAAAGCCGCCGTCATCCAGTTCACCAAATGCGCGGCAATTGAGTTGGCGCACTACGAGATTCGGGTGAACGCCATCGCGCCGGGCAACATCCCAACCCCGCTGGTGTCGAAGTCGGCGGAGAACATGAACCCCGAGGAGCTCAAGCGGTTCGAGGCCAAGATTCGTCAGACGATGCGCGATGACCGCCCACTAAAGCGCGAGGGCACCCCCGACGACATCGCCGAGGCGGCGTTGTATTTCGCCAACGACCGGTCGCGTTACGTCACCGGAACGGTGCTGCCGGTGGACGGGGGGACGGTCGCTGGCAAGGTGATTCGGTCCCGCAAGCAACAGGGCTGATACTGACGCCATGAAGGGATTCAGTGGAAAGGTGGCCGCGGTCACCGGCGCCGGTTCGGGCATCGGCCGGGCTCTCGCGGTGGAACTGGCCCGCTCGGGTGCGCGGCTGGCGATCAGTGATGTCGACGCCGACGGGCTAGGCCAGACGGAGGAACTTGTCGCGAGCATCGGCGCGCAGGTCCGGTCGGATCGGCTCGACGTCGCCGAGCGTGCGGCGTTCCTCGCCTACGCCGACACCGTCAACGGGCACTTCGGGACGGTCAACCAGATCTACAACATCGCCGGCATCGCTTTTCTCGGCGACATCGAAGTCAGCGGCTTCAAGGACATCGAGAAGGTGATGGACGTCGACTTCTGGGGGGTGGTGAACGGGACGAAGGCGTTTCTGCCGCATCTGATCGCTTCGGGCGACGGGCACGTCGTCAATATGTCGAGCATGTTCGGGTTGTTAGGCGTGCCGGGGCAAGCCGCTTACAACTCGGCCAAATTCGCGGTCCGCGGATTCACCGAGGCGCTTCGCCAGGAGATGGCCATTGCCGGTCACCCCGTCGCTGTCACGGTCGTGCATCCGGGCTACGTCAAGACCGCGATCGCACGCAATGCCGGGCACGCCGAAGGCGTGGACATGGAATTCGGGATCCGATCGTTCAACAAGGTCGCCATCACCAGCCCCGAGAGCGCAGCGCGGATCATCCTCAAGGCGGTGCGCAAGAAGAAGGCACGCGTGGTGGTCGGCCCGGACGCCAGGGCCATCGAGTTGCTCGTGCGAGCTTTCCCTGCGGGGTATCAACGTGTCGTCGGTCCGATGACGGCACGCTTCCAGCCGCGGGAGGGCCGCCGAAAGTGATGCTGCAGTCGCGTTCGGCGCCGAGCGTGACTGTGGCGTGACGCTCGGCGGCGACGCTATTAAATCAATCGCTTGACTTAATACGCTAGCGCGCGGTTGACTGGCGTAATGACCACACTTGGTCGGGCGGTGCGCAGCGAGCGGGCCAATTCCACCCAGGAGGCAATCCTGGTGGCCGCCGAGCGGCTATTCGCCGAGCACGGCGTGTTCGCGGTGTCCAACAGACAGGTCAGCGAGGCCGCAGGCCAGGGCAACAACGCCGCGGTCGGCTATCACTTCGGTACCAAGGCCGACCTGGTCCGCGCGATCGAGCAGAAGCATCGCGGCCCCGTCGAAGAGCTGCGCGAGCAAATGGTGGCCGCGCTGCCCGAATCGGCGCAGATGCGGGATTGGGTGGCCTGCCTGGTGCGGCCGCTCACCGACCATTTGGCCGCACTCGGCAACCCCACCTGGTATGCGCGTTTTGCCGCGCAGGCAATGACCGATCCCGCCTACCAGAACATCATCGTCAAAGATGCGCTCAGCTCCCCGTCGTTGGTTCAGGTCATCGACGGCATCAACAGCTGCCTGCCCGATCTGCCGATCGATGTCCGTTTCGAGCGAAACATCATGGCGCGCAACCTGTTAATGCATACCTGCGCTGACCTTGAGCGCGCGCTCGCGGCGGGCACGTCGGTGCCCCGGCGTTCGTGGCAGGCCGCGGCGACCGGCCTCATCGACGCGATCGTGGGCCTGTGGCTGGCGCCGGTGACCCCACAGGAGTGAATGGACTCGCGAAGATGAAAGTGACTGTTAACCAGGATATCTGCGCATCATCGGGCAACTGCGTCATGAACGCTCCGGAAATCTTCGACCAGCGCGACGAGGACGGCGTCGTGGTACTGCTCAACGACCACCCGCCCGCCGAACATGCCGACGGCGCCCGCAGGGCTGCCGCCCTGTGTCCGGCGATGGCGATCCAGATCGAGGAGTGAGGCGTGTCCGACACATTGGCAACGACCACAACCGACATCCCGGAGTACCCGATGGCCCGGGCGGCAGGCTGCCCGTTCGCCCCACCGCCGGACGTCATGGCGCTGGCAGCAGCCAAGCCGCTCAGCCGAGTTCGGATTTGGGACGGCAGCACGCCGTGGCTCATCACCGGCTACGAGGAATGCCGCGAACTGTTCTCCGATTCCCGGGTCAGCGTGGACGACCGGACACCGGGGTTTCCACACTGGAACGCGGGCATGTTGTCCACGGTGCACAAGCGCCCACGTTCGGTCTTCACCGCGGACGGTGAAGAGCACACCCGATTCCGCCGCATGTTGTCAAAACCGTTCACCTTCAAGCGAGTTGAGGGCCTGCGCCCGACCATCCAAGAGATCACCGACGACCACATCGACGCGATGCTGGCCGGACCGCAGCCGGCCGACATCGTCACCGCACTGGCGCTGCCGGTGCCGTCGCTGGTGATCAGCGAACTGTTGGGGGTGCCCTACCAGGACGCCGCGATGTTCCAGCAGCACGCCAACGTGGGGCTGGCGCGCTACGCCACCGGTGAGGACACCGTCAAAGGCGCGATAAGCCTGCACAAATACCTGGCCCAGCTGGTCGAGGCCAAGATGGCGGCGCCATCAGAAGATGCCGTCTCCGATCTGGCCGAGCGAGTCAAGGCCGGCGAGCTCAGCGTCAAGGAGGCCGCGCAACTCAGTACCGGCCTGCTGATCGCCGGGCACGAGACCACCGCCAACATGATCGGCCTGGGAGTGCTTGCGCTGCTGGAAAATCCGGACCAGGCCGCTGTCCTACGCGAGGCCGAAGACCCCAAGATCGTCGCCAACGCCGTCGAAGAATTGCTGCGCTACCTCAGCATCATCCAGAACGGCCAGCGTCGCGTGGCGCTCGAAGATATCCACATCGCCGGCGAAACCATCTGCGCCGGCGATGGCATCATCATCGACCTGGCGCCGGCCAACTGGGATCCGAATGCCTTCACCGAACCCGACCGGCTCTACCTGCATCGCTCGGGGGCTGACCGCAACGTCGCATTCGGCTACGGCAGGCACCAATGTGTGGGCCAGCAATTGGCCCGCGCCGAGCTGCAGATCGTCTACCGCACGCTTTTGCGCCGCGTACCCACGTTGGCCCTGGCCGTGCCGGTCGCCGACATCCCGTTCAAGCACGACCGGCTCGCGTACGGAGTGTACGAGCTGCCGGTCACCTGGTGACTACCTTCGAAAACGCCGATCCGAATGGAGGGGCCGTCATGTCGACGCCGACCGTTTCGCTCTACCCGCCCGAAGGCTTTGGCGCACCGAAGGATCGCCGCGGTCACGCCGACGGCAGCGACGTCGGTTTGCCCGAAGGGACGGTCGTCTTCTCCGCGGACAACCACATCTCCCTGGCCGCCGATATCTTCTACGAACGCTTTCCCGATGACCTCAAGGAGAAGGCGCCACGCATCTGGTACGAGGACGGCGCCTACCAAGTGGGGCGCAAGGGGCAATCGTTTTTGCCCGGCGACTTCAGCGCGGTGCTCATGCAATACGACGACTTGCCCGGCGCCGCCAGCACCAACATCGAGGCCCGCATCCAGGAGCTGCACGACGATGGCGTCGAAAAGGAACTCGCATTCCCCAACGCAGTGCTGGCGCTATTTCACTACCCGGACAAGAAGCTTCGCGAACTCGCGTTCCGCATCTACAACGAATACATCGCCGAACTCCAGGAACGCTCCAACGGTCACTTCTACGGCGCCGGACTGATCAACTGGTGGGATCCGGAAGGAACCCGACGGACGCTCGAAGAGCTGAAGGCGTTGCAGCTTAGGACGTTCCTGATGCCGCTCAACCCCGGTAAGGATGACGAGGGTAATCCGATCGACTACGCCAGCACTTCCATGAGTGCGGTGTGGGACGAGATCGAAGCCTCCGGTGTTCCGGTCACCCACCACATCGGCGAGACCCCGCCCAAGAGCCCGTGCGAATTCAACAGCGTGGTCGTCGGCATGATGATCAACATCGACGGATTCCGGGAAACGTTCTCCAAGTACATCTTCGGCGGCATCCTCGATCAGCACCCAGCCCTGCGCATCGGCTGGTTCGAGGGCGGAATCGCCTGGGTTCCTTGGGCGTTGCAGGATGCCGAGCACCTGGTGGCGTCGTATCAGCACATGTTCAACCGGCCGCTGCAGCACGACGTCCGGTACTACTGGGACAAGCACATGAGCGCCTCCTTCATGGTCGACCCGCTGGGTCTGGAGCTGATTGACCGGATCGGGATCGGCAAGGTCATGTGGTCGTCGGACTACCCGCACAACGAAAGCACCTACGGCTACTCCGAAAAGTCCCTGGCCGCGGTGGTCAACGCCGTCGGGCCGGATAACGCAGCCCGGATCGTCAGCGGCAACATCACCGAATTCCTGGGACTGTGACGACGTTTGCGCAGGCGATTCCGGAAACTCCGGATCTGAGTCGGATGCGCCGGGAGACCGGTGCCCGGTTGCGGGCCGCGATGGCAGAACGCGGCGTCGACGCAATGGTGCTGCTGGGCAACAACGCCGTGGTGTATGCCACTGGAACCAGTTGGCCACTGGGTGATGCCGGGCTGTCCCATGTCGAGCGGCCGGTAGCCGTGGTGCTGGCCGATGACGAGTGGCCCCACCTGTTTCTGCCGTTTCGGGAAGGTGTGGCGCACGAGTCGGACTTGCCCGCGGATCACCTGCACGGACCCGTCTATCTCGAATTCGACGAAGGTGTAGATGATTTCGGGCGCCGATTGGCCGAGCTGATCCCGGCCGGTGGGGCGATCGCGGTCGACGAGCTAACCGGTGCCATGTCGAGGGCTCGAAAAGCGTTGTTCGGCAACAATTATCCGCTGGACGCCACTGCCGTTGTCGGTGCCGCCAAGGTGATCAAGACGATCGACGAGCTGGCCTGCATCCGCACGGCGGTACGGATCACCGACGAGGCCATGGTGGAAGTCCACCGGGCACTGGGTCCGGGAATCCGCCAGATCGATCTGTCCGCAAGGTTTCTGCGCCGGGCGTTCGAGTTGGGTGCCACGGCCAGCATGCTCGAGCCGATCTGGCAGGTGATGCCGCCCAGCAAGGCCGAAGGCGTATGGACCACACACGGCGACCTGGCGCTGCCGTTGCTCACCACCGAACGAGAACTGGCCGAAGGCGACGTGCTGTGGACCGACGTCAGCATCACCTACCGGGGCTACTGTTCGGACTTCGGCCGGACCTGGATCGTCGGGCGGGATCCCACACCGCGCCAGCAGGCGCAGTTCGACAAATGGCACGAGATCATGATCGCGGTACTGGCCGTGGCCCGGGCCGGGGCCACCGCCGCGGATCTGGGTCGTGCCGCGACCGCGGCCAATGGCGGCACCAAGCCCTGGCTGCCACACTTCTACCTGGGCCATGGCATTGGCGTCAATGCCGCCGAAATGCCCATGATCGGGACGGATCTCGGCGATGAGTTCGACGAGAACTTCGTCTTGCAGCCGGGCATGGTGCTGGTGCTGGAGCCGGTGGTGTGGGAGGACGGAACCGGCGGCTACCGCAGCGAAGAAGTACTGGTGATCACCGAGGAAGGTTCGACGCGGTTGACCAACTACCCCTATGACCCATATGTCGGTTGACGTTTGTCCTGACGATCGCGCACTGCGCTGTGGGCGACGGCAACGGGCGCTCGACGCGATGGCGGCCCACGATCTCGACGTCCTGGTGCTCGGCCGCCAGGCAAACGTCCGGTACGTCACCGGCGCGCCGCAACTGTGGGTCGCCGGGACGCGGCCGTTCGGCCCGAGCTGTGTCCTGGTGCGGGATACCGGTGCGCTTCATCTGCTCAGCACCTGGGACGAAGGAGTGCCCGACGACATTCCGCACGAAAATCTCTACGGCATAACGTGGAACCCGGCCAATACGATCTCGGCCCTCAAGCAGATTCAGGGTGCGGCCACCGCGCGGCGAGTCGGAACCGATGCGCTCTCACCGGTTTTCGCGCAGCTGCTGCCGACGGCGTTTCCCAGCGCCGCACTGGTCGACGGGGAGCTGGCCATGCGGGCGGCGCGGCGGATCAAGACCGACGAGGAAATCGGCGCGCTGCGTGCGGCGATCGCGGTGGCCGAAAACGGCTTAGCCGCAGCGGTATCCGAATTGCGGCCGGGGGTAAGCGAACAAACTTTGGCCGGAGTGCTGTTAGAGGCATTGGCGGCCGGCGGGGTGAGCACCCCGTCGAATCAGGACGTCGCCTGGGTGACTTCGGGCGAGCATCCGTGGCGGCGCGCCGGCGGCGACGGCCGGGTCCAGCCCGGCGATCTGGTCGCCTTCTCGGCCGGCGTCCTGGCCGGGGGCTACATCGGTGAAGTCGGCCGCACCCTGCCCGTCGGGGAGGCCGCGGGCGCCGCGGGCCTATATCGACGCTGGGATAGCCTCTGGGCCGGTCTGATAGCGGCCTGCCGGCCGGGTGGGGTGGCCAGCGACTTGCTGGCCGCCTATGAAGCGGCCGGCGAGCCGGCGCCGCCGATGCCGGTGGCCCGCGGGCTGGGCATGGGCTTCGACCCGCCCGTCATCTCACCGGAGCTGCCCCAGACGGCGGCCGGTGAACTGCTGGAGCCTGGAATGGTTCTCGCGGTCACGGGCTACGTGTGGGAACCGGGAATCGGCGCGGTGTTCGGACGCGAAGCCGTGTTGATCAACGCCGACGGTCCCGAAGTACTGACCAGCAGCCCGTTCTGGCGGGCGTGAGTGCCGCGATCTCAGGTCGAACCGCCGCTGACCGGTTATACCGTCGTCGACCTTTCGACCGGAATCGCGGGCGCCTACTGCACCAAGCTGTTGGCCGACGGCGGCGCCGACGTCGTCAAAGTAGAGCCCCCAGAGGGTGATCCGCTGCGATTCTGGTCAGCCTCGGGTGCCGCCATCCGGCCCGGGGTGGACGGTGCGCTGTTCAATTTCCTGGCGGGATCGAAACATAGCGTGGTCGTCGATCCCGAAATCGCCGACGACGTCGCGTTGCTCGAAGGGTTGCTCAGCAGGGCCGACGCCGTGGTGTGGTCGGCTGGGTCGGCAGCTGCCGAACGACTGGCGCCGGCCGAAATCCACAATCGCTACCCACATCTCACCGTCACCGCGATCACACCCTTCGGCTTGGCGGGACCCTGGCGCGACCGAGCCGCGACCGAGTTCACGCTGCAAGCATGGTCGGGCGGGATCGTCGGACTGGGACGTGGGGCGCCGGACCGTGCGCCGGTGTTCGTCGGCGGACAGGTCGGTGAATATCTGACCGGCGCCTACGCCAGCGCGGCCACCCTCGCCTCCCGGTACCGCAATGCGGGTGACCTGATCGACGTGTCGATGCTGGAGACACAGATTCTGTGCCTGACCTACTACCCGGTGACCTATTTCGAAATGCTCGGCCGGCCTTGGCGAGATGCCCGGCGGCTGACGGTGCCGGGGGTGGCCTGCGCGCAGGACGGTCTGGTGGACCTTGGCTGCGGGACCGCGCAGCAATGGTTTGATCTGTGCGCGATGGTCGGTCATCCGGAGTGGATCGACCAGAAATCGCCACTGTCTATCACCGAACTCGCCAACGTCTATGCCGACGAGATCTACGCCTGGGTCCGCAGCCATCAGGTCGACGAAATCCGCGAACTGGCGACGGCATTCCGCATACCCAACGCTCCGGTGGCCAACGGCGCCAACATCGCTACGCTCGACCACTTCAAAGAGCGCGGCTCGTTCGTGTGCAATCCGCAGGACGGATTCATCCAGCCGGCCCTTCCATACCGGATGTGGCCGGCGCAGCTTCGGCAGCCAGGCCCGGCGCCGCGGCTGGGCGAGCACACCGCTCTGCATCAGGCCACGGTCAGCACCCGCGCTGCACCCGCAGTAGCGGGTCCGCCGAATATGTTGCCGTTGAATGGTATTCGGGTTCTCGACCTGACCACGTTCTGGGCCGGCCCCTGTTGCACTCACTTTCTGGCGATGCTCGGCGCCGAGGTCATCCACCTGGAATCCACCCGCCGGCCCGACGGCACGCGGCTTATCGCCGGAGTGCCCACCACTGAAGACAGGTGGTGGGAGAAGTCGCCGATATTCGCGGCATTGAATACGAACAAAAAGGGTCTGACGCTGGATCTGCAAGACTCGCGCGGACGGGAGTTGCTGCAGCGGCTGATCGAAACCTGCGACGTAGTCGCGGAGAACTTCACGCCCCGCGTGCTCGACCAGATCGGGCTGGATTTCCCCGCCGTGCAAGCCATTCGGCCAGACGCGATCATGCTGCGCATGCCCGGCTTCGGCCTGGACGGCCCGTGGCGAGACAATCCGGCCTTCGCCTATGCCATCGAGTCGGCCGCAGGCATCAGCTGGCTGACCGGCTACCCCGACCGCCCGCCCTACGAGCCGTACTCGATAGGTGACCCCAACGCGGGCGTGCATGCACTCAACGCGGTGCTGGTGGCGCTGGAGCACCGGCGCCGCACCGGACAAGGTGTGTTGGTGGAAGCAGCGATGGTCGATGCCGCACTCAATATCTCCGCCGAACAGATCATCGAATACTCGGCATACGGAGCAGTGTTGCAGCGGGCGGGCAACCGGGGACCGACGGCGGCGCCGCAGAACCTCTACCGCACCGCTGACATCGACGAATTCGGCCGCCTGGACAGCTGGATCGCCATCGCCGTGGCCACCGATACGCAGTGGGAAAGCCTGGGTAAGGCACTTGGATCACCTTCGTGGGCAACCGATCCCGCGCTGGCCACGGTAGTCGGACGGCGCGAGCACGAAGACGCCATCGACGAAGGGCTGGCCGCCTGGTGCCAGGACCGCAGCGCTGACGACGCCGTGACTGTGCTCTGGGATGCAGGGGTTCCGGTGGCTAAGGTGATGCAGCCGCACCGGCAGACGGAGTTGGCCCAGCTGCAATCGCGCGGCTTTTTCGAAACGGTCGATCACCCGGTCAACGGCCGGGCTAGGCTCAGCACCGTGCCGATGCGCTTCTCCGGCGGGCCGTGCGAATTCCACACCCAGCCCGCACCACTGCTGGGACAGCACAATCACGAGCTGCTGGCCGAGCTGGGCCTGACCGACGTTCAGATCGCCGAACTAGAAGCCGATGGCGTCATCGGCCGTGCACCGGCCGGGTACCCGGTCAACTGATCATGCCCGTCGACCCCGCGCGGATTCTGCTCACCGGCCGAGTCGCCGTGGTGACCGGTGGCGGCTCGGGCATCGGGCGTGGCATCGCTGCGGGCCTCACGGCCTTCGGCGCCTCGGTGGCCATTTGGGAGCGCGACCCCGAAAGCTGTTCGCAAGCAGCGGAATCCCTTGGCGTACTGGGTATCACCGCCGATGTCCGAGACGGCGGCCAGGTCGACGGCGCCCTGCAGCGCACGCTAGCCGAACTCGGTCCGGTGACGATTCTGGTGAACAACGCCGGCGGCGTGTTCTCCTCGCCGCTGCTGGAAACCAGCGAGAACGGTTGGGATGCGCTGTACCGCGCCAACTTACGGCATGTGCTGTTGTGTACTCAACGCATCGCGCGGCAACTGGTAGCCGCCCAGGCGACCGGCAGCATCGTCAACTTGACGTCGATCGAAGGTGCCCGCGCCGCACCGGGTTACGCCGCGTACGCGGCGGCCAAAGCCGGCGTCATCAACTTCACCAAGACCGCGGCGCTCGAACTGGCCAGCCACGGCGTACGTGTCAACGCGATAGCACCCGATATCACGTTGACCGAGGGGTTGCGGCAGCTCGGCGGCGATGCGGCACTGGCCGGTGTGGGTAATGTCGTCCCGATGGGGCGGGCCGGCCATGTCGACGAAATCGCGGACACCGCAGTATTTCTCGCTTCCGATATGTCGAGCTACATCACTGGACAGACGATCCATGTCGACGGTGGAACGCACGCCGCAGGCGGCTGGCATCACAATCCGCAGACTGGGGAATACCAGCTCGGGCCCAAGTAGCGCCGGGTATCACGCCGGCGTCAGCGCCGGTGTCTTCGTGGCGGTCTTGGCGGCCGGTGCCCGGTTGGGAGTGCGGACGTACACGAACCAGGTGATCGCGGCGCACAGTAGGTAGAAGCCCAGGAACACCCAGAACGCCGTCGTCGCAGACTTGGCGGGAGACAGATACGACGCCCGCAGCACGATGTTGATGCCGACGCCGCCGAGCGCGCCGATGGCCCCGGCGATCCCGATCAGCGCACCCGACATCCGCCGCGACCAGGCGGCCTTCTCGGCGGGGCTGCAACCATCCAGGCTCTGCGCCTTGGCGTCCAGGACCGACGGGATCATCTTGTACACCGATCCATTGCCGATTCCCGACACGATGAACAGCGCGACGAAGCCGGCCACGTAGGCGGTCAGCATTCCACCGGACAGGGCGCGATGCGTGGCGTCGCCCATCTCGCCGAAGGCGACGAGCCAACCGGCGGCGGCGATCATCGCGACGAACGTGTACAGCGTGACCCTACTGCCGCCGATGCGGTCCGACAGCCAACCACCCACCGGCCGGGCGATCGAGCCCAGCAGCGGGCCGATGAAAGCGATTTGCGCGGCATGCAGCGCCGCCTGGGCCGTCATCGCCGGGGTGGCCGTGCCGCCGTGACTGAGGTTGGCCAGGAAACTTATTTGCAGCACCTGACCGAACGCGAACGAATAGCCGATGAACGATCCGAAGGTGCCGATGTACAGCAGCGCGATCAGCCACGAGTCGCGGTAGCGCATCACGTCCATCATGGAGCGGCCGTCGGTGCGCTGACTGGAGAGGTTGTCCATGAACAGTGCGGCGCCGACCGCCGCGACCGACAGCAGCACCAAATACACCGCGCACACCCAATGCGGCGAGCGGTTGCCCGCCACGGCGATCACCAGCAGTCCGACCAGCTGGATCGTCGCCACGCCGATGTTGCCGCCACCGGCATTGAGGCCCAGTGCCCAGCCCTTGAGGCGTTGCGGGTAGAACGCATTGATATTGGTCATCGATGAGGCGAAGTTACCGCCGCCGAACCCGGCGACCGCCGCGACAACCATGTATGTCGTGTAGGACGTACCGGGATGCGCCATGTAATACAGCGTCAATACCGTTGGGACCGCGAGTGCCAGCGCGGCGAACATGGTCCAGTTGCGGCCGCCGAACCTGGTGACCGCGAAGGTGTAGGGCAGCCGCAGGAACGCCCCGACCAGCGTCGGCATCGCGACCAGGAAGAACTTCCCGGCGACGTCGATGTGGTAGACGTTTTGCGGCATGAACAGGACCATCACCGACCAGATCGACCAGATGGAGAACCCGACGTGTTCGGCCACGATCGACCAGATCAGGTTGCGGCGCGCGATCTTCGCGCCGCCGTTGTTCCAGGCGTCGACGTCTTCGGCGTCCCAGTCTTCGATGGTGTGTTGGCGCACCTGTATTGGCATGCCATCACAGTAGGAATCTGTTATTGCCGCAACGCTTCCCGTGATGACCTATGTGCTACAACCTGATCACAAACGCGATTTGCGGCCGGTGAGCTGTCGGTGCCCGGCTTGTTACACCCAGCGGCTGCGAGCCGGGGGCGCTTCGGGCGCTGCCCACGCTCTCGCGTATCGGTTGCCGGATGCCTTCTGCGGATCCCGGCTGCGGTAGACGAGATCCGGACGCGTCAGGTATCCGATCGGCGCACTGAACATGTGGACCAGCCGGGTGTAAGGCCAAATGCCAAGCAGGACTAGCACGATCAACGCATGCAGCTGAAACGTCCACGGCGCCTCAGCCATCAAATCCACCGCCGGATGCAGCGAAAACAAGCTGCGGAACCACGGCGAAACCGTATCGCGGTAGTTGTAGCGGGCGAACACGTTGGTCAGCGTATTGAGCATCCCGGTCGCCAGCGCGCCCACCAATAGCAGGTACATCAGCTTGTCGCTGCGCGATGTCGCCTGACGCACCGCCGGCACCGTAATACGCCGGTAAAGCAGGATTCCCAGGCCGGCGACGACGGCGAAACCCGCAAGTGAGCCCATCGTCACGGCCACCAAATGGTAAGTGGTCTCAGTGATTCCGACCGCAGCCGTCAACTGTTGCGGGACGAGCAGACCCACCACGTGGCCACCGAACACGCCGAGCAAGCCGAAGTGGAACAGCGGGCTGCCCAGGCGCAGCAGGCGGCTTTCGTGTACCTGCGAAGAGCGCGTGGTCCAGCCGAACTGATCGGTCCGGTAGCGCCAGATATGCCCCAGCACAAACGATGTGAGCGCAATGTAGGGAGCGATCATCCACAGCAGGCCGGTCATCGACGGCCGCCGGCGGTGAGCGGATCCATCGCGAACGGTTCCAGGCCGACGTCCTCGTCGGGCGGGCCTTGTGCGGCCAACTCGGCAATCCGCCGGCGGTCCGCGGTGCTGATCGGCGGCAGCGTGGACAAGACAACGGCCAGCACATCGGCGTAACACGATCCACTGTCTACCAGCGAGAGCCGCAACAGCTCGAGAACCGGGACATGCTCGCCGAGCAACCGCCGTCCCTGCGAATAGTCGATCGTGGCGGCGAATTCGAGAACCAGCGGCAGGTAATCGGGTAGTTCGCCATCGCCCAGCTGTATCCCGGCCTGGCGGTAGGCGTGCTTGAACCGCAGCAACGCCATGCCCCGCTTACGGGTGTCGCCATATGCGTAGTAGGTCAGGTGCAGCGTGGCGCGGCGGCGCATGTCGAAGGTCTCGACGTAGCGGGCCGCGAGCTGTAGCGGATCCGCGCTGCGGATTTCATCAAGGAAGCCCAGCAATGGCGCGCCCACCGATACGGGCAGTTCCGTTGCCGCAGCAATGAGTTGACCGACCATTGCAAGCGTCTGCGCCGCGGGGTAGTCCAGCAGCAGCGCGGCGATGCGCCACACCAGTCGTTGGTCGCGCTCGGCTGGGCCGATGGTATCGATCGAGCGTTTGCGGTTGCGGTTGCGGTTGCGGGCAAGCGTATTCATTTGGTAGGCACCAGCCCGTCGGTGCTCTTGCCGTCCCAATTGAGCAAATTGCGGCCGCCGGCATGGCCGCCCGTGCCGGAATGGCCGCCGTCGCCGTTGCCATTGGTGAGATGGAACCTATCTGCCATGGCATCGAAGGCCGTCATCCCGGGCCCGCCATCGGCGTCCAGGCTGCATCCGGTGGCCAGCGCGTCGAGTCGGTGCGCGTCCGAACCCGCGCCGTTGGGGATCACATACCGGTCGGCGTACTTAGCGATCGCCAGCAGCCGGTACATCGATTCGATCTCTTCGCCACGCAGCCGCACCGACGCCGGGATAGTGTCGTCGAATTCCTCGCCCAGGTTGGCCGCCCGCATGTACGACCGCATAGCCGCAAGCCGTTGCAGCGCAAGGCGTACCGGTCGCACGTCGCCCGCGGTGAACAGCTCTGCCAGATATTCGATCGGCACCCGCAGCGCGTCGATGGCGCCGAACAAGTTGTTCTTGTTCTCGCCGTCGTGGCCCGTCTTGGCCAGCACATCGACAACGGGTGACAACGGCGGGATGTACCAGACCATGGGCATAGTGCGGTACTCAGGGTGCAGCGGCAGCGCCAGCTGATAGTCGACGATGAGCCGGTACACCGGCGAATTCTGTGCTGCCTCAATCCATTCGGTGGAGATCCCGGCGCGCTCAGCCTCGGCGACCACTCGTGGGTCGTGGGGGTTGAGAAAGACGCCCAGCTGCGCGGGATACAGGTCCTGCTCGTCTTGAACCGAGGCCGCCGCTGTAACGGCATCGGCGTCGTACAGCAGCACCCCGATGTAGCGCAGCCGCCCGACGCACGTCTCCGAGCACACCGTCGGAATGCCCACCTCCACACGCGGGTAGCAGAACGTGCACTTCTCGGCCTTGCCGGTCTTGTGATTGAAGTAGATCTTCTTGTAGGGGCAGCCGGTCACGCATTGCCGCCAGCCGCGACACCGGTCCTGATCGACGAGCACGATGCCGTCCTCGCTGCGCTTGTAAATCGCGCCGGACGGGCACGAGGCGGCGCAGGCGGGATTGAGGCAGTGCTCGCAGATCCGTGGCAGATAGAACATGAACGTCTGCTCGAACTCGAGCTTCACCTTGTCAGACACCCTGGCCAGCAATGGATCCCGGCCCACCTGCTCGGGGCCGCCGCCGAGGTCGTCATCCCAGTTGGCGCCCCAGGTCACCTTCGTGTCCTGTCCGGTGATCAGCGACTTGGGGCGGGCCACCGGTGTGGTGTCCATCGCCGGTGCGGCAAGCAGGTTCTCGTAGTCGTAGGTCCACGGGTCGTAGTAGTCCGACACCGTCGGCAGGTCCGGATTGGCGAAGATGTTCAACAGCCGGCGCAACTTCGACCCGGATTTCAGCGTCAGCTTGCCGCGCTTGTTGAGCGTCCAGCCGCCCTTCCACTTCTCCTGATTCTGGTAGCCGCGTGGATATCCCTGTCCGGGACGGGTTTCCACGTTGTTGAACCAGGCGTACTCCATGCCGCCGCGGTTGGTCCAGGCCTGTTTACAGGTCACGCTGCAGGTGTGGCAGCCGATGCACTTGTCGAGGTTCATCACCATCGCGAGTTGAGCCATGACTCTCATCGTCAGTACTCCACTTCCTGCGAGCGTCGCCTGATCGTGGTGACCTCGTCACGCTGGTTTCCGGTGGGGCCGTGGTAGTTCAGAGCGAAGGACTGCTGGGCGTAGCCACCGATCAAGTGGGACGGCTTGATCATGATCCGGGTCAACGCGTTGTGGATACCGCCGCGCTTGCCGGTCTTCTCGGTACGAGGCACGTCCACCGCCTTGTCCTGGGCGTGGTACATGAACACCAGGCCTTCGGGCATCCGGTGGCTGACGATCGCCCGCGCATTGACCACACCGTTGCGGTTGGTGCATTCGATCCAGTCGTTGTCCTTGACGCCGATTTTCGCCGCGTCGACGTCGGACATCCAAATCGCCTGCCCGCCACGGGAAAGTGTGAGCATGTACAAGTTGTCCTGGTATGCGGAGTGGATCGACCATTTGGAATGCGGTGTCAAGTAGCGCACCGTAATGGAGTGGTCGCCGCCGCTGGTATCGCCAACCGCGGGCTCGTTGAACAGCGCCGTCATGTCCAGCGGCGGCCGGAATATCGGCAACTGCTCGCCGAGTTCGCTCATCCAGTCGTGATCGAGGTAGAAGTGCTGACGGCCGGTCAGTGTGTGCCAGGGCTTGAGCCGTTCGGTGTTGATCGTGAACGGTGAATAACGCCGGCCTCCGGTCTCCGAACCGGACCACTCCGGTGAGGTGTTTACCGGAACCGGGCGAGACTGCGTATCGGCAAAGCTGATTCGCCGCCCTTCGTTCTCCTTCGCGAGGTCGGCCAGCTCAATGCCGGTGCGACGCTGCAGCGCCTCGAAACCCTCGACGGCCAGGCGACCGTTCGTCGTTCCGGACAACGCCAGGATCGCCTCGGCGGCGTGAATGTCCTTGGTCAGCAGGGGTCGTCCCGCGGCCACGCCGGACAGTGCCGTCCCGTTGACGCCGCGCAGATACTCGACCTCCGCCTCGGGATGCGTGGTGACTCCCTTGACGGTGAGGCCAACCGTTTCGACCATCGGTCCCAGTGCCGCCATTTTCTCGGCGATCGCCGGGTAGTCGCGTTCGACCACCACCAGTCGCGGCATGGTCCTGCCCGGAATCGGGTCGCATTCGCCGGCTTTCCAGTCCAGCACTCGTCCGCCCGGTTGCGCGGTGGCGTCGGCGCTGTCGTGTTGCAATGGCACGGCAACGATGTCTTTGCGCTTGCCCAGGTGTTTTTCGGCCAGCCAGGAAAAGCCGCGGGCGATCCGGTGGAATGCCTCGAAGTCGGTCTTGGTTTCCCAAGGCGGCGAGATGGCCGGCGAGAAAGCGTGTACGAACGGGTGCATGTCGGTGCTGGACAGATCGTGCTTCTCATACCAAGTGGCGGCGGGAAGGGCGATGTCGGAAAACAGTGTGGTGCTGGTGTTGCGGAAATCCAGCGATAGCAATAGATCCAGCTTGCCTGCCGGTGCCTCGTCACGCCAGCGCACCTCTTGCGGACGCACCGCGTCCACATCGCGGGCCGCGACGTTGGAATCGGTGCCCAGCAGATGTTTGAGGAAGTACTCGTTGCCCTTCGCCGACGACCCCAGCAGGTTGGAGCGCCAGACCGTAAGGCAGCGCGGGAAGTTCTCCGGGGCGTCCGGATCCTCGCACGCGAACGAAAGGTGGCCGGATTTCAGCCCATCCACGACGTGTGCCGGTGCATCCTTGCCCAGCCGATCGGCCTCGTCGGCGAGATCCAGCGGGTTGCGGTTGAACGTCGGATAGCTCGGCATCCAGCCCAGCCGGCTGGCCAGCGCGATGTTGTCGGCCGCGGTGCGACCGGCGAACCGGCCCTCGGCCAGCGGGGAGGCCATCACCTCCGATGTGAACGGGTCATAGCGCCACTGGTCGGTCGACAGGTACCAGAACACCGTGCCCTGCATCTGCCGCGGGGGCCGCTGCCAATCCAACCCGAAAGCCAGCGTCGACCATCCAGTTACCGGTCGGCACTTCTCCTGGCCGACGTAATGTGCCCAGCCGCCGCCGTTTACACCCTGACAACCGGTCAGCATCACCAGCGTGAGAAATGAGCGATATATCTGGTCGGAGTGAAACCAGTGGTTGGTGCCCGCGCCCATCAGGATCATCGACCGGCCCCGGGAGCGCTGCGCGTTGTCGGCGAATTCCCGCGCGATCCGTTCGGCAGCCTGGGCGGGGACCCCGGTGATGTGTTCCTGCCAGGCCGGGGTGTACGGCTGGCCAGCGTCGTCATAGCCGGCCGGCCACTCGCCGGACAGGCCGTCGCGGTGCACGCCGTACTGGGCGAGCAGCAGATCGAAGACCGTCGTGACTCGTTGGCCCGCAATGATTCTCGTCGGCACGCCGCGAGCCAGGACGCCCGGGCGGTCACCGTCGAACCGGGGCAGTTGCACCGCCGTCACATCGCTGTCGGGGCCGTGCAGGGTCAGCAACGGGTCCACACCGTGCAGGTCGAGGTTCCAGTTGCCCTCGCCGGATGCGGTGAACCGGTGTCCCAGTGAGCCGTTCGGTACCACCGGATTGCCGTGAGCGTCGAGCAGCACCGTCTTGGATGCCGCGCCTTCGCCGCTGTCGCCGAGATCGGTTGCGGTGAGGAACTTTCCGGGCAGGCATTGCCCGTCGCGCTCGGTCAGCGTCACCAGGAACGGCAGGTCGGTGTACTTCTTCACATAGTCGGTGAAGTAGGGAGTCGTGCGTTCGACGAAGAATTCCTTGAGGATCACGTGGCCCATCGACATCGCCAGCGCGGCGTCGGTACCCGGCCGGGCGGGCAGCCACTCGTCGGCGAACTTCGTATTGTCGGCATAGTCAGGTGAGACCACGACGACCTTCTGGCCGCGGTAGCGGGCCTCGGTCATGTAGTGCGCATCGGGTGTGCGGGTGACCGGGACGTTGGAGCCCCACATGATCAGATAGCCGGCATCGAACCAGTCGGCCGATTCCGGGACGTCGGTCTGGTCACCGAAGACCTGGGGCGATGCCACCGGCAGGTCGGCGTACCAGTCGTAGAACGACAGCATCGACCCGCCCAGCAACGAAATGAACCGGGCCCCAACGGCATGACTGACCATCGACATGGCCGGGATCGGCGAGAAACCCGCCACCCGATCCGGGCCGTACCGTTTGATGGTGTGCACGTGCGCGGCTGCCGCGATCTCGGCGGCCTCCCACCACTCGGCGCGAACAAAGCCGCCCTTGCCGCGCGCGGCCTTGTAGCGGCGGGACTTCACCGGGTCGTCGACGATGTCGGCCCAGGCCAGCACCGGATCGTTGAGCCGGGCTTTGGCCTCGCGATAGTACTCCAGCAGAATGCCGCGCACGTACGGATAGCGCACCCGCGCAGGCGAATACGTGTACCAGGAGAACGAGGCACCGCGAGGGCAGCCGCGCGGTTCGTATTCCGGCTTGTCGGCGCCGACCGATGGGTAGTCGGTCTGCTGGGACTCCCAGGTGATGACGCCATCCTTGACGTAGATCTTCCACGAGCACGAGCCGGTGCAGTTGACGCCGTGAGTGGAGCGGACAACCTTGTCGTGTGCCCAGCGATCCCGGTAAAAATCGTCGGCCGATCTGCCCCCGATCTTGTGCAGCGCGCGGTGGTCCGCGGAGATTTCGCCGCGATGAAAATATTTGCCGAATCCGAGCAGGGCGTCGGCGGCGGTCTGCCGATTCTGGTTCAGATCGACCACGATGCCTCCTCCGCGAACAACAGCGTCGTGCTGTGATTCATCGAGGGTAGGGCAGGTTTTTGGGCCGGCAAAAATACTCACCGACGGCCCGTGGCGATAGTGCGATTGCTTTAACACCCGGGTCACATTGCGGCTTGTGCGCCCCTCACATCACGTTGCCGTGCAACCGCGAAAAGCGCTGCTGGACGCTTTGGCCGGCGGATTGAAACGGCAACAGTCCGCAACAGTCGACGCCCAGTGTCACATCGCCGAATTGAGCTTTTTTCTTCTCGTTAACACGCGTTATCAATGGCTCCAGCCTTCGGCGGCCTGCTCGTCGAAGGCACGGTCGATGCGTTCGAACCTGCGCCGGACCGACGCGCGCGCGGCTTCGTGCGGAAGGACGTAAAGGCGGTTGGCCAGGATGGCGTCCGCCGTCAACCGGGCGATGTCGTCGACCCTGAGGCTGTCGTCCTGTGCCGGCAGGGAACCGACCGTCCCGGTCACGTCTGGGGTGGACGCCAGGCCGTAGTCGGCTCCGCGGATTCGTTCCGAGTTGGACACCAGCTTGGTTTCGACGACCATCGGGCAGAGCACTGAAACGCCGATGCCGTTGTCCTTGACCTCCCGGGCGAGCGTCTCGGCCAGACCGACGACGCCGTACTTGGCAACGCCGTAAGCGCCGAGTCCGGCGTTGGGGACCAGCCCGGCAAACGACGCGGTGAATGCGATGTGGCCGCCGGTGCCCTGTTCGAGCAGCCGGGGCAGGAACGCTTCGACGGCATGGATGTTGCCCCACAAGTCGATATCGATCACCCAGCGCCAGTCGTCGTTGGTCATCTCCGCGATGGGACCCGCCACCACGATGCCGGCGTTGCTGAATACCACGTCGACCTGGCCGAGCAGCCGGAAGGCTTCGTCGGCCAAGTGAACGACCTCGTCGAGATGCCGAACGTCGCACATGATGCCGTGCGCTTCGAACCCGTCGTTGCGCAGCCGCGTCACGGCCTGTTCCAAATTGGGTTTATCGACATCGGCGAGCACGAGTTTGGCGCCGCGGCGGGCGAATTCGAGTGCGGTAGCAAAGCCGATACCACTCGCGCCGCCGGTGATGACCGCCCCGCGTCCGTCAAATGCGTCCATAAGACGCAACGCTACTTAAGGCAGCTCCCCGCGTCGACGGGCAGGGTGACACCGGTGACATATCGCGATTCGTCAGAGGCGAAGAACAGCACCGCGTTGCTGATGTCCTCGGCGTCCACCCACGGAACCGGCAGGGTGTGGAACATCTGACAGATCGGGGCCATGTCGTCGGGGCCTGGATTCTCCAGATCCGGGCGGAACAGTTTCCAGGTTCCCTCGTTCATGATCATCCCGGTGCTCACGTGTGTCGGATGCACCGAGTTGACCCGAATCATGTGCTGCCCCAATTCGACTGCGAACGAGCGCATGATCCCCACCACGCCATGCTTGGCCGCGACATAGTTGCCGCAATGCGGGTAGGCCTTGAGCCCGCCCACCGAACTGGTCAAGATGATCGAACCGCCGTTCTTAGCCGCGATCATATGGGGCACACCAGCTTTCACTGTTTTCCATACGCCGGACAGGTTCACGTCGATCATTTCCTGCCAGTCGTGTTCGGTGCACTTGTCCAGGGTGTCGCCGCCGTTGCCGATGCCGGCGTTGGCGACGATGATGTCCAACCGGCCCAACTGTTCGACGCCGGCATCGACCGCGGACTTCAGCGCGTCGTAATCACGCACGTCGACTTCGGCGGTGAAGATACGGCGGTTGAGGCCCTTGACCAGATCGGCGGTCTCGGCCAGATCCTCCGGTGTCGCGGGGGGAATCGGACTGTTCTGCACGACGCGCTTGCAGACATCGACGGCGATGATGTCGGCGCCCTCCTGCGCCAACCGCACCGCGTGGCTACGGCCCTGGCCGTGCGCCGCCCCGGTAATGAAGGCGACTTTGCCTTCCACTCGACCCGTCATGTTCCTCCTCTTAACGTGGCTCAGCCCAGAACGGCCGGCATGGTCTCCCAGCCCCGCACGGTCGACGTCGGGGAGAGCTTGGCGTGGGTGAGGTCGACGTCCCACTCCGGAAAGCGCTTCAGGATTTCCTCGAGCGCGATCCGGCCTTCGAGACGGGCCAGCGCCGAGCCCAGACAGTAGTGGGTGCCGACACTGAAGGTCAGGTGCTGGCGTGGCTCGCGCCGAATGTCGAAAACGTCACCGTCCGGCGGGAATTGGCGGTGATCGCGGTTGGCGGCCCCGATGAGCATCATCATGATGCTGCCCTGCGGCACCCGCTGGCCGTAGTACTCGACGTCGCGGGTGACATACCGCGCCACGTGCGGAGCCGGCGGCTCGAACCGCAGCAGTTCCTCGACGGCCTGCGGAATCAAGGACGGGTCCTGCGCTAGGGTTCGACGCTGATCCGGGTGCTCGGCCAAAACCTTTCCGGCCCAGCCGATCAGGCGGGTTGTGGTCTCGTTGCCGGCCCCGGAGACGACGGTGACATAGGTAAGAAGTTCGTCCCGGGTGAGCCGGCGAACAATTCCGGTCTCGTCGGTGAACTCGACGTTGAGCAGCTCGGTCATGATGTCGTCGGAGGGGTGTTCGGCGCGCCAGTCGATGTACTGGCCGAAGAATTCGCCGTTCAGCATGCTTTCGGGTGTGGTGTTCATCGGCTTGCCGGCCTCGGTGCGCATCTGCGCGTTCGCGAAATCCCGTGCGGCTTCCTGGTCTTCCTCGGGAACCCCGAGCAGCATGCCGATCACCCGCATCGGCATCTGTGCCCCGAGGTCGGTCACGAAATCGAATCCATCGGCGCCGATCAGCGGATCCAGACTGCGAGCACAGAATTCACGGATTTGCGGCTCGAGTTGGCCGATCTTGCGCGGAGTGAACATGCGCGACAACAGCTTACGGTGGATGTCGTGGATCGGCGGGTCCTCGAAAATGAGCACGCCCGGCGGCATCTCGATGTTCGCCCGGATGATCTCCAGGATCGCGCCCCTGGCCGAACTGAACGTCTGGTAGTCGACGATCCCGGCGTCGACATCGCCGTATCGGCTCAGAGCGTAGAAATCGTGCTGTTCGTTGTAGTACAGCGGCGCCTCTTCGCGCAGCCGCCGGAACATCGGGTACGGGTCGGCGTTGAGCGTGACGTCGTAGGGGTCGAAGTAGACGTCGCTGGCTGCGCTGACTGTCACGGGTTATCGCCTCTCGCCGGAACCGTGCCGCAACTGAACTCTGTCATCACCCACCAACGAGTGTCAACGCAAAATCCGTTTTGGCTATTTGCAGTTCTTATTATCTGAGAATAGCGTTCTCATACCGGCGACCGCGTGCGATATTCGCTCAATAGGTGAGGTGAGGACTACCGGGCGCTCCGGCTCAGGTGTTGGCGAATCCGCGTGAGCAGAAGTCCCACACCTCGTCGGCGGTGATGGGATGGGTGGTTGCGTCATCGGCGCCGCCGCTGGATTGTGCGATGAACATGACGGTCTGCATGGTCATCGCCGCAATCCGCTTGGGATTGACCTCCGGGCGCAGTTCGCCGGCGTCGCTGGCGGCTTCCATGAGCTCGGTGAGCAACGCGAGCAGCGGCGCGTGTGCGGTCTTGACCTCGGCCGGATGGGTGACCAGCAGTCGTGGCGCAAAGTCGGTGAAGAGCGGCCGCTTGGCCGTGGGGTCGGGCCGGGAAGCCTCATAGAGCAGTTCGACGGCAACCTTCAGCCGCCCCAGGGGATCGGCGTGGTTTTCGGTAGCCGCCCGAATCTGGTCGGCTGAGCGGCTCAGCGCGTCCTCGAACAACGCCAAGAGTAGCTCGTGTTTACCGTCGAACTGCAGGTAGAAGCTTCGCAGCGACTGGCGGGAGCGGTCCACGACCTCCTGGACGGTAAAGTCCGTGCTGCCTTTCTCGATGATGATGGCCTGCGCTGCGTCCAAGAAGCGCTGAACGCGCTGCGCGGCCCGCAATTTCGCGGTCTTGATGGACCGTTCGACGGCGCGCTGCTTCCAGGCCGGCTCTTCGCTCGGATTGGTCACGGGCGGCTCAGGTGATTGCCGCGAGGAGAGAACATGGTTGCAATGTACCGGAGAACGCCGTGCCATCGCTGCGCTCGACCTCCTCACGGGCCTCGTTTTGGAGATTGTAACTTCCTCACTGCGAGAATACTATTCTCTTACGCGCATGTTTAGGAAGCGGATTTGAAAGAGTAACCGTGCAGCTGACGTTCGACGCCGATGTCGAGGCGTTCCGCGCCGAATTCGTCGCCTTTCTCGACGAACACCTTCCCGCCGAGGCCGACGGGATCGCTCGGCCCCGGTCGTGCTCCCACGTGCCGGAGTGGGCGGCGCGCTGGCAGCGACTGTTGTTCGACAATGGCTGGCTACTGCCCGGCAACCCGCCAGAATTCGGCGGCCGCAACGCCACGCTGTTACAGCAGTACGTGCATGCCGACGAGATGGCCCGACGCCGGATCTACCGCAGCTTCAACCCGCAGGGCGTGGGCATCATCGCCGCATCCCTGTTGTCGTTTGGAACTGCCGAGCAGAAGCAGCGCTGGGCGGTGCCGATCCTGCGTGCCGAGATCACAGCTTCGCTCGGCATGAGTGAACCCGGCGCGGGCTCGGATCTGGCGTCGCTGAAAACGCGGGCGGTGCCCGACGGCGATGACTTCGTGGTGAACGGACAGAAGGTATGGACGTCCGGCGCGCATGACGCGGACGTGTTGCTGACCTTTGTGCGCACCGACCCCAGCGCGCCAAAACACAAGGGCATCAGTGTCTTTATGATCCGGACGGACACACCAGGTGTGGTGCGACGGCCCTTCGCGTCGGTGTGCGACCACAATGACATCGAATTCAATGAAGTATTTTTCACCGACGCGCGGGTGCCGGCCGAGAATTTGATCGGCGAGCTCAACGGCGGCTGGCGGGTGGCGACCGGGTCGCTCGGCCATGAACGCGCCATGTTGTGGATGGACTACGCCAACCTGTTGGATGAAATGACAATCGATTACCGGCCGCGCGGTCAGTTGGACCGAGATCGCTTCGCCACGCTGGTGATGGATGCGCGGGCGATGCAGTTGTTGGGCTCTGCGGCAATGGCCAAGGCCGCGCGAGGCGAAGAAGACGTGCCCGCGCAATCGGTGCTTAAGCTGCTCGGCTCCGAGGCGTTGCAGCGCGCCTCGGAAGAGGCGCTGAACGCCAGGGGCGCCGACGGACTCGTGCATCCAGCCATGACGGCGCCGTTTTCCCCACTGAACCTCGATGACCACTACGGCAGTTGGTTCGACCGGTACGCACGCAGCTTTGCCGGCACCATCGCGGGCGGAACCTCGGAGATTCAGCGCAATATCATCGCCGAGCGGATACTCGGGCTGCCGCGCGGCTAGCGCCCGTGACCCTCTCGCCGCCGACTGTGAACCTCACGACGGCTCACCGGCGTGTCGCGTCGTGAGATGTACACTCGGGCGCTAAAGGTCGACCAGCCGGGGTGCAGACCCGTTGCTGCTCAGGATGATTCCCGCTTCGCGGGTGAGTTCACGGGCACTGCCCAGTAGCCCGTCCAACAGCAACGACCGCTTGATGTGGTGATGCAGTGGGTGTTCGGCGGTGAAGCCGATGCCGCCGAACACCTGTTGGCAGTGCCGTGCGGTGGTCAGCGCCGCCTGGCCTGCTGCGGCTTTGGCCAACAGGCAGCTCAACACATCGGAATCCGTGGCGGCCGCCACGGTGGCCTCCGCCCCTTCGATCGCGACGAGTGCTTCGGCCAATCGGTGCCGGACCGCCTGGAACGATGCGATGGGCCGGCCGAATTGGATTCGGTCCAGCGCGTGCTGGCGCGCCAGGGACAGCATGGCGCGACTTGTGCCGACCAGCCACCAGCCCAGCGACCGTCGCCCCGCTTCGAGCGGCACCGGATCACCTTGCGGCACTCGATGAATCGGTAACGCTTCGTCCAGCGCCGAGGTGGTCTGGCCGGTGCGCTCCCACACCACCCAGGAGCCGCCGGCATACGGAAGCGGGATGGTGGCGCCCACCTGGCGCGCCGACCGCAGTACGACGTCATTGAGCACAGGTGCGTGTGCGCCGGTCTCACCCAACAGTCGGAACACCAAAGGGATTGCTGTGTCCGGTATTTCGTCGAGCATATCCCGCCAGCCGAGATCGGCCAGGGCTGCGTCGAGCTTTGCGCCGGACGCCGCATACATGGTGGTGCGCAGCGAATCGGCCAGCATGCGCAACGCCTCGGGGTCCATGGCTCACTCCTTCCCGAGGTCGAGCAGCCGGCGGGCGATGATGTTGCGCTGAACTTCGGCGGTACCGCCGTAGATGGTCGCCGCGCGCGAGTACAGATACTCCGACCGCCACGGCGTCTCGTCGAGTTCGAGCGCTCCGGGCAGCAGGTCGTGCACGGTGTCATAGAGCCGCTGTTCGGCCGTGGCCAACAGCACCTTGTCGATGGAGGTCTCCGGACCCAGGCGCGCGCCTTCTTCGAAGCGGTGCTGGGTGGCACGCGAGCGGCACCGCAGTGTGTGCAGGGCGAGATATGCTGCGCCGAGGTCAGATTCGTCGGGTTCACGCGCCTGGGCGATCAGTTCATCCAAGCGCGAGTACAGGTATGCGATCCGCTGCCAGAAACACGTCGAACGCTCATAAGGGAGCAGGTCCATCGCCAGCCGCCAGCCATCGCCGGGCTTGCCGAGCATCCGGCTGGACGGGATCATCACATCGTCGTAGTACACCTCGCAGAATTCGTCGACTCCATGCATGGTGCGCAGCGGGCGAATCGTGATACCAGGTGTGTCCAGATCGACGAAAAACGCAGTGATGCCGTCATGTCCGGGCCCGGTGCGGGTGAGCAGAACGCACCGGGTGCAGAACTGCGCATAGCTGGTCCAGACCTTCTGCCCGTTGACAATCCAATCCCCGCCATGGGGTTCTGCTCGGGTGGACAACGATGCCAGGTCGCTGCCCGATCCCGATTCGGAGAAGCCTTGACACCATTGCTCGCGACCGCTGAGCAGCCGTGGCACCATCTCGACGGCCAGTTCCTTTGGGGCGTAGTCGATCATGGTGGGTGCGAGCACCTCGACCATCGAGTACGGACCGGGCTCGGCGAGGCGGCGGCCGACGACTTCTTCGCCGACGATCGCACGTAACAGCGCCGAGCCACCTAATCCGCCGACCTCGACCGGCCAGCCATAACGCATCCACCCGGCTTCATACAGCGCGCCGTGCACCCTGGCCAGCTGCTGCATGTGGCCTTGTAGCGAGTGGTCCGGTCCGGGAGTCAGATCATTGTCGTCGAGCCAGGCGCGTAAGTCGGCCCGGAACTTCTCGACATTCACGGGGCGGGGCGGCCAACTGCGTGCGGTCGCCCTGAATCGTGCACGCCGCTGCGCCGAATGAACGTCATGGCACGGGTTTTCAGCCGCCAGCCATCAGCGGTGCGGGAGTAGGTGTCGCGGTAGTAGCCGATCCGCATGTCATGCGTGGCGTGCTCGATGAAGCACAGCGGTTGGGTGCCGCTGGCCGAATCGCCGTCGAGTTCGACGACCGCGGTTCCGGTGAGAAACAACCCTTTCGGGGCGGCGGCCACCAATTCCGGGAAGCGGTCCAGGCGGTAGGTGTCGCCGAATGCGCTGTAGGTTCCGTCCGGGGTGAAGACACCGATCAGGCCCTCGATGTCTTCTTGAGTGATGGTTACCGCGTAGCGGGCGAGCAGCTGCTGGATCTCGACGAGGTCGTCAGTTCTGGTTGGCATAAACCTTGCCCCCTTTCATGACAAAGCTCACTTTCTGCGTGACAGCGATGTCCTCCAACGGATTTCCCGGCACCGCTATGACATCGGCGAGCTGGCCTTCGGCGAGTCGTCCCCGGTCGGTGGCATTGATCAGCTCCGCAGCGGTCACCGTGGCCGCCCGCAACACCGCCGCCGGCGGCAGGCCCCAATTGACCAGTGTGACAAGCTCATCGGCGTTGCGTCCGTGTGGAATGGCCGGAGCATCGGTACCGACGGCGATTTTCACACCGGCCTCGTAGGCAGCCAGTATCGATGTGCGCGCCTTCGGGAACATTTCGGCGGCCTTGGCCTGCAACTCGGGCGGCGCGTGGGAGATGTCCATGGCATCGCCGTCGGCGAGGCGGCGCGTGGACACCAGGAAGGTGCCGTGTTCGACCAGCATCGCGATCGCGTCGTCGTCGATCAGGAAACCGTGCTCGATGCAGTCGATGCCGGCTTGCACCGCGTGCCTGACCGCGTCGGCGCCGTGGGTGTGCGCGGCGACGCGCAGTCCACGCCGGTGCGCCTCGTCGACGATCGCGCGCAGCTCCTCGTCCGAATAGTGTTGTGCACCAGGGGGCCCCGTCAATGACATGACACCACCCGAGCAGCACACCTTGATCAGTTCGGCGCCGTGCTTGATCTGGTAGCGGACGGCGCGGCGAATCTCATCGACGCCATTGGCTATGCCCTCTTCGATGGTCAGGTCCAGCACGTGGGGTGCGAAGGCGGCGAACATGGTCGGATCCAGATGCCCGCCGGTGGGCGTAATCGCATGTCCGGCAGGCACAATCCGGGGCCCGTCGATCCAGCCGGCGTCGATGGCTTTGCCCAGTGCCACGTCGAGCAGATAGCCCCCGGTCTTGACGAACAGCCCGAGATTGCGGACCGTGGTGAACCCGGCGCGCAACGTGCGGCGCGCGTTGCCGACGGCACGCAACACGCGCGTTGGCGGGTCGTCCTGTACCTGGGACAGTCCCGGCTTCTCGCCACGCCCGCCCATGAGGAGGTTGACCTCCATGTCCATCAGCCCGGGCAGCAGGATCTGGTCGCCGAGGTCGATCAGCTCACCTTCGGCCGCGCCGCCCACACCGACGATCCGGTCGCCTTCGATCCGCAGCAAGCCCGGCCGGACGATCTCGCCGGCATCGACGTCGAGCAGCCCGGCGGCCTTGAGCGTCAACACCTCTCAGATCACCGGCTCCCTGACCAGCTCCACCCAGGCCGCCCCGCTGTCGGGCACTCGCGGTTGTTTCCACGCCTCGATCGGGAACGACACCATGATCAGCGATTGCATTAGATGCATAAGGGTTTGTGCGTCCTCGGGCAGATCGTTCAATGGGTACTTGTCACAGTAGGCGATTACGTCGTTCATCAGCGGGAATGCCGCGTCGTAGAACGCCTGCATTTCGGCCATCGAGGAGGCCAGCCGCTTGGCGTAGCGCTCGGGTTCAGTGGCCAGGTCCCAATCGAGATAGGGCTGCAGCGCCTCGAATCCGCTGGGCAACTTATTTGGTGTGGCCATTGCTCGCGAACTCCCTCACATAGTCGCCGGTCACTTTGTGCAGATGCCGGAGCAGGATTTCCTGGTCACAGAGCAGAAAGTCGCTGACCACCCTGGTGCCGATCATGGTCTGGGTGGCCTCCAGCGTGTTGGCGTCCTGCAGCGCGTATTCCTTGAAAGTCACCGCGGCCAGCTCTTGGGCCAAGCGTTCCCGAGCGTTTCGCGGCGGAACGAAATACAGGCTCGACTCGAAGATGTGCCGGTCAACCGAAGTCGGCCAATAGTGATAGGTCAGATACCAGCCGGGCTCCCAGATCAGCAGCATGAAGTTCGGGAAGAAGTGCCACGAATCAACGCCCCACTGCTTGGCTTTCGCCGGATTCACACCAGGAGGCAATTCACCCAGCCCTGCGATATCGGGCTTGTCCCAGGGGCCGAAGAGTCCGCTGCGCAGCACCTGGTCCATGGGCTTGACCATGTTCAGGTCCGCGGGTGGCGCCTGCCCACCCCAGGTGGAGATCATCCCGTGCGGGCTCGCCAGTTCGTAGTGCAGCGCCTCGAAGCCGTACTTCTGTATCTTGGCGGCCTCTTCCTTGGTGTACTGCCCCTGGTGCAGCACCGGTGCGTGGTAGAACTCGGCGAATGCGTCGATGAACAGCTTCCAGTTGCTGCCGACGTCGGCCCGATACGAGTAGACCTCCGTCATCTCGTGGAACGGGTAGCCCTCGATGCCCTTGGCCAGTGCTCCCAGGTAGTCGACGAGCGGCTTCGCGGTTTGGTCAAAGTTGATGAAGATGAACCCTTCCCACACTTCGCAGCGCACCGACACCAGGCCGTAGTCGCTCTTGTCGACGTTGAAGAACTCGTCTTCCTGCTGGATGAAGGTCAGCTCACCGTCGAGGTTGTAGCGCCAGGCGTGGTACTTGCAGGTGAACTGCCGGCACGTGCCGGAGGTCTCCTCGTGTGGATAGTCGTTCCACACCAGCTTGTTTCCGCGGTGCCGGCACACGTTATGGAACGCCTTGACCGAGCCGTCCTTGGTTTTGACGATGATCACCGACATGCCTTTGCCGGCCGACGGCAGCTCCTTGGTGAAGTAGCTGCCGGTGCGCGGCAATCGTTCGACGCGGCCGACGTTGAGCCAGGTCCGTTTGAAGATCGCGTCACGCTCGGCGGCGAAGAACGCCGGATCGATCGAATCAGTGTAATCGACTGGCGTGGTGCCTAATTCGGGATAGTTCTCTGTCCAGCTCCCCGCGGCCGGCTTGGTGAAGTGGGGCAAAGTTCTACCTTTCTACTTCTACGCCAAAGGTGTTGAAGGCCATGGCCAGCAGCGTGTAGCAGCCGACCGTGAAGATGTAGTCCATCCGCTGGCGCTCATCGAGGCGCTCGCCGAGCGCGGCCCAGGTTTCGTCGGAAAGTTCAGATTTCTCGTCGAGCTCGTCCACCCCGGCGATGACGGAGCGGTCGAACTCGTCGAAGGGGCTGTCGGCTACGCCGGGCCGACGCACTGCGTCGATCTCCTCATCGCTGACTCCCGCCCGTTTGGCCAGGGTCACGTGATGTGTCCATTCGTAGTCGCACTGGCGACGATGAGCGACCCGTAGGACGGCGAGTTCGCGAACGCGATCCGGCAGCGTCGACGCGAACAAGTAAGTGTTGAAGCCGAGGAAGGCCTTGGCCAGTGCGGGGTGATGAGCGAACGTCGACAGCGCGTTGCCGGCGTCGCGGGGGTTGCGGCGCTCGGCTGGCAGCATGCCGGCCAGCGAACGCTGGACGGTCTCGTCCCAGCGGTCGGCAGGCAGGGGCGGCAGGCGCATCCGGCGCTCCCTTCTCAAAAGTGAGAATAAGATTCTCATTTGTAACCAATAGACTTGCACGAATCCATCGTCCGGTCAATGCTGACGCGTGGCGATCGGCTTTGCCGTCTACGGCTTTGGCGCGCGAAATTTCCCGTTGGCGCGCGACGGCGGGTAAAAGGCCATGTCGTTGCGCCCTAGGTGCCCGCTCAGCGCCGCGCGCACCCGGCCTGGATGTTGATTCTCACTTGGCGAGAAGATAGTTTTCACATTAGGGAGCTTGACGGATGCGGTACCAGCCGTGCGCACTCACTGGAGAGGGAACCGGCAAATGAACAAAGAGGACATGATCCTGATCAGCGTCGACGACCACACCGTCGAACCGCCGAACATGTTCAAGAACCACCTGCCGTCCAAGTACCTGGACGACGCACCGCGACTGGTGCACAACCCCGACGGCTCGGACATGTGGAAGTTCCGCGACACGGTCATCCCGAACGTCGCCCTCAACGCGGTGGCCGGTCGGCCCAAGGAGGAGTACGGCATCGAGCCCACAGGTCTGGATGAGATTCGGCCCGGTTGCTACAACGTCGACGAGCGCATCAAGGACATGAACGCCGGCGGCATCTTGGCCTCGATCTGCTTCCCGTCCTTCCCCGGTTTTGCCGCGAGGCTGTTCGCCACGGACGATCACGATTTCTCCATAGCGCTGGTGCAGGCCTACAACGACTGGCACATCGAAGAATGGTGCGGGGCGTACCCGGCGCGGTTCATCCCGATGGCAATACCGGTGATCTGGGATGCCGAGGCGTGTGCCGCCGAGGTGCGCCGTGTCGCGAAAAAGGGTGTGCACGCGCTGACCTTCACTGAGAACCCAGCCGCGATGGGATACCCCAGCTTTCACAACGAATACTGGAATCCGCTGTGGAAAGCCTTGTGCGACACCAACACCGTGATGAACATCCACATCGGATCCTCCGGGCGGCTGGCGATCACCGCACCCGATGCGCCAATGGATGTGATGATCACGCTGCAGCCGATGAACATCGTGCAGGCCGCCGCCGACCTGCTGTGGTCGCGCCCGATCAAGGAATATCCCGACCTCAAGATCGCCCTGTCGGAGGGCGGAACGGGATGGATCCCGTACTTCCTCGAGCGCGCCGACCGGACCTACGAGATGCACTCGACGTGGACGCATCAGAACTTCGGCGACAAGCTGCCCTCCGACGTATTCCGCGACCACTTCCTCACCTGCTTCATCAGCGACAAGGTGGGCGTCGCGCTGCGCAACATGATCGGTATCGACAACATCTGCTGGGAAGCCGACTACCCGCACAGTGACTCGATGTGGCCCGGCGCACCCGAGGAACTCTGGGACGTGTTGTCGGTGAACAACGTGCCCGACAACGAAATCAAGAAGATGACCTACCAGAACGCGATGAACTGGTACTCGTTCGACCCGTTCACTCACATCACTGTCGAGCAGGCGAGCGTTGGCGCGCTGCGTAAGGCAGCCGAGGGACACGACGTGTCCATCCGGGCGCTCAGTCACCATAAGGAGGAGCGGGCAGGTTCGTCCTTCGCGGACTTTGCGGCCAACGCGAAAGAACTCACCGGCAACAAGGATTGAGGCGCCCGGGGTTGCGTCGAGATTGCGCTCAGGGTTGTGATTTTCGGCGATCCACGACCAACACGGCAATCTCGGCGCGAACAAGGAGCGGCTGAATGAATTTCGAGCTGACCGAAGACCAGCAGCTGATTCGCCGGTCGGTCGCGGAGCTGGCGCGCAAGTTCGACGACCACTACTGGATGGAAAAAGACCAGGCGCACGAGTTTCCAACCGAGTTCTATGACGCCATCGCACAGGGTGGCTGGCTGGGCATGACGATTCCGGTCGAGTACGGCGGCCACGGCCTGGGCATCACCGAAGCCACGATTCTGCTCGAAGAGGTAGCCAGATCCGGTGGCGCGATGAACGCCGCGAGCTCGATTCACTTGTCCATCTTCGGCATGCAACCGGTGGTGGTGCACGGCTCCGACGAACTCAAGGCGCGCACGTTGCCCAGCGTCGCGACCGGCGAGGTGCACGTGTGCTTCGGGGTGACCGAACCCGGCGCAGGACTTGACACTTCGCGCATTACCACATTCGCCAAGCGCGACGGCGACCGCTACATCGTCAACGGTCGCAAGGTGTGGATTTCCAAGGCGATGGAGTCGGACAAGATACTGCTGCTGACGCGCACGGAGGCGCTCGACTCCGTCGAGAAAAGAGGCACGAAGAAGACCGATGGGATGACGCTGTTCCTCACCGATCTAGATCGCAGCCGCGTTGATATCCGCCCGATCCGCAAGATGGGCCGCAATGCCGTCAGCTCCAACGAGTTGTTCATCGACAACCTCGAGATTCCAGTCGCCGATCGAATTGGCGAGGAGGGCAAGGGCTTTCAGTACATCCTCGATGGCTTGAACCCAGAACGGATGCTGATCGCCGCCGAGGCGCTGGGCATCGGCAGGGTAGCGCTGGACCGGGCGGTGAAGTACGCCAATGAACGCGAGGTGTTCGGGCGGCCGATCGGCATGAACCAGGGCATCCAGTTCCCGCTGGCCGATTCATTGGCCCGGCTGGATGCAGCCGAGCTGATGTTGCGCAAGGCCACCTGGCTCTACGACAACGGAAAACCCTGTGGGCGAGAAGCGAATACGGCCAAATATTTGTGCGCCGATGCCGGCTTTGCCGCCGCAGACCGAGCGTTGCAGACCCACGGGGGCATGGGCTACGCAGAGGAATACCACGTGACGCGTTACTTCCGCGAGGCCCGGCTGATGAAGATCGCGCCGGTCAGCCAGGAGATGATCCTCAACTTCCTCGGGTCGCACGCACTTAAACTGCCCAGGAGCTATTAGCGAAAGAAACCGGACTGCAGAGTTCCGGTGTTGAAACCGCCCGAGCTGAGCGTGGACGAGTTTGACACACCCGACGTGCCGAAAACGATGTTGTTGGCCGAGTTGCCGATGCCAGTAGTGCGGTTGCCCGTATTGCCGATGCCGATGTTGGCGAAACCGGAGTTATTGATACCGGCAGTGGAGGCGCCCGAGTTATTGATGCCGGAGTTGAAGCCGTTGGTGCCCGCATTGAAGAAGCCAGAGTTGAAGCTGCTGGTATTGGTGTTGAAGAAGCCCGAGTTGTTCGTGCCGGCATTGCCGAAGCCCGAGTTTGGGCCTACCGGACCCAGGTTTGCGACTCCTGTGCTCAGGTTTGTCGAGTTGAGGAAGCCCGTATTGATGTCGCCCGAGTTGCCGAATCCGGTGTTGATAGAGCCGGCATTACCGAAGCCAGTGTTGGTGCTTCCCGAGTTTCCAAAGCCCGTATTTTGGGCGCCCCCATTGCCGAAGCCCGCGTTTGCATTGCCGGCGTTCGCGATGCCTGCGTTCGCATTGCCCGCATTGCCAAGTCCCGTGTTGAAGTTGCCCGCGTTCCCGTAGCCCGTGTTGAGGTTGCCCGCGTTCCCGAAGCCCGTGTTGGTGAAGCCCGCGTTCCCGACGCCCCAGTTTGTGCCGCCCGCGTTCCAAAAGCCAGTGTTGGTGGCCCCTGAGTTTGCGAAGCCGGAGTTGCCGTTACCCGAGTTGAAGAAGCCCACATTGTTATTGCCGGAGTTGAAGAAGCCGATGTTATTGCTTCCCGAGTTACCGAAGCCAATGTTGTTAGCGCCCGTGTTCAGCGCACCGATCCCGACCTGATTGTTACCGGTGAGTCCGAAGCCCACGTTGTTGTTGCCGAGGTTCCCAAAACCCACGTTGTTGCTGCCCAGGTTCCCGGCGCCGACGTTGAAGTTGCCGGAATTTCCGCTGCCAAAGTTTGTGCTGCCGTTGTTACCGCCGCCGATGTTCGCAGGTCCGATATTGCCGCCGCCAAAGTTTGCCGCGCCGATGTTTCCGAAGCCAATGTTGCCGTTGCCGAAGTTTCCGGAGCCGAAGTTCCGGGCGCCGTTGTTGCCATCGCCGAAACTTCCGGAACCGATATTTCCGCTGCCGAGGTTTTGTGAACCGCTGTTGCCGCTACCGATGTTGATGCCGCCCTTGTTGCCGCTACCGATGTTGGCGTTGCCGACGTTGCCGCTGCCCAGGTTGGCGTTCCCGGTGTTGCCGCTGCCCAGGTTGGCGTTGCCTATGTTGCCGGCGCCCACGTTGGTAGCACCGGTGTTCCCGATCGCATCGGCGGGGTTGGCCGCTGCCGCGCTGACGGCGCTCGTCTGGCCCGGCAGGCCGAGCAACCCCTGCAGCGCCTGTTGCCAAGATTGCAACTGCGCCGCCGCGGCTGACGCCCCGCCGTGATATCCCACCATTGCCGCCACATCTGCGGCCCACATCTGCTCGTACATGGCCTCGGCAGCAGCAATCGCCGGGGCGTTTTGGCCGAACAGATTCGACAACACCAACTGCACGAACACATTGCGGTTGGCTGCCACCGCCAAGGGGTGGATCATCGCAGCCCGAGCCGACTCGAATGCACTTGCCACTGCTTTCGCCTGGCCCGCGGCTCCCGCCGCCCGCGCCGCCGTCGCACTCAGCCAGCCCGCATAAGAGGTCGCAGCCCTCGCCATCGCTGCCGACGCCGGGCCCTGCCACGCCTGCCCGGCCAGACCTGACGTCACCGTTTCGAATGAGGTTGCTGCCCAGCCTAATTCGCTCGCCAGTCCATCCCATGCGGCTGATGCCGCCAGCATTGGCCCAGAACCGGCGCCAGAGAACATCCGCAAAGAATTGATCTCAGGCGGCAATACCGAAAAATTCATGGCATTTGTCCTTTTTCGAGCTGATCTAAGTAACTGGGGCCTGCGATCAGCAAACAATTTTACGTCGATCGCGGCGTGGCGGCGCAGTTTTCGCTGAACCCTGCGGATTGCGCACGAAGCGGATGCCGCCTTCATCACATAGCTGGGCCCGTCGTTTACTGGTCGAGTATCGAGAGCGGAGCGATCGGAGCGGATCAATGCGGGAAACAGTCGTCGTCGAGGCCGTGCGCACTGCGGTAGGCAAGCGCAACGGGGGATTGTCCGGAATGCATGCCGCAGACCTGTCCGCTGTCGTCCTCAACGAACTGCTGGAACGCACCGGTATCAACCCTGAGCTCATCGACGACGTGATCTGGGGGTGCGTTTCCCAGGTCGGCGACCAGTCCAGCAACATCGGCCGCTACGCGGTGCTTGCTGCCGGCTGGCCGGAAAGCATCCCCGGAACCACGGTGAACCGGGCGTGTGGCTCTAGCCAGCAGGCTCTTGATTTCGCGGTGCAAGCGGTGATGTCGGGCCAGCAAGACGTCGTGGTGGCCGGCGGCGTGGAAGTTATGAGCCGCGTGCCGCTGGGTGCGGCCCGCGCGACCGGTATGCCCTATGGGCCGAAAGTTCTTGCCCGTTATGGTGATTTCTCGTTCAACCAGGGGCTGTCGGCGGAGATGATCGCCAAGAAGTGGGGGTTCTCCCGCGGCCGGCTCGACGAATACTCCGCCCTGTCCCATGAACGGGCTGCCGCGGCGCAGGACCGTGGCGCCTTCATCGAGCAGATCGTCCCTGTATTCGAAGACGACGGAACCGTCGTCCACGCCGATGAAGGTGTGCGCCGCGGCACGACCGTGGAGAAACTGGCGGGACTGAAACCCGCCTTCGTCGCCGACGGCGTCATCCACGCTGGAAATTCCTCGCAGATCTCCGATGGCGCGGCCGCCCTTTTGGTCACCACCTCTGCCATGGCGCTCGAGCTCGGGCTGACGCCGATCGTGCGCTACCGGGCGGGTGCGGTGACCGGAGCGGATCCGGTGCTCATGCTCACCGGGCCCATTCCGGCGACTGAGAAGGTGCTGCGCAAGTCCGGCGTTGCGCTGGGCGATATCGGCGTCTTCGAGGTGAACGAGGCGTTCGCGCCGGTGCCGCTGGCGTGGCTGGCCGAAACGGGAGCCGATCCGAGCCGGACGAATCCGCTGGGCGGCGCGATCGCGCTGGGTCACCCATTGGGCGCATCCGGCGCCGTGCTGATGACGCGGATGGTGCATCACATGCGCGACAACGGGATTCGCTACGGCCTGCAGACCATGTGTGAGGGCGGGGGGACCGCCAACGCCACCCTGGTCGAGCTCGTGGCTTAACGAATACCCGTCAGGCCCCTTGTCAGGGCCGTCCCAACCAACCTACTGTGTGTTCAGTAGGTTTTGCCAGACGAGAAGGAGTGCAGTGCCCGAAGCACGGCCATACGACACGCTGCTGGCCAAGGGGGAGGACCGTAAGCAGCGGATACTCGAGGTCGCGCAGCGGCTCTTGTCGCGCAACGGCTGGCGCAACACCACGCTGGCGCAGATCGCCGGGGAAGCCGGCGTCAGTCCCGCGGGACTGCTGCACCACTTCGAATCCAAGGAGCAGCTGCTGCACGCCGTGCTGGACGCACGCGACCTGGACGACGACACCCACTCCGACCGCGGCGGCGACCTGATCGGCGAGATAGCTCAGGTCGCCGATCGCTTCAGCCGGGCACCGGAACTGGTGGGCACGTTCACCGTGCTGCTGGTCGAGAACATCCACCCCGATGCTCCGCTGCATGATCGTCTGGTCGCCCGGCAGCGGGACGCGACCGACATCGTCGCCGAGGGCATCCGTCGCGGTCAGGCCGCCGGCCGCTACCGCGCCGATATAGACCCCGCCGTCAAGGCGACTGAAATTCTCGCCTTCATCCACGGAATGGAGATGACATGGTTGCTCGATCCGTCGATACCGCTGGCCGAGGTGTTCAAGGAGTACGCCGAAGCTCTGGCGCGCGACTTCTCCCCGCCCAAGACCTAGAACAGGACTTGAGGTACCGCCTCGATGTGGTCGCGGTCAGCGTTGTCGACGTGGTGAAGTACGCCGGCGGGTGGCTGTTCGACCGGGCGATGGCGGGGTGGGACGTCACGGTGGTTATCGCCGAGCCCAATGGCGGTTACACCGACGAGCGACCGCTAGACATCCTGGGACTCCAGACGCTCGGCCTCGAAGAGGCATTGGCATCGGTGGGTGCCCGCCCGCGCCCACAAGCGCTGGCCGCCGCGGCCGATCTGCTCGGCTGCGACCCGCGGGTGCGGAGTGGAGTGCTGCAGGCACTGGCGCAGGGCGTCACCGAAGTCACGCTGTGGGGCGAAACGTGGCCGGTGGAGCTGGGTGACAGTGTTGGGCTGGTGCAGCACCGGTTGAGCACGGCTGCAAGGACATTCAAAGCCCAGGCGCTGGCCGCCGCGGCGTTGCCGACGGCTGCGGTGGACGCGGCCGAAAAGTTTCGCAGCGGTCTGATGGCGTGCCCGTCGGTCGCGGCGGACCTGCTGCCGGCTTGATTCGGCCCGGGCCGACGTTGCAGTTCACCACCTGCTGTGGAAACCTGATACTCATCTATGAGAGGCTGATTCTCGCTAGTTGAGATTCGAATGGAGCTTGGGATGGTGAACGACTTCACCGAGATGGACTTCTTCCGCGACGCCCGGCTGGTCGACAATCCGTACCCCTACTACGAGGCCCTACGCCAGCGGTGCCCGGTCACCAAAGAAGGCCACTACGGCGTCACCATGGTCACCGGCTGGGAGGAGGCCGTCGGCGTCTTGAACGACGCCGAGACATTCTCGTCATGTATCTCGGTGACCGGACCGTTTCCCGGTTTCCCGGTACCGCTTGACGGGGACGATGTCACCGAGCTCATCGAGCAGCACCGCGACGAACTACCGTTCAGTGACCAGCTGCCCACTCTCGATCCGCCCACCCACACCAACCATCGCTCCCTGCTGATGCGGCTGATCACCCCAAAGCGCCTCAAGGAGAACGAGGACGCCATGTGGGTGCTGGCCGACCGCGTGCTCGACGAGTTCCTGACCTCGGGCGAGGGCGAATTCATCAAAGGCTTTGCCGGCCCCTTCACCCTGCTGGTGATCGCGGATCTGTTGGGTGTTCCGGAGGAGGACCGGGGCACCTTCGTCAAGAACATCCGGCAGCACTCCGGCGGCGGTGTCGGGGGCACGGGCAAAGAATCGTTGGCGCACAACCCATTAGAGTTCCTCTACGGCACTTTCTCCGATTACATTCGGGACCGCCGCCGCCAACCCCGCGAAGACGTGCTGACCGGCCTTGCGACGGCGACCTTCCCCGACGGTTCCATTCCCGACGTCGAAGACGTCGCCCGGGTGGCGTGCAACGTCTTCTCGGCGGGCCAGGAGACCACGGTGCGGCTCCTGGGCGCTGCTTTGCAGACCATCGGTGAGCGTCCCGATATTCAACAGCAACTGCGTAGGGACCGTAGCCTGATCCCGAACTTCATCGAGGAGGCGCTGCGCATCGAGAGCCCGGTCAAGGGCGATTTTCGGTTGTCACGGGTGCCCACCAACGTTGGCGGAGTTGACCTTCCGGCCGGCACCACTGTGATGGTGCTGCAGGCCGCCGCCAATCGGGATCCGCGCCGATTCGACGACCCCACGACTTTCGATCCCGCGCGCAAGAATGCCCGCCAACATCTTTCGTTCGGGCGGGGGATTCACAGCTGCCCGGGTGCTCCGCTGGCCCGCGCCGAAACCCGGGTGGCCCTCGAGCGCCTGCTGGACCGGACATCGGACATCAGAATCAGCGAGCGCGCGCATGGGCCTGCGAATGACCGCCGTTACCAATATGTTCCGACCTATATCCTGCGTGGCCTGACCGAGCTGCATTTGGAGTTCACTGCGGCATGAAGGTTCGGGTCGACGACGGGACGTGCCGTGGCCACGGCGTGTGCCTGACATTGTGTCCGGAAGTCTTCAGCCTGACCGAAGACGGCTACTCGGTGGCGATAACCTCCGATGTTCCAACGGAATTCGACGCCGCCACCCGTGAGGCCATCGAGTGTTGTCCGGAACAGGCGATTAGCGAGTGCTGACAGACTCAGCTGGACGCCGCGGCCGCCAATCCGGTTGTGCGGACCGCTGCCACTGTGCTGACCGCGTTGACGGTGCCTGCCGTGGCATCCAGCGCGGCGGCGGCAAGTGTATCGGCGGGATGGGTTGATCCATCGGCCGCTATCGACGGGTCTGAATCCGCGACCCGCTCGACGACGCCGCTCAGCAACAGGCCGGGCTCGGTGAGGTTGGGATTCTCGTCTGGGTCGCCCACTTCGGGCGTGCGGTGGCCGAACAACGTCAACACCGAGCGGCGGGGTAACCGGCGCGCTACTGGTCCGGGCGGCCACCAGGTTCGCCACCCCGATCGACAAACCGAGTGGGTCGTGTATCTCCCCGCGACGCGTGAGCATGCGGGCAGAAATATGCGTCCACGTCAGGGATCGACACTGCGGGCAGGGATCAAACGTCCCCCGGGAGCGGGCGAATTCGCGAGTTTGTCGGGTTCAGCCGGGCAGGCCGTCGAGGCCGGCAGCGCCGGCGGCGCCCTGCTGGCCGGAGTTACCCGCGGTGCCGTCCGGGCCTGAGCCGTCGCCGAACCCGCCACTGCCGCCCAGACCCGGCGTCCCGCCTGCGCCACCGCCAGCCCCGGTTCCGCCGCTGCCGGCGCCGCCCGAGTGGCTTCCGTAAATCAGTCCGCCTGACCCGCCCGCGCCGCCATTGCCGCCGCTGCCGCCCGCGCCACCGGCGCCGCCGTCTCCACCGCTGCCGCCATTGCCACCGGCGCCGCCGTTTTCGTCTCCCTGGGCGCCGGCCTGGCCGCCGCCGCCCCCTTTACCGCCGTTGCCACCGGTATCGCCGGCGCCGCCCAGACCGCCGTCCCCGCCGATACCGCCACCGCCACCGTCGCCGAAGAGCAATCCACCGCGACCGCCGGCTCCACCAGCGCCGCCGTTGCCACCACTACCGCCTGCGGCACCCGTTCCGCCGGCGCCGCCCGCGCCTCCGGAACCGCCGACGGAATCGTGTGATGGGTTGCCGCTGCCACCCGTGCCGCCGGTGCCGCCGGTAGCCCCGGTTCCGCCGGTACCGCCAGGTCCGCCTGTGCCGCCGACGTTTTCGGCGTTGCCGCCATTGCCGCCGTTGCCGCCAACCGCGCCGGCCCCGCCAGTACCGCCGGCGCCGCCGGCACCCCCGACGGTGACCGCGTTATTGCCGGGAAGGGCGTCACCGCCCTGGCCGCCGTTGCCGCCCGCGGCACCGAAGCCGCCGTTGCCTCCCGAGCCGCCGTTGCCGCCCGCTACCGCGCCAATCCCGCTGCCGTCCAGGCCGGTTCCGCCGATTCCGCCGTTGCCGCCGGCCTGACCAACGCCGTTGGTGCTGACACCGTTGGAGCCAGACCCGCCGGGGCCGCCGGTGCCGTTGGAGTTGGGCAGGCCGGGGGCTCCGCCCTGCGCCGGACTTCCCTGGTTGGGGAGAGGGCCGGGGTTGACGCCGTCGGCCCCTTGGGCACCCAGGCCGCCGCTGCCGCCGGCGCCGCCGTGGCCCCACAGGCCGGCCGAGCCGCCGTTGCCGCCCATGCCTCCGTTACCGCCCGCGACGGTCGCGTTCCCGCCGATTCCGCCGGCGCCGCCGCTGCCATAGAAAAAGCCGCCGTTGCCGCCGCGACCGCCCGACGCGCCGGAGGTACCCGCCCCGCCGCTGCCGCCGTTGCCGAAGAGTCCCGCGTCACCGCCACTGCCACCGCCGGGGTGCGCACCCCCACCGCTGCCGCCGTTACCGCCGTTGCCGAACAACAGCCCCCCGGCTCCGCCGTTTGCGTCGCTGCCCGGTGCCCCATCGGTCCCGTTGCCGATCAGCGGGCGCCCAAGCACCGCTTCGGTAGGGGCATTGATCAGGTTGAGGAGTTGCTGCATTGGCGAGGCATTGGTGGCCTCCGCGCTGGCATAGGCCGCACTTCCGGCGCTCAGTGCGCCGACGAATTGGTCATGGAACGTCGCCATTTGAGCGCTGACGGCCTGGTAGGCATGGCCGTACTGGCCGAACGTCGTCGCGATCGCCGCCGACACATCATCGGCCGCGGCCGCCACCACACCCGTCGTTCGCGCCGCGGCGGCAGCGTTGCCGGCGCTGATCGCGGCGCCGATGCTTTCCAAATCCGTTGCGGTCGTGGCCAACAGGTCCGGGGTGGCGATGACAAATGGCATGGATGGGTCCTCCGATCGTGGGGCGAAGCCGATCGTATCGCCGTACCTGTGGCCTGATCCGGGTTTTCGGAGTTGCTACTCCTGGATCGAGATCGCCTGTCGTGGACACTGGCGGACCGCGTCGCGCACCAGCTCTTCGTTCTCCGGCGCGACCTCGGGCTGCAGGATGGTGAGCATGTCGTCGTCGCCGAGTTGAAACACCGCGGGGACGATGCCCATGCACACCCCGTTGCTCTCGCAGAGGTCCCAGTCGACATCAACTTTCATCGCAACACCTTTACCGGTACGTTCTGCCACCCCGCGACGTTCTGCATATGCACGCGGTTGCAGTTAGCCCAGTCCACCTCGTAGCGCGGCATGAAGTCGAGCAGCTTTTCCAGGGCGATCGCGCTTTCCATCCGAGCCAGGGCCGCGCCGAGGCAGCTGTGAATTCCGTAGCCGAAGCTGAGGTTCAGTGCCTCGTGCCGGTCGCGGTCAATCTCGAAGTTTTCCGGATCCGTCCAGGCTCGGGGGTCGCGGTTGGCGGCGCCGTTGATCAGGAACACCGGTTTCATGGGCGGGATGGTGACGCCGTGCAGCTCGACTTCTGTCGTCGAGCACCGCACCTGATATTGGGAGGGCGCCTCGTAGCGCAATAGCTCTTCGACGGCCGCCGGGATCTTGCTGCGGTCGTCGAGGAGCTTCTGCCACTGCTCGGGGAAGCGGGCGAACACCACCGGCGCGTTGCCGATCAGCTTGGTCACCGTCTCGGCGCCGGCACCGCCCAATAGTGTTGCAAATCCCGCGATTTCAATGTCGTCGAGCTTGGTCTTCTGGCCGTCGTCACGTTCGATCTCGGCGTTGATCAGTTTGGTGAACAAGTCGTCGCGCGGCTCGGCTCTGCGTTGCTGCAGGATTTCGTAGTACAGCATCGCGGTTTCGATGTTGGCCTGCATGCCGCGCTCGCCCACCTCGACCTGTCCGGGTTCGCGGTGCAGCGATTCGTCGATCAGGTATCGCACTCGCTGGGCGTGTTCCTCGGGCACGCCCAGCATGGTCGTGATCACCTCGACCGGGAAGGGACCGGAGAAGTCCTGCACCACGTCGAACCGCTCGGGATCGGCCATGCTCAGGTACTTGTCGATCTTCTCGCCGACCATTTGTTGCTGGGATTGGATGGCGCGCGGCGTGAAGACCTTGTTGAGCAAGCTGCGCATGTGGCGGTGGTCAGGTGGATCCATGAAGATGATCGACTTTTGCTCCGTCGGCTTCCCGGTGCGCACCATTGACAGGTCAATGCCGTATGCCGACGAATAGTGTTCGAAGTTCTTGAGTCCGGCGGCCACATCCTCATGGCGGGTCAACGCGTAGAAGTCGTATTCCTCGCTGTAGTAGACCGGCGTCTCCTCTTGCATTCGCCGGTAGGTGTCCCATGCGCCGTTGAAGAAGTCTTCGGAAAACGGATCGAAGACGAGCTTCGGTTTGGTCATTGAGCGTCCTCCTCGACGGTGAGCTGAGGGCTGGGATCGGCGGTAACGGAATGCCTGACTGTAGAGCTAACGGTAGCGCTTTCCTGGCGCGCCGAAAAGGATTTGACGGCCGCTCTCATCGCGACTCGCATCAACCGGCCGCCAGGCCGTCGGTCGTATCCGCCGAACGTGATGGTGCAGTCGCGTCCGCGGGCGAATGTGACTGTGGCGTCACGCTCGGAGCGCCCGTCGAAAGTGAACCCGCGCATTCCTCGACGAACGCAAGCACGCCGCGATGGTAGTCGGCGGCGGTATGCCCGAGGCTAAGGTTGTGCCCGGCCGACGGCTCGCGGTGGCTGATGAAACGTGGTGTCGTGGAGAACATCTCGGTGATTTCGGCCAGCGCCGTCGCGTCGGCCCGGTACACGTTGTCGTGCTCGCCGACGGTGAAGCGCACTGGTACGCGCACCTTGGGCGCCAGCGCCGGGAAGTCTTTATGCGGCCAATTCAACGCCATGTCGCGTTCGTACGCGGGAGATGCCGACGAGTTCGTGATACCCCGCAGGATGTCGGCCGGATACAGCTCCAGCGGCTGCCAGAGCAGATCTCGTACACCGGGCGGCCGTTCCTGCCGAGCCGCCGCGTTCATGACTTCTTTGGCCGCGGGGTGGTAACGCCTTCCGGCGCCACCCAATTCGAGGCCGATCACGTCTGCCCCGCGTTCGGCGCCGTTCTCGGCGGCCATCCTGATGGCCAGCTCGCACCCGCCCGAATGACCGAGCAGAAACAGCCCCGCTCCGCGTGGTCGCTGTCCCAGAATGCGATCGATCGCCCCATGCGCAAGATGGACCCGGTGTTCGGGATTTTCCATTGACTCCGGATAGGCCGCTGAGCTGCCGTGACCCGGGCGGTCAATGGCAACGACGGTGAACCCGAGCGATGCTCCCAGGCGCAGCAACGACAAGTCCGGATGTCCCGGGCAGTCGAAATAGACCGCGCTGGTGCCGCCGCCATGGACGGCCACGATGACGGCCTTCGGGTCCGGCGCTTCGGCGAGCATTCCCGACATGGGTACGCCGTCGACGAGAACCACCCGTGGGACGGGGGAACTCATGCGTCGGCCCGCAACAGGAGCACGCCACTGGGTGTGAGGCCGCCGCTGCTGACCACCCCGACGCGGGCACCGGCGACCTGACGATCCCCGGCCTCGCCCCTGAGCTGACTGACGGCCTCATGCAGCAGACCCATGCCGTGGGTACGGCCGTGCGAAAGCTGGCCGCCGTGGGTGTTGAGTGGCAGCGCTCCGTCGCGAGCGATGTTCTTCCCGCCGTCCAGAAAGTCCTTGGCCTCACCGATGCCGCAGAATCCCAGTGCCTCGATCCAGGACAGGCAGTTCATGGTGAACCCGTCGTACAGTTCGGCGACGTCGACGTCGTGCGGCCGCAGTGAGGTGCGGGTCCACACGTGAGCGGCCTGGCCCAGCACCTGCGGTTCGTGCGTGAGAGTGCTTTGGTCCCAATCGATTCGCTCGATGATCTGGGTGCCCACCGCCTCCACCAAGATGGGTGGCTTGGCCAGATCGCGTGCGGCGTCCACCGCGGAGACGACGACGGCTATGGCGCCGTCACAGGGCACGTCGCAGTCGTAGAGGCCGAACGGCGTGGTGATGGGCCGGGCGTTGAGGTAGTCGTCCATGGTCATCGGCGTCCGATAGACCGCGGTCGGATTGAGTTCGGCGTTGGCCCGCTGGTTCAGCGCGATCCAGCCCAGTGTTTCTCTCGTGGTGCCGTAGCGGTGAAAGTGGCGCTGCGCGTTGATCGCCAGCGTGTGCGCGGCCGAGGTGGCGCCGAACGGGAACTGCCAGCCCGCGGTGCGTCCCATGGATCCAGTGATCTTGCCCTGCTTCATCAGCTCGTTGAAGGTGGCTTCCCACAGCGTCCGGAAACACAGGACGTGACGTGCCAAGCCGCCGGCGATGGCGAGCATCGCCGCGATCACCGATCCGCCCGGCCCGAAGGTCTCGATGCCGCCGTTGTGCCACGTCGGCCGGATACCCAGCGCCGCTTCCAGCGCGGTCACGCCGCCTTCACCGAACCCGCCAAGATTGCCGCCGCCCGGGTAGGTGGACAGCCCGTCGATGTCGGCCAGCGTCAGGCCCGCGTCGGCGACAGCGGCCTCGCACGCCTGGACCGTCAGCGACAGCGGGGCAACCATCAGCCGCCGCCCGATCGGCGACATGCCGATTCCGGTCAGTGCGACCTTGTCCTCGAATTTCTCGGTGGTCAGCATCGGCCGGACGTATTCGCCGAAGCGCTCCGGCGCAATCTCGTCTTCCGGGAGTGGGCCGGGCTCGGCATCCGGGGCGGGCCGGAAGAGCGGCAGCCACACATCCTCGATCTGCTCGAAGACGACTTCCACGGCCTGACCGATCTCGAGCTGGTCGGGATCGCTGTCAACGATGTTGGTGGTGAGCCTTACTCGAGGATCCTCGACTATCGCAACCTGCGCGATCACATACGGCGCCGGCATCCCCGGCAGGCTGAAACGATGGTTCACCGTGAAGCCGGACAGGACGGCCTTGCCGGATACGGCCCGCACTCCGATTTCGCGAGAGCGGCAATAGCGGCATACCGGCGCGGGCGGATGAATCAGCGACTGGCAGCCCTGGCATTCCTGGAAACGCAGCCTGCCGTCGGCGCCTGAGGTCCAAAAAAATTCGTTCTCGTCGGTGACCAGCGGCAGTGGTCGTCCCGGTGCTGCTGACACTTAACCTCCGGGAGCTCGTCAACGCGTGGTACGCCCATTATGCGAATACGAGAATTACGTTATCATCTCGGTGCAAGGTCGAGCAGGGGTCTGATGTGACGGAAACGCTGGTTCAGCAGATGCCGCGCGCCGGCGTTCTTGTGCTCCGGCTTAACCGCCCTGAGCGGTTGAACGCCATCAATGACGAGATGCTGGCGGAGTTCATGCAGGCCTTCGCCGGTATTGCCGACGCCGCCGCGTCGGGCAACGCCCCGAATGCAGTTGTCATCACCGGCGCGGGTCGCGGGTTCTGCTCCGGCATAGACGTCCGCGACTTCGGAGCCGACGTGCCCACGGCCACCGATCCGGCCATCGACCGCTTGCGCTTCCAGGAGGCGATGGCCGCGATCCCGCAGGCGATTCGCAATCTGCCGCAGCCGGTGATCGCGGCGGTCAACGGGCCGTGCGTCGGCGCGGGACTGGCCCTGTGTCTTGCCGCGGATATCCGGATCTGTTCAACGGCTGCGACGTTCGGCAATGCCGCGATCCTGTTGGGGTTGTCGGGCGCGGAGATGGGCATGAGCTACCACCTGCCCCGCATCGTCGGCACCAGTGTGGCCGCGGACTGGATGCTCACCGGCCGCACCGTGTCCGCCGAGGAGGCCGAACGACGGGGCTTGGTGAGCCAACTCGTCTCTCCTGAAAGCCTTTTCGACCACGCGCTCGAGTTGGGCGGCCTGATCGCCGAGTTGGCGCCGCTCGGCGTGCAATTGACAAAGCGTGCGCTGCAAGTGAATACGGACGCGGCCGGGTTTGAGGCGGCGATCGAATTGGAGAATCGCAACCAAGTGATCAGTCATGCCACCGATGAGGCCGCCGCGCGTTGGCGGAAATGGTCGGCTAAGCGCTAGAGCAGACGAAAGGACCGGCCCGTGGCGTGGGACTTCTCCACCGACCCGGAATGGGCGGAACAACTGGCGTGGGTGGACGACTTTGTGCGATCCGAATGTGAGCCGGTCGATCTGCTGGTCAGGGAATCCCATGACCTCAACGACCCCGTTCGCCAGGCATTGATCCCGCCATTGCAGAAGTTGGTGAAACAGCGTGGCCTATGGGCCACCCATCTCGGTGCACACCTCGGCGGGCCCGGATTCGGCCAGCTGAAACTGGCCCTGCTCAACGAGATTCTCGGCCGGTCGGAGTGTGCTCCGATCGTATTCGGCTCGCAGGCACCGGATTCCGGGAACAGCGAGATACTCGCCCATTACGGCACACCGGAACTCAAAAAGCGGTACCTGGAGCCGCTGCTGGACAACCGGATCGTGTCGTGTTTCTCGATGACCGAGCCGCAGGGCGGCGCCGACCCGAAAGTGTTCACCACGACGGCCGTGCCGGACGGCGGGGAGTGGATCCTCAACGGCGAAAAATGGTTCTCCTCCTTTGCGCAACTGGCATCCTTTCTGATCGTCATGGCCGTGACCGACCCGGAAGCCCCGCCGTACGAACGGCATTCGATGTTCGTGATTCCCGCCGAGACTCCCGGAATCAACATCCTGCGCGAAGTCGGATTGGGCTATCAGCCCCTCGGTGGGGGCCGCGAGTGCTACGTGCGCTACGAAAACGTCCGTGTTCCGGCCGACCACATGCTCGGCCCGCGCGGCGGGGCGTTCGTGGTGGCCCAAACCAGGCTCGGGGGTGGGCGCATCCACCACGCCATGCGCACCGTCGGCCTGGTCCGCCGCATCTTCGACATGTTGTGCGAGCGCGCGGTATCCCGGCGCACCCAAGGGGAGATGCTCGGCGACAAACAGCTCGTGCAGGAAATGATCGCCGATTCCTGGATGGAGATCGAGGCATTCCGCCTACTGACCCTGCAGACCGCCTGGAAGATCGACCAGCACAACGACTACAAGGCGGTCCGCGCCGATATCTCGGCGGTAAAGGCGATGATGCAGAAGGTTTTACACGACGTGTCGGCGCGTGCGTTGCAGCTGCACGGCTCGCTGGGGACCACTCATGAGATGCCCTTCGTGCAGCATCTGGTGGAGTCGTTCGTGCTCGGTCTGGCCGACGGCCCCACCGAGGTGCACAAGACCACGTTGGCCCGGCTGCTACTCAAGGACCGCAAGCCGGCTCCGGACCTATTTCCCTCTGAGCATCTGTTGCGGCTGCGCGAGGCCGCCGAGAAGAAGTATGCGGCGCAGCTCGCCGGTATCGAAGTCACATTAGCCACACCGGTATCGGTCAGCGGACCCATAGGCGATCTTGAAGTGCGATATCGCAGGTGATATCGCATTCTGAAGTCGTCTATGGGTCCCGACCGCGAGGCCGAGTTCAGCCAAGTAGGGAGCGCACCCGAGATAGCAAGTGGGGCAACGATTTCGACATCGCTTCCAACTCGGCATCGGGCCGGCCGCGGCGACGGTTGTGCTTGACGATCAGCGACCACGTCGCCACCGACTTGAAGCAGGCCAGGGCTTGGAACCACGCGAGGTCCGGCATCCCGGCGCCGCACAGCGCGGCCAGTTCGTCGGGGCCGGGTGTCAGGCCCACGTAGGGAGTGGCCCGGCGGTAGGTTTGCGGATCGCTGTTGGCCAGGAACCAGCCCACATCCACCCGCGGATCGCCCACCGACCAGATTTCCCAGTCGATCACGCCGGTGATCCTGTCGTCGACGGCAAGAAGGTTGCCCAGCCGGAAATCCCCGTGCACGACGGCAGCAGGCAACGGGGACGGCCGCGAGGCATGCAACGCCGCACCGGCGTCCTGCCATCCTGGCGCCAGTGCGGGGTCAACGGTGTCGAGCGTCCGGCACCAGCGGTCAATCTCTGCTTCGACGGTGATCACCGGCTCAGTTCGCAGCCCAATGGCGGCCGGCCGTATTCGGTGCAGCTTTGCCATGGTGACGGCCGCGTTCCGAAAGCGCTGGGCCACCGTAGGTTCCACCCGGCAGTCCAAGTCGAACAGCGGCTCTGCCGAACTGCCCGTGATCCACGACATCACGAAGAGCGGGGGCCGCTCGGGCGGATCGCCGGCGTCCTCCCACAGCGCTTGCGGGACGGGCACTGCCGTGCCGCCAAGCGCTTTGATGACACGGCAGTGGCGCAATACGTCGCGATGCCCCGTCGGTGCCAACCCGGGCGGGGCTACTTTGACCACGACTTGCCGGCCCGCCAGTCGCCCGGCGTACGTCAGGCTGGATGCGCCGCCGGCCAGCGGGCGCAGGTCAGCGACATCGGGTAGCCGGCCGCGTAGCTGATCGAGGTAGCGGTCGGTCAGCGCAGCCATCCGAGTTCGCGAAGAAAGGGCTGAGTGTGGGCGATCCGCCCGGTCATCGTCTTCGGATCGCAGGTGCACAGTTCCAGCGCCGTCTGGGTGATCAGTCCGATGTCTTCGGTGTCGGTCTTGGCCAGGTCGAGGGTGCCGGCACCGGGCGTGGCGACCGGGTTCGACGGTGCGGCCGCATTGACGGCTATGCCGTCGGCATATAGCTCTGCCGCGAGGCTTTTCGTGAGCCGGTTCAGTGCTGCCTTCACTGTGCCGTAGACGCCGAATCCCGCACTGCGGTCGAACTCGTCGAACGGCGGCCCGCTAGGCAGGTCGCCGCCGACCGAGGTGACGTTCAGGACCCAGCCGTGTCCCCGCTCGCGCATGGCGGGGATCGCGAGCTGGGTGAGGTGCAGCGGCGCCAGCACATGCATCTCCATCATGAGACGCACCCGCCGGTCCGGAAATTCGTCGAGTGGCCGCAGGAAGGTGACCGCGGCATTGTTGACCAGTATGTCGGGTGCGCCGATGCGGTCAACTACTTCAGCGAAAAGCCGTCCGCGCTCTTCGGGTTTCGATAGGTCGGCCGCTACCGCAACAGCATTCCCGCCGCTATCCGTGATCTGGGACAGGGTTTCCTGCAGCGAGCCTTGGTATTTGGGATCGGGCTTCATGGTGCGCGCGGTCAGGGCGACGGTGGCTCCCTCCCCGGCCAGCCGCTGCGCAATCGCCTTGCCCAGGCCCCTGCTGCTTCCGGTGACCAACGCGATGCGCCCGGCGCACCGTCCGGTCACCGGGTGAACCCCCACTGGGCTTCGTTGTCCTCGGTTTTGAGGTTCTGAGCCGGATCCTCCGGGCTGGCGACGGCGGGATGCACGACTTCGGGTCGGGGGTCGCCGATCTCGGTGATGGCATGCACCGGGCAGTCCAGCAGCGCCCGCATCACCGCGTCGTGGTCGGCATCGGTTACGGTGCCGTCGCCGATCAGCGACGCGTATCCCCAGTCATCCAGCGAGAAGTACCCCGGAGCATGCTTGGCGCACAGCCCGAAACCGTCGCACACGGTGCGGTCGAGACGGATCTTCATGCTCAGCTCACCGCCTGATAGGGACGGTCGGCGCGGAATGCGCCCCGGGTGCAATCCACGCATGTGCCGCCCAGATGACGGTCCACCTCGTGGGGGAACTGGTCGAGCAGGGTCGCCGCCACATTGGTGGCGGCGTCCAGCGTCGCGCACGCCCCACGTCCGCGCAATACCACCGACCATCGCCGCAGCCGACCGAGATCTTCTTGCGTCGCAACGAAATCCCGCAACGCCCCGGCAACCGCCGCCATCGCAGCGGTGCCGTTGAAGCAGGATCCGCACTGTCCGGCGTTTTCGCGGTCGAAGTACGCCAGCACCGACGCGGCGACCGCGACCGGGCACTCGTCGGTGATCACCGTGATCGCGCCGCATCCCAGACCGCTGCCGAGCCCGCGCATCGTCTCGTGATCCAGTGTGGTATCCAGCACCCGGCGATTCAGGAAGCCGGCGAAGTAGCCGCCCATCAGCGCGCCGCGCACCTGCTCGGACGAAACACCATGCAGCGAAAGTAATTCGGTGAACGGCAGGCCGTGCGGGAGTTCATACAGAACGGGCGACCTGTTCGCTCCGGTGATGGTGGCCAAAAAAGTTCCCGGCGAAAGCGCCGTTCCCTGCGAGCGAAATGCGGTCGCACCGTGGCGCTGCACGTAGGGCACATTCGCCAGGGTCTCGACATTGCTGACCAATGTCGGTCGTCCGCCCACCCCCGATTCGAAGGGGCGCGGCGGCTTGTCGGTCGGCTTGGCGGGGCCTCCGTCGATGGCACGTACGGCCGCCGTCTCCTCGCCGGCCACGTAGCCCGGCTCGACGGTCCGCAGCTCGACAGCGACGCCGAGGATGGCGCGGTCCAATTCGCCGAGCGCAGCTTCGACACTGTGCGCCGAATCCGAGTTGGAGACATAGACATACGCGCGTTCGGCGCCGACGATAGCCGCGGCCAATCGTAACCCGTCCAGCACAAGGTGCGGCCGGTTGCGCAACAGCCAGCGGTCTTTCACCGACGCCGGCTCGCCCTCTTCGCCATTCGCGACGACGACAGCCCCGTTGGCGGCGAGGCCGTTGTCCCGTACCGCCCGCAGCTTCACCCCTAACGGAAACGCAGCACCGCCACGACCGGCCAGTCCGCTGGCTTCGACTTCCCGCAGGAGCTCATCGGCATCGCGAAGTGGTCGGTATTCGGGGACGTCGCGTTCGGTCAGCAGCCGGGGAGCACAGCCCGACCAGGCGACGGTCCGGAATGCGGTATCGGTGGCTTCCATCGATCAGCCTGTCTCGGTTGCAGTTAGGCTAGCCCGCATGCGGACTGCGGTGGTGCGGGTCAACGTCGACCCGACGCGTGTACTCAGTCCCGGACAGCTACGCGAGGGCATGGCTGCACTCCAGGCACTGGACGCCGATGTGGTCAACGGCGATCCCGGCCGCGAGCTGGAACTGCTCATCGAAACCGATGACGTCGAATCGGCGAAGCGAGCCGCAATCGAGCTGTGCGGCAAAGCGTTCAACACCAGTCCGTTGACGGGTGTAGTCACTTTCGTGAGCCGGGGAACCGACGACGATGCGCGCGGTGTCCTTTCCGCATTCGGGCTCAGCGGCGAAATCCGTCGCGAGACAGGCGATGACGGTTTCGACATCGTTTATGTGACGCTGCGCGAAGACGACATCGATCGCGTACCGGAAAGCCGGATTCACACGGCGCTCGAAGCGTCGCTCAACTGTGAGGTCCACATTCGCACCCGTTAACCGCATCACGACCCCAGGAATTCGAGGATCGCCGGAGCGGCCTGGACCCAGGTGTCGAACATATTGAAGTGCTTCACCTTCCCCGCCGCGCGCTCTTCGCTGGCGCGCTCCCACGCGTCCTCCGGCCAGGGCGGGTCGATCAGCGTCGACCCCTTTATCAGGCAGCTGACCTCCAGCGACGTGCGCTTCGGATGGTCCCAGTCGTTCTCGCCGCCGCGGATGATCAACGTGGGAACCTTGATTCGGTCGAACATTTCGTCCTCGACGCCGGGAATGGTTTGTCCTGGCTTGGATACGAATGCGTTGAGCCAGCGCAGCATCACCGTCAGGAACTCGTCGCGGTCCAAGTCGAGGAAACGCTGTTTGTTGTTCGGGTTGTCCTCGATGCGTTCACGCCACTCGGGCATCTTCATCACGCCGTCGATTCCGGTTCCGCGTGCCGCGAGAATGCTCGGCACCACGTAGTAGGAACCCAGCACGAACGTGCCGTAGATGCCGCCGACGATGTTCCACACCACGAGTTTCTCGACGAGCTCGGGGTAGAGCATGGTAGTGAGCATGGAATCCCTTGCGCCACCGGACCCGCCGGCCAGAATGCACCGCTGGACTCCGAGCTCGCCCAGCAGGCCGTGCAGGGTCTCGGCCCGCATATGCGATTCGCTTTGCCCGTAGAACTGCACATCGGAGGAACCGCAATTCGGCCGGTCCCACAACAGCGTGCGGTAGCCGCCGTCGACAAGGGCCTGCGCCAATGGCCGTAGACCCGGGACGTCCTTGCTGAACCGGCCACCCGGCGTCATGGCGATGAGATCGCCCGAGTTGCCGAGGATTTCGTAGACCACCTTGCCGCCGTTCACCTCGACCGAAGACACGCGATTCTCCTGTAGTGTCACGCCATCACCAGCACGTCTTTGCCCACGACACGGACCGGGTAGGTGCGGATACTCCATTCGGGTTTGACCGCCGTCGTTCCCGTCGCGAGTTCGAAACCCCATTGGTGCCAAGGGCAGTAGATGTATTCCAGATCGCGAACCATGACGGCGTCGCCAGGCGCGCTCTCGTCGACTATCGTGCGGCCACGGGCACGGCCCGAGCACAGCGGACCTCCTTGGTGCGGGCAGTAGTTGGCGATGGCATAAAAGGTGCCGTTGACGTTGTACACGCCCACCCCATGGCGTCCGATCGGTACGAGTTTATGTGTGCCCGGCGGGATTTCGTCCACCGTTGCGACGACATGCTCGCGGCCCTGAGCTAGGCGGGGCCGCTCAACCGTCGCCCCCTCGTCTGCGGAAGCCAACTCAGTGAACCCGGACTTGACCCTCGAGTACCGGAACGGTCTCCGGCAGGTGATAAGTCGCGATGCCGTTGCGGAACATCACGGCTTCGCGCGCTGCCTTGGGCAAGTGCTTGACCAGCCATCGCGGGTCGTCGAACGTCCAGTGCGGATAGTCCGAGGAGTACAGCAGGATCTTGTCGCACTCCATCCACTCCAGCGCGCGGGTCAACTCGGTCTTGTCTTCGGGGTAGTCCAGCGGTTGGGTGGTGAACTTGATGTGCTCCTTGACGTACTCCGACGGCTTGCGCTTGATCTCCAACCGGTGTTTGCGGGCCGCGTAAATTGCGTCCATGCGCCACATCAGCGGCAGAATCCAGGTGAACGCGTGCTCGACGAAGACGATCCGCAGCGTCGGGAACCGGTCGAAGACACCGTCGAAGATCAGGCTCATCACCTGGTTGGCGGCCAGTAGCGAGTACGTCACCATGAAGTCGTGGTTGTAGCTGGGGAAACCCACCGGCGGCGTCGGCAACATCTCGTAATTGCTGCGCGACAGGTGACAGCTCACCGTGATGTCGTGCTTGGTGGCTGCCTTCCACACCGGGTCGTACCTTGGATGGCCCCAGGACGGCCGCGGCTCGGCCTTGATCAGCACCTGCGCCATATAGGGGTGTCCCGCCCACTCCTCGATCTCGCGGGCAGCGCCCTCGGGTTCCTCGACCGCCGCGCAGATCGAGCCGCGCCAGCGCTGGTGCCAGTTGTTGTGGCTGTCCAGCCAGTGGTTGGCCTGCCAGTGATTGAGAGCGGTCGAATACGCTTGGTGGGCTTCGGGAATGCGCGGCGTGCGGCCGCCGGGCTCCAGGATCGCGATGTCGGATCCCGCTTCCATGATCAGCTGGCGAAACGCCATATCCGGGTCGCTGCCGGGGAATTCGCCATCGGGCGGGAAGGTGTCCACGCGCATGGCAAAGCTGTGCGCGTAATCAGGAGCGTCGTAGTAGATCAGCTCGCCTACCCGGTGGTCGAGGAAGAACTTGCTGCGCCACGGCTCCGGGATGTACTGCGTGATCTCACCGCGCTTGGGCACCGGGTGGACATCTGAATCGACACACCGCACGGCTATGCGTTCGGCAGCGGGAACGCGTTCTTGCATATGAGTCAGCGTCATCGTGATCTCCCTTGCTCACTGTCCATTCTGCGACTAGCTAGTTGCCAGGTCGACCGAAATGTCGATCCCGTAGAGCTTGGCCGCATTGCGCCAGCAGACCTTTTCGCGCTGTTCGGTGGACAGCGCTTTGGGTAGCTTGCTGATGTCAGCGCACTGCCAGTGCGGGTAGCTGGATCCGAACATCACCATGTCGTCCTTGCCGGTGAAGCCGAACCACTCTCCGGCGAACTCGGTGTCGCCGGGTCCGTCCATCGCGCCCTGGATGAAATACACGTGCCCGGGCAGGTAGTCGCTGGGTATCCGCGGCGCCCAAGGCGTCTGCTCCAGGTGTGGTCGGCCGAAGGTGTCCATCCGCCAGATGAACGGCGTCACGAAGTCTGCCGCGCCGTCGGCCCAGACGAATTTCAGCGTGGGAAAGCGCTCGAATACCCCTTCGGCGATCATGTTCATCAGGTGATACAGGTAGTTCAGCGCCATGAAGCTCACGTACTGCTCGTAGGTCAGCGTGTGCCCGGACGGCGTGGGCGGAAAACCGATGCCTTCGCCGGACTCGATGTGCACGGCCACCGGCAGGTTCGCTTCGGCGGCGGCTTCCCATAGCGGCCAGAATTGCGGCTTGCCGTACAACTCCCGGGACTGCAATGGCACGCCAATCTGGACCACCCGCGGATGCTCACGCCACTTCTCGACCTCCCGCAGTGCCCCCGCGATGTCGTCAGGGTTCACCCGCACGGTGCCGCGGAACCGGTCGCCGAACTCGTCGTGCTCGAGCCAGCGTGACACCATCATCTCGTTGTGCGCCGCATGTAGCGCGCTGCCGAGGTGCCGGTCCGGCATGATGCCGCGGCCCATCGGATGCAGTACCGCTACGTCGACGCCGCGATTCGAAAACAGTTCATTGCCAACGAATTCGGGATCCGAACCGGGATAGGCGCGGTCGGGCCCCTCGGTGTTCGGTGCGTACTCACTGCCCGGCGCTCCGTACCAGTCCATCTCGTAGTCAGGGAACCCGCGGCTCTTGAACGGCTCGCGCAGGAAGGAGCGCAAGTCTTTGTTGGACGGAAAGAAGATGTGCACGCTGGCGTCGATGACTGGCGTACGAGTTCCGTCAGCATGTTCGATCACGAAAGCCACCCTCCGGCTTTCGGCAGCCCGCCAACTGCGAAGGCGAGGCCGTCCGGGCCATATGATAGATAATCTAACATTCTCGTGGGCCGCCAATCAACGGATCTCCGGTAAGCATTTCGGTTAATCATTTTCCCTGATGACAATGGGTTTTTACGACCTAGATGCAAGTGTAGTTCTTCTATCCGGATAATAGCATTCTCGACGTTTGCGCGGTGCCGGCCGCCCGCGCCGTCTCGCCGGCCGCCGCCGCAATCCGGCGCAGCTAACAGTGGCAAGAACGCACGCCGGGCGGGGCTGGACAAGTCCCGGGTGACACGCCGTTGCCCCTGCGGGTTTGATCACGAAGGCCGCTTTATCGTGACCGGGTATTTGACCAGGAAGGCGGTCCGTGGCCGACAGCAAATTCCGCAGCATCCCACGCCGAGAATTTCTGGCCAAACTAAGCGGCGCCGGTGCCGCGGCATTCTTGATGGACTGGGCCGGCCCGGTAATCGAAAAGGCATACGGTGCTGGGCCGTGCCAAGGGCATTTGAGCGATATCGAGCACATCGTCTTGTTGATGCAGGAAAACCGGTCATTCGATCACTACTTCGGCACGCTGTCAGGCACCCGCGGGTTCGGCGACCCCACTCCGCCGGTAGTGTTCTCGCAACCGGGGTGGAATCCGCAGACGCAATCGCTTGACCCTGCCGGAAATACCTTGCCATTCCGTCTGGACACGACCCGGGGCCCATTTCTCAACGGCGAGTGTGTCAACGACCCCGACCACCAATGGATCGCGATCCACAATTCGTGGAACGGCGGCGCCAACAATGGTTGGCTGCCGGCACAGGCGGCGACCCGGTCGGTTGCCGACACACCCGCAACCATCGGCTACTACACCCGCAAAGACATCCCTGTTCACTACATGCTGGCCGACACATTCACGATCTGCGATGGGTACCACTGCTCGGTCTTGAGCGGCACCTTGCCCAACCGGCTGTACTGGCTCAGCGCCAACATCGACCCCGCCGGCACCAACGGAGGGCCGGTGCTGGTCGAGCCGGGCTTCGCGCCGGCGGCGAACTACAGCTGGCGCATCATGCCGCAAAACCTCGAAGAAGCCGGCGTGAGCTGGAAGGTGTACCAGGACAAGAGCACTGGGCCACTCATCAACTCGCCGTTCTCCGACAACGGGCTGGTCCAGAGTTTCATGCAGGCCCAGAATCCGAGGTCGAACCTGGCCCGCTACGGCATCGCCCCGGCGTACCCAAGAGACTTCGCCGACGACGTGAAAGCGAATAGACTTCCGGCGGTCTCCTGGCTGATTCCGCCGTTCCTCGAGTCCGAGCATCCGGCGTTTCCGGTGAACGTCGGCGCCATCGCAATTGTGAAGGCACTCAAGATTTTGCTCTCCAATCCGGCCGTGTGGGAAAAGTCGGTGCTGATCATCAGCTACGACGAAAACGGCGGCTTCTTCGACCATGTGGTACCGCCGACGGCGCCGCCGGGGACGCAAGGCGAATACATCACCGTGCCCGACATCAACGCCGTAGCCGGCTCGGGTGGTATTCGCGGGCCGATCGGTCTGGGTATCCGCGTTCCGTGCATTCTTATGTCGCCGTACACCCGCGGCCCGCTCATGGTGCATGACACGTTCGATCACACCTCACAGCTGAAGTTGATCCGGGCGCGGTTCGGCGTTCCGGTGCCCAACCTGACTCCCTGGCGCGACGGCGTGGTCGGCGATATGACATCGGCCTTCAACTTCGCCGTCCCGGCGAATCCAGCGGCGCCCAAGCTTGACAATCCCTTACTGGGAGCATTAGCCAAACTGCCGCAATGCGTACCGAACGCGTTGCTGGGGAACATTGCGAATTCATACCATTCGCCATTTCCCTATCGGGTGCCCTATCCGCAGTCGATGCCCGGTCAGGAAACCACGCCTGCTCGTGGGATCCCCAGCGGTCCCTGTTGATGAAGAGCTAGCCGTTGTCGAGTTCGGCGAAGATCTCGCCGGCGGTGCGGAAGCTGTCGACAGCGGCCGGCACGCCGGCGTAGATGGCAACCTGCAGGAAGACCTCGCGGATCTCCTCGCGAGTGACGCCGTTGGTCAGCGCCGCCCTGATGTGGGTGCGCAATTCGTGTGGCCGGTTGAGGACCGAGGTCATGGCCAGATTGAGCATGCTGCGCGTCTTTCGGGTCAGGCCCTCTCGTCCCCATACCGCGCCCCAGCAGTATTCGGTGACGAGATCCTGTAGGGGGCCGGTGAATTCGTCGGCCTGGGCGATCGCCTTGTCGACGTATTCCTTGCCCAGAACTTCGGAGCGGATCTGTCGTCCCCGCTGGTATGTTTCGCTGTCCATAGCAAGGAGTTTAGAGTCGTCAACGACGACCAACGAATTAGCTTGCCGGAAACGGGAATTGCCTTACCGACAGGAAGCAGGGATTCATGACAGGCGCAACCAGAGACGTGTGGGAGGTGATGTCGACCGCTCGCACGATCCGGCGCTTCACCGACAAGCCGGTGGACGACGCCACCCTGGCGCGCTGCCTGGAAGCGGCCACCTGGGCCCCTTCCGGCGCCAACGCACAAGCCTGGCGTTTCGTGGTGTTGAGGTCGCCGCAACAGCGCGCCGCGGTGGCCAAGGCCGCGGCCCAGGCGCTAGGGGTGATCGAGCCGGTTTACGGCATGAGCCGGCCCGGCGCGGACGACCACAGCCGCCGGGCCCGTACCTACCGCGCGACTTACGAATTACATGACCGGGCAGGAGAATTCACCTCGGTGCTCTTCGCGCAACAGCACTACCAGACGGCCTCCGAGCTGTTGCTGGGCGGATCGATTTTCCCCGCGATGCAGAATTTTCTGCTGGCCGCCCGCGCGCAAGGCCTGGGTGCCTGCATGACGAGCTGGGCCTCGTATGGGGGAGAACGACTGCTGCGCGAAGCCGTCGGCGTACCCGAGGACTGGATGCTTGCCGGACACATCGTGGTCGGGTGGCCGAAGGGCAAGCACGGTCGCGTTCGTCGCCGCCCGGTAGCCGACGCGGTGAACCTCGACTATTGGGACCAGCCGGGCTCGGGGTTATTCGTTTGAGGGCGCGGGTTTCAGCAGGGACCGCTGGGAATTCCTCTGGCCGGCGTGAGCTCCTGGGCGGGCATCGTCTGCGGATAGGGAACCCGGTAAGGAGGATTCAGCCGAAAGATTCCCGTCACCGCTTCCAGCCCGAGCCCGCATTGCGCCAGTGCCGACAACACACGGGGCCGAGTCAGGTTGACCTGCGACGGATTTGGTGGGACGGCGAAGTTGAAAGTCGATGACATATCGCCGGTCACGCTGCGGCGCCACGCGCTCAGGTTAGGTACCGGTACGCCGAACCGGCGCTCGATCAATCGAAGTTGTGAGGTGTGATCGAACACGTCATGAACCATCAGCCCGCCGCGGCTGTACGGCGAGATGACCAAACACGGGACGCGATAGCCCAAGCCGATCGGTCCGCGGATGCCACCGGAAGCCCCCACGGTGTCGATGTCAGGTACCGTGACGTACTCGCCTGGCGTTCCCGGCGGCGCGGTTGGGGGCACCACGTGGTCGAAGTAGCCGCCGTTTTCGTCATAGCTGATGATCAGTGCGGTCTTTTCCCACACCGCCGGATTGGAAAGCAGGATCCGCATCGTATCCAGCATCGCGACGGCGCCGCCCGCGTTGGGCATCGCGGAGTGTTCGGACTCGATGAAGTTGGGAATCAGCCAGGAGACCTTCGGTAGCCGATTGGCTTTCACGTCGGCAGCGAAGTCGCGGGGGTAGGTCGGAGCGATGCCGAATCGGGCCAATTCCGAACGCGGATCCCCGGCCTGCTTGAACCACTGCATGATCTGGTCATAGCCCACGTAGTTGTTGACGGCGGGCCCTAATATCTTGTCGCTGTATATCTTCCAGCTAACCCCGGCATCGCTGAGGTTTTGCGGCATGGTGCGCCAGCTGTATTTTCCGATGGGTGAGTTTTTGACGGTTTCCAACAGCGGACCGCCGTCGGTACCGTCGGGATCGAGCCAGGCGCTCAGCCAGTACAGCCGGTTGGGAAATGTTGGACCCAATACCGAGCAATGGTATTTGTCGCAGACCGTGAACGTATCGGCCAGCAGGAAATGAACTGGAAGATCTTGGCGCGTATGGTATCCCATGGTCACGGGAGTGTTGGCCACCGAGCGCGATCGTGCTTGCGCCGGCAGCCAATTGTCACAGGCCCCGCCGTTCCAGGACAGGTGCATCGTGACCCAATCGTGGTCGGGGTCGTTGATGCAGGCGCCGTTGAGCAACGGGGGCCTGGTGGTGTCGAAGCGATAGGGAATGGTAACGCCGGCCGGGTCCAGCGACTGGGTCTGCGGGTTCCAGCCCTTTTGCGCAAACAAGGGGGACGCGGTGCTGAACCCGTCGATGCTGGAGAGCGTGCCGAAATAGTGGTCGAACGACCTGTTCTCCTGCATCAACAGCACGATGTGCTCGATGTCGGTCAAATGTCCCGAGCACGGGCCCGCGCCGTAAGCCTTTTCGATCACTGGCCCGGCCAACGACATAAGGGCCCCGGTGCTGGTGGCGGCAGCGAGTCTGGCCAGAAATTCCCGGCGCGACATATTGTCGACCGCGCTTTTGCTCATCACCACCCAACTTCATGCGCAATTCGGGCAACTGTATCTTTACGCGAGGGTCAATTGCGCAATGCTCAGTGGCGTGTCGACGCCAATGCCGAGCCCTCAGCCGGCGGTGGACGCCAGCGCCTCGGAACCGAACTTTTCGCCGATGAATGCCCACGGGTCGGCGTAAGGTCCGCGGTGCTCGCATCGCCGCTGCACGGCAAGCAATGCGCGCATCACCGGGCGGATCACCGGACCCAGTGCCATGAGCAGCGTTCGGCGCCGGCCCATCGAGTCGGCAACCCAGGCAAGGGTTTCCGGCCAGTCGTGTTCTTGGTAGTCGAGCAGCGCCTGGGATTGCGCGGTGTCGAACCAGCCGGTGAACGCCCAGCCCCGCTCGTCGTCGGGATTGCCGGGCAGGCCGGCAGAGGGTCCGAGCCGGCCGATGCCGACCGCGGCCATCACGTCGTCCTGCAGGTCGCTCATCAGATGCACGTTGGATTCGTTGCCGGCGATCACGAGCACCTTGCCGGCAACGGCGTCGCGGCGCTCGACGGCGTTGGCGAAGGCAAGCGCGACATCGCGCGCGTCGGTTGCGTGCATGCGGTTGTCGGCTGGAGTGGCCCGCATCAGTACCAGGTAATCACCGTCGAGGGTCGTCGCACCGTCCGGGGAGACGATCGCGGCAAGCCGCAATATGGCGTAAGGCAGACCGCTTTCAATGATGGCCGCTTCGGCCAGGACCTTGTCTTCGCCGTACTGGTCGATCGGGTTCACCGGAGTTTCTCCGGTGATGCGTTCCGGACGGCGGTAAGGATTGCGCGAGCCGTAGACCGCCGCACTGGAGGCGAACACGAAAAGCGGTGCCGCAGTGAGCTTCTGTGCTGCCGTGACCAGGTTTCGGGTGCCGTCCACATTGACGCGGCGGGCCAGCCGGGGGTTGCGGTATGAAGGCGGGGCGACGATCGCCGCTAGGTGCACGATCGCGCTGGGTCGATGACGTCGCACTACGTCGGCGACGGCGGGTTCGTCGAGCAGGTCGATGAATTCCGGGATCAGCGCGGTTTGTGCCATGGCCCCAGCGGTGGTCGCCGAAGCGTCGGTGCGCAGATCGATGGCGATTACCGTGTGGCCGCGGTGTAGCAGGATCTGCACGCAACGCTTCCCGACTTGTCCGAAAGCGCCTGTGACAAGCACTGTTTGACTTTTCATGAGCCGAGCCTGCGTGCCACGGCGGCGCCCAGGTCCCGCAACCGTGGTGAAAGACGAACGGAGAAAAGCGGATTGACGATGTCTTCGCGCAGCCTGGTCAGCGTGGATGTCTCGATCAGCCACCGGCCGTCGAGCTTCTGGTAGGTCTCGTGGTAGTGACCGCGCCCGTGCAGATTGATGCCGGGGGCCAAGCGCACTACATCCTCGAGCGCCCATATCCCCGTCGCGCTCCTCGGCGATGTCATTGCTATCTCTGGAGCGTGCACCTGATGCACGGTGGGTTGCTTGCCCAGTGCGTTGCGAACGAAGGCAACGAACTCGTCGGCGCCGGCGATCCGCTTGCCGCCCGACGGCGAGGTGTCACTCACGAAGTCGTCGGTGAACAGCTGACGCCAGTCATCCCAGCGCTTGGTGTCCAGGTAGCGACAGTATCGGGCCTTGAGCTGCTTGATCTCCTCGATCTCGCACAGCGTGGTCGCGGCATCCACCATTAGGTCCTTACCTGATCGGACTGCACCCCATAGCCCATTTCCGAGATTACTGCTTCCGCATCAGAGAATGTTATTCTCGCTTGCTATCGACGACGTTGTCCAGTGGGAGGCGGCCCCGCGATGCTGTTGGAGTTCGATGCCGATCAACGGCTGTGGCAGGACACGGTGCGCGATGTGGTCACCAAGCAGTGCCCGCCGTCACTGGTCCGCAGTGTGGCCGAGGACGGCGTCGACTCCGACCCGCTCTGGAAGGCCTACGTCGACCTAGGTTGGACAGAGCTCAGCGACCCGGCCAGCGCGGTGGAGCTGGCCATCGTGTTCGAAGCCCTAGGGCATGCCACCGATCCCACCCCGTTCCTGGCGACCATGAGCCAGTTCGCGCCCTTGGCCGGGGACCGCTTCGACCCACACCAGTCGGGCACCGCGGTGTACAGCGGAGTGACGGCTCGCCGTGCCGCCGACGGTTGGGTGCTCGATGGCACGGCACGTCATGTTCTGGACGGCGATCGTGCCGACCGGCTGGCGGTGGTCACCGAGGCCGGGGTCTTCCTCGTCGAGGCCCCTCAGGTGTCGACTCGACGTGAATCGGTGTTCGACCCGGTGCTGCATGTCGCGGATCTGTCGTTCGACGCAGTCCGGATCCCCGACAGCTCGCGGCTATCCGCCGACGCGGAGCGCGCGAGCCATATTGCGTTGACTGGCATGGCAATCCACATGGTCGGTGCCTGCCAGCGCATCCTCGATCTGGTACTCGAACATGTCCGGAGCCGGCATCAGTTCGGGGTGCCGATCGGCTCGTTCCAGGCGGTGCAACACAAGGCCGCGGACATGCACATCGCCGTGGAGCGCGCTCGCGCACTTGCCTATTTCGCGGCGTTGACCATCGCCGCCGACGATCCGCGCCGCCGGCTGGCCGCCGCCATGGCCAAGGCTTCGGCGGGGGAGTGTCAGTCGCTGGTATTCCGCCACGGCATCCAACTGCACGGCGCAATGGGATTCACTTGGGAGAACGATCTGCAGTTCGCTCTGAAGCGGGCCAAAGCCGGTGAGTTGATGCTCGGGGGTGCCGCACAGCATCGAGCCCGGATCGCCGAGGAGTACCGTGCAGCTGACTTTTGATTCCGAGGTCGAGGAGTTCCGTGCGGAGTTCTCGGCGTTTCTCGACGAAAACCTGCCGCCCGCAAGCGAAACGCAGGAGCGTCCGCGGTCGGTGTCGCACATGCCGGCGTGGGCGCGCCGCTGGCAGCGGTTGCTGTTCGAAAACGGCTGGCTATTGCCCAGTCAGCCACCGGAATTCGGCGGGCGCAACGCAACGGTGTTACAGCAGTTCGTGTACCTCGAAGAGCTCAGCCGCCGGCGGATTTATCACAGCTTCAATCCGCAAGGCGTGAATATCGTTGCGGCGTCGTTGTTGTCGTTCGGCAGCGACGAGCAGAAACATCGGTGGGCGGTGCCGATCCTGCGCGCTGAGATCACCGCTTCGCTCGGGATGAGCGAGCCGAGCGCGGGTTCCGACTTGGCGTCATTGCGTACCCGGGCCGTCCTCGAGGGCGACCACTTCGTGGTCAACGGGCAGAAGGTGTGGACCTCGGGCGCACACGACGCCGATGTGCTGTTGACCTTTGTGCGTACCGATCCCGATGCGCCAAAGCACAAGGGCATCAGCGTATTACTGATCCCGACCGATACCGAAGGCGTGGTACGCCGGCCCTTCCCGTCCATCTGCTCGGCCGACGACCTGGACTTCAACGAAGTGTTCTTCACCGATGTTCGGGTGCCGGCGGAAAACCTGGTGGGCTCGCTCAACGGCGGGTGGCGCGTGGCCAACGGATCCCTTGGTCACGAACGCACGATGATGTGGCTGGGTTTCGCCGACCGGCTGGACAACGTGATCGCCGATTTCCGGCCGGCCACCGAGCTGGAACGCGACCACTATGCGACCACGATCATGGACAAGCAGGCCTTGCGGCTGTTGGGCTCGGTGGCCCTAGCACGCGCCTCCCGTGGCGAAGACGACGTCGCCGCCGTCTCGGTGCTCAAGCTGCTCGGTTCCGAAGCGGAACTGCGTGCGTTTGAGCAAGCCCTGTCGGCCGCCGGGCCCGACGGGCTGGTTAGTCCCGCGCTGACCGGGCCGTACGCGCCGATGAACCTGGACCACTACTTCGCCAGCTGGTTCGAGCGTTACGCCAGAAGCTTTTCCGGCACCATCGCGGGGGGAACCTCGGAGATCCAGCGCAATATCATCGCCCAGCGGGTGCTGGGATTGCCGCGCGGCTAGCGAACGTGCGGCCAGCTTCACGTTGGGCGGCTCACGTGAAGCCAGCTTCACGCTCGGCACTGAAACGCTACCGAGGTCCTAGACCGGGTCGAACTTGGTGATCAGCCAGGTGCCATTGATACGTGTCATGCTCACCCGGACGCTGCTCGCCGACATGGAGGGGTCGGGCTTGTCTTTGCTTGTGGTGGTCTGATTGACGAACACCAGGACGACGGCCGAATCCGGGTGTAACTCCGACACTGCGGCCCCGACAATGTGAGCGGTGGTTTTCAACGACTTCTGCTTGGCCGCCGGAGCCACGATCTGCTCGGTGAATTGGTTGTAGTACGACAGGAAATCCCCGGAAAGGTGCGCCTTGGCGGTCGCGAAGTCCTTGTCGAGCGATTCGGGTGAATATGAGAGCAGCGCAACCGTTCCCTCGGAGGCCGCGCTGACGACCACCCGGGCTACGCCGGGATCGGTCCGTCGGTTTGGCTGATAGCGCTCAAAGTACAGCCACGTCGCCACACCGGCGGATGTCAGCAGCAGGAGTATCAGAGTCGCAGGAACGACCTTCACTTTGCGTAGCGTGCGTGATCGGTCCCGCGGCTCGCGTTTGGTTCGTTTGGCGGCCTCTGCGGCCTCTGCGGCCTCTGCGGCCTCTGCGGCCTCTGCGGTATCGGTGGTTTCGATGTCGTGGGTTTCATCCCTTTCACCGGTCACGGAACGAACTCCAATTTCGACATCTTGTACTGTCCGCCTTCTTCAGTCACGGTTACCCGCAGGCGCCACACACGCGGCTCGTCCTTGGCGCCAGCGGCATTAGTGATCGACGATGTCGCCGCGACCAAAACCGACGCGGAATGCTCGTCCATGGATTCGACGGCCGCCGCATTGATCGTTCCCTGCGTGACCACTTTGGACTGCTCGACCACCGTCACGAAATCGTTTGCACGCTGCGCGAAGTCGTCCCTGAACTGGCCGGTGGAGCTGTCCAGTAGCCGCTGGACGTCCTCCTTGGCCCTGTGGAAGTCCAAGGACGCCATGTTGACTACGCCCTGCTTGGCCCCGGCGATGAAGTTCGCAGCGCGTTGGCTTCGCTCGGTGGCGTTGCGGTCTTGCCACAACATGTATCCGCTGGCGCCAACAAATGCGCAGATGAGGATTATCGCGGCCACTTTGGAAATCGGTAACGGTGACAACAACCGGCTTGCGGCCCTGCGCCACTTCGGCCGCTGGGATTCCGGTGCCGCAGCTTCGAAGCGTTCCTGGCTTTCATGGGCGGCTTCCTCGTGGGTCTCCGAATCGGACTCTTCGACATCGGGGCCTTGTTCGTCGGGGGGCTTGGCCTCAGCGCTCTCGGCGGATTCGGCCTGCACTTCGCGCCGTAGCCGGGCGACACGGGCACGCGCGCGGGCGGCGGCGGCCAATGCTTCGGCTTCGGCGGCTTCTGCCTCGGCTTCCTCCAGCAACGCCATCGCCTCGGCTTGCGATATGGCCGAGTCATCTGGCGGCGGCTTCGCGTCACCCACTGCGATTCACGCCCGTCACCATCATCACTGCAGGAGAGTCGCTGCCGAAAGGGTCTCGCACGGGAATTCGTCCCCGCAGAGGAAGGCGTTCGCGGCTACCATCGCACGAGCGTGAAGGGATAAGTGTCGGTGCCCCCTGGGCCGCCGCCACACCCGGTGTCGTACGTGGTGACCAGTTCGCCGCTCAATGTCACCGCATCCCACGAATAGACGTCATGCGAGGGAAAAAACTGCACCACGCAGCGCACGCCATCTGGCACATCGACGGTCATGGTGTAGCGGCCATTGGACAGGTACGCGTCCTCTTTGTAGGGCGCCGCTTGCCCGTTGGGTTGCGGTACTCCTTGGATGGTCAGGCATCCCGGTGCGCGAGAAACGCACGGCCGAATCGCCCAAATCCAGTTGTGGCCGCGATCCCGGTCCGTGTTCGCCGTGTAGTTGCCAATCTGCATGTCCGCACGGGCGGTCGGCGTGAGAGTCAGCGCGGCCACGGCAAGCCCAAGGGTCACTGCCACGGTCTTCACCGACGCGTCTCCCATCTGTCGTACGCGCGCTCGGACTGAATATAAAGCGCGGCCACGCTGCACAGGCCTACTCTGAAAAATCGCGCGCGTCAACGGGCCCGCTAACGGGTGGCTCAGTCGGATGGTGGTTACCCCGATCGCCACTAGTCGATGACCGCCGCTTCCTTGCGCTCGGTGACGGGGCGGGCGAGTTCTTGCTCGTCGCAAATGCGTTGCAGCTTGTTCAGGGTCTCCTCGAGCCCGGCGCCGACCCGGCGGCCAGGGGTGAACGTGGCCGGAAGTTTGCGCATGCCCTGGATGACGCCGATGGTCTCGTAGTGCACGGCGCCATCGGGATCGCAGCGATAATCGGGCATTCGGTCGAGCACCGCGGTCAGCATCGACTTGAACACGGTGCGGGCCACGTTCGATCCGATACACCGGTGCACGCCGATGCCGAAACTGAAGTGCCGGTTGCCCTTACGATCGAGGACGACCTCATCCGGCTCGTGGAACACCGCGGGATCACGATTGGCCATCGCCCACGAAATCCAAAGCCGCTCACCCTCTTTGAATTGCGTGCCGTTGAGCGCGACGTCGTCGGAGAATGTTCGGCCATCACCTGGTGCCGGGGTGAAGAAGCGCAGGAATTCTTCGGTCGCGGGGTCAAGCAGCGCGTCGCGGTACTGCCGCAGCCGCTCGCGTTCATCCGGGTGCTCGGAAAGCCATTCCAGCGAATGAGCGGTCAGCGCGGTCGTTGTGTCGAAGCCGCCGCCGATGACGAGCCCGAGATTCCCGAGGATCTCCAGATCGGGTGCGGGCTGGTCGTCAATGCGCATCTGCACCAGGGCATTGACGATGCCGGGACGCGGGTTTTCGCGAATCTCGATCATGTTGTTGACCATGTCGAGGCCCATCTGGCGGTGCATCTCGGTCACCCGCTGGATGTCGGGGGAGTGTTCCGGGGTGTAGACCGCGGCGTGGACCGGCTCGCTGTACATGTTCCACTTGTTCAGCGGGATGCCCAGCATCGCCAGGGTCAGCACGGCGGGCACGATATTGGCCAGATCGTCGACGAAGTCGATGTGACCGTCCTCGATCTTCTCGTTGAGGCAGGCCCGGGTCACGTCGTCGATGAACGGCTCCCAGCGCTTGACCGCCGCCGGTGACAGATACGGGTTGAGCACCGTCCGGTAGGTGCGATGTTCGGGGTCGTCCATTTCCAGGATGCCGCCCCGCACCACACTGACCCGGCTGGCGGTGGGAATCGAAATGCCTTTGTAGCCGCGGCGTTCGCCGTGGATGTCGTGGTCGTTGGAGACCGCCGGGCAGCGGGCGAGCTCGAACACTTCGTTGCTGCCGGCCGCGACCCAGTGTCCGCCGTAGGTGTCGGTCCACGCGATCGGGCACTGGGCGTGCATCTCCTCGGTGATCGTCTTGAACTGCGACCGGTATTCGGCGGTGTGCCGATCGAAGTGATACCGATTCTTCTTCCGATCGCTGTCGCCGTCTTTATCGCCGACGACGTCATTCACCCTCAAAGTGCCGTCTCCCCTTGGTGTTAGTCGGTCAAGATGATGGCCTGCTCCGGGCAGGATTGGGCAGCCTCCCTGACCTGGTCCAGCTGGTCGTCGGGAACGACTTCGCGCACGGCCGACGAGCTGCCGTCAATGTCGCTGAGCTGAAAGGAATTTGGCGCAATCATCGAGCACAGGGTGTGCCCCTGGCAGCGTTCGGGATCAACCCAGACCTTCATCGTTGCACTCTCCTTAAGGCCTCTCAGGTGTTGCGGCCGCCGTTGACGCCCAGGATCTGGCCGGTGATGTAGCCGGCCTCCTCGGACACCAGGAAGGCGCAAGCGGCGGCGATGTCTTCGGGCTTGCCCATCCGGCGCACCGGCGTCCTGGCGATGTTCTGCTCGACATCGCCGAGGAACCCTTGCGTCTCGGCGTTGCGCAGCATCGGGGTGTCGATGAAGCCCGGCGGGACTGCGTTTACCGTGATGCCGCTGGGCCCGTACTCGAGTGCCAGCGACTTGGTAAGTCCGTTGACCGCGGACTTTGCGGCCACATAGTGCGCCATGTACGGCTGGCCCGAATGGGCGCTGGACGACGAGATATTGACGATCCGTCCCCAACCGGCCTCCACCATGTCGGGCAGCACCGCCTGAATCGCGTGGAAAGTTCCGTTGAGGTTGACATCCAAAACGCGCTGCCATTCCTCGAACGTGAGGTTGCCGAACCGCTTGAACCCATCCAGACCGGCGGCGTTCACCAGGATCGTGACCGGACCCAGCCGGTCGTGGATAGCGGACAAAGCGGCGTCGATCTGCGAACGATCGGTTACGTCGGCGGTATAGGCGAGCTCGGCGTCGGAGGGTCGGAGATCGATGGTGGCCACGTCGATGCCGTCTTTTTGCAGGCGCTGCGCGACGGCTTGCCCGATGCCAGATCCGCCACCGGTCACTAGCGCGGTTTTCGGGGCGGTCTTCAAGCGGTCTTCACCTGCTCAGCACCCAAGCCCTTCTTCGCTAGTCGATCTCGTTCTTTAAGAACCATGATTGCAATTATGAGAATGCTACTCTCACGCCAGAACGGCGTGCAAGCTAAGGGCGAAACCGTGCGCGGCCTGCATAGAGAGGCTTCGCCGGGGTGCCGCTGAGCGATTGCTTAGCTGCTCAGCGGGCCTATAGGGTCCGGACGCTTTCTTGAATTCTCTAGGCTCGAATGTAAGATTCGCCTGATATGAGAATGAAATTATCGTGACCGTCACCACACCAGGGGGCCCCACCATGCCAGCGCAGGACACGGCGGAGACCGTCCGGGTGCCAATCGTCGGCGCGCAGGCGTCACGGGCCGACCGCCGGCTGCTGATCGACGGCCGACTGGTTACGACCGAGAAGACGTTCCCGTCGATCAACCCCGCCACCGGCGCCATCCTGGGGCACGCTCCGGATGCAGGCGTCGGTGAGGCCGAGCAGGCGATCGCCGCTGCCCGGCGCGCCTTCGACACGATCAGCTGGCCGACCGACGTCGAGCAGCGGATCCGTTGCCTCGATCAGCTGCATCGGGCGCTGCTCGACCACGCCGAGGAGTTGCGCGACCTGACCATCGCCGAAGTCGGCGCCACCCGTGCCCTGACCCAGGGCGCCCAGCTCGACGAACCGATCGGCATCGTCAGGTTCTACGCCGACCTGCTGCGCAGCTATCAGTTCTCCGAAGATTTGGGCAACCGAGAATCGCGCGGCATGCAGCATCATCGCTGGGTCGAGAAGGAAGCTGCCGGCGTGGTGGCGGCCATCATCGCCTACAACTATCCGAACCAACTCGCGCTGGCCAAGCTGGCCCCGGCGCTGGCCGCCGGCTGCACGGTGGTGCTCAAAGGCGCGCCGGACACCCCGCTGATCACCCTGGCGCTGGGTGAGTTGATCGCCAACCACACCGATATCCCGGCCGGTGTGGTGAACGTGCTGACTTCGTCGGATGCCGCGTCGGGCGAGGCGCTGACCACCAGCCCCGACGTCGACGTGGTGACCTTCACCGGGTCAACGGCGGTCGGCCGCAAAATCATGGCCGCGGCCAGCGACACCGTCAAACGCGTCTTCCTGGAATTGGGCGGCAAGTCGGCAGTGATCATGCTCGACGACGCCGACTTCGCCACCGCCACCATGTTCGCGGCGTTCAGCATGGTCACCCACGCCGGTCAGGGCTGCGCGCTGACATCGCGGCTGCTGGTGCCCAAGGCGCACCACGACGAAATCGTCGAGTTGATCGCGCAGCACTTCGCCCATGTCCGCTACGGCGACCCGGCCGATCCGAAAACCTACATGGGACCGCTGATCAACGAGCGCCAGCGGGACAAGGTGGACGGCATGGTCCAGCGGGCCGTCGCCGCCGGGGCCACCTTGGTGACCGGGGGCAAGCGCCTGGACCCCGGCTTCTTCTATGCACCCACCCTGCTCACCAACGTCGATCCCGACAGCGAGATCGCGCAGGACGAAGTGTTTGGGCCGGTGCTGGTAGTCATCGGCTTCGATGATGACGACGACGCAGTGCGAATCGCCAACAATTCGATCTACGGACTGGCCGGTGCGGTCTTCAGCCGCGACCAGGATCGGGCCCTGGCCGTAGCGCGCCGGATCCGCGCCGGATCGTTTTCCGTCAACGGCGGCAACTACTTCGGCGCCGACAGCCCGTTCGGCGGATTCAAGCAGTCGGGGGTGGGCCGCGAGATGGGTGTCGCCGGACTCGAAGAGTTCCTGGAACGCAAGACTTTTGCCGTGCCGGTGATAGGGGGAGCCCAAGCGTGAAACCGCTCGAAGGCATCCGGGTGCTGGAAGTCGCCATGTACGGGTTCGTCCCGTCGGCGGGCGCCGTGCTGGTCGAATGGGGCGCCGATGTAGTCAAGGTCGAGCACGCGGTCACCGGTGATCCCCAACGCGGGCTGCGCCAGACCGGCATGCTGCGGGTCGAGGGCGACCCCAACCCCAACATCGAGCACGCCAACCGCGGCAAGCGCAGCATCGGACTGGACATGTCGGTGCCCGAGGGCAGGGAAGTGCTCTACGCACTCGCCCGCACCGCGGACGTGTTCCTGACCAGCTTTCTGCCCGACCACCGGCAGAAGTTCGGCATCGACGTCGATGACATCCGCGCGGTCAACCCTTCGATCATCTACGCGCGCGGCAGTGCCCTGGGCCCCCGCGGCGCGGAGTCAGTCAAGGGCGGCTACGACATGACCGCCTTCTGGTGCCGTGCGGGCACCGCGGCCACCATCACGCCGATGGGTTACGAGGGGATGATCAACCCACCCGGCCCGGCCTACGGCGACACCATCTCGGGCACCAACCTTGCCGGCGGGATCGCGGCGGCCCTCCTCAAGCGGGAGCGCACCGGCGAACCGTCCGTCGTCGACGTGTCCCTGCTCGGCAGCGGACTGTGGTCGCTCGGCCACACTGTGGCATTGACCAAACACCTTGGTCAATTGATGCAAGCGCCGCCGCCGGGCATCCATGGATCGCCGGTCAACCCCTTGGTGGGCGTGTACCCGACATCGGACAACCGCTACATCTCCTTGGTGATGATGCAGCCCGGCAAGTTCTGGGCCGACGTGTGCCGTCATATAGACCGGCCCGAACTGATCGACGATCCACGCTTTGCCGACGCGGAAGCCATTGCCGCGAATACGGCAGATGCCGTGGAGATCTTGACCAAAGTGATCGCAACCCGCACGCTTGCCGAGTGGAGCGAACGCTTTGCGACGCTCGCGGGACCTTGGGCGCCGGTGCAGGACACCTTGCAAGCGGCCGACGACGCACAGATCAGAGCGAACGAATATTTGGTTCGCGCAGGCGAACTCGAGCTTGTCGCCAACCCCGTGCAGTTCGATGTCACCGCGCCGCAGACCGGTCCCGCGCCTGGATTCGCCGAGCAGACAGACGAAATTCTGTTGGAACTAGGGCTGGATTGGGATCGCATCATCGAACTCAAGACCGCCGGCGCGGTCACCTAGGGCCGGGTGCGACTAGGAAATGTCGGAAATGTCTGCCCAGGCCGCTGATAACGGTTATGCGTTTTTCATTCCCCCTGGACGCGGCATGAGTCATAATCGCCAAGCGCTTCAAGACTCGCGGGCTCGGGCGGTCCACACGGCCTGGAAGTGCCAACTCACGCAAGAGAACGGAGGGCCGGCGTGAGGAGAAAAACCGTTTCGAAGCCGAGATGCCGTAATTCGGAAGGTGTTTCGCTTCGGGGCGGTGCGAAGGTCTGGGCTGACGATGCCGACTGGGGCTGACGCCGATGGCGAATAAAAACCCGAATCGCTGGTCGCCGGGAGTGTCCCTGCCTGGGAATCTCTCCGGGGCAATGCAGGCGGTCGGCGGCCTGTTTGCGATGTCGGCAGATGCGATCAGGTTCCTGTTTCGCCGGCCGTTCCAGACGCGAGAGTTCTTCGAGCAGTCCTGGTTTGTCGCCCGCGTCTCGCTGGTGCCCACGTTGTTGGTGGCGATTCCGTTTACGGTTCTCGTGAGCTTCACGCTCAACATCTTGTTGCGCGAACTCGGCGCTGCGGACCTCAGTGGTGCCGGAGCGGCTTTCGGCGCGGTCACCCAGGTCGGACCGTTGGTGACGGTGTTGATTGTGGCCGGTGCCGGAGCCACGGCGATGTGCGCGGACTTGGGTTCGCGCACGATCCGCGAAGAGATCGACGCGATGGAAGTGCTGGGTATCAATCCGGTTCAGCGTTTGGTGACGCCACGCATGCTGGCCGCCGGATTGGTTGCTCTGTTACTGAACAGCTTGGTGGTCATCATCGGCATTCTGGGCGGATACATCTTCTCGGTCTTCGTTCAAGACGTGAACCCGGGCGCGTTCGCGGCGGGCATCACGTTATTGACCGGCGTTCCGGAGATGATCATTTCGTGTGTCAAGGCAGCGCTTTTCGGTCTTATCGCCGGGTTGGTGGCGTGCTATCGCGGGCTCACGGTGTCGGGTGGGGGTGCCAAGGCGGTCGGCAACGCGGTGAACGAAACCGTGGTGTTCGCGTTCATGTCGCTGATGGTCGTCAATGTGGTTGTCACTGCTATCGGTATCCGGTTCTCGACCAAGTAGCGCGAAGGAGGTGCAAGGCAAGCTATGGGACTGCGCGTGGCCTATCCGCGTCTGACGCGACAAGCCCAGAAGCCGGTGGCCACCTTGAGCCGAATCGGCGATCACACGCTGTTCTACGGCAAAGCGCTGGGCGGGATACCATTCGCGGTCACTCACTATAGGCGCGAGATCATCCGTCTCATCGCCGAAATCAGCATGGGCGCGGGGACTTTGGCGATGATCGGCGGGACGCTGGCGATTGTCGGGTTCATGACGCTCGCCGCGGGCGGCACGCTGGCGGTCCAGGGATACAGCTCACTGGGCAATATCGGCATCGAGGCACTGACCGGATTCCTTTCCGCCTTCATCAACGTTCGCATCGCAGCGCCGATCGTCGCGGGAATCGGTTTGGCAGCCACCTTCGGTGCCGGTGTCACAGCTCAATTGGGCGCCATGCGCATCAACGAAGAAATCGACGCCCTGGAATCGATGGCGATCCGGCCGATCTCGTATCTCGTCAGTACCCGGATCATGGCCGGAATGTTGGCGATCACGCCCTTGTACAGCATCGCCGTCGTCCTGTCGTTTCTGGCTAGCCAGTTCATCACCACAATGCTCTTCGGCCAGTCAAGCGGCTTGTATAACCACTACTTCACCACGTTCTTGAACCCGATCGACTTGCTGTGGTCGTTCCTGCAAGCCATCGCGATGGCGATCACGATCCTGTTGATCCATACGTACTTCGGCTTTTTCGCCTCGGGCGGACCAGCCGGCGTGGGGGTCGCGACCGGTAACGCGGTGCGGACTTCGCTGATCGTGGTCGTGTCAGTGATACTCCTGGTTTCGCTGGCCGTCTACGGCTCCAACGGAAACTTCAACCTGTCCGGCTAGCGAAAGGTGGTGAAAGGAAAGTGACGCGCGACTTCGGCCCCCGGCCCGTCCACCAGTCTGAAACCACCAGTGCCGCCGCACCTGTCGCGGCATCACCCGGCCGCCACTTCGGCGTCCGATCGTACGCACGGCCGCTGGCCGGCCTGGTAACCGTCTTGGTGGTCGCGGCGATCTTCGCGCTGGCGGTAAGCCTTTTCCGGGGCGACCTCACCGAAACCGTGCCGGTGACGGTGATCTCACAGCGTGCCGGCCTGGTGATGAACGCGGACGCCAAGGTCAAGATGCGCGGCGTGCAGGTGGGCAAGGTTGAATCGATCGAGTCGCTGCCGAACGGCCGGGCGGCTCTGCACTTGGCGATGTTCCCGTCGGAGTTGCAATACATTCCCGCCAACGTGCTCGTCGACATCACGTCGTCGACGGTGTTCGGCGCGAAGTCGGTCGAACTGGTGGCCCCCGATAAGCCCTCGGCGCAACGGCTACATGCCGGCCAGACGCTGGCGGGCGAGCACGTCATGGTCGAAATCAACACCGTATTCCAGCAATTGGTGTCGGTGCTGGCCCAGATCGACCCGGCGAAGCTCAACGAGTCCCTGGGCGCGCTGGCACAAGCGTTCAGTGGGCGGGGCACACAGCTTGGCCAGTCGCTCACCGACTTGGATTCCTTTCTGGCCAAGCTGGAGCCGAGCCTTCCGGCATTCCGCCATGACCTCGCGGTGTTACCGGCGGTGTCGAACGCCTATGCCGACGCGGCGCCGAACCTGGTGAAAACCGTTGCTAACGCGAACCGGATCAGCCAGACGATCGTCGACGAGCAGAGCAACCTGGATGCATTGCTGATCAGCGCGATCGGCTTGGCCAACATCGGCAACGATGTCTTGTCGAACAACCGCGAACCGCTGACGAATGTATTGCATCTGCTGGTGCCGACAACCGATCTGACCAGCGAGTACCACGAGGTGTTCACCTGTGCTTTCGGCGGTCTGATAACGATCTCGCATGGTTCGCCGCTGTCGGAACCGAGCATCAACATCTCGGCGAGTCTTACCTGGGGCGGCGAACGTTATCGGTATCCGACGAACCTGCCCAAGGTCGCGGCGACAGGCGGCCCCCAGTGCATGGGTCTGCCGAGAATCCCGTTCAACTCGCATCCAAAGCAGCTGATCTCAGATATCGGCGCCGACCCGGTGGGGTACGGAAACCCGCAGCTGCTGATCAACTCCGATCTCCTCAAACAACTGCTATACGGGCCGATCGCCGGACCGCCACGCAACCCGGTTCAGATCGGACAACCCGGATGAGGACACGCGGCACGCTGATCAAAGTCGCGACCTTCGCGGTCGTGATGGTGATGCTGACCGCCTCCCTGTTCTTCATCTTCGGCCAGTACCGGACGGGTTCGACGACCGGGTATTCGGCGGTGTTCACCGATGTGTCGCGTCTCAAGGAGGGGCAGTCGGTGCGGGTCGCCGGGATCCGGGTGGGCACGGTCAATAGCGTTTCGCTGCAGCCGGACAAGAAAGTTGTGGTGAAGTTCGACACCGACCGCAACGTGGTCCTCACCGAGGGCACCCGGGCGGCGGTCCGCTACCTCAACCTGGTGGGCGATCGCTACCTCGAACTGCTCGACGGTCCGGGCCCGGCCAAGCATCTGCCGGCCGGCGGTCAGATTCCCGTCGACCGCACCGCGCCGGCGCTTGACCTCGATCTGCTGCTCGGCGGACTGAAACCCGTTACCCAGGGCCTGAATGCGCGCGATGTCAATGCGCTGACCTCAGGATTGTTGCAGGTATTCCAGGGGCAAGGAGGGACTCTCGAGTCGCTGTTCGCCAAGACGACGTCGTTCTCGAACGCCTTGGCCGACAACGATCAAGCCGTGCAGCAACTGATCGACAACCTCAACATCGTGATCGGCACGATTTCCAAGGACGGCACCCAGTTCTCCGGCGCGATCGATCGCCTCGAGCGGCTTGTCAGCGGGTTGTCGGACGACCGCGACACAATCGGCGCCGCTATCACGGCGCTGGACAACGGAACCGCATCGCTGGCGGATCTGCTAACCAGCGCGCGGCCGCCGCTGTCGGGCACCATAGACCAATTGAATCGGTTGGCGCCGATCCTCGACGACGACAAGGACCGCCTCGACGCCGCACTCGGGAAGGCGCCAAAGAACTACCGCAAGCTGGTGCGACTCGGCGTGAACGGCTCCACGATCCCGTATTACCTCTGCCAGTTGGAGCTCCGCGGCACGGACCTTCAGGGCCGGACGGTGAAAGCCCCCATATTTAGGTCCGATGCTGGAAGGTGCACGGAACCCTGATGCTGAAATATCGCGGAGCTGGGTTGATCAAGGCCGGATTCATTGGCGCGGTCTTGATCACGCTGACCATCCTGGTGGGCCTGTCGCCCGACCGGTTCGTCACATGGGCGACGATGGTCAGATACCAGGCCCTGTTCACCGAAGCCGGCGGCCTCGCGCCAGGCAACCCCGTGACGGTATCGGGGATCAAAGTTGGCACTGTGTCGAATATTGAACTGCACCAGGGTGATGCGCTGGTGACGTTCGCGGTGAAGGGCAACATCCTGTTCGGCTCGGAGACGTCCGCGCACATCCGCACGGGCACGCTATTGGGCGAGCGGGTGTTGACAGTGGAGTCTGCCGGCACCGGCAAGCTGCACCCGATGGCGCTCATTCCCGTCTCGCGCACGTCTTCGCCCTATTCGTTGACCGAAGCGGTCAGCGACTTGACCTCCGACACCGCCGGGACGAGCACCGCGACGCTGAATCAGTCATTGGACACACTGTCGGCGACGCTCGACCAGATAGCACCCCAAATGGGACCGGCTTTTGACGCACTCACCCGACTGTCACGCACCCTCAACAGCCGTAACAAGAATCTGGGTGAGCTGTTCAAGAGCGCTGCCGACGTCACCGGGGTTCTCTCCGAACGCAGCCAGCAGGTCAACAAACTCATCCTCAACTCCGACGCCCTGCTCCAAGTACTGGTGGCGCGCCGGCAGGAGATCGTGGACCTGTTGGCCAACACGTCGACGGTGGCCAAACAGCTGACGGCCCTGGTGCATGACAACGAAAGCGAATTGGCACCGACGCTGAAGAGGCTGAATTCGCTGACCGCGATGCTGGAAAAAAACCGCGACAACATCAGCAAAGCGCTGCCGGGACTCGCCAAATTCCAGATCACGGTCGGTGAGGGCATCTCCAGCATGTACGCCTATCAGGCTTTCGTCCCGAACTTCCTTGCCCCGCAAATCTTCCAGCCATTCCTCGACTATCTCTGGGGATTCCGCACCTTCGACCCGGCTCGCGGTCCTGGCTACCCGTCGCCGGTACCTCGGTCGCTGGTTCCGTGGCCGTACAACGGTATTCCGGTATGCCCCGACTGTACGTTGGGCGGCAGGGTCGGAGGGTCGCAGTGATATCTCGAATTCCCCCGGCTAAGCGCAAGCGGCTTTCGACCGTGGCGGCGGTTGTCCTGGTCGGGCTCGTCGTTGCCGGCGCCGCCGTGCTCGTCCGGAATACGTTCTTTGCCCCAAGAACGATTACCGCCTATTTCACCACCGCCACCGCGGTCTATCCCGGTGACGAGGTGCGGGTATCGGGTGTCAAGGTCGGCAAGATCAAATCCATTGAGCCGCAGGGGAAACAGGTCAAGATGACCCTCGGGGTCGACCGCAGCGTGCCCGTTCCGGCGGACGCGAAAGCGGTCATCGTTGCCTCGAACCTGGTTGCTGCCCGCTATGTCCAGCTCACTCCCGCCTACCGGACCAGCGGCCCGGTCATGCCGGACGGCGCGGTGATCCCCGTCGAGCGGACCGCGGTGCCCGTCGAGTGGGACGAGGTCAAGACCCAGTTGATGCGGCTGGCAACGGATTTGGGACCCAAGAGTGGTGTCTCGGGCACGTCGGTGGGCCGGTTCATCGACAGCGCCGCCAATGCGCTCGACGGCAACGGCGACAAGCTGCGGCAAACAATCGCGCAACTGTCAGGGGTGGGCCGGATCCTCGCCAACGGTAGCGGCAACATCGTCGACATCATCAAAAACCTACAGATCTTCGTTAGCGCGCTGCGCGACAGCAACGTCCAGATCGTGCAGTTCAACGACCGGCTGGCCACGCTCACCAGCGTGGTCAACGACAGCAAATCCGAGCTGGACGCGGCGCTGACCGAGCTGTCGACGGCGGTCGGCGAGGTGCAGCGATTCATCGCCGAAACTCGCGAGGGGACTAGCGAGCAGATTGCCCGGTTGGCCGATGTCACGCAGATCCTGGTCAATCAGCGCATGCCGCTGGAAAACATCCTGCACGCCGCGCCGAACGCGCTCGGCAACTTCTTCAACGACTACAACGCCGACACCGGAACCATCGTGGGCGGGTTCGGGATCATGAACTTCGCGAACCCCACGTTTTCGGGTCTGATGGTTCCCCTGCCCGTACCCGGCTGCACGGCAGTGGGTGCCATCGAAAACGTCACCGCGGTTGAATCGGGCAAGCTGTGCTCGATGTTCCTCGGTCCCGGGTTGCGGGTGCTCAACTTCAACAGCCTGCCGATCCCCATCAACATATTCCTGCAGAAGTCGATAGACCCGGAGAACATCCTCTACACCGAACCGCGCCTGGCACCTGGCGGTGAGGGCCCCAAACCCGGACCACCCGAAATTCCGCCCGCGGTGTCGGCCTACACCGGTCTACCGGGTGATCCCGTGGGACCGCCGGGGGCGGAGCCGCCCGCGCGGATACCGGGCGCGGCGATGCCGCTGCCGCCTCCGCCGTCGACACCGATGGAACCGCCACCACCGGCGGCGCCGGGTGTGTCAGGCATGCTGCTGCCGGCCGAAGGGCCGCAATCATGACCGCCCGCGTGTGGGTGTCTGGGCGGCGGCTGCTCGCCATCGGCTCCTGCGCCATGTTGACCCTGACGGGATGCGCCTTCCACGGCCTGAACTCACTACCCCTGCCGGGCGCGGTCGGACGCGGTCCCGGGGCCGATATCTACCACGTCGAACTGCCGAATGTCGGTACGATGGAGTCGAATTCGCCAGTGATGATCAACGACGTCATCGTCGGCAGTGTCGGCAATATGAGGGTGCAAGGCTGGCATGCCGACGTCGAGATCTCGGTGAAGCGCGATGTCGTCGTCCCGGCCAACGTGGTGGCCACCGTCGGTCAGACGAGTCTGCTGGGGTCGATGCATCTGGAACTCAACTCCCCGCTCGGCCAGGAGCCAACCGGACGGCTGCAGCCGGGCGCCACCATCCCGCTCAGTCGGTCATCGGCGTACCCGTCGACAGAGCAGACGTTGTCGTCGCTGGCAGCGGTCGTCAACGGCGGGGGACTGGGACAAATCGGCGAAATCATCCACAATTTCTCCATCGCCCTGTCCGGGCGCGAGGGCGCCGTACGCGATCTGCTAACCCGCCTCGACACGTTCGTCGGAACACTGAACGACCAGCGGGACAACATCGTTGAGTCCATCCAGGCGCTGAACCGGCTTGCCGGCACCTTCGCCGGGCAACGCGACGTTCTCAGCCAGGCACTGCGCAAAGTACCGCCCGCACTGGATGTGCTGATCAGGGAGAGGCCGCGACTGACGGCGGCCCTGGACAGGCTCCGCGTTTTCAGCAGCACCGCCACCCGGCTGATCAACGACTCTCAGGCCGACCTGGTCAAGAATCTCAAGAACCTGGAGCCGACCATCCGCGCGCTCTCCGACGTCGGACCGGAGCTCGGCACGGCCATCGCGGCGAGTTTCGTGTTCCCGTTCACCCAGAACTTCGTCGACCGAGCGGTCCGGGGCGACTACTTCAACCTGCACGTCGATTTGGACCTGTCGATACCACGGCTCAAGCGCGGACTGATGTTGGGGACGCACTGGGGGCAGCTGGACCAGCCGTTGGTGCCGGCGCCCGGGGACCCGTATTACCTGAATTACACACATGATCCGCTGAATGACCCCATCAGGCCGCCGTGGGTCGATCCGGAGGCGCTGCCGCTGCCCCCGCCTCCGCCCGGGGCCCGGCTGCCCGGCCCGCCACGTGCGCCCGGGCCGACAACGACCTCTGTGGCGCCCTCTGTGGCACCCACGGAAGGTGGCGGATAGATGCTGACCCGCTTCATCCGGATCCAGCTGGCGATTTTCACGATCGTCGGGACCATCGGCGTGATTGCGATGGTGCTCTTCTACATCCAAGCGCCGACCTTGCTGGGCATCGGTCGGATGACGGTGACGCTGGAGCTGCCGGCCACCGGCGGTCTCTACCGGTTTTCCAACGTGACCTACCGTGGGGTGCAAATCGGGAAGGTCACCTCAGTGAGCTTGACGCCGACTGGAGCGAAAGCCACACTGTCGCTTGACACTTCACCCAAGGTCCCCGCGGACCTGACGGCGGCGGTGCTCAGTGTCTCCGCGGTCGGTGAACAGTACGTGGACCTGCAGCCCAGAACCGATTCGCCGCCCTACCTGCACGACGGCTCGGTAATCGCGATGCGCGACACGACAATTCCGCAGCCGGTCGGGCCGATGCTGGATCAGCTTAATGCTTTGGTCCAGAGCATCCCGAAGACCAAACTCGGCCATTTGCTCGACGAGACCTTCCACGGCTTCAACGGTTCCGGTTACGACCTGGGATCACTGTTCGACTCCACAACGACAGTGTCCCGCGACGCCAACGGCGTCGTCGATCAAACCCGAACCCTCACTGAAGACACTGGGCCGCTATTGGATTCGCAAGCACGCACCACCGATTCGATCAGAACGTGGGCGCGCAGCCTCGCGGGAATTTCGGACGTGTTCGTACAGGATGATTCAAACGTTCGCACTCTGCTGCGAAACGGACCCGAGGCAGCCAACGAAGCATCCCGGCTTCTCGAACAAATCAAACCGACGCTGCCGGTGTTGCTGGCCAACCTGACCACCATCGGGCAGATCGGTATCACCTACCACCCTTCGCTGGAGCAGCTGCTCGTGTTGCTGCCGTCGGCGGTTGCGATCGAGCAGGCCGCCCAGGCGGAGAACCACCCCGAGGGTACGGCCCAAGGCGATTTCGCACTCACGATCGACGATCCGCCTATTTGCACGGTTGGCTTCATGCCACCCAACACATGGCGATCCCCGGACGACCTCAGCGACATCGACACACCGGACGGCTTGTATTGCAAACTCCCGCAGGATTCACCGATCGCGGTTCGCGGTGCCCGCAACTATCCCTGCATGGGTCACCCGGGCAAGCGTGCGCCCACCGTCGAAATCTGCAACAGCGACAAGCCCTTCATGCCGCTGGCGATGCGCCAGCACGTTCTCGGTCCTTACCCACTGGACCCGAACCTGATCGCCCAGGGCATCCCACCCGATGATCGGGTTACCGTCAACGACAGGCTCTTCGGCCCGGTCGAGGGGACGCCGCTGCCGCCGGGGGCGGTGCCGCGCGGCGCACCGCCGGGGCCGCGGGGAGAGAATCCACCGCCTGGCGCGATTGCCGCGGCTGTTCCGCCGGTGCCCTCGTCGGGACCGCCCCCGCAGGCGCCCCTGTCGGGGATGTCGGCCGACCTTTCGCCCATAGCGCCACTCGATGTCCCTTCACCGGCGGAACTTCCGGCGCCAGCCGCTCCCGCACCGCCCACACCTCCCGATGCCGCACCACCCGGCACGGCCGGCGGCCCGGGCCCGCAGGCCGCGCCAAGCGCATTCGGTCCTGCGGCTGGGCCGTCCGTCACGATCGCGCGGTATGACCCGCATACGGGTCGCTACGTCGGTCCGGACGGGAAGCTGTACCAGCAGTCGGATCTCGTTGCCGCGAAAGCGCCCAAGACGTGGCAGGACATGCTTCCCACCTGAAGCCGTTCAGGCTGAGGCGATTTGGCCCGCCCGGTCAGCCTATTCTGTCCAGGCGGAACGGCATCGCGATGTCAAGCCACTGGTTTTGCCCACAGGCGCCGGAGGGGCCGACCGTCTTGTCTTTTCCGGCCATGGTCGACGACCCGAGCTGATATCCACCGTATTCGTTCACGGGATAGAAATAGAAAGTCTGCTGTCCGGGGAACGCGGTACCGTCTTCGCATCGCTCCCAGTCCGGTATAGAGCGCTTAACCTTCCACATCTCCCCATCATTCATATAGAGGGCAGCACTCCATCCCTGGTCGCTATGCACCATGCCGTGGCATTCCTGGAATGTGTCGCACGTCGAGCTGATGGTCCATGTTTGGTAGACCGTCGGCTCGCCGAAGTACTGGTCATTTCTCTGGGCGTAATCGCCAATTGACGTGGCACGGAAAGTCCCGTTGATGGCCACTTCTTCCTTGGTTGTCGCCCGGGCTTCCGACGGAGCCAGCGCCGTGCCCAAACCGCCGAATACCGTGGTAGCAACCAACGTTGCGATGGTGAGTGTTCGAACTGAACGCATCATGTGCTCCTCGACGCGAATGATCCGACAGTGCCAATGGCAGCTTTTCGGCATCGGTTACGGCGTTCTCGCGCGATGAGAATAATACCGCGCCACTGACCGGATGCCGAATGAACTCAGACAGGCAGTGGGTCAGGTTGAAGGTCTATATCGCCTTCTGCGCATCGCCGATAGGGTGGGTATTTATGAGTATGCGTTCTATCTCTGGCGCCGCGGCGGTCGGCATGGCTGTCGCCGTCCTACTCATCGCCCGGGTCGTGCTGATGGAGCCGTCGCCTGCGCACGCCGACACGGGCATTAATGGATACGTTCAGTGCCTCGGCGGCGACACAAAGCCACCGCCGCCGGGAGTAAGTGCGGAAAATTGGTTTCCCAGCGTCCATGTGATCGCGAACGATTTTGATGGCGGTGTTCCCCCTGCCCAAATAGTTCAGATTTTGGTGGGGATGGGAGTCAAACCGGACGACGCCGTTAACCGGGTGCGGTGTTTTGTGGCCAACCAGCCACGCGGCACAGGGCATTGACGCGGTCAGGAAAGCGGATCCAATTTCGAGATCAGCCAGGAACCTTTGACCTTGGTCAACGTCACCTGGGCGATGCTCGCGGTTGTCTGCGGTTCTGGCTTCTCCTTGCTTGTGGCGGTCTGGTTGATGAACACCAGCACAACGGCGGAATCCCGGTGCAACTCTGAAACGGCGGCCCGAACCACCTTGGCCGTCTGCGTGACATGCTTCTGCAATGCCATCGCCGCGATCTGTTCGGAGAACTTGGTGTAGTAGGCGAGGAAGTCGCCGGTGAGATATGACTTCGCCTTGGCGATATCACGGTCCAGGTTGTCAGGCGAGTACGACAGCACCGCCACGGCACCGTCTGACGCCGCCTGGATTGCCTGGTGTGCCGCCGCGTCGCCGACTTGCTGATCCGGCCGGTACACAACGAAGAACAGGCCGGCAGTGATGCCCACCGCGGTAACGACGACCCCGGTCGCGACTATCGAACGCCACCTAGTTAAACAGGGCGCCAAAAACCGGTGGACCCAGCGATTGATCGTGGCCAGTCCGTTGGTGCGAGCCGAAGCCTGCGCAGCGGTTGGCGGCCCCACCTCGTCGCACGGTGTGGCCTCGTTGCCGTCCAGGGAGCCGTCCAGCGACGAACCTTGCTCGACAGTCATTGCAGGAAATCGACTTTCGACATTTTCAGCTGACCGCCGTCCCGCGTGATACCAACGCTGAGCCGCCACACGACAGGTGGCCGAGTTGTGTTGTCTGCAGTGGTGACATCCGATTTCGCGGCGACAAGCACGACCGCCGAATCATCGCTCAACGACTCGACGGCAACGGCTTCCACGGTGGCCTTGCTACTTGCCTTCGATTCCTCCGCTTGCTTGACCATAAGGCCTGACATCACTGACATTTGGCTCTTGAAGTCGCCCGTAGAGTCGTCGATGATGCGCTGGAAGTCCTCCCTGGCATGGTTGGCGTCAATCGACATCAGCAGCGTGACGCCTTGCCGGGCTGCGGCGCTGAACTCAGCGGCGAGCTGCCGTTTGTGCACGGTGGTTCGGTGCTGCCACACCACGTAACCGCTCGCGCCGACGGAAGCGAAGACGAGCACGATGCCGACGCCGGCGGCGATTGTTCTCCGTCCTGGGCGTTGGAGCCACCCCGGACGCCGCGGCAACCCTAATCGCACCAGTCGTGGCCGGGTCAACTTTGCGCGGCGCTGCTCTCCGTCTCGGGAGGCGTCATCGTCGTCGGCTTTGCCGGTTTGGGAGCCGGTTTCGGCTGCCTCGCGCAGCCTTTCCAGACGGGCCCGAGCCGCCTCCGCGCGCGCCTCAGCCCTGGCAACCTCGTCTTGGGCGTCCGCTTCCGAAACGGTCGCTGCGGCGCCGGGATCGACCCCTGAGCGCGGCTGTGCTTCGTTGGGATCGGTCACGTCAGCCGGGTCATCAGAATGGTCGACGTCGGGCCCCTCCGGATCGTGCACGGAGAAGCAGCCTATCACTTTTGGCCGGAGCTCAACGCCGTCATCGGGCGGCTGCATTAGCCGATCTACATGCGGAAATGCTCGCTCGTCAGCCCATAACGCGGGCGCGGGTTTCGGACGCAATCCGCCGTGGGCGGCTATTGGCTCAGGTCATCTTCTCCAATTGGGAGAATTTTCTTTTCAGGTTCTTTTTAGATGTGGCAAAGTAATTGGGTGCGATTAATGGTGGCAGTGGTGGCCGCGCTACTCGGCACGGGTGTGCTGGCGGCGCCGCCGTCCTTGGCCGAGCCGACCGTCTGCGACTACCCCGCCTGCACCCCCGGCATCATGGCGCATCAGGTTCTAGGCGCGCCGTGTGACAACACCACCTACTACGCCTTCGGTGTCGACGACAGTGTCGTTCCCCCCGCCGGACAGCCCGGGCGGCTGATGTTCTGCGGCTCGCCGAGGAGATACGAGCCGCGATGGTTCCGGTCACCTCCAATGGCGGGAGTCAAGGAAGAAGGCGCGGCGTGCCAGAACTACCAAAACTATGTCGCGCAGGCGCCTGATGGTCTGTTTCTGATCTGCTTTGCACACGACGGCATCATGAGCTGGGTCCGCGCCGACACGTAGCTAAGCCTCGGGCGCACCGATCAGGCGGTGTGTGATCCGCAGCAGCTGTGCGCGCAGTGTGTCGTCGTCCACATCGGCGACCAGAGGATGCATGACGCCGACGGCGATGGCGCCCGAAAGCACCGCCGCCGACACCCGCGCGTCCGCGGACGTATCGTCGACCAGCACGCCGTAGAGACGGCGTATGAACTGCTGAAACTGCTCCTGCTCGGCCAGCAGCCGCACTACGACGGGATCGAACTGCAGGGTGCTCGCCGCGCCGCGACGCTCAATGGCCATGTCGATGACCCGGCCCAGCAAGACCTCACGCGCCCGGGGAAAATCGTCGTGGGCCTCGGCGGCCTCCAGCGCCTCCTCCAAGCCGCCGAGTTCGCGTTCCGTGAGCGCGACGACGATTTGCTCCTTCGTCTTGAACTGGTGGTAGACGGCCGCTTTCGTGACTCCGATGGCGTCGGCGATCATCTGCAGCGACGTTCCGCCGACACCGTGCTCGGCGATCAATTTCAGTGCGGCGTCCAGGATGCGCGTCTGTGCGGGGCTGCGCGCGACGAATCGGAACTCGCTGCGGGTCTGGTGCGGGACCACACCGAGAGCCTAGCCGATCGGCTATTGACCCTCCGCTAGCCGATCGGCTACTTTCGGCCCACGGGCCGATGATCACGCCGGAGGGAGTCACCGATGTCCGAAGAGGGCGAGACGCGCAGCGCGCTCAGACGAATCGATGGAGAGCTGATCCTGCTGTGGACGCTGCCCGCGACGGTGCTGATCTGGATCTCGGCGTTTTTTCTGTTTCCCGGCTTCACGCCGCCGATGTCGCCGAGGATGTCGGCGGAGCAGGTGGCGGCGTTCTATCGGGAAAACCCGTCGGGCGTCCGGTACAGCATGATCCTGTTCAACTGGTTCGGTGCAGGCCTCATCCCGATCCTGGCGCTGATCGTGATGCAGATCCGGAGGATGGCTCATCGCACGCCGATCTTCTCCTACGCGATGCTGGGTTGCGCGGCCGGCGGTCCCACCTTGTTTCTCATCGCCAATGTCTGCTGGCTGCTGGCCGCCTTTCGCCCGGAACGAAGTCCGGAGCTGACGCAGTTGCTCAACGATTTCGCGTGGGTCACCTTCACGGTCGTGGTTCCGTTTTTGATCGGACAAAGCGTAATTCTTGCCCTGGCAATCTATTTCGATCATCGCGCCACCCTCGTATTGCCGCGCTGGGTGGCGCACTTCAACCTTCTCGTTGCGGCGGCGCTGGTACCGGCAGCATTCGTCGGCGTGTCGTTGTCCGGCCCGCTGGCTTGGGACGGTGGGTTGTCGTTTTGGTTGAAAAATGTCGTCATCGGCGTCTGGGTGGTCGTGATGGGCGTCGTCCTGGGTCGCGCAGTGTATCGGGAGCGTGCCGAGATCCAAAGGTGCGCAACAGAACTGGACAGCGCATGATGCATCGCCGGATCGCCTGGCACTTGCGGCACAACCCCAAGCGCGAGCTGTGGGTGGCGTGGTGGATCATGGTCGTCTTCTACAACCTCTTCTTTCCGATGGTCTTCGTGGTGGCGCAAGTCCAGCCCCCGCCGCAGCCCACCTGGGACCTCGCGACGCAGGTCCACTGGTTCCATGAACGACAGCTGGGAATACCGATTGGCTTAGGCGTCGTATTCGCCATCACCGGTATGACCGCGGTAAACAATGCGCTCATTGCGTATTCGATGCGCCGCATGTCGGTCAGTCGCGCTTTCGGGTATACGTATCTGCTCATCTATTCGCTCAGCGCGGTTCCCGGCCTGCTGCTGCTCTGCATCGCGCTGGTCGTCGGGACGCTGCGGCCCGAGCGAGATCCTCGGGCGATCGGCTGGCTTTACGACTTCGCCTTCTTGTCTTTCGACGGAACCATGGGCGTGTTCCTGATCGGATCGCTGATCTGGATGGTCGCGATTCTGATCGACAAGAATCGGGTGTTTCCCAAATGGTTCGGCTACCTCAACCTGTGCAACGCGCTCACCGAGGTTGTCGTGGCGCCGTGCTGGCTTTTCCAGCGTGGCGTATTGGCCTGGAATGGACAGATCGCTTGGTGGCTGGACATGGTCGTGTTCGGCATTTACCAAGTCACGTTTATCATCATGCTCTTTCGGATGATCCGGCGCGAAGACTTCGGCACCGGGCCCCTCCCGGTCAGGCCCGACCTAACGCGGAAGCGGGCTACTGCTTCATGACCGACCTGGAAGATGAGAACAAGCGCGCGACATTCGTGCCGGGTCAGCCGGACATGTGGGCTTTCGTATTGTTCGAAACACTGGTCTTCACCGGGTATTTCGGCTTCTACCTGTTCTATCGCGCTCGAAGTTCCGAGCTGTTCCTGCACGCCCAGGCGCATCTGGACCTTCGCATCGGTGTTTTCAACACCCTCGTCTTGCTGCTCAGTTCCTGGTCGGTGGCGCGGTGTGTCCAGTCCTCGCGCGCCGGCGCCTACCGGGCGGCGCACAGAGACGTCTATATCACCGCCGCATGCGCCGCAATCTTCCTGTTCTTCAAGGTGTTCGAGTGGGCTCGGTTGGTTGGTACGGGAAATGGACCGGACAGCAACGACTTCTTCACCTACTACTTCTTCCTCACCGGAATCCACTTCGTGCACTTGCTGATTGGCTTCGTCGTCCTCGGTGTCATCGTCTATCAGCTCCGCAGTCCGGCCCGGCGATCCCAGGAGCTGGTCGAAACGTGCGCCACCTACTGGCACACCGTCGACTTCCTCTGGGTGCTCATCTTCGCGCTGCTGTACGTGGTGAGGTGATCGGTGATGTTGAAATTCAACAAGAGGCTGCTGGTCGTCTGGCTGATCCTGGCGGGGTTCACGCTGGCCTATCTGTGGATCGACCACTCGGTCGATGGATCACTGAGACCTAGTGTGGTGGTCACGTCTAGCGTTATCGTGATCGCTCTTATCAAGGTGCGCATCATCTTTCGGGAGTTTATGGAAGTGCGCCAAGCTCCCGCCTTGCTATGCCGCCTCACGGACGCCTGGGTCGTGCTGATCGGCGTGAGTCTCTTTAGTTGCTACATAGTCGGATTGGCGTTCGCATAGTTCGGGGCGTCCCGCGCCGGTTTGGCCGGGTAGGCGTCGTCACACATCCGCCACACTTGCCCGGCCCAAGAAGCACCACCTGTTGTGCCCGCATCACAGCGACAGTCCGGGGCTTTCCGCCGATTTGTCGCTGACAGGTGGGCAATTCGTGTGTCAGCATGAGCCAAGATTCGAGTGGCTCGGGTGACATCAGCCTGGTGTGGGATCCGCTGCCTTCGTCGCTGCGCGGAATTGCCCGCATCACAGCGACAATGGGTGGACTCCGTCGTAAGATTCCGTGTCCTGCGCTGACTTGTCGCTAATGGGTGGGCAACGCGTGTGTTCTCGGCGCGGGCGGTCGTGGAGCTGGCGTGATGACTGTCGACTGTCGGATCCGTTGCCCGCGTCTGAGTCCCGAGTTGCCCGCACCACAGCGACAATTCTGTCTTCGAGTCAATTTGTCGCGAAGAGGTAGGCAAACCGGGTGCCCGCCAATGGAGGGGCTCGAGTGATTCCTGGGACCACTGAGACATGGTGCCCCTGCGCTTGATTCACGCCCGATCTTCGAGCAGATCGAGCGCCTTCCTCCGACCTGACGGCGGCCGAAGGTTTTAACCCTTCGGCGTGAAGGTGAGGTGGAGCTCGCTGAGCCCGCGCAGGATATACGTCGGCTCGTAGGTGTAGCGACGATCGCCACTAGGCCCGTGTTTGACCTCGCTGATGCGGATGTCGGCCATGCGGTCCAGGATGCGTTCGATGGAGACTCGGCCCTCCACGCGCGCGAGCGGTCCCCCCGGGCACGAGTGCACCCCGCGTGCGAACGCCATGTGCTCGCGGACATTCTTGCGGTCGAGGCGGAACTCGTGCGGGTTGTCGAATTTTCGCGGGTCGCGGTTAACGGCGCCGGGCAGCACCATCACCACGGTGCCGGCGGGGATGTCGACGCCGCCGATCGTGGTGCGCCTGCGAGCGAGTCGCGAATCGCACTTGACGGGACTTTCGATGCGCAGCGATTCCTCGATGAAGTTCGGGATCAGGCTGCGGTCGTCACGCAACTGCTGCTGGATCTCGGGCCGGTCGCCGAGCACCTGTAGCGCGGCGCTGAGCAGCTTGGCGGTGGTTTCCTGGCCCGCGGCGAAAAGGAATGTGGCCGTGCGCACTACGTCGATGACCTCGGGTGTGGAACCGTCGGGGTACTTCGCCGTCGCCATCGGGGTCAGCACGTCTTCGCGTGGCTTGCGTCGTCGGTCTTGGACGTAAGCACAGAACTTGTCGTCGAGCCACTGCAGCGGGTTGACACCGACAGACTCGTGGTCCAACGCGCCGACCTGTCCGGCACCGAGCACGTTGCGAAAGTCTTTGTGGTCGTCCTCAGGGACACCGAGCAAGTCCGCGATGACCAGCGTGGCAAAGGGTTTGGAGTATTCGGAGATGAACTCGCACTCACCGTTGCTGAGGAATTCATCGAGCTGCCGGTCGGCGAGGCGCCACATAAACTCCTCGTTCTGCTTCAGCCGGCTCGGTGTCAGCAGCTTGCTCAACACCGACCGCGCCTTGGTGTGATCTGGCGGGTCCATGGTGACCATGTGCTCGAACATCGGAAAGTAGCTGCGGTGCTCGTCGATCTGCGCGCTGATGTCGTCGCCGTCGGGTTGGAACGGCAGCGGCGGGAATGGGCCTCCCAGCGCGACGATGTTCGAGAACGCTTCGGGGTCCTTGTAGACCTCGTTTGCTTCTTCGTGCCCAGTGACGGCGACGACCCCGTAGTGCGGCAGCCGGAGCACCGGGTTCTGGCTGCGCAGGTAGTCGAAGTAGGGGTGTGGATCCGGTACCAGGGAAGGGTCGGTAAAGAAATCGATCGATTCGTAGGTGCTGGTCATTACATGCGCCTCCCGGAGCTGGATTGCCGCAGTTTGTACCGGCGGCCAGAGCTACCGCCGCCCCGAATCCTATAGTTGTGCTGAGCACCTGCTTAGCATGGCGGTAATGTCGTGGTCAAGGCCATGTGCCGGCGACAGTACGATCGGCGTGATCGACATGCGATTTGGGGAGTTAGGAACAAGATGACATCGGCCCGCAGGATCGGGGCGCCGGACGCGAAGAATCGCGGCCGGCTGCTCGACGCGGCCGAGCAATTGATGATCGAAGAGGGCTACGCCGCCGTGACGTCGCGCCGGCTCGCGAACAAGGCCGGATTGAAGCCCCAGCTGGTGCACTACTACTTCCGCGCCATGGAGGATTTGTTCGTGGCGGTCTTCCGCCGCCGCGCCGAAGAGGGTCTTCAGGTGCAGGCGAAAGCGCTGCAATCCCCGCAGCCGTTGTGGGCGCTCTGGAGATTCGGCACCGATCCGGCTTTCACCCGGATTTCGATGGAGTTCATGGCGCTGGCGAACCACCGCAAGGAGATGCGTGCCGTAATCGCGCACTACGCCGAGCGTTTCCGCGAGGAACAGCAGCGAGCGGTGACGGCCGCGCTGCAGCGTTACGGCGTGGACGATAAGGATGTGCCCCCAGTGGTGTTCACCGTGCTCATGAGCAGCCTGTCGCGGATGCTCGTGCTGGAGCAGGCGCTGGGCATGTCGGCCGGTCACGCCGAAACCTTGGAGCTGGTGGAGAATTATCTGCGCCGCCTCGAAGGCGAGCCGCCGCCGACTGCGGGTGTGCCAGAGGCCTGGGTGGTTCACCAGTTCCGGATGGAACAGAGCACACCCTTGGGCCCGTCCTTGGACACGACGACGGCCCCGTCCACCGACAGGTCGCAATGAAACTGCGGCGTGCCGGGCTCGGGACCGGTGTTGACGACGACCATGGCCCAGTATTCGGGTTTCGCTAAATTCAGTTCGTAGCTCCACGCTTTATCCGGGCCGACGTCGGCCTGAACGTTGGGGGTGAAGCGGTAAGGATCGTGGCTGTAGTCGGAGAAGATCGCCGGTTCTTGATCGATGTAATAGATGTTGGCGTAGATCGGATTCTTCGCGGTGATCGAGTACTTGACGTGGTGCATGACCGGGTCATCGGCGTGGGCCCGTCCGGTGCTTGCCAGTAAGCCCGCCCCCCCTACCACGACAGCGACCAACATCGCAGAGCCCGCGCGCAACAACCTGTACATCATGTCGCTCCTCTAGCTTCCGGGCGCGGACTGGCGGTGCGGTTCATGACCCGCTCTGCGCCGCCAGTGTGCGTCGTCCACCCACAGCCGTGCAACGGATGCTATCGCCTCGTCCGGTGAAAGTCCGCTGCTTACGCGCGTTGTCTCCGTCCGCTCGGCCTCCGCCAACCTTGGACGAGGGCGCCGATATTGGCATTCTCCATTTTCGAGAATAACATCATCGCCGCAGCCCCAAGAACATTCGTAGGCATGGATTGAGGTGGTCAATGCGTCGCCCTATCGCGGTGGCCGCTGCGGCGTTGGCTTCGGCCGTGGTAGGAGCTTGCAGCCCGCCGCCGCAAACGCCGCTCTCGGGCACGGCATCGGTCACAGTCGACGGAAACGATGCGAAGTTCAATGTCGTCGAGTGCACGCAGGTGCAGTGGTACCGGACGATTCACATCGGCGGCAATTCTGCCGGGGCCACCTTTGTCGTGGATGGCCGTGCGCAGCGGGCCACCGCCGAGTCCGTGCGAATCCACAATGTGGGTGGCTTCACCGGTAGCTACGCACGGGGCGCAGGGAGCGACGCCGACATGAGCCTGACCGCCGGCAAATTCACGATCACCGGTACCGCGGGCGGCTACAAGGTGGACCAACCCAGTGAACCGGCTATCGCAACCTTCAGGATCATCGCCACGTGCTGACCTCCGGCCACGGAGAGCCCGTTGCCAGGCGCGTTGCGGTGAACCCCGCTAGAGAATAGTATTCTCATAAATTGCGAAGGAGGATTTCATGGGCCAGTTGTCGCATCGGGAAGATGTTCCGTTTCCGATCTTTGATGCCGATAACCATCTCTACGAGCCGCCGGAGGCGCTGACAAAGTTTCTGCCCAAGGAGTACAAGGACTACGTCCAGTACGTACAGATCAACGGGCGCACCAAGATTGCGCTGCGCGGCGTGATCAGCAACTACATTCCGAACCCGACCTTCGAGGTGGTCGCCCGTCCGGGTGCCTGGGAGGAGTACTTCAAGTACGGCAATCCGGAGGGCAAGACCAAACGCGAGCTGTTCGGCGAGCCGATGCGCGCGATCCCGGCGTTCTTCGAGCCCGGCCCCCGCCTGGAGAAGATGAACGAGCTGGGCCTGGACCGCACCTTGATGTTTCCGACGCTGGCCAGCCTGATCGAGGAGCGGTTGCGCGACGACCCGATCGCTATCCACGTGCTGATCCATGCGCTGAACCAGTGGCTCGACGAGGTCTGGGGCTTCAACTACCAGAACCGCATCTTCACCACACCGGTCATCACCCTGCCGATCGTCGAGAAGGCGATCGAGGAACTGGAGTGGGTGGTCAAGCGTGGCGCGCGGTGCATCCTGGTTCGCCCGGCTCCGGTCCCCGGATTCCGCGGCCCCCGGTCGTTCGCGCTGCCGGAGTTCGATCCGTTCTGGGAGCGGGTCGTCGAGCACGACCTGCTCGTCGGCATGCACTCCAGCGACAGCGGCTACTCCCGCTACACCTCCGAGTGGGACGGCGCCGACCAGGAGATGCTGCCGTTCCAAACCAATGCGATGGGCATCCTCAACGAGTGGCGGCCGATCCAGGATTCGGTGGCGTCGTGGGTGATTCACGGTGCGCTGTATCGCCATCCCAAGCTGAAGGTCGCGATCGTCGAGGCGGGTTCGAAATGGATGACCCCATTGCTCGACGGCCTGGCCGAGGTCTTCCGTAAGGCCCCCGAGGCCTTCCCGAGCGACCCGGTCGAGATGGTCAAGAGCCGAATCCATGTCAGCCCATTCTTCGAGGACGGCATCGACGACTTGGTCAACCTCGTCGGGGTGGATCAGGTGCTGTACGGGTCGGACTGGCCGCACCCAGAGGGACTGGCGGAGCCGACCTACTACGTCAACGCGCTATCGCACCTGTCCATCGACGAACAGGCGAAGATCATGGGCGGCAACCTCGGTCGACTCGTCACGGTGTGACATCCAGTAGTGTCTGGCAGACCATCCCCGAGATGGTCTTGAGCGCGGCGGACCGCTTCGGCGACGCCGAAGCGATTGTCGACGGTCCGCTGCGGCTGAATTTCAGCGAGCTCGTCCACCGGATCCGCTGTGCTGCAGGGGCATTCGCGTCATTCGGGATCGAAAAGGGTGACCGGGTGGCGATCTGGGCGCCCAACTCGGCAGAGTGGGTCATTGCGGCATTCGGCCTGCTCACCGCGGGCGGTGTGCTGGTCCCTGTGAACGCTCGTTTCAAGTCCGAAGAAGCGGGCGACGTCATCGCCCGCAGTGCGGCCAAGGCAGTCCTGGTGCAGCGGGGCTTCCTGGGCTTCGATTCCGCCACCGACTACACCGCGCCCGCGGGGATACCGGTCATCGATCTGAAGTCCGAATTCCTTGCCGCGGGTTCCCCGTTCGAACGGGCGGTGAGTGGCAACGACATCTCCGACATCATCTTCACTTCGGGAACGACCGGACGTCCGAAGGGTGCGATGATGAATCATCGCCAAACACTGCGGATGTATGAGGAGTGGGCGACGCTCGCCGATCTGCGCGAAGGTGACCGCTATTTGATGATCAACCCGTACTTTCACACCTTCGGTTTGAAGGCGGGACTCATCGCTTCCTTCCTGCGCGGCGCGACAATGCTGCCGGTCGCTGTGTTCGGCATCGATACTGTGGTGGAACTTGTTGAACGCGAACGAATTACGATGCTGCCCGGCCCGCCGACGCTATACCACTCATTGTTGACGGTCAGCGACAAAACCAAACTGTCGAGCTTGCGGGCCGGCGTGACCGGCGCCGCCGACATACCCGTCGAACTGGTTCGCCGGATACACAGCGAACTGCCGTTCCAGACCTTGATGACCGGGTACGGGCTCACCGAGGCCGGCAACGTAACGCTGTCGAGGCCGGGCGACTCCTTCGAGGAGGTGGCCACCACCGCGGGCCTGCCCTGCGAAGGGGTGGAAGTGCGCATTTCGGATGACGGTGAGGTGCTGGTCCGCGGGTACAGTGTCATGCAGGGTTATCTCGATGATCCAGTTGCCACCGCGGAGGCGATCGATGACGACGGCTGGTTGCACACCGGCGATCTGGGCAGTTTGGATACGGCGGGCCGGCTGCGGATCGACGGGCGCAAGAAGGACATGTTCATCGTAGGCGGGTTCAATGCCTACCCGGCCGAGATCGAGGGCTTCCTGCTGGAGCACCCCGCGGTTGCCCAGGCCGCCGTGATCGGTGTTCCCGACGAGCGGCTCGGCCAGGTAGGCAAGGCCTTCGTGGTAGCGAAAACAGCTGTGTCCGAAGGTGATTTGCTCACCTGGTGCCGTCAGCGGATGGCCGGATTCAAGGCGCCGCGATCCGTCGAGTTCCTCGACGCCCTACCGCTCAACGCCACCGGGAAAGTCATGAAGGACCAACTGCGTTGACCGACGGCGACATTCATTCGATGGTCATCGCATCCGACTACCGGGTGCCGGATCCCAGTCGGGTGTGGCCGCTGCTGGAGCGCAACAAGTCGGCGCTGGCCGACATCGGCGCTCACCATGTTCTGGTCTATGCGTCAACGCACGACTTCGGCCGGGTGCTGGTGATGATCGGGGTGCACAGCCGCGAGCCGATCGTCGAGCTGTTGCGGTCCCGGATCTTCTTCGACTGGTTCGATGCTGTTGGCGTCGAGGACATTCCGGCGGTTTTCGCCGGCGAGATCATCGACAGGTACGTTGCCGAGCCGCCGGCCGCGCCGGCGGTGCCCGGGGTCGTCGTCGCCGCGATAGCGTCGGTCGACGACGTGCCCACGCTGACCGCCGGGGTGCGGGGCGCGATGGACCGCTTCACCGCGGCCGGTATCCGAAAGACTTGGGTTTTCCAGGCTTTCGACGATGCGCATGAGGTATTGATCCTGCAAGAGTTTCCCGACGAGGAAGGCGCCCGGGAGTGGATCGAACATCCAGATGCCGCGGCGCAGTGGATGACCGGGGCGGGGATCGGCGCCTATCCACCCCTGTTCGTCGGCCGCTTCTACGAGATGATGCGGATCGAGACGTAAGTGAGCGGGCCGCTGCATGTTCGTTTGCCTGTGTAACGGCATCACCAGTCAGATGGTGGCCGACGCCGCCGCAGCGGGCGCGTCGAACACCAAGGATGTTGCGCGGGCCTGCGGCGCGGGCGCCGACTGCGGGCGTTGCCGGCGCACCGTGCGGACGATATTGGCCTCCCTGGAAGTCAACGAAACCAAGACCTGATTCAACGCCGGTCATCCGGCGGCGACATCGAACCGACGAGTTGGCCGAGCAGGCGCGGGATCTCGAGGCGCGGCAAGGCCACCTCGACGAACACCATCCGGTCCTGGTGTACGGCGGCCGCTGTGAATGCGTCGTCGAGTTCGCCGTACGTCTGCGCCCGAAACGCCAGATGCCCGGTCACTCCCAGCGCGTTGGGCACCTCGGTCCAGCTCCAGCCCACGATGTCGTTGTAGGGGGCGGTTTCCCCGTGAATCGCACGCTCGACGGTATAGCCGTCGTTGTTGACCACGACGATGACGGGGGACAGCCCCTCGCGGGAAAAGGTGCCGAGTTCCTGGACCGTAAGTTGCGCCGCGCCGTCGCCGATCAGCAACACCGTCCTGCGCTCCGGATGCGCCAATCCCGCGCCGAGCGCCGCAGGCAACGTGTAACCGATTGAGCCCCAGAGTGGTTGGCCGATGAACGTGACACCGTGCGGCAGCCGGTGGTCGGCCATCCCGTAGAACGAGGTGCCCTGGTCGGCCAATACCACATTGCCCGGGGTGAGCGCCGCACACAGCCGGTCCCACACCATCTGCTGGGTCAGCGGTTCGTCGCGCGCCGGGGTAATCGGCGGTGGTGCTTCAGGTGGCGCCGCCACAGCGGGGGAACTGACCCCGCGCCTGGTAAGGATTTCGGTCAATGCGGCCAGCGCTGCGCCCATCTCCAGCGGCGCGAACACCTCGTCGCCCACACTGCTTTGGTACTGCCCGATATCGATGGTGCGGGCCGGGTTGATCCGCTGGCTGAAGAAGCCGCTGACCATGTCGGTGAACACCACCCCGGCGGTCACCAGCACGGGTGCGTCCTCGATCGCGACGCGCACGCGTTCGGTGCTGGCCGCGCCCGCATAGATGCCAAGGAAATTGGGCGAGCTCTCGTCCAGCAGGCTTTTGCCCCACATCAACGTGGCATGCGGCACGACGTCTGCCGCCAGCAGCGCCTCGAGTTCGCTGACCGCGTGCAGGCGATGAACCAAAAGGTCGGCGAGCACGGTCAATTGGTGGTCATCGATGAGCTTGGTCGCGGCCTCGGTGAAAAGTGCGAGCGCGCGCGGACTGGTGCCGCCGGTGTAGCGGGGCAACGGGTCTGCGGGAGGTTCGGTGGGGAAGCGCGCCACGTCGCTGGAAAGCAATATGTATCCGGGCCGCTTCTGCTCGCGCACCTCGCACAGCACCCGGTCGATCTCCCGGCATGCCGTTGCCGGCATGAGATTGGCTTGGGCGCAAGTAATTTCGCGACTGATCCGGAAGAAGTGCTCGAAGTCGCCGTCGCCGAGGGAATGATGTAAAGCCCGGCGAGCGACCTGTGCGTCTTTGGTGGGGCCGCCGACGATGTGCACCACCGGCACGTGCTCGGCGTAGCTGCCCGCGATGGCGTTGGTTGCCGAAAGCTCGCCGACGCCGAATGTCGTTACCACCGCCGCCATTCCGCGCAGGCGGCCGTACCCGTCGGCGGCATAGCCGGCGTTGAGCTCGTTCGCGTTGCCCACCCAGCGGATGGCTGGATGCGCGACGATATGGTCGAGGAACTTCAGGTTGTAGTCGCCGGGAACGCCGAAGATCTCCGTTACGCCGAGTTCTGCGAGCCGATCGAGGAGATAGTCGCCGACGGTATACACGGGTTCAGTCACGACCACGACGGTACGCCCGGCAGCAGGGTATTCCAGCTGAGGCGCTGGTTCGCTATCGTGCGGGCCATGGCAATCAAAGAGTCCCGCGACATCGTCATCGAAGCCAGCCCCGAGGAGATCCTCGACGTCATCGCCGATTTCGAAGCGATGCCCGAATGGTCGTCGCCCCATCAGAGCGCCGAGATCCTCGCGACCGGAGATGACGGGCGGCCGAGCCAAGTGAAGATGAAGGTCAAGACGGCAGGCATCACCGACGAACAGGTGTGCGCCTATACCTGGAGCGGAAACACGGTGAGCTGGACGCTGGTTAGCTCCGCCCAGCAGAAGTCGCAGGACGGGAAGTACACCTTGGTTCCCCAAGGCGACAGCACCCTGGTCAAGTTCGAGATAACCGTCGACCCCAACGTGCCGCTGCCCGGCTTCGTGCTCAAACGCGCCATCAAGGGGACGGTCGATACCGCGACCCAAGATCTGCGCAAGCAGGTGCTGAAGGTGAAGAAGGGGAGCTAATAAGAGTGACCGGCGGGGGGCCGCTGACCGGGGTGAAGGTCATCGAACTGGGCGGCATCGGGCCCGGCCCGCACGCGGGAATGGTGCTCGCCGACCTCGGTGCCGACGTGGTGCGAGTGCGCCGGCCCCAGACAGCCGCCGCGGCGATCGCGAGCGCGGCGAAGCCGGGCGAAGCGGGTCGTCGCCAGACAGCCGCCGCGGCGATGCCCGCCGAGGACCGGGACTTAATGCACCGCGGCAAGCGGATCGTCGACCTGGACGTCAAGACGCAGCCCGATGCGCTGCTGACGCTGGCCGCCAAGGCAGATGTACTACTGGACTGCTTTCGGCCCGGCACGTGCGAGCGGCTGGGCATCGGTCCCGACGAGTGCGCCGCGGTCAACCCGCGGCTGATCTTCGTGCGGATCACCGGTTGGGGACAGGACGGGCCGCTGGCTTCAACTGCGGGGCATGACATCAACTATCTGTCGCAGACCGGTGCGCTCTCGGCGCTGGGCTACGCCGACCGGCCTCCGATGCCGCCGCTGAACCTGGTTGCCGACTTCGGCGGCGGCTCGATGCTGGCGCTGCTGGGCGTCGTCGCCGCTTTGTACGAGCGGGAGCGGTCAGGCCAGGGCCAGGTTATCGATGCCGCGATGGTGGACGGGGTCAGCGTGCTGGCCCAGATGATGTGGACGATGAAGGCCACCGGCAGGTTGCGCGATCGGCGCGAATCCTTCCTGCTCGACGGTGGCGCACCGTTCTATCGCTGCTATGAGACTTCCGACGGGAAGTACCTGGCGGTCGGCGCCATCGAGCCGCAGTTCTTCGCGGCGCTGTTGACCGGACTCGGATTGTCGCCGGCTGAGGTGCCCAGCCAGCTCGACGTCGGCTCGTACCCGCAGATGCACGCCATCTTCGCCGAACGATTCGCCGGCCGAACCCGGGACGAATGGACCGAGGTCTTCGCCGGCACGGACGCGTGTGTGACGCCGGTGCTGACCTTCAACGAAGCCGCCGGCGATGCCCATCTGCGGGCACGCTCGACCGTGATCGACGCGCATGGCGTGCAGCAGGCCGCGCCAGCACCGCGTTTCTCCCGCACGCCGGCCGGGCCGGTCGGATCGCCGCCGGCTGAGACCACCCCCCTGAACGAAATCGGATGGTAACGCCTGAACACCGTCCATAAACTGGGCGACGTTGCTAGCGTTGTGCTCGGTGGCCGTACAGGTATCGCGCGAGATTGTCATTGACGCGCCTCCGGAAAGGGTGATGGAGGCGCTGGCAGATCCTCACGTCCTGACTTCCTGGTCCCCGCTGCACAAGCAAGTCGAAGTGATCGACTATTACCCTGATGGCCGACCCCACCATGTGAAGGCGACCATCAAAATTCTGGGCCTGACCGATAAGGAGATCCTCGAATATCACTGGGGTCCGGATTGGGTGTGCTGGGATGCTGGCCAGACTTTCCAGCAACATGGTCAGCACGTTGAATACACCGTCAAACCCGAAGGCATCGATAAAGCGCGGGTGCGTTTCGACATCACCGTAGAACCTGCCGGGCCCATTCCGGGTTTCGTGGTGAAGCGGGCCGGCGAGCATGTGCTGGAATCCGCTGCGAAGGGGCTGCAGAAATTGCTCACTGGAGAAACTGCGTAGCCTCCGCCGTTTCAACATGGTCCATGACGGGCCGGGATTGCTAATTTGGTAGCGGTGGCCGTACAAGCATCGGGCGAAATCGTCATCGACGCGCAGCCGGAAGTGATCATGGAGGCGCTCGCCGATATGGACGCTGTGCCGTCATGGTCTTCGGTGCACAAGCGCCTCGTAGTCATCGATAGGCATCAAGATGGCCGGCCCAACCATGTGAAGGTGACCATCAAAGTCGCCTGCATCACCGACACCGAATTGCTTGAATACCATTGGGGCCCGGACTGGATGGTATGGGATGCCAAGAAGACCGCCCAACAACACGGCCAGCACGGTGAGTACAACCTGAGCCGCGAAGGTGAGGACCGGACGCGGGTGCGGTTCACGATCACGGTTGAGCCGTCGGCGCCGCTGCCGCAGTTCTGGGTGAGGATCGCGCGCAAGAAAATTCTGAATGCCGCACTGGAGGGGTTGCGCCGGCGGGTGATGGACGGTTAGGGCCCGGGCTGGTCGCGCAACACGGCCAATCGTCTGATCGCTTCGTCGAGGGTTTCCTCGCGTTTGCAGAAGGTGAAGCGCACCAAGTGATTCCACGTGTCGGCGTGCGGTGCTACCGGATCGCAGAACGCCGACATCGGGATGGCGGCGACCCCGGCCTGCTCTGGCAGGGCCGCACAGAATGACGTGCTGTCGTCGTAACCCAGCGGACGTGGGTCGGCGCACAGAAAGTAGGTCCCGTAGCTGTCGTGCAGCGCGAAGCCGATCTCCGCCAGACCCGAAGCCAGCCGATCTCGCCGGTCCTGCAAGGAGTTACGCAATTGTTCCACCCACCCGTCCTGGGTATCCAGCGCCGCTGCCACCGCGGGCTGGAACGGTGCACCGCCGACGTAGCTCAGGTATTGTTTGGCCGCACGCACACCGGTGATGAGTTGTCTTGGGCCGCAGGCCCATCCGATCTTCCACCCGGTGCAGTTGAACATCTTGGCGGCGCTGGAGATGGTGATCGTCCGCTCGGCCATGCCGTCGAAGGTGGCAAGTGGCAGGTGTTGGTGGCCGTCAAATACGAGGTGCTCGTATACCTCGTCGGTGATTACCAAAAGGTCTGCGGCCACCGCGATCTCCGCGATGGCGGCCAGCTCGTCCTTGTTGAGCACGGCGCCGGTCGGGTTGTGCGGCGTGTTTACGATCAGTGTTCTCGTTCTTGGCGTCAGCGCGCTTCGCAGCGCGTCGGTGTCCAGCGCGAAGCCCTGACCGTCGGGAATCAGAGGTATGGCTATGCGGCGGGCGCCGGCCATCGCCACCACCGGTGAGTAGGAGTCGTAGAACGGCTCGATCAGCAAGACCTCAGAGCCGGGTTCGACGAGGCCGAGCACCGCTGCCGCGATGGCTTCGGTGGCCCCGACCGTGACTAGCACTTCGGTGTCGGGGTCGTATTCGGCGCCGAATTTGCGCCGGCGTTGTGCGGCGATTGCCTGGCGCAGTGGTGCGATGCCGATTCCGGGCGGGTACTGGTTGACGCCCGCGGCGATGGCGTCCTGGGCGGCCGTGAGCATCTGCGGCGGTCCGTCTTCGTCGGGAAAGCCCTGTCCGAGGTTGATCGCGCCGATGCGCGCGGCCAGCGCCGACATCTCGGCGAAGACCGTGGTTGCATACGGGCGCAGGTGCTCCACCGTCATGGCGATCCAGGATACGAGTGTGCGTTTATGGCTTCGCGAGTGAATACCGGGCGCAGTTTTGGCGAAATTCCCGCCCACAGTTCACAGCGAATGTCACCGCGAATGTCATAAGCGCACACTGCGTGCCGCTGGCACCGCTCTGACCAGCGAACTCTGGCCCAACCAACAGGTTGGCCGAGGAGGCTGTTAGTGTTCCCCTACAACTGGACCTACTCTTAAGACGGATCCAAACCCCCCTTTTTGGAACAGGAATAGACATGTCCGAAGAAGCCTTCATCTACGAGGCCATCCGTACGCCGCGCGGCAAGCAAAAGAACGGCTCGCTGCACGAAGTCAAGCCATTGAGCCTGGTCGTCGGCCTGATCGAGGAGCTGCGCAAGCGCAATCCCGACCTGGACGAGAACCTCATCAGCGACGTCATCCTGGGCTGCGTCTCACCGGTCGGGGACCAGGGCGGCGACATCGCCCGCGCCGCGGTGCTGGCCTCCGGCATGCCCGTCACCTCTGGCGGCGTGCAACTCAACCGGTTCTGCGCCTCTGGCCTGGAAGCCGTCAACACCGCCGCGCAGAAGGTGCGTTCCGGGTGGGACGACATGGTCCTGGCCGGCGGCGTCGAGTCCATGAGCCGGGTTCCGATGGGATCCGACGGCGGCGCCATGGGTCTGGACCCGGCCACCAACTACGACGTCATGTTCGTGCCCCAGGGCATCGGTGCCGACCTGATCGCCACCATCGAGGGTTTCTCGCGTGACGACGTGGACAACTACGCGCTGCGCAGCCAGGAGAAAGCCGCCGAGGCATGGTCCGGCGGCTACTTCGCCAAGTCTGTGGTACCGGTCCGTGACCAGAACGGCCTGCTGATTCTCGATCACGATGAGCACATGCGGCCCGACACCACCAAGGAAGGCCTGGGCAAGCTCAAGCCGGCCTTCGAGGGCCTGGCCGCGATGGGTGGCTTCGACGACGTCGCCCTGCAGAAGTACCACTGGGTGGAGAAGATCAACCACGTGCACACCGGCGGCAACAGCTCCGGCATTGTCGACGGCGCCGCGCTGGTGATGATCGGTAACGAGGCGGCCGGCAAGTCGCAGGGCCTGACCCCGCGGGCGCGCATCGTGGCCACCGCCACCAGCGGTGCCGACCCGGTCATCATGCTGACCGGACCGACCCCGGCCACCCGCAAGGTGCTCGACCGCGCCGGACTGACCGTCGACGACATCGACCTGTTCGAGCTCAACGAGGCCTTCGCGTCGGTGGTGCTGAAGTTCCAGAAGGATCTGAACATTCCGGACGAGAAGCTCAACGTCAACGGCGGCGCCATCGCGATGGGCCACCCGTTGGGTGCCACCGGCGCAATGATTCTGGGCACCATGGTCGACGAGCTGGAGCGCCGCAACGCCCAGCGCGCCTTGGTCACGTTGTGTATTGGCGGCGGCATGGGTGTCGCGACGATCATCGAGAGGGTTTAAGTACATGGCCGACAACACCATTCAGTGGGATAAGGACGCCGACGGTATCGTCACGCTGACTCTGGACGACCCGTCGGGGTCGGCCAACGTGATGAACGAGGCGTACATCGAATCCATGGGCAAGGCGGTGGATCGCCTTGTCGAGGAGAAGGATTCGATCACCGGCGTGGTGATCACCAGCGCGAAGAAGACCTTCTTCGCCGGCGGTGATGTCAAGAGCATGATTCAGATCGGTCCCGAGAACGCCGGTGAGGCGTTCGATCTGGTCGAGACCGTCAAGAAGCAGCTGCGCACCATCGAGACGTTGGGCAAGCCGGTAGTGGCGGCACTCAACGGCGCTGCGCTCGGTGGCGGCCTGGAAATCGCGTTGGCGTGCCATCACCGGATTGCGGCCGACGTGAAGGGATCGCAGTTCGGATTCCCCGAGGCGACGCTGGGCCTGCTGCCCGGTGCCGGTGGCGTTACCCGCACGGTGCGGATGCTGGGCATCCAGAACGCGTTCGTCACGGTGCTGTCGCAGGGCACCCGGTTCAAGCCCGCCAAGGCAAAGGAACTCGGCCTGATCGACGAGGTGTTGCCGACGGTCGAGGAGCTGGTGCCCGCGGCCAAGGCGTGGATCAAGGCGAACCCGGACTCGCACGAGCAGCCGTGGGACAAGAAGGGCTACAAGATGCCCGGCGGCACCCCGTCGTCGCCGGGGCTGGCGTCCATCCTGCCGTCGTTCCCGTCGCTGCTGCGCAAGCAGATCAAGGGCGCGCCGATGCCGGCGCCGAAGGCCATCCTGTCCGCCGCGGTCGAGGGCGCGCAGGTCGACTTCGACACCGCCAGCCGCATCGAAAGCCGCTACTTCACCACGCTGGTCACCGGCCAGGTGTCGAAGAACATGATCCAGGCGTTCTTCTTCGACCTGCAGACCATCAACAACGGTGGGTCGCGGCCCGACGGCATCGAGCCGGTCAAGATCAACAAGATCGGTGTGCTGGGTGCGGGCATGATGGGCGCGGGCATCGCCTACGTCTCGGCCAAGGCCGGTTACGACGTGGTGCTCAAGGACGTCTCGCTGGAAGCGGCGCAGAAGGGCAAGGGCTACTCCGAAAAGCTGGAGGCCAAGGCGCTGGAACGGGGCCGCACCACGCAGGAGCGCAGCGACGCGCTGCTGGCGCGGATCACCCCGACCGGCGACCCGGCCGACCTCAAGGGCGTCGACTTCGTCATCGAGGCGGTGTTCGAGAACCAGGAACTCAAGCACAAGGTGTTCCAGGAGATCGAGGACATCGTCGAACCCAATGCGCTGTTGGGCTCGAACACCTCGACGCTGCCGATCACCGGTCTGGCTACCGGCGTCAAGCGGCAGGAGGACTTCGTCGGAATCCACTTCTTCTCACCCGTCGACAAGATGCCACTGGTCGAAATCATCAAGGGCGAAAAGACATCTGATGAGGCGCTGGCCCGGGTGTTCGATTACACGCTGGCCATCGGCAAGACCCCGATCGTGGTCAACGACAGCCGCGGCTTCTTCACCTCCCGTGTCATCGGCACCTTCGTCAACGAGGCGCTGGCGATGCTCGGCGAGGGTGTGGAACCGTCCAGCATCGAGCAGGCCGGTTCGCAGGCCGGCTACCCCGCGCCGCCGCTGCAGCTGTCCGACGAGCTCAACCTGGAGCTGATGCACAAGATCGCCACCGCCACGCGCAAGGGCGTCGAGGACGCCGGCGGCACGTACGAGCCGCACCCGGCAGAAGCGGTGGTGGAGAAGATGATTGAGCTCGGCCGGTCCGGCCGTCTCAAGGGTGCCGGCTTCTACGAGTACGCCGACGGCAAGCGGTCCGGCTTGTGGCCGGGCCTGCGCGACACGTTCAAGTCGGGGTCCTCGGAGCCGCCGTTACAGGACATGATCGATCGAATGCTGTTCGCCGAGGCACTGGAAACTCAGAAATGCCTCGACGAAAACGTGCTGACGTCGACCGCTGACGCCAACATCGGCTCGATCATGGGCATCGGTTTCCCGCCGTGGACCGGTGGTAGCGCGCAGTACATCGTCGGATACGAAGGTCCGCTCGGTAGGGGCAAGGAAGCCTTCGTGGCCCGGGCCCGCGAGCTCGCCGCGAAGTACGGCGACCGCTTCCTGCCGCCGGACTCGTTGACGTAGTACCAGGCAACGCAAAAGCTCCCGCACGTATAGCGTGTCGGGAGCTTTTGTGTCTGGTCGCGCTTAGACGGGTGAGTAGTCCTTGTAGCGCATCGAGTCGTGCAGGCGTGCGCCTTTGGTGTTCAGTTTCGCCACGGCCTTGCTGAGTCCCGCGGGCAGCAGCGAGATGAGCTGTGCACCGCGAGTCAGCGCCCATACCCCGGTCGCGCTGCTGGGAACGATCGACTTGGCGGCCGCCCGCGCGAAGGCGCGGCTGCGGGTCACCGGGTCAGCCATCTGCTGCTCGTAGGCAGCGAACGCCTGGGTATAGTCCCCGTTCGCCTGCGCCAGTTCGCCGGCCAATATGTAGGCGCCGAGCACCGCAATGCTGGTGCTGCCTCCGACGGCGGGTCCCGGACAGTACCCGGCGTCGCCGACCAGCGTGACCCGGCCGCGCGACCAGTTATCGAGTTGCAACTGGGTGATCGAGTCGAAGTAGAACGAGGGTGTTCGGCCGGCCTCTTCGAGCCAGCGGTCCACCTGTGGGTGCATCCCGGTGAACGCTGCGCGGAGTAAGTCCTGCTGCCGCAATACATCTCGGTGGTGGTATTGCAGTTCACTGCTGCTGCGGAACAGGAACAGTGCGCGCGCGTCGGTCAGTGGTTGCGCGGTGTAGATGCCGGCCATGCGCCCGGCTCCCAAATGAATGACCATTTGCCCGCTGTGTGCCGACGATTTCGGCACGGCTACGACCGACAGGTAGCCGCCTAGGAACCGGCTGGTTGCGGCGTCCCCTCCGAAGACCAGTCGGCGAACGTTCGAATGCATGCCGTCGGCGCCGATGACGACATCGAAGGTGCGGGCGGCCGCGTGCTCAAAGGTCACGTCGCCGTCGGGGGAGATGGCGGTTATGGAGTCGCCAAAAATGTATTCGGCGTCGTCTTTGCCTGCGCGATAATAGATTTCGCTTAGATCATCGCGCATTATCTCGACATGACGATCTGACGAAGCGCCGTAGACCTTCGTAAGATTCACCCGAGCAGGCCGCGCGACGCCTTCGCGGTAGATCGTTAGTTCGGTTGTCCCGGTTGACATTTTCTCTATTTGCGGTAGGACACCCATCTTCTCCGAGATTTCCACGGCCGGCCGGAACAGATCGACGGCGTGGCCACCGGTCTTTCGCAATTGGGGTGCGCGTTCGACGACGGTGACGTCGAACCCGTACCGTGCGAGCCAGTACGCAGCAACCGGGCCGGCGATGCTGGCCCCTGATATCAGAATCCGCACGGCGACCTCCTGCTTGCTTAACGTTCGGTAAGCCTACAGCGCTCAGCGGCAAGTCATCGCGGGCAACCGGGAAGCCGCCAAACACGTTTGCTACTGGCACTTCTCGGTGTGACGCGACTTGTGGTTGCTAAGAGTCGGGGGGCGCGACCTCACTGGAGGCCGCGCGAGGCAGCCAACGCATATGCTCGTGGGAGCCGAGCATTTCCAGGCGACGCCAAAGCACGCTGGTTGGCAGGGCTTGGCTGCGATGCCGGCGTACCGCCTGACATTGCCGATGCCGGTCTACGGGCACGACCAGGTCGATATCGCCCAGTGCATGTCCACAGAAGTCCGCGCCGTATTCGGCGTTCAGCGAATCCGCCACGCCTGCAGGCAATGTCCATCCCAGCACTTGCAGTCCGATGCTGGCCGCCGCGGATTGTGCGGCCGCAGTTGCCTGCCGGTGATCGGGGTGTCCCGTGACGCCGGTGGGATCGAATACCAGCAGGCCGTCCGCGCCCAATCGCTTCGCGAGATCGATGACCGGGACGGCCAATTCGTCGGCGGACGTATCGGCCAAGTGTCCATCTGGGTAGCTCAATAGCTCCACCGTTCCAACACCCAGCTCGGTGGCTGCGGCCGCCAGCTCCTTGGCGCGAATTTCGCTGAGATCGCCGGCAACGCCCTGCAGCGTCGACGCCTCGCCCTGGGTCAGACACAGCACGGCAAGCTCCGCGCCTTGTTCGGCGAACGCGGAAAGGATTGCGCCTAACCCAAACGACTCGTCATCGGGGTGGGCGACCACGGCGAGAACTGAACGCCATTCGGGCAGCCGGTCAACGACCATCAGCGTCCTTGGGAAATTCGGATGGCTGATTCGACTTCGTCGACCGGAAGCTCTTTGGTGCAGAAGAACCAGTCCTCACAATGCTCGCGCTCAGCGTGTCCTTCCATGCGCTCTTGTGCGGTGCCGCACGACCCGGGAGCGGGCAAGATCACCGGGTCGCCCGGCCGCCAATCGGCCGGGGTCGCAACGCCGAAATGGTCGGCGGTCTGCAGTGCCTTGACGACACGCAACAATTCGTCAAAGTTGCGCCCGAGGCTTAGCGGGTAGTAGATGATCGCGCGGATGGTTCCCTTCGGGTCCACGACGAAAACCGCCCGCACCGCTTTGCTCGAATCCTCCCCGGGCATGATCATCCCGTACTTGGTGGCGACATCCATGGATACGTCTTCGATTACCGGGTAACCGATTTCGACATCCTTGAGGCCGCGGAACGAGATCTTGTCCTTGATTGTCCGTAGCCAGGCGATATGGCTGTAGAGCCCGTCCACCGAAAGTCCCACCAGTTCGGTGTTGTAGGCCGCGAACTGGTCGCGCATCGACGCAAAGGTCATGAGCTCGGTTGTGCAGACCGGCGTGAAGTCGGCCGGGTGCGAGAAGAGAATCACCCATTTGCCTGCATAGTCACCGGGGAAGTTGATCTCGCCCTGGGTGGTCGAAGCCGTGAAAGCGGGCGCGGCGTCACCGATACGTGGCATCGATGTGGTCGTGACGCCGGTTTCTGTAGCGGTGGTCATCGTGATCGATCCCTTCCGTGGTTGCTCAGCCCTTACCCGGAGCGGGCATGGCTATTGGCTGAGGTCGTGGGCGCGTTGTGCCGTCTCCGCCTTGCAGCATGCACCCGATGCCGTGACGGTGCGTAGGGCCTAAGGTCATTGCGGCAAGGCCCGTGGTTCCCTTTCTGAGCTACGCGGACCGGCACATTGCGGCGGCGGCTTGCGCGCACCAGGCCGGGTCGCCGTCGCCGAACGGTGCCGGCGTGTGCTGCTTGAACTCCGCCAAGCTCATCTTGTCGCCGAACAGGGTTCCATAAGCCTCGGTGAGAATCGTAAGGCGCTCTCGCAGTTCGGCGTTGGCGTCCGTTAGCTGCTCGTTACGCTCCTGGACCGCGCGCAGCTCGGCGACGATCTTCATCTGCGTTTCATACATTCCTGCATGGATGTAGTTGGTGTAGAAAGCGTTTTCCGCGATCAGCCATTGCGCCACGTCGATAACCTCTTGCGGCGTGCGGCCTTGCGCGATGTCGGGTGGCATTTCGTCATTCCTTCTGATTTCTGTGGGGGTTTGGCGGGGAGGTGGATCCGCTATGACGCGGGGCCGTCCCCGCACGTGCATCGTTGGTGCACCGGTACTGAGCTCATGACGCGGTTGGCGTGCTGACCGCAGCCGGCCCAGGTGATCTTGCCGCAACGATTGCAACGCACGGGATAGCACATCTTGGCTCTTCTTGGTCGTAGATGAGTGGGTGTTAGGCGTTTGCGGCCGCTTTGCGCTCGGCTATTTGGGCGCGCACCTTGGCCATATCGAGACCCTTGATCTGGTTGATCAAGTCGGTGAGCGCCGCCGAAGGCATGGCTCCGGGCTGGCTGTACACCAGGATCCCATCCCGGAACGCCATAATGGTGGGGATGGATTGGATGCCGACCGTCGCCGCCAGTTGGCGCTCGGCCTCGGTGTCGACCTTGGCATGCAGGACGTCGGGGTTGTCCTGCGCGGAGCGTTCGAACACGGGCGCAAAGGCCCGGCATGGACCGCACCAGGACGCCCAGAAATCAACCAGCACGATGGGATTCGCCAGGATCGTCGATTCGAAATCCGTTGTGGTGAGGGGCTTTACTGTCATGTTACTTTCCTTTCGGTACTTGCAGCGGGCAGCGACCCGCGGCGAGTGATTATTGGGCTGATCCTTTTGCGGCGGCCTCGTCGGCGAATTCGCAGAACGCGTTGTAAGCGCGCGCACCGTAGATCGTGGCCGGCCCGCCGTGCATGAGAATGCTGACGCCGATCGCCTCGGCGGCTTCTTCCTTGGATGCCCCGGCGCGGGCTGCGCCCTGGGCGTGGGAGGCGATGCAACCGTCGCAGCCGGCAACCACTCCGATGGCCACCGCGATGAGCTCTTTGAATTTCTTATCTAGCGCGCCTGAGGTCAGCGCGCCGTTGCTCATCTCCGCAAATCCCCGGTACACATCCGGGATCATCTGGCGCAAGGCGCGATGCTGCGGGTTGAGGTCGTTGAGGACGTCGTGGTAGTGGCTGTTCTCGGTCATGCCTTATACAATACAAATACCCACCGGGGTATTCCATAGTGACCAGGGTAATCTGGGGAATGGCTAAAACGAGGAGGAAGGAGTACTGATGACCTCGAGTCTGAGTACCAAGCTGAACACCACTTTCGAGGAAGCGGTCGAACGCACCACTCAAGCCCTGGCAGACCAGGGTTTCGGCGTGCTCACCACGATCGATGTCAAGGCCACGCTCAAGAAGAAGCTTGGGCAGGACATGGAGGACTATCTGATCCTCGGTGCCTGCAATCCCACATTGGCGCATCGCGCCCTGGAAATCGACCGGCAGCTCGGTCAATTGTTGCCGTGCAACGTCGTGGTGCGAACCGACCCGGACGGTCCAGGGGACACGGTGCTGGTCGAGGCGATGGATCCGCAAATCATGGTCAAGGTTGCCGGCGAGGCAGAGGCGCTGCAGGCAGTCGCCGATGAGGCCGCCGCCAAACTGCATGCGGCAGTAAGCGCGCTCGGTTAGGAACGCGGCGTAGCGGGCGTCGTCGTCGGCGACGTGCTCGGGCTCATCGTGCCGCCCACGCCGCGTATTGAATCAGCCGACCGGGCCGCGCCGCGCAGTAGTTTCGGGCACTCGTGAAATCGTTTCGCGCGCATGCCCCCGGGCCGTAGGGACTAATGACCCTAATGAACGGGCTGGCGCTCGCGCAGCTCCGATTGACTGCAACTCGGCTCGGCCTTCGGTTTGGCGGGCACGGCGTCGACATCCTCGCCCAGCAGCAACGAGCGCACCAGGCGGCGCGGACCGAAGGGCCGCAGCAGGTAACTGGCCGGCCGTGGCCGCACCCGTTGCGGCCACCAGAACCAGCGCCCGAGCAGTGCGGCGATCGATGGCGTCATCAGCGACCGCACTATCAGGGTGTCGAACAGCAGGCCCAAGCCGATCGTGGTGCCCGCCTGGCCGATCGACCGAAGGTCACTGGCGGCCATGGACATCATGGTGAAGGCGAACACCAGGCCCGCTGCAGTGACGACACCGCCCGTTCCGCCCATCGAGCGGATGGTGCCGGTATTCAGCCCGGCGCGCATCTCCTCCTGGAACCGCGACACCAGCAGCAGGTTGTAGTCGGACCCGACCGCCAGCAGAATGATCAACCCGAACACGGGTGCTATCCAGTTCAAATCCAGACCCAAAATATGTTGCCAGACAAGCACTGACAGCCCGAAGGCGGCACCCAGCGACAACAGCACCGTGCCCACGATCACCAGCGAAGCGACCAAGGCGCGGGTAATGATAAGCATCACAACGAATATCAGCGTTATCGCCGCTATGCCCACGATTAGCAAGTCGTATCTCGAGCCGGTCTGTATGTCGTTGTAGACCGCCGCGGTGCCGGTGAGATAGAACTTGGCGTTCGCCAGGGGAGTTCCCTTCACGGCTTGGTGGGCGGCGTTGAGCGCCGGCTTGACCGCGGCGATTCCTGCCGGAGTTGCCGGGTCGGCGTCATGGGTGATGATGAACCGCGCCGCCTTACCGTCGGCGGACAGGAAGAGTTTCAGGCCACGCTGAAAGTCGGGATTATCGAACGCTTCTGGGGGCAGGTAGAAGTAGTCGTCGGCCTTCGACGAGTCGAAGGCCTGGCCCATTGCGCTTGCTGTGTCCGTCATCCGCGACATCTGCGTGACCAGTCCCGAGAAGCTGCTGTGTAGCGTCAACAGGGTCCCTTGCATGGACTTCGCCACCGCGATTATCGGCGGGAATTCGGCCAGCATCTGCGGCAGCAACTCGTCGATTCTGTTCACATCTTTGAGCAGCGTGCTCATGTCTTGGCTGAACTTATCCACGCCGTCGAGCGCCTCGAACACCGACTTCGCCGCCCAGCAGGCGGGGATGTTGAAGCAGTGTTGTTCCCAATACAGATAGCTGCGGAACGGCCGGGCGAAATCGTCGAAATCCGCTAGATGATCCCGCATTTCGTCCAACGTCGACTTCATCTCGCCCATGTCGCCGACCATGCGATGAGTCGTGTTGCTCATCTGGCCGAGCAGCGCATACATGTGCTCCATCGAGCCGATCATGGCGCCGAGATCGTCGCTCATGGTGAGCATGTCGGCCGTTCGGTCTTTCATGAATTGCAGGTTCTGCTGGATGGGAAGGGCTTGCATGCTGACCTGAAACGGGATTGAGCTGTGCTCGATCGGCCCACCCAGCGGCCGGGTGATGCTCTGGACACTCGCGATTCCCGGTGTGCGGAAGATGTCTTTGGCGATCCGGTCCAGAATGATCATGTCGCTTGAATTCCGCATATCATGGTCGCCCTCGACCATGAGGATGTCGGGATTGAGCCTTGCCGCGCTGAAATGCTTTTCCGCTGCGGCGTATCCGACGTTCGACGGCAGATTCGACGGAATGTAGAAGCGGTCGTTGTAGCTGATCTTCATGCTGGGCACGACGAGCAAACCGAGCAGGGCGATGAGCAATGACGTCACAAACACTGGGCCGGGCCAGCGGACGGCAGCAGTGCCGATCCGCCGCCAACCCCGCGTCTTGATCATCCGCTTCGGATCCAGCAGACCGAACCGGCTGGCCACGGCGACCACAGCTGGTGCCACCGTCAACGCGCCGGCGATCACGACGAGAAGCCCCAGCGCAGAGGGGATGCCCAGAGCCTTGAAATAGGACAACCGCGCGAAGTGCAGACAGAACGACGCCCCTGCGATCGTCAACCCCGAACCCAAGATGACGTGATAAGTCCCACGAAACATCGTGTACCAGGCCGTTTCTCGGTCCTGACCGGCCTGGCGCGCTTCTTGATAGCGTCCGATGAGAAATATCGCGTAGTCCGTTCCGGCCGCAATGGCAAGCGATGACAGCATCGCGACGACGAACGTCGAGAATCCCAGTAGATCGTAGTTGCCGAGAATCGCGACAACCCCTCTGGCTGTGAGCATCTCAAGGAAGACCATAAAGAGAACGAGCAGCACGGTGCTGACGGAGCGATAGACGATCGCAAGCATGATCATGATGACCACGCCCGTCACGCCCATCATTTTGAACATGCTCTTGTCGGCCGCCTCGGTCATGTCCGTAGTCAGTGCCGCCGGGCCGGTGACGTATGTCTTTATCCCCGGGGGCGGTGGTGAATCGTCGACGATTTTGCGAACCGCATCGACGGACTGGTTTCCCAGCGTGCTGCCTTGATTGCCGGCCACGTTGAGCTGAACGTATGCGGCTTTGCCGTCCCCGCTCTGCGATCCGGCGGCGGTGATACGGTCGCCCCACAGATTCTGGACGTGCTGTACGTGCTTGGTGTCGGCCTCGAGCTTGCGCACCAAACCGTCGTAATAGGTGTGTGCTTGGTCGCCGAGTTCCTTGTTGCCTTCCAGGACGACCATGACCATGCTGTCGGAATCGGATTCCTGAAACTTCGCACCGATGTGCTTGGCGGCGATCATTGCCGGCGCATCTTGCGGTGACATGGTGACCGCGTGTGATCTCGCGACGAATTCGATCCACGGCACCAGTACGTTCACGGCAATCGTTACGACGAGCCATGCCAGGATGATTGGCACCGCCAGCGTCCTTATCATCCGCATGAACAGGGGACGGCTGTCGCTTTCTTGGTTGGCGTTCATGCTGCCTTCACCAAACAGAAGGTCTGGGCATGATGTCCGGTGGTGGACTGCTCGTCGCGGACATCGCCGTTCACGATGATGCGACACCCGATGGTGTCGCTATTGCCCTGAGCCACCACATTGGCGATCACCGCCGGAATCGTCGTCGTGATGGTGTACGTCCACGGCAGGGTGGTGAAGTTCGCCTGTTCGGGCTCGGCATTCTTGTTCAGATAGCTCACGCTTCCCGCGGTTGCGCTGGGCCCGAAAACCTCGTAGGTCACCTGCTTGGGATTGAACGGCACGATGGATTCGACGCTGCTGCCGGCCGACGAGAACATCGCGTCGGAGCCGAAGACACCGCGCAGGCGTACGACGGCCGTGGCGCCGGCGGCGACCGCCACGATCACGATCAACGGCACCCAAGCCCGCTTGAGAAAAGTGGACATTGAAGTTTCCCTTGTGTCTAGCTCTAGCCGATACGAAGTTTCACGCCGACGCAGTCACGGCGGATAGGGCCGTTCGGCCCGCCGCGACATGGCTTTCGGCACCTATCGTCGTTGCGGGCATGTCCAGCGCCTCCGTTCCTGATGACGGCGCGCAGTGGTGCGTGCCGCCTGGATATACCCTACCCGGTATAGCATAGGTCGCGCTTCGGCGGCAGCCATGCGGCGCGACGTAAAGTGGTTACGACGGCCTTGGAATGGGCGTACGGAAGGCGCGCCGCAGCGCAGCGCGACCTACTCGGCGGCTAAAGACGAGGTGGAGACGGGATTCGAACCCGTGTGCGCGGCTTTGCAGGCCGTTGCCTCGCCACTCGGCCACTCCACCGGTGGCGGATCAGAATTGGCGCGTTACGCCAGTGCGAGAAAAAGCTTCTCCAGTTCGGCCTCGGTCATCGGCTGGGCGCCCTTTCCCTTTTTGCCCGTGGCACATTCGCGCAGGCCGGTGGCAACGATCTTGAACCCGGCGCGATCCAGCGCACGCGAAACCGCGGCGAGTTGGGTGACGACATCCTTGCAGTCGCGGCCCTGCTCGATCATTGAGATCACGCCGGCCAACTGGCCCTGCGCGCGCCGCAGCCGATTCAGTACCGCCGTAATGCTGTCCTCGTCGCCAACCATAATGTTTCCCTTCGTGAGTTATGCACCATAGTATATCCCCGGGGGTATCCAGTGCCCGTTGGTCGATGTCATGTCTTCGCCACCGGGCGGGCCCGGTCTAGAGTCACTGACTATGCGCTTTGGTCTCTTCATTCCGCAGGGCTGGCGGATGGATCTGGTCGGCATCGAACCCGAGCGGCACTGGGCGGTGATGCGCGATCTGGCCACTTATGCCGACGCAGGGGCGTGGGATTCCCTCTGGGTCTACGACCACTTCCATACAGTCCCACTGCCTAGCGACGAAGCCACGCACGAGGCGTGGTCCTTGATGGCGGCATATGCGGCCACGACGTCCCGGATCAAGCTGGGGCAGATGTGCACGGCGATGAGCTATCGAAATCCGGTGTATCTGGCCAAGGTGGCGGCCACCGCCGACATCATTTCCGGTGGCCGGATTCAGATGGGTATCGGTGGCGGCTGGTACGAACACGAGTGGCGTGCTTACGGTTACGGGTTTCCCTCGGCGGGGGTCCGGCTGGGCCGGCTGGACGAGGGCGTGCAAATCATGCGCGACGCCTGGCGCGATGGCAAGGTCAGCTTCGACGGCAAGCATTACCAGGTTGACGGCGCGATCGTCTCGCCGAAGCCATTGCAGGACAACGGCATTCCGCTGTGGATCGCCGGCGGCGGGGAGAAGGTGACACTGCGCATCGCTGCGCAGTATGCCCAGTACACCAATTTCACGCCCGAACTCGAGGCGTTCGCGCACAAGTCGGAGGTGCTGGCGCAGCACTGCGCCAAGCTGGGTACGGACTTCGACGCGATAGTCCGCTCGGCCAATCTCACCGCCATCGTGGGGTCGTCGGAGTCCGACGTCAAAGACCGTTTGCAGCGGGCGCGCGACCGGCTGTCCGGCTATGTGCCGGAGGCCGTGGCGGATTCGATGGCCGCCGGTCTGCCGGATTCGGCGACGGGCACAACCGAACAAGTCATCGAGCGGCTGACCAAGCTTCGCGACCTGGGGTGTGAGTACGCGATCTGCTACTTCCCCGAAGCCGCCTATGACCGGTCCGGGATCGAGTTGTTCGAGCGGGAAGTGATCCCAGCGTTGGGGTAGTGCCCTACCGATTGAGCGTTTGCACGTAATCGGCGAGGCTTTCGCCCACGACGCGCGCGCCAAGGGGGGTGGGGTGCAGCGGGACCGCGGGATATGTCGTTATGTACCCCTCGAAATACCGCTGATCGGGAGGCGAACACATGCCGTGGTCGCGCGAAAGCGGCCGGGAGTCGAAGAAGTCAATTCCCTTGTCCGCCGCTAGTTGGCGTTGTCGGTCGTCGATTTCGTTGAGCTTGGCCTGCAAATAGTCGGAGTCCTGCGGCAGAACGGGTTCGGCCGGAAAGCATCCGCCGGGGTTGGTGATGGTCCAGTAACCCACCAATATGATTTGCGCGTGTGGTGCCTTCGCCCGGATCTGGTCGATCATTGCGGCCCACAAGGGGATTTTTGAAGTGATGTGGGCGGAAATGCTATCCACCTTGCCGGTGACGAAATCGGTCATGCACGGCTTAGGGTTTGGCGACTTGACCTCACACCGCTCGGCATCGATCGCCAACGCGACATCGTTGGCGCCGATGGTGATCGTAATCAGATCGGTCGCCTCGTCAACGACATCGATCTGGCGGGCCATTGCGCCACTAGTCGTTTGCTGAGCGTGATTGGTTATGTGCTTGGTCGTGGCTCCACTGCAGGTGACGTCGATGAAACGTGTTACGCGTAAGTGCCGAGCCAGCACGGACGGGTAGTTGTTCGTCGACTTGTCGCAGCCGGTGGGCGGCGCCGGGTCCGGCACGCCGGGTGCGGCGGCCACGGAGTCGCCCATTGCGACGTAATTCAGCCGTTCGGCCTTGCGGTCCTTTCCTTCGGTGGGAATCGCGCAGATAACGACCGCCATCCCCACCGCAAGCGATGCCGCAGCAAGGCGTGTCGATGCTTTGCTGTTCCGGACATATTGAAATGCCATGACATTCGCTCCACGAGGGTGAACATCGTCAAACGCCTAAATCGGGCGATTGAAGAATCCAGTCTTTTGAGACTGCGAACTTAGCAGCACGCCCGGCATGGCCGCTACGAGCGCTATAAAGCCATTAATAGAGTGAAGATATTTGTCGGAAAGTAGCGTTGTAATGGCGTGATTTTATAAAGAAGGCGAGAATTCGCCGTCTCGTCAGATATCCGACGACAGGTAGCGGATCTTGACGGGAGGCGCGGCCAGCAACGCCGGCAACTCGGTCAGCCGACCTTCGCCGGCCCGGAATCTGCGGTAGGCCTCGTCGGCTTCGACGGTGTCCCAGAGTTCGTAGATGAGCCAGTGGGCTTCGTCATCTTCGTTGACGAGCACGTCGGTTTGCAGGTTTCCGTCGAACGCGCGGGTGTCTTGCAGCGCGCGGCCCATGACCTCGCGTCCGGCTGCGACCGCTTCGGGTTTGAACTTGAGTTCGAGTATCACGGTGACCGGCATGGGCGTCATGCTGCCACACCGGGCTATGAGAACGTGGTTTCCATTTTTGTGGAATGCTGCTGTACCGTTTGGGGTGCAATATTCTCCTGCTCGCTCGCTGCCCACCCAGGGAGGATCCCTCGATGCAGAAGGCGCTGGCCCCCGACATCTCGACCTGGCCCGACGAGAACCCCCAGTTGATCGGCAGTCAATGCGGCGGCTGTGGCGCCACCACCTTCCCGGTGCAGCAGCGGTGTCCACGCTGTAGCGGGCCGGACATGAATGAGCTGCTGCTGCCACGGCGCGGCACCGTGGTGGCGTGGACGACACAGGGATTTCCGCCCGGGCCGCCCTATGCCGGCCCGGCGGGTAAGGACTTCGTGCCGTTCGGCATCGGGCTGGTTCAGCTTGGCGACCTGATCCGGGTTGAGGGCCGGCTGACCGAGAACGACCCGGCCAAGCTGCAGTTCGGCCAGGAGGTCGAGCTGACCATGGTGCCGTTGAGCACCGACGAAGAGGGCAACGAGATCCTCACCTTCGCGTTCGCACCAGTGGGAGGCTGAAATGGGGAGTGAAGTAGCCATCGTCGGGGTGGGCCTGCACCCGTTCGGCAGGTTCGAGAAGACAGCGATGCAGATGGGCGCCGAGGCCATTCAGGCGGCCCTCACCGACGCCGGTGTGGAGTGGAAGGACATCCAGTTCGGCTTCGGAGGCAGCTACGAGGTGTCCAACCCCGACGCGGTGACCCGCCTGGTGGGGCTCACGGGCATCACCTTCACCAACGTGTTCAATGCCTGTGCCACCGCGGCCAGTGCTATTCAGCAGACTGCCGACACCATCCGGTTGGGCAAGTACGACATCGGCATCGCTATCGGCATGGACAAGCACCCGCGCGGCGCGTTCACCGACGACCCGGCCAAACTGGCGCTGCCACAGTGGTATGCGCAGAACGGGCAGTTCGTCACCACCAAGTTCTTCGGTATGAAGGCCAACAAGTACCTTCACGACCACCACATCTCCGCGGCCACCCTGGCCAAGGTGGCAGCTAAGAACTACCGAAACGGCGCGCTGAACCCAAATGCATTCCGCCGCAAGGCCATTGCGGAAGATGAGATACTCAACTCGGCCGTGCTCAATTATCCGCTGACCCAGTACATGTTCTGTGCGCCCGACGAGGGGGCCGCCGCGGTCATCATGTGTCGTGCCGATCTGGCGCACAAGTTCACCGACAAGCCGGTGTACGTGCGCGCCAGCGAGATTCGCACCCGCCGTTACGGCGCCTACGAGGTGCATGCCACCTCGGCTCCGTTGGATGAGGACGCCTCGCCGACGGTGTATGCGGCCAGGGCGGCGTATGAGGCCGCCGGTATCGGGCCCGAGGACGTCGACCTGGCTCAGCTGCAGGACACCGATGCCGGCGCCGAGGTGATCCACATGGCCGAGACCGGCCTGTGCGCCGACGGTGAACAAGAAAAGCTAATTGCCGACGGCGCCACGGAAATTGGCGGCGAGCTGCCGATCAACACCGACGGCGGACTCATCGCCAACGGCGAGCCGATCGGCGCATCGGGGTTGCGGCAGGTGCATGAGCTGGTCCGCCAGCTGCGCGGCGAGGCGGGTGAGCGTCAGGTGCCGGGCAACCCGCGCATCGGGCTGGCACAGGTCTACGGCGCGCCGGGCACCGCCTCGGCGACCATCCTGTCGCTCTAGTAGATAGCGCGAGCAGACACAGAATCGCACGCACGCGTCGCGTGCCGTGCGATTCTGTGTCTGCTCGCGGTTAAATGGCGGGGACCGCTGCAACTAGCGCGGCGAGCCAGGCGCGCCGGCGGCACCCTTGCCGCCTTGAATGCCGGTCGGGCCGGTCGCGCCCGACAAGCCCGTCTCGCCGGTGCCGGTTGCGCCGACGCCGCCGGCCCCGCCCGCGCCCGCGCCGCCGCCCGTACCGGCGCCGCCTCCAGTGCCGCCGGCGCCGCCATCGCCGCCGAGGGCGCCGACACCGCCGCCCCCCGCCGTGATGATGCCCGCATTACCGCCGTTACCGCCGGTGCCCCCGGTGCCGCCGGTGCCACCCGTGCCGCCGCCGCCGCCGGCGCCGCCGGCACCGCCGACTCCATGGGCGGCCGACCCGCCGGTGCCGCCGCTGCCACCGGTCCCGCCCGTGCCGCCGACGCCGCCGGTGCCGCCGCTGCCGCCGGTCCCGCCGGGAGCGCCGTCGTCGCCGCCGCCGGCGCCGTTGCCGCCGTTGCCCCCGGTGCCGCCGCCACCACCGATCGCGCCGTTGCCGCCGCTGCCGCCGGTGCCGCCGCTGCCTCCGTTGCCACCATTGCCCGTCACCGATCCGCCTGCCCCGCCGGCGCCGCCTGCGCCGCCGCTGCCGCCGGTACTGCCCGACACGCCCGTCCCGCCGGTGCCGCCGGTGCCGCCGTCTCCGCTGCCGAAGCCGCCGTTGCCACCGGTCCCGCCCCCAAAGCCGCCGTTGCCGCCATTGCCCGCGTTGCCGCCGGGGCCGCCACCTCTACCGCCGTCGCCCCCGTTGCCGCCGGTGCCGCCTCCGGTGCCGCCGTCGCCACCGTTGCCTCCGCCGCCGCCGGTGCCGGCACCGGTGCCGGCGGGGCCGCCCCGGCCGCCGTCGCCGCCGGTGCCACCGCCGCTGCCGCCGGTGCCGCCGTTACCGCCGTTACCGCCGCTGCCGTCGAAGTGGCCGTCACCGCCGCCACCACCGTTGCCGCCGCCGGCGGCAACGGTGCCGTCGGTGGTGCCGCCATTGCCGCCCCTACCGCCGTTGCCGCCGTTGGAACTTTGCAGGATTTCACCGCTGCCGCCGCTGCCGCCGTCGCCGCCTGGCTGCGCGATACCGCCATTGCCGCCGGGCCCTCCGTTGCCCCCATCGATGCCATTGGGTGCACCGCCATCAACGCCCGGGGTGCCGGTCTGCGCCGGGGGCTGTTGCGACGGGGGCAGCGGTTTGGGGTTGTGGACGGCGGCGCCAGCGCTGCCGGATCCGCCGGATCCGCCGGCACCGCCGTTGCCGTTGGTGCCGGCATTGCCGCCGGCACCGCCGGCTCCGCCACTGCCCCCGGACGTCCCGTTGCCGCCGCTGCCGCCGTTGCCGCCGTCGCCGTGGCCGGCGCCGTTGCCCCCGGCGCCACCCGATCCGCCGGCCCCGCCGTCGAGTAGGTTTTGCGAGGCGTCGCCGTTGGCACCGGCCCCGCCGTCGCCGCCGGCACCAGCGTTGGCGGGGGTGCCGATGGTGCCGGCGTTGCCGCCGTGGCCGCCGGTCCCTCCGGCACCATTGTTGGTGCCGAGCTGGCCGTCGCCGCCGTTTCCGCCGTTGCCGCCGGCGCCGGCGTGACCGGCGTTGGAGGTGGCGTTGCCGCCGTTGCCGCCGGCCCCGCCGGTTGCGCCGCCCACACCGGCTCCGCCGTTGCCGCCGGTGCCGCCGTCGGCTGCGGCGCCGCTGCCCGCGTTGCCGCCCGCCCCGCCGGCACCACCGACACCTGAGTTGTTTTGCGCCTGCGCGCCGCGACCGCCGGTGCCGCCGTTTCCGCCGCTGCCGGCGGTCCCGCCGGTGGCGTTGCCGCCGTTTCCGCCGGCTCCGCCCTGGCCGCCGTTAAAGCCGCTTCCACCGTCGCCGCCGCGACCGGCGACGCCGCCGGCACTGGCGTCGCCGCCGCGGCCACCGGCCCCGCCGGCCGCCGAGGTCCCGGTGCCGTCATTGTCGGCGCCGTCACCCCCGTGGCCGCCGTTGCCGCCGTTGCCGTCGGTGCCGATAGTCCCGGCGTTGCCGCCGTTGCCGCCGCGTCCGCCGGGGCCTGTTTCAAGGTTGTTGGTGGCGCCGTTGCCGCCGCTACCGCCGTTACCGGCGTGACCAACGAGCGCGGTTGTGGTGCCGCCGGCGCCTACGTTTCCGGCGCTGCCGCCGTTGCCGCCGGAGCCGCCGGCGCCGTTGTTGGTCGTGGAGATGCCGTTGGCTCCGTTGCCGCCGTTTCCGCCGTTGCCCGAGTTACCGCCGGCCAGACCGTGGATGCCGGCGTTGCCGCCGTTGCCACCGTTACCGCCACCGCCTCCGTTGGCGCCGGCGGCCGTGGCGTTGCTGCCGTTGCCTCCGTTGCCGCCGGCCCCGCCGCTGCCGACCGATCCGCCGTTGCCGCCGCTGCTGCCGGTGCCGCTAGTGCCGTTGGTGCCGGCGGCTCCGCCGCTGCCGCCG
>NZ_LQPW01000004.1 GCF_002116635.1 Mycobacterium szulgai | reverse complement strand
GCGCAGCTCCGCCCGACCCCCCGGCTAGCGGGCTAGACCCACCGTCGCCGCCCGCCCCACCGTTTCCAAACAACCCGGCGGCGCCGCCCCTACCGCCGCTTTTGCTCGGTGCACCGGACCCGCCAGCGCCGCCATTGCCCCACAACCATCCGCCGTCCCCACCGTTCTCGCCCGTCCCAGGCGCCCCGTTGACGCCGTTACCGATCAAAGGGCGTCCGAACAACGACACACTTTCGGCGTTCGCGGTCTTCACCGCGTTCTGCCCGGAATTTCCCAGCGAGTGCTCAATGGTTGCGAGCTGCTGCGCGGCGCTGCTCCACTCGGTGGTCAAATACTTCGAGGCGCCACCATAGAGTGCACCGACAAATTCCTGATGAACGCGCACCGCCTCCTTGCTCACAGCCTGCCAGGACCTGCCGTAATCGCTCAATAACGACGCCACCACTGCAGACACATCGTCCGCACCCGGTGCCAGAATGCCTACCGTAGAGACCCCCGCAGCCGCGGTCGCGTCCGTCAACACCAAACCAATACTGACCAAATCGGTTGCCGCCGTGGTCAATGCTTGTGGCGTTACGTTGAGGTACGACACCCTTGAGGTTTATCACACCCGGGCGGGACCGCACATGAATTACAGGCTCGATTGCGGGCTGCGGCAGTTGCAGGCTGCCGCAGCGATTGCGCACGTTACTAATTGCGGCGGCGCAAACAACCACTGGGTCGACGGATCCCGCCTCACAGGGCCTGTCCGGAATCGCCACCACCATTCCGTGTAAACGTGTGGCTATGTGTCCGGCGATCATGTACCGGTACTGGCGGTGGTGGGCGCGTACTGGCGGCTATGGCCGCGGTGATGATCCCGTCGACGCGGGTCACCAAGTACCCACCGGCCCGGCATGTGGCAACTGCGTGCGCCACATGTCAGCGCGGTGCCCCGAAAAACCGTTGTGGGACAACGAAGCTCGTACGCGCGCCAGCGCACCCGAGGCGGAAACAGTCGCCGCCGTCGGATTCCTGCGGAGTACGCAGAAGCCGGGTTGACGCAAGCTCGACCCCCGCGATGCCCAAACGAAGGGCTTGGCCGCCGCGCTAACAACTAGCTAGCGACGCCTCTCAAACCAATTCTCCGAAGGCCTCACCAAGCACCGGGGTCCGAACCGTTACCCATTTTGTCATCCAACCAGCAGCGATCAATTAAATAGCGCCGGCTAGATGTGTGAATCGCGCCTTCTCAGTTCAACTATTCGGACAGGCGTTGCTTGACTTCCCGCAGCCGCGTTTCGAGCGCCTTTTCGCTGATTATGCCCCGTGCGACGAGGCTGTGGGCGAGCGCGACGAGTTGATTTTCGGGGTAAGGCAGGTTCGTGTAACGCTGCTCGAGGAGGGCATCCTCCTCGTTGCGGCGTTCTACGAATGTTGCGATACCCAGGTCGGGATTGGTGCAGGCCGAATCATCGAGTGCATCGCAAAGGCCGTCAAGATTAACCTTCCACGGAGGTAATTCCTGCTCGCTGCCGCATTTCTTGGCAAGCGAACTCCAAGTTTGGTCATTATGAGTTGCCAGCTCCTCCAACAAGGTGACCCGTCCCTGAACAAAATAGGCGCTGCCCGGCCCGTAGGGTAACTTCTCGCTCACGTGGCTCGGTTGCTCGTTACTCATGGCGTGCACCTCGTCGAGCTTTGAGCACGCGGCTGGCAGTAATGTTTTCGTTCACTCCAGGTTTGGGCAACGCCACCCCGATCATGCAGTCTCGGGTTACGATTTCGGCTAGCTGGTCTTCATTCCAGCCTTCCGTACCCTCGGGGCGTACGGGCAATACCATGAAGCGATGCTTCTGATTGGAGTCTTCGACCCGGATTTCTACATCCGCGCCGAGATGGGTCCCGAATTCAGCAAGCACATCGCGGGGATACCGAACGAGCCGGCGTCGGTAGTTGGGCGTCCGGTACCATTCGGGCGAGTTACCAAGCAGTGGCCGTGGGTAACATGAACACAACGTGCAAACGATGACGTGGTGAATTTTCGGTGTGTTCTCGAGGATATGTAGTGCGGTGAAGTCGCTGGGCGTACCAAATCCTGTCGGTTGCATCCAATCGACACCGACGGTCTTGCAGGCTTCCATCGGACTTTCTAGGGCGAACGCCTTGAAATCGTCATCAAGCCAGCATTTGGCAACCAGATGTGACGCCGGGGTAGGACCGATCTTTTCCGCAAATTCCGCGAAAGCCCGGAAGTCCTCGGCTGTGAAGATGCCTTTTTCTAGACACAGCTCACGGACGGCGACTTCAAGTGCCTCGAAGTCGGATACCTCCTCCACCATCGGAGCGTGTGGGCGATGCTCATGCACGTTCGTCCCACAAGTCTGTTTGTCTGTTTGGTGATCTGTCATCGCCTTCTCTTTCGGGATCCCAGTTATAGGTTCTTGCATTACTTAACCGAAGTCGTCTCCTCGATGGGTTTCAGCCAACGTTCGGGAAGTTCGGTTTGGACGGAATCATCGTCGGGACCGCCATAATTTGGCCAGAGTTCTTTCATGCGGAATCGAACGATATAGAACCATTCGGGTTGCGGCTCGCCGATTGCCTCGTAATCGAACGCTTCGTCTTCTGCCGCGGGCGATTCATAGGCGACCGTGACGATGACACCGCGAGCTCCGTGCACGTACTCTTGGGCGCGCGTATAAAAGATTGCCTGCCAATCCTGTACTTCGACCGAATCCCCGACCTCAAATTTCGGCGGCTCGGCCTCGCCATCGTAGAGTTGTGGATCGCCCTTCCCGATGGCCTTAAGGTGATGCTTGTTACGGCGGATCTTCGAGCCATCTTCGATAAAGCGGGGTTGCGGTTCAAGAAGCTCGCCCGGCTCCAGGTCCGCTATACGCGCTTTCACCTCATTGAATTTTTCTGTCACTTCAGTCAAGCTCACCAAATGCTTCTCAATAAGCACTCGCGGGATCGATAGCAGCCAGCGTCCGTAGTACGGTAGACCGAGATACATAGCGCGTCCCAAATCTACATTGTGTAAGCGGCGTCGTTCTTCAGATACCCAAATTCCGCGCTGGCCGAGGACTTCGCACATGATATAGGTGTTGTGCTCCCAATTTTCGTCTTCCTTTTCAATGAAGTCGATTGGCGCGTCCGGCTCCCCGCCTACATCGTGCTGTGTCTTCAAGTAGGCAGAGAGACGGTCATTGGGCAACTCGTATGGTGCGTCTGGCAAATCTTGGAACGACGAACGCAGCTGATGTAGCAGTGCGAGCTTCTCAGCTCGTTGGCGTGGTGTAGTTGTCATCGGAAGACCGCTCCTGAACATATAAGGGATTTCTCGGAAGGGGTTGAATTAGCTCACGCATGGTGCAAGGTCCCGGCTCTTCACTTGCAACTGTTTGTAAAGGCTGCCGTTAGAACTCTTAGGATCCGACTTCAGTCGCGGAAGACGGCGAGGTGGAACGGGCGATCGGCCGGCTCGCCATTCGGGCTGTAGGTGCGTACCCGCATCTGGTGAGCGTCAGGCAACAGGCCAACAGTGCAGATCCCCGGTTCGACATCCTCATACATCTCGCTGCCGACGACACAAGAGAAGTTGGTCTTGGCCGACCCTTGTAGCTCGTCCTCCCAAGAGATCGTGTAATTACCAACATCCGTGCGATCACAATTTACGATCCGGTAGCCGCGCGCAATGGAGCCATCGGCGGCGATGACGCACGCCAGCCTGCCTTCGAAGTTGGGGTCGGACATCTTTTCCCTTCTCGTCACGGTTGTTTGCAGCGAGTGACTTTGCGACCGGCTCGAAGCGATCTTGGGAACCCTTGTCGCGGCGCCGTACATGGCCCTGACATCAGCTAACTCTCGGTTGTGCCCCTGCTAACGCCGAGGGCGGCGGTATTGACACGGGTAAGCAACTCCCGCAGCTGCTGTAAGTCGGCTAGTTCTACGCCAAGGCGGGCAACAACTTTGCCCGGGACCGCCAAGGCTTTTCGTCGCAACCGCACTCCAGTCTGCGTTAGTCGGACATCGGTTGCACGTTCATCGACGGCATTGCGCTGACGTGCGATCAGCCCGAGCGACTCGAGGCGTTTGAGCATCGGCGACAGAGTCGCCGAATCGAGCTGCAACAGCGTCGAAATGCACTTGACCGACAAGGGGTTTGACTGTTCAGTCGCGCGGCGAGACCGATGGTGATCCCACAACGCCAGCATGACGAGATATTGCGGGTGGGTAAGGCCCAACGGCTCGAGCAGCGGCCGATATACGCCCAGCACGGCCCGGTTCGTCAATGCCAGAGCGAAACAGACCTGTTGTTCAAGGGCGAGCGGGTCTTCCTCGAGCTGGTCTGCGAGTGGCACAAAGCCACTGTAGCCGAATAGATCGTGTGCGATCAATGTAGAGTCTTTGCCGCCGCGCCTAGCAACAAAAACACGAATAGTCTTCTGCGACAGCACTTCCCGGGCCGCACCCACACGAACGGCCTGTGACATGTGGCGTGTCCCTCCGCTCGTGCATAGGGTAGGGGGGTACTGTACCAAGAAGATTTGGAGCGGCGCAGCCGGACCCCGTGCGGACGAGAGATTCGCGTGTACGTGGCGGTTCATGGCGGTGATTGCTCGCAACCTGTGATGAGTCAACTGGAGAGAGGAAGTGGTCGGAATGGCTTGGCAAGGACTGTTAAGCAAGGCGGTGCCCACTGTGGTCACCGGTCTGGTAGGTGCCGCAGCGTATGAGG
>NZ_LQPW01000003.1 GCF_002116635.1 Mycobacterium szulgai | reverse complement strand
GGCCGCCGGCGGCATCGGAGGCGGGGGCGGTTTTGGCGCCGCCGGCGGATCGGGTGGACCGGGCGGACTCGGCGGACTCAATGCAGCGGGCGGTGTCGGTGGCGACGGCGGCGTCGGGGGAACGGGTGGTGACGGAGGTGGCGGCGGCAACGGTGGCCACGCTGGAGCCGGCGGGTTGTTCGGTCACGCCGGCATCGCGGGTGTCGGCGGCGACGGTGGTGCCGGCGGGCTGGGCGGTGACGGTGGAGCGGCTGGGGACGGTGGTGTCGGTACCGGACCGACGGTAGCCGGCCAGCTGGGCCACGCTGGGGCAAACGGTGACCAGGGTGCGCGTGGCCAGGACGGCTAGTGGGGACTAAATGACGGTCGACTTCCGCCTACTCGGCGATGTGGCGGCCCGAATCGACGGGCAGGCGCTCGACATCGGGCATGCCCGCCAGCGGTGCGTGCTTGTCGCATTGCTGGTCGATGTGAACCAGCGCATCTCGCTGGAGCAACTCGTTGACCGAGTGTGGTCGAATAATCCGCCCTTCTCGGCCCGCAGCTCCTTGACCAGTTACGTGTCCCGGTTACGCCGCTTGCTCGCTGATGTGCCGGGCGCGTCGATTTCGCGCGAGCCGAGCGGATACGTTCTTGCCACTGATCCGGCCTGGATAGATCTGCACCGCTTCAAGGCCGCCGTCGCTAAGGCCAGGGCAACCGTGGAACCGATTGAATCCGCGGTGCTGTTCGATCGCGCACTCGAGCTCTGGCGGGGAGAGCCGTTCCCCTCTTTGGATACGCCGTGGTTCGTCGAAGTGCGCAACGCCCTCAAGGCCGAGTTGCTATTGGCGCAATTGGACCGCAATGACGTGGCATTGCGGGCCGGTCGACATGGCGAGCTGCTGGTTGAACTGACTGCCGCGCATGCGGCCCACCCGCTCGACGAGCGCCTGGCCGGACAGCTGATGCTGGCGCAGTACCGCTGTGGCCAGCAGGCTGATGCGCTGCAGACCTATCGGCACACGCGACGGCGGCTTGTCGAGGATCTCGGCATCGACCCAGGTTCGGCCCTGCAGCGAGTACACCAGCAGATTCTCGCCGGCGAGATAGAAGAGGCGCTGGCCCTTGCGCCACCGGCGCGCCGTGCTGCGCCGGCACGCCAGCTTGCGGGCGGCGGGCCGGGTTCGGGTCTATTGCGGCGAGTGACCACCTTCGTCGGCCACGAGGAGGCTTCGGCGCGGATCGTGCATGCGATGCACGAGGGTCCGCTGGTGACGCTGGCAGGTGTCGGTGGCGTCGGTAAGACGCGGCTGGCGTGGGAAGTCGCGCTGTGCGAGCAGGAGCGTTTCAGCGGGGGAGCGTGGATTTGCGAATTAGGGCCGCTGGATAACGGTGACGCGGTAGGGCACACCATTGCCGCCGCTTTGCGATTGCGCCACCAGCACGGCCTTGGCATCGAGGATTCGGTGATCGAGTATCTACGTTCGCGTGACGTTCTGCTCGTCCTCGACAACTGCGAGCATGTGCTGGAAGCGGCCGCAACATTGGTCGGGCGGATCGTTCAGCACTGCCCTTCGGTATCGGTGTTGGCGACCAGCAGGCAGCCCCTGGGTATTGAGGGTGAGCGCCTGGTGGTGGTGCCGCCGTTGTCGGTAGACGACGCGGTGCAGTTGTTCGTCGACCGGGCCAAGGCGAGCCGGCCGGACTTCAGCCTGGACCGGCAGTCCAGCGGTGCGGTGGCCGAAATCTGCCAGCGGGTCGATTGCCTGCCGTTGGGGGTGGAACTGGCTGCGGCGCGGATGCGGGTGATGAGCGCGGCCGACGTGATCCGTCGTCTGGACCACATGCACGTCGTGCGTGGCGGAATGCGTGGGACGCTGCCGCGGCAGCAGAGCCTGGCCGCGGCGATCGACTGGTCGTATCGGCTACTCACCGAAGCAGAGCAAGACTTGTTCGCGCGCCTTTCGGTGTTCGCAGGGTCGTTTGACATCGATGCCGCGCACTGCGTGTGCGGGGCGGACGGAGCCGTTGAAGACGACACTCTGGACCTGCTCGTCGGCCTAGTCGACAAGTCGATTGTGTATGTGCACAGCGTCAGCGACCGAACGCGGTACGGACTCTTGACGACCCTTCGTGCCTACGGCCGAGAGCGTTCGCGCGAGCAGGGAACCGATAGTCGCGATGCGATGCGGCATGCGGTGTACTTCACCGAACTTGCTGAACGTGCCGGCGCGGCGATACACGGCGCGCAGGAGCGCGACTGGGTTGAGCGGATGCTGCCTGATTACGACAACCTGCGCGCGGCGTTCGAATGCGCGATGGCCACTGGCAACGTCGATCTGGCGTTGCGGCTGGTTGCCTCCGCCTCTGAGCTGGTCGCGCTGCGGATCGGCTATGAGGTGGTCGATTGGGCCCTGCGGGTGCTCGCAGTCGCTGACGAGGAGCACCCCCTGTATGCCGCGGTGGTGGGTAGCGCGGCGCGCGGTCGTTGGGTTCGTGGCGACTTTGCCGGCGCGCGACGGCTGGCAACCCTCGCCGAGGGGCGTGTTCCGCCACGGGGAACTGCGCGCTTTGCCTACCCGGCCGATGTGCTGGCCGACGTTGCCCTATTTGGCGGCGACGCACGCACGGTGCTCGAGTATTGGGACCGCGAGGCGGCGCGTGCCCGACAAGATCATGATCCGGTTCGGCTGGTGCAGACCGCCTGCATACTCTCCACCTGTCGGGTCATGCTGGGCCAATGTGACAAGGCCGTGCCGGCTGCGCGGGAATCGGTGGAAGTCGCCGACCAGACGGCCAACCCTACGACACAGTCAACGGCGTATTTCGCGCTTGCCTTTGCGCTCAAGAAGTCCCAACCTCAGCGAGCGCTGAGACTGTTCACCGAAGCGGCGCGACTTGCCGGCGAGGTACAGAATTTCTGGTGGTACGGCATCGCCTTGATGGAGGCAGCGGCAACGCGTGCAGTGCACGACGAGCCCGCGGCCGCGGCGGGGCTGTTCGTCGAGGTCTTGGAGCATTGGGACCGAGTCGGGGACTGGTCCCAGCAGTGGCTGAGTTTGCGCTATGCCACCAGGCTGCTGGCACGGCTCGGCGCCGACGAAGACGCCGCATTTCTGCACCACGCTTTGCAGAATGCGGGCAAGCCGTCGTCGTTGCACCCGGCCCAAGCGGGCGCGCTGCGGGAGCGGCTGGGTGCGGAGCGCTTCGATGCCCATGGCGCATCGCCGGCCGACGGCCCCGACGCGGTCGCCCGTGCGCGGTCGGTTCTGCAGCGGCACGCCGAACGTGCGGTGCCTCCGGCCCGGTGATCTCCTCGAAGGGTGCCGGTGCGGCACGTATGCTTCGCACGACATGTGCGCCTTCTGCAGAAGGGGTGTACTGAATGACGGTCGAGTTTCGGGTGCTCGGCGACGTCGAAGTGCGTGTTGATGGGCGGCCGCTGGATATCGGGCATGCGCGCCGGCAGTGTGTGTTGGTTGCGCTGCTGATCGATTTGAACCACGCGGTGTCGCCGGAGCAGTTGGTGGACCGGGTGTGGTCGGATCGGCCGCCGCGGCGCGCGCGAAACTCGTTGGCGGGCTATGTGTCTCGGCTCCGGGCGCTGCTTGCCGATGCCGAGGGCGTGGCGATTTCGCGGGGGCCTGCCGGATATATGCTGGCCGCTGAGGCGTTGTCGGTGGATTTGCATCGCTTCCGGGATTTGGTGTCCCAGGCGCGCTCCACCGCGGACCCGGTGCAGGCGGCGGCGTTGTTTGATCGCGCGCTCGGTATGTGGTCTGCTGAGCCGTTCATGTTCCTGGATACGCCCTGGGTCAACGAAGTCCGCAGCGGCGTACAAGCGGAACGGTTCGCGGTGGAATTAGACCGCAACGATGTCGCCCTGCGCGCTGGGCGGCACGCCGACTTGCTGGTCGAGTTGCTTGCTGCGCAAGCTGCCCGCCCCTTGGACGAACGTTTGGCCGCGCAGCTGATGCTGGCGGAGTATCGCTGTGGCCGGCAGGCCGACGCGCTGGACACCTACCGCCAGACCCGTTTGCGGCTGGTCGATGAACTCGGCGTTGAACCGGGTCAGTTACTGCGTGATGTACATCATCAGATCCTTACCGGAGGAGATTCTCAGCCGGACGCTGCACCGGTGACCGATTCGGCGTTGGCTCCTTCCGCTCCCGTTCGCAAGTCGCCTACGGTTGCTTTCCGGCGGGCGACGAGCTTTGTCGGTCACGAAGACGACTTGACTCGGACCGTCGCCGCGCTGCGGGCCGGGCCGCTGGTGACACTGACCGGGGTAGGTGGCGTCGGCAAGACGCGGCTGGCCTGGGAGGTTGCCCGACGAGAGCAGGAACGCTTTGGCGAGGAGCTGTGGATCTGCGAGTTGGGGCCTGTCGAGCACGGTGACGCGGTAGGACACACGGTTGCCGCCGCGCTGCGGTTGCGCCAACAGCGGGGTATGGGCATCGAAGAGTCGGTGATCGAGTACCTGCGGTCGCGGCAAGCCTTGCTATTGGTCGACAACTGCGAGCATTTGCTGGAGACCGTGGCGGGGCTGGTTGAGCGAATCGTGCGGCACTGTCCCGGGGTGTCGGTGCTGGCGACGAGCAGACAACCGCTAGGTGTGGAGGGCGAGCGGATTGTTGTGCTGTCGCCCCTTTCGGTGCAGGATGCGACGCGGCTGTTCGCCGATCGGGCCCAGGCCGGCCGGCCGGACTTCAATTTCGATGTGCAGCCCATCGATGCGGTGGCTGAGATTTGCCGGCGGGTGGATTGTCTGCCATTGGGCGTGGAGTTGGCGGCCGCGCGGATGCGGGTGATGAGCGCCCCTGATGTGGTTCGTCGGCTGGACCGGTTGGGTTTTCTGCGGGGCGCGGTGCGCGGAGCGCCGGCCCGCCAGCAAAGCCTGGCCGCGACGATCGATTGGTCGTATCAACTCTTGGTCGAACCCGAACAGGCCCTATTCGCCCGGCTTTCGGTGTTCGCGGGTTCGTTCGACTTGGAGGGCGCCCATGGTGTGTGCGGGGCCGAGTGCGCGAATGAGGACGACACGCTTGAGTTGCTTCTCGGTCTAATCGATAAATCCATGGTGGTCGTGCGCACCGTCACCAACCGGACCCGTTACGCCCTCCTGGAGACACTGCGTAGCTACGGGCGAGAGCGCTTACAGGAGCAGGGAATTGACAAGCAGCTGGCCATGCGCCATGCCGTTTACTTCACCGAGCTCGCCGAGCGGGCCACCACCGGACTATTCGGTCCGGATGAGCGCGAATGGGTCGAGCAGATGTTGCCCGAGTACGACAACATGCGCGCGGCGTTCGAGCACGCGCTGGCCGGCGACGACCTCGATGTTGCGCTGAGATTGGTCACTGGTGTCGCAGAGTTCGCCGGCTTGCGGATTGGCTACGAAGTAGGTGGTTGGGCCGAGCGTGCGCTCGCCCTCGTGCAACCCGACCATCCGCTGTTCGCGGCCGCGGTGGGCACAGCGGCGCGGATTAGGTGGGCGAGGGGCGAATTCGAGCTGGCGCGACATCTCGCGCTGCGCGCTGACGGGCGTGTTCCTGGGCGCGGCGCTGCGCGCTTTGCCTATCCCGCAGATGTGCTTGCCGACGTAGCGCTCTTTCAATCTGGGCCGGCCGGTGTCCTGTCGCATTGGGAGTATGAGACAGCGCGTGCCCGCGGTTCCGATGACCTCGTCCGGCTGGCGCAGACCGTTTCTGAATTAGCGATTTGTCACGGCGTATTGGGCAATCGCGACGCGGCTCTTCCTGCTGCAATGGAAGCGGTGGAGACCGCCGACGCCACTGCCAACCCAACCGCGCAGTCGAACGCCTACTTCACGCTTGGTTATCAGCTCAAAAGGGCTGACCCGGAACGGGCGCTGGAGCTGTTCGATGAGGCAGCCAGGCTTGCCCACGATGTGCAGAACTACTGGTGGTATGGAATCGCATTGATGGAGGCCGCCGCGACGCGTGGCGTTCATGGCGATCCCGCGCATGCGGCACGGATGTTCATCGAGGTGCTTGACCACTGGGACCGTTTTGGTGATCGGGCGCAGCAGTGGCTGAGTCTGCGCTACATCACCAGGTTGCTGGCGCGGCTCGGTGCCGACGACGACGCCGTGTTCCTGCACTGCGCATTGCTGGAGTCGGGGAGAAAGTCGCCTCTGCGAGCCGCTCAACTGGCGGCTCTGAAGGACCGGTTGGGCGCCGAGCGTTTCGAGACTTACTTCGTCTCGGTGACCGACCGTGCCGCAGCGGTCAGCCGAGCGAGGTCGAGTCTGCAGCGGTACGCCGAACACGTGGCTACACCGATGCTCTGATCGGCAGCCCGTGCCGCCGGGCGCCCGGCTCAGCCTCCTACTTGGAAGCCGAAGCCGGCTCGCAAAGCCGCCTGGATCGCGAGCTGGAGATTGGTCAACACGTCGCGAAGGTCCCCGGCTAGCGCGAGACCGGCACCGTTGAGAGACAGCAATAACGTGCCGCCCGTCTGGGTCAGTCCGCCGAGAGTGCCCTGAATGGTCGTAGCCAGGTTGGCGGCTGTCTGCCCGAATCCAGAGAGCCCGACACCGAAGCTTGCACCCGTGGAGCTGTCGATTACGGCAGCGATTTGGGTCGCGGCGTTCATCCAAATCCGTGCGAGCGAGTCGCCAGTCTGGGCCAGGTTCATCAGACCCCCGCCGAGGTTGGTCACCAGGGCTTGACCGGTTTGGATCAGGCCGGATGCCCCACCCGCAAGGCCTGCCATCAATGCGTTGCCGGTTTGCACCAGTCCAGAGATTCCGGTCTGCAGGCTACCCCCGAGGGCCGCGCTGAGCTGTGCAGCGATATCGGCGCTGAGGCTTGCCGACAGGGCCGCGCCGAGGTTGCCGAGCGCCCCATTGAGAGCTGCGCTCAGGCCGGGGAGCCCACCGCTCAGCGCGCCGTTGAGGGCGGCGTTGATTCCGGCCAGGCTCGCACCGAAGTTGCCGCTGAGGGCGCCGCTAAGCGCCGGCAGTGCGGCGCTGAGGTTCGCCGACAGGTTCTGGCTGGCAGTGATCAGCCCGGTCAGGACGCCCTGTAAGGCCGGCGCGCCGGACAGGGCTGCAGTGAACGCGGCGTTGAGGGCGGTGTTGAGGCTGGCCAGACCGGTGCCGAAGCCGCCGGTGAGCTGGGCGGCCAGAGTCGGCAAGGTTGCGCTGAAGTTGCCGGCCAGGCTCGCACCAGTCTGTATCAGTCCATTCAAGGCGCCCTGAAGAGTGGGCAGCCCGCCGCTCAAGACGGCACTGAAGTTGCCGGCAAGGCTTTGTCCGGCGGTCAGTAATGCGTTGAGTGCGCCTTGCAGCGCCGGCGCACCGGACAGGGCGGCGTTCAGGGCGGTGTTGAAGGCCGCAGTTAGGCCCGAGAGGCTGGCTTGGAAGGCGGGCAGGCTGCCCGACAGGGCCGCGCTCAGGGTGG
>NZ_LQPW01000002.1 GCF_002116635.1 Mycobacterium szulgai | reverse complement strand
CGGGCATACAACTCGCCGTAGGAGATTGCGCTCGCCGGGCGATCGCCGTCGGATAGCAGCAACGCCGGGGCCTGCGGGGCTGCTGTCGCGTGATCGGCGATGTTCACGGGTGGGCCCTACGATGTCGCGCCAGCAGACGAGGCGGCCGCGCCCGCCTGCCGGCGCGCCTGCTCGGAGGGCAGCACCTTGTCCTTGAACACCGTCTGGATGAGCTGCTGCACGTCCTTGCTGATCGACGCGAGCGCGACGAGGTCGTTCGAACTCTGCCAGTGCACCCGCATGCCCATCAGCTCCCAGGCGCGCTTGAGGTTGGCCTTGGTGGCCAGCAGCGTCGTCATCCCGCGCATCGAGTTGGTCGCGCGGGACGACCTCGTTGACCAGGCCGACCTCCAGCGCCCGCTTGGCGTCGATCACTTCGGCCAGATACAGGTAGTAGGCAGCGCGGCGCCAGTTCATGAAAACCCATGGCTCGATCGAACATTCGCCCGACGGCATCCCGAAGCCCTGTAGCGGTGGATAGGAGAAGTATGCGTCCTCGGATGCGATGACGATGTCGGTGGTCAGCCCGTAGTGCGTGCCTCCGCCGACGCAGTAACCGTGGACCTGGGCGATCGTCGGCTTGGAGAACTCCCACAGGTTCAGCACCGGCTTGACGAATAAGTCGGTCTGCGGCTTCCACGGTGTGCCCATCACCTTTGCGCCCTCGACAAATGCGGGGTAGTCGACCGCGTTGTTGCCGATGGCGTGCCCCGAGCAGAAGCCTTTGCCGTTGGCCTTGAGGATCAGCACTTTGATGTCGTAATCGCGGTCCGCGTCCAACAGCGCGGCGTCGACTTCCTCGGCCAGCTTCTGATCCTGAGCGTTGGCCTTCTCTGGCCAGTTGAGTGTGACGCGAGCGATCGGCCCTTCTTTTTCGTAGATGATTCTCTCGCGGGTCTCGTTGAGATCCATATGTCTACCTTTCGTTATCGCGTGATGACGCCGATTTGGGCGCCGATGTCGTAGGTGTTTCCGATCTGGCCGGTCCACTGCACGGTCCCGGACACACCCGCTTCGATTTCCTGTTCCACCTTCTCGGTGGCGATGACGTAGATCGGTGTGCCCTCCTCGACATGCTGGCCGGTGTCGACGAGCAGCTCGGTGAGTTCGGCTTCCGAAACCGCCACCGAAACCCGTGGGATGCGAATGATGAAGTCAGCCACGCAGTTCCGCCTTCTGCAGGGTGTGCAGCGCTGCGGCCACGATTCGCTGCGGTGACGGGTACATCTGCGCTTCGAGCGTGGCCGCGGCCGGGTTGGGGGTGAACCTGGCACCCACCCGCTCCACGGG
>NZ_LQPW01000001.1 GCF_002116635.1 Mycobacterium szulgai | reverse complement strand
AGCGGCTCGGTTGACCAGCCTCCCCGACGAGCAAGAAATACCCGTCAACGGCACACCGATCTGATTCCCATTAGGCTCATAACGGACGAAGGTGCTTTGAAATTTGATGGTCACGCTTCAAAGACTCAGGCACCTTCGTCCCCCACAACCGCAGGCCACGCCGACCTCAAAGCCGGCACCTGACCCCGCTGGAATCCGAAGAGCCCCCTAAACGGGGGTTCGGACCCATTCCGATGTCTTGACACATCACCACATGGAGCCGATGACGGGAATCGAACCCGCGTATTCAGCTTGGGAAGCTGATCCGGCAAACTTTGTACGCTTCTCTGTGATCGGCGTGTGCTCACGAATGCACTTGAGAACCGCTGGTAAATGCTGTTTATTCGGCCGTGGCGAGCGTTTGTGAGCGGTTCGCTGGCATTGCTGCGTACCTCCCAGCAACGGTCGTGTGACGGTCGCGCAGCAAACTTGCCACTTCGCGTTGCGTCCCGTCCGGTCCGATGCGACCTGGCCAGTGCGGCGGGCCGCTGTGAGTTCGCAACTACTGCTGAACGGGCCAGGTGGGCACGAAGTGCGGGCAAGGTGTGCGCCAGCGCTTACCAACCGCGCATAACTCGCCGAGATGCATTGCGGTTCAAAGGATTTAGAGAATATCTGGCGTAGAATTCAGCTCGATTAGCTGCAACTGATTCTATTGACGAAAAACTTAGGCGGATTTGAAAAATGAACGCACTTACTGCACGCACCGCAGCCTTGGCGGCATATCCGATTTTCGGCGGCACTCAACCCCACTATGGAATAAACGTCCACGGTGATGTTCTCGTTAACCGCCTCAACGATGGCACTGATCTCAACGATATGTGGGACGAGTGGCGCGAACTGCTCAACATTTGGAACAACGAAAAGACGAAGCTCACTGATCTTCTGATCTTCAAAACCACAGTCAGCGGCGAAGCTGTCCCGCAGGACATGACGATTGGTAGCTTTGAAACGGCCACGGATCTTGGCGTTCCTAAGTCGGTCGGGTCGCCAAACGCCCTGCCCCTCGGGTACAAGTTCGGTGATTTTGACCTGGCCTCTAGATTTTCTTGGCGCTTCCTTCGCGATGCTGATATTCGTCAGGTTGAAGCTGTGATGAACGGTATTTTGGCTGCTGACAACCAGCTCGTTACTGGCACGATTTTGCGCAGGTTGTGCGATCCCGCCGAGAAGCGCAACGAACACCAGATGCGCGTGTTCGGCCTGTGGAACGGCACCGATGGTCTGACTCCGCCGAGCTACATGGGCCGCACGTTCAGCCAGAACACTACGCACTACATTCCTAGCCAAGCATCACAGATCGACGCTGCCGATATCGAAGATGCAATTCGGCTCATCGTTCGCAAAGGTTATGGCACGTCGTCAAACTCAAAGCTCTTGATCCTTGCCAACAGTGACGAAAGCGAGCTGATTCAAGCGTGGCGGGCCGGTGAGCCAAGTCGCCCGAGCGGTCCTGATGCTTCCTATGATTTTATTCCGGCCAACGATGCGCCGCCTTGGATCACGAAAACCGGTGAGCTGGTCGGCCAACCGGTGCCGGGTGAGATTTGGGGTTTGAAGGTCGAGGGCAGTTATGGGCCAGCACTGTTGATTCAAAGTGATTTCATTCCATCGGGCTACGTCGCTGTTGTGGCGTCGTCAGGGCCGAACAGTATGAATAATGTAATGGGCTTCCGCGAACATCCCAACACCGCGTACCAAGGGCTTCGTCATATTCCGGGTGAAGGGCAGTACCCGATTGTCGGAAGTTATTCGCAGCGTTCGTTTGGTGTTGGTGTGCGTCAGCGTGGCGCTGCTGCGGTAATTCAGGTCACCAATTCGAGCAGCTATACCGCGCCGACCGCGACCCAGATTCCGGTGTAACAGTGAGCGGTCAGCTTTCCGCATGGTTTGCCGAACAGGTTTTGTGTGCCAAGAGCCGAGCGCGGTTCTGCAACGGAATCGAGCCAGCGAGTTTTCTCACGGAAAGGGTTTGACCCCGCCTGGTTTGGAAGATGCCCCGCCCTGCGAAGGAGGCAGGTATCACGGTCGCACGCCACCACCTAGCCGCCCTGGTGGCAGGACGTGGTGATGTGAACTCGGTTGGGAGACAACACTAATGGTGGCGAAAAAGCATCGGGCTAAGCGGTCAGGGTGGATCTGCGTCAGGGATGCGAAGGGCCGGTTCGCTGCGACCGGGTCTACGTCCGAGGTATCAACCGAAGCTGCCGACCTCAAGCGCCGTGTGCGTCGTCGTCGTGCTGTTCTGGCCGGTACGGCGGCTGCGACCGCTCTCGCTGCCAGTCAGGCGCACCCGGCCAGCCGTACCCGCACCGGCATCACCCGTCGGCGGGTCGTGAAGGGGCACGTGGCCCGTGCTGCCTCGGATCACCGGAAGTCGGTTACTAGGAGGGCTCGCGCTCTCCCGCACAGACCAACTGCCGGGGCCGCGTTTCCCAAGTCAGCCCGCAAGGCCGCCACGACTGAGGCCCGGAAGCTGACCAGGGGGTACCGCCGTCAGCTCAAGCGGACCCGAAAGGCGCGACGGCGGTCCCGGTGAGTGCCTATGACCGGCCAGAGCTGCCGTATAGCTGCCAACCAGCACCGCTGCGACCGCGACTGAACCGGCCACCGCGTAACCCAAACAACACTGCGCCAAGGCCGATCACCTCGACCAGGCCGAGCTAAACGTCACCGCGCGGCCCGTGGGGTCAGTGGCGCTGTTCGAGAGCGTTGACCCTGGCGCTAAGGCCGTCCACGATCGGGGCGATACCTTTAATGATGTCGTCGTGAGTCTTCGCCATACCCATCGTCTCGACGAGTGCCAGCGCTGACTTTTCGAGCAGGGCACCAAGAACCCCCAAGAGCTGACCTGACGGCGCGCCGTTCTCGTAGACGCTGACCATATAGTCGCGCAACCCCACGCTGCTCGGCAGGTTCGGCAGAACGTCGACAGCGCCGACCGCACTCGCAAGCTGTGGATTGGGCGGCATTCCGGCACCTTCCATACCCTCGGCCATTTGCTTCACGCTGCTCTGCATGTGCGTGATCGCCGAGATGGTATCCAGCTGCGCTGCGATGAGCTTGTCGATCGCCTCGGCCGAGAAGTTGGCTGACCGATACTGCGGGAGTCCGTTCTCGGCCACATCGAGTTCGAAATCTCGGAAGGCTGAGAACCCGGTCATGTTCTCCGGAATCTGCAACTGCCGCAGCCACTCGGCGCGCTCGGGGTCGGGCTGAACTATCAAATTCGGTTGGGTCATGAGACCTCACTTTCGGTGGTGGGTGATCCAACCGCGCACCGTACCCCCAAGCGCCGACACCGTTGCGGACTAAGCGTGACCATGGCGCGCCACGAGCGCCAGAGACAACCGCACACGCCCTTGGTGGTGGCGTGATCGGACCCGCTGTATCCATTCAAAAAACAAGAAAACCGATGGCTACAACTTGAATTCGTTTAAACGTTTAGCCGCCACGCCGAGAGCTCCATTGCCATTGCCAGAGCGCCGGAGTGCAGTCATAATTGGTTGGTAAGCACATGACGGGCGTTTGCCTGCTTCTAAAATCGCTTCATTCTTAAAGGAATCACTTCAATGTCTCTCTCAGGGCCAAGCATCGCGCACATATATCACAAATTGACTGCTGAACAGCAAGAAGCAAGAATTACGTATTCCGCAAGCCCCAACATTAAAGGAATGGGGGCGGCAGTAAAACGCATCTACGAGTTGTTCGGCGTTGAGGTAACGGAATACTACTTACGTCGTGCCATCACTAAACGCAGGTTGCAGCGGCACGAAATCTGTCATGTAATTCACTTTTCGGACCGCGACCTCTATGACTTCATCGTTTTAGGCACCAAAAAAGCAAGCGCTTAACCATCATCTAGACCCGAAAGGATTTTCATAATGGCTCTAACGCCAATCAATGCCGCAGAACGTCAGATTTACGACCTTTCAGTAGCGCAAAGATACGATGCTGAGCGAGCGGTTATTGCTCATCGAAGGCTTGAGGCGATTTTTGACACAGAAAGGGCGGCACGCCAAAGACGGCTTTTGACCGGTGTTGTGCTACCTGTCGATCCTGACCACAAAGACATTGTTGACTTCGCAACTTATTCCAAAGCAATAGCAGATCAGCTAGAAGCCGCACAGCGCCAGGCCGAAAATTGGGTTGAGCACTACTACGAGAAGACCGCGCCTGGGCTGATGGGCGCTCATCTGCTGTTTGGTGCTGAGCCACGGCTGCGGCAGATCGTCGCGAAAGCACTTGCCGCATATCATGATTTTTTTGCAAACCGCGGCCGGTTGCCACGCACTTATGTAGGCGGGAGCTACAGCGGTCCGATCGTCTATGCGACAAGCAGACCCGGTGAGCGATTTTTAATTCGAGGTGACCGAACGTTCGGCTCTGTAGCCGAGGATTTGAAAGATGACATCTGGTGCGATCTAGATGTCAACGGCAATGGGCATTGCGTACAGGCAATGCGCTACGTGCAACAGAACATACGTTACGGACACGAGAACATCGATATCAACACGTCATTGCTTGTGCCGTTCGCGGTAGGTGACATGGTGATCTTTGCGCGGTTCTGCAATGCATGTTGGAAAACCTTCGCTTCTCGTGAAAATGTTCGACCTCAGGATTGCGAGGTATTTTCGCCCTTTGCCGATGGCTTCGGCCAAGTCGGCTAATAAATTACGGATTACGAATGAAAGCAGATAGTTTCACGCCGAGAGCCAGATCTGGCCATTATGGCGGCATGCCTGGCTTACGTCATTCGAGCTAGCTAGTAACGTCTGAAAAAGGGAAACCCGCCAGGCTGTTGGCGACCTGGCGGGCGGTAGATCAGTAGGTGAAGGACCGATCCTAATGGCAATTACATCACAAGCCGCTCACAATGGCGAACGTGAAACGCCAAGACTTGATTTACGGGTGGTCAGCGGTGTGGACGAATTTCTTGCCTGTGCGCTGGCCTGGCGTGAAGCCGGATACCCGCCTCTCATTTTGGGTGGCGGCAACGGCAAGAAGCTGCTGGCGCGGCACATTACTGGCTACTCGCCCGACGACGCGACTGAAGCGCAAATACGGGGTTGGCCGACGACCTTCCGTAATGCCGGTGAGGTCAACCTTGGCATCCGCTGCCCGGTCGGGGTGATCGGCATCGATGTGGACGCCTACGACGGCAAGCGGGGTTTGGCGACCCTGACCGAGTGCGAAACCAGATGGGGTCCGTTGCCACCAACATGGATCACCACAGCCCGCGAGGATGGTTCGGGCCACCGCTGGTATCGGGTGCCACCTGGTTGGTCGGGGCATGACCCGAAAGCTCAGGATGGCTCAGACGGGCATATCGAACTGATCCAGCGCCACCACCGCTATGCCGCCGTACCCCCATCTGGTCACGTCAACGGATCGGACTACCGCCTGTACGGCCCTGGCGGCGAAGAAATAACGCCGGGCATTCTGCCGCCGCCGTCCCAGCTTCCCGAGCTACGTGCTGCCTGGCTCGACGGTTTGGCATCTACCACCAGGGCCAAGGATGGGTGGATCGCACCAGCCGAAGTGGGGGCGTGGCTCGACAGCACGGGGGGCGAGGATTACCCACACGGGCTGGGCCAGGTGCTCACCGGGCTGGACAACGATCTAGCCAAGGGCACCAACCGGCACAAAGCGATGTTTTCAGCGCTGTGCTGGTCACTCAAAGAGGCCAGAGCGGGTGGCTATCCGGCACGGCGTGCCCACGACCGGCTAAAAGCCAAGTGGCTCAAAGCTATCTGTGATCCTGATGACGGCAGTCACGATGAGTCCGAGTTTGATCGAATGCTGCCGGATGCCATTGGCCGCGCCGAGACTGATGACCACGACAAACGTTGGTTGCGGATGCGCCGCAACTACGGCGAAGACACTCGCGAAAACCCTGATGTAAGAGGCGTGCTCTCGCGGGTGAAGTCCGAGAATAAAAAGGCCACCGCTCTATCGTCACCGCGCGAAGATGACCGTGATTCGAATCAAGTTGATCGGGCCGCAACTACATGCCTGGCCGACATCGCGCCAACAACAGTTAATTGGTTATGGAAAGGCTGGTTGCCGCTGGGCAAGGTCTCCATCCTGGAAGGCGAATCCGACGTCGGTAAGTCAACCGTGACGCTGGCATGGGCCTCGATCGTTTCCAACGGATCACGGTGGCCGGCAACCGTCATGAACGGCAAAAGGCTTTATTCCCAACATGATCCGGCGGGCGTGGTGCTGGTTGGTGTTGAAGATTCTAATGATGACACGGTGGTGCCGCGCCTGATCGCAGCCGGTGCGGACCTCACTCGTGTTCACACACTGAATCGTCCGGTTGACGACGACGGTAATCCAAGACCCTTCACAATTCCGGGCGATACTTCTTGGTTACGGAAAGCAATCGTTGAGGCTGGCGCAAAACTTGTTGTTATTGATCCGATCACCGCATGTCTTCCCGAAGATGCCAGGCATGGTGTTGATTCCTCCATTCGCCGAATCTTGATGTTTCTCGTTGACCTAGCGCGTGAAACAACCTCGGCGATAGTGCTGATTCGTCATTTTAATAAGGCTCAGGGTATGAGCGCTAAAAATCGCGGTGGCGGATCGGTGGCGTATAGCGCACTTGTCCGCTCGGTGTTGTCAGCAGGAAGACTCAAAGAGGATCAGGACAGCGGGGCAACGTTTGCCATCGCCCGCGCTATCGGGAACCTGTCAAAACCGCCCGACTCAATCGGCTACAAAATCGAAGATGCGCCTCAACTATCTGCATTACCCAAACCCGAACATGACGAGTTGCAGGTTTCGGTCGTTAAATGGTGTGGTGCGGTCAGTATCAATGCTGACCAACTGGTCGGTGCTGACGGCGCAAAAATCGGCGATGCCCGTAAAAAAGCGCCCGTAAGGGATGACGCCGAAGCCGCACTCAAAGAGCTACTAGCCGACGGACCAATGAAAATGAATGAAGTTGTAGCCGAAGCCCGGCGGATTGCTGATTGCTCAAAAGCGACCGTAAATCAGGCCGCAAAGAATCTTGAAATAGTGAGAAAATCCGTTTATCTCAATGGGAAAATTGATTATTGGACGTGGGAGCTATCGCCCACAGTGTTCAAGTTTGAAAGGAATGAAAACAAATGAAGATTGAGCGCATGCGAGCACTATGCCAGCCCTGCAAATTCCCGACGCGCGCCGCGCTATCGGACGGGCCAAAAATACTACTGAACAGCCTAGAAGCCATCGGTTCCTACCTCTGGCGACTAGTGGTCTCTAGTGTCTTCTAGCTCTCAACCCTAGAAGACACTAGAGACCACTAGAAGATACTAGAGACTATTAAATAAGTGGGGTAGAAATCTATAGCTCCTAGCTTCGGTCGATGGCACTGCGAACCGATTTAGAAGATAACCAAGGAGATGAATTCGGTGACGAGACCAACAACGCCGACAAATGAACCATCGTCATCTACACCCATGGTGACCAAGTGGTCGGACGAGTGGTGGCTAACGAAAGCCAAACCGACCGCCAGACGATGCACGGCGCACAGCTCACGTACCGGAAATCGTTGATCGCGTTGGCTTTCTGCCACAGCGACAGCGTAGGCCGAATCGGTCTGCGACTTCGACAAGTTCCCGGACCTCGCGGGTTGGGGTGCGGGGTTCGACACACAACGTTCGGCGACGGCTGGCCGCGCTTGAGGCGATGCGCCGCCAGCCGTCGCCGAACGTTGTGTGCTTTAAGGGTTACGCACAGAGACGTTGACCATGGATATCTGCGAGACGCCATTGTGGTTCTCGATGATTTTAAACGCTGCTGTTTCGCTGATCGTGAGTGCGCTCGCATGGTGAACCGTTAGAACGTGATCCTGCAGGCCATCGTCGTCCTCCAGCATTTCTACCTTTATGCCGAGTTCACTGGCTTTTTCGGCTGAGATGTGGCGGTCGTGTGAAAGCGTCAGCGCGTGATCGGCGAGTTCTTCGTTTACTTTTGTCGCCGCCGCTTTGGAATCATCTTCGTTCGCGAACATACCTGTCTCTAACCAAACGCTGACGATCTTGTCAGCCCAGGCGATAGCCTTTTGACACTCACCAATAAATGCTGGCGGATACTTCGCGATAATTGGCTGCCATACGGCGACCGTAGACATGTCGGCGGCGATTTCCCTTTTCGCCCGCTCAAACTCTTCCACGACGCCGTGAGCAGCGAGGCCGCCGATTTGAGGATCAATCGGCCCCAGGCTGGAATGCTTGCCCATCACGACGGATTTCGCGGAAAGTGCGATCATCGTTCCTGCCGACATTGCAAGTTGTGGAACGATCGCACGGATGTCTGTTTTGAACATCGCACGTAAATAGTCAACGAGCGATTCGGTGGCTGCCACACTGCCACCGGGGGTGTGAAGAATCAAGTCCAAGCCTTTTGTGCGATCCAATTTGTGGATCACCGCCATAAATCCGTTCTTGTCGCTGTCGTTCACATCGACAGGAAGGCCGTGGCTTATCAGATTTTGCTTTTCCAGCCAGCCGGAATAATAAAGTATGACGTTCCTGCCGGTGTATGCGGCGAGGTCGGCCAACGCTTTTCTCCGGACTACGTCGTGTCCCGATCCGGCAGCGCGAATGTCTGACTGGACGTTATCCCAACTCGGCACTTATGGGCGTGGGGGATTGGACGTCGTGGTGATGACGACGTCGAGTTGTAGCGTCTCACGTTGCGGAGTGGACCAGTTTGTGTACTGCGCCCGGGCAGCAGCGGTCCCCAAACCCAGCTTGTCGTAGGTGGAGTTGATCTCTCGTTGGCGGTCTGCGTCTGTCGTCGCCATTGGCAGTCGTCTCCTCATAACGCCGAGTGTAGTAGGTGTTGTGCCAGCTGACAGTACACCGGCTGGCTGACCAGTATCGGATAAATCGCAGCTCAGCCGCCACGTCGTGATCTGCGGGTAGCTGAATGGTTAGCAAACCGCCCTCAGTCGGGCCACGGTCACGCCACGGTCTTGGGTTAGGCGAGCTAGCGATTTTGAGGGCTCGGTAGTTACCGTGACCTGCGGTTTCGTGGAGCCGATGACGGGAATCGAACCCGCGTATTCAGCTTGGGAAGCTGATGTTCTGCCATTGAACTACATCGGCGCGGTTGCCCAAGAAGGCTAGCACCCGCTACCAGCTCGTCGGAGCGCGTCTACGACAGTTCGGCAGTAAAGTCGAAACATCGAGGCGCGGAAGCAATCTTCCTTTTGGCAGGGGACGTCATGGACGAGGACACCGTCGGGCGCAAACCACTTATTGCGCGCGTACTAGCGGTAGCCGGCATCGCTGCGCTGGCGGGGCTGCCCATCGCCCTGCCGATCGGCACTCAGCTAGCGACCCCGCCTGCCATCGCGGACCCCGCCCCGGGCGGTCCAGCTCCCAATCCGAGCCCCGCCCCAGCGCCTAAGCGTCACCTCTGGTGCATGGTTACCGGTGGCGCCGGGCGCGGCATCTCCTACTCGAAGGTGTGCTGGTACCGCACGTACTGAGCAGCGCCGCCGCCGGTCATTCGAGCACGCCCAGGCTGTACAAGAGCAGGAATCCGGCGAAGAACATCACCGCCATCCACGGCCGCTCCGGCGCCTCGTGCGCCTCGACGAGAAGCTCCTCGACCACGAGCCACAGCAGTGCCGCTGCGGCGAATGCGAGCACCAGGGTCAGCACGTTGTTTCCCGCCCCGCTCAACACCAGTGCGCCCAGTACCGCGCCCACCGCGGTCACCAGGCTCACCCCGGCAGTCATCACCGCGGCTCGCATCCGGGACACTCCTGAACCCGCCAACCGCAAGGCCACCGACAGCCCCAGAAACAGCACCTCGACGGTCAGCGCAATCGCGATGATCACCGCGGTCCGCCGCGACACCGTAGCGCCGGTTGCCACCAGCAACCCGTCGATGAAGAGGTCGACGGCGACCACGGCCAGGAACCCGAACAGCGTTGCGCCGTCGGCGTTTTCGTCTTCTCCGCCGAAATGGCGCAGCAGCACAAGTAGTGCCACCCCCACACTGAAGCCTACGATGATCAGCCCGAGCGGACCCTTGGCGCGCAGTTCGGGCAGCACTTCGCCGGCCACCGCGGCCATGACGACGCCGGCGGCGAAGTGCTGGACGCCGCTGACCACCGCCGCGGGCGGTGTGCGTAGGACCGCCACCACGCCCCCGACGATCCCGGCGAAAACAGGAAAGGCGACCAACGAGGCCGCCGTCGTCAGAATGCTGATGTCAATCTCCCGCGTTCGGTCGAAACCCACAAGCGTCCACAACCGTAGCTGAGCCCAATTCTGCGGCGGTGCGATAAACGCACATCACATCTACAAATGCGAATATTTATCCTTTCGTTATCTGTCGTTATCTCGTAAAGTCCTCGGGGTGGGCCGGCATGAATTGGCCAGGAAGCGTCGAAAGCGAAAGCCATCCGTCGTGACGGCTGCGCTCATCGCGCCTGCCGCTGCAGTGTTCTTCGCCGTGGCTGGAGACGTGCACCCGTCGGCCGCGGCCAGCGATGTTACCGAGGAAGGCATTGCCGACGGGGCACATTGTTGCTTGGAAATAGTTGCTAACGAGCCGCTCGCGAATATGTCCCGCGGCGGCGTCGGCATGCATTTCACAGAAGTCGAATTCGCATCCGCATCCAGGTTGCGGATCGACAGCCGCATTTTGCCCGTCGGGGTCGCGCCGGAGCAGGGACTGCAGGTCAGAACAATCTTGGTGGCACGCAGTATCAGTGCGGCTTTCCCGGAGATCCGCCAAATCGGCGGGGTCCGGCCGGATCCGCTGGGCTGGCATCCCCGGGGCCTGGCGCTCGACGTGATGATCCCGAACCCGGGCAGTGCCGAAGGTATTGCGCTGGGAAATGAGATCGTCGCGTACGTGATGGAGAACGCGAATCGGTTCGGCATGCAAGACGCAATTTGGCGGGGCGTCTACTACACACCCAACGGCGCGCAAACCAGGGGCTACGGCCACTACGACCACGTCCACATCACCACCACCGGCGGCGGCTACCCCACCGGGGAGGAAATCTACTTCCGCTGAGCAAATGACGGGCAGATACGCTCGTCGGGTGCTGCTCTCCGATCGCGACCTCAGAGCTGAAATCGCCGCCGGCCGGCTGGGCCTCGACCCGTTCGACGACAGCCTGGTCCAGCCGTCCAGCATCGACGTCCGGCTCGACGGCATGTTCCGGGTTTTCAACAACACCCGCTATACCCACATCGATCCCGCCCAGCAACAGGACGAGCTGACCAGCATCGTGGAACCCACCAAAGGCGATCCATTTGTGCTGCACCCCGGAGAATTTGCGCTCGGCTCGACGCTGGAGATCTGCACCCTGCCAGAGGACCTGGCGGGACGGCTGGAAGGCAAGTCTTCGCTGGGTCGGCTGGGTTTGCTGACCCACTCCACCGCGGGCTTCATCGACCCTGGCTTCAGCGGTCACATCACGCTGGAACTCTCCAATGTGGCAAACCTGCCCATAACGCTATGGCCGGGCATGAAAATCGGCCAGCTATGTATCTTGCGATTGACCAGCCCGTCTGAGCATCCGTACGGCAGTTCGCGAGTAGGGTCGAAATACCAGGGTCAGCGGGGGCCAACGCCGTCTCGGTCGTACCAAAACTTCATAAGGTCCACCTAGCTGTGGCATAGCTGAACCGGCGATAATCAAGACCGGGCATCCCTCCGCCTAAACCTGGCCGTATGCAAGACCTTGGGAGGGGTTTTGGACGTCGTACTCGGGGTTTCGATGGCACCGTCGGCGGTCCGGGTGGTCGTCGTCGAAGGGGAAGACGGCGACGGCGCCATCGTCGAAGAAGAGAGTTTCCAGGTAGGCCGCGGCCAAGCCGCCAGTCCATCCGATCAGGTGATCTCGGCGATTCTGGGCACTCGCGAAGGGGCGGCCGACGCCGGGCTTCGGTTGTCCTCTATCGGGGTGACCTGGACCGATCACATGCAGGCAGCCGTACTGCGGGACGCACTGGCAGCGCGCAAGATCGAGAACGTCATGCTGGTCTCGGCGTTCTTGGCTGCGGCTGCGCTGGGGCAGGCAGTCGGCGGTGCCGTGGGCTACGAACGTACTGCGGTCCTCTACATCGAGCCCGACGCCGCGACCCTGGCGGTGGTGGACACCGCCGACGGGTCGGTCAGCGATCTGCACCGCAAGCTGTTGGCCGAGGATGACGACGCCGCGGTGGCCGAACTCGTCGAAATGGTCTCTGCAGCAGAGTCTTTGGCGACCCACCCGGAGGGGCTGTACGTCGTCGGCAGTGGCGTCGACGTCCCGCTGATCAAGCCGGCGCTGGATGCGGCGACCTCGCTGACGGTGAGCGTGCCCGAGGAGCCGGATATGGCGCTGGCCCGGGGCGCTGCGCTGGCTTCGGGCAATGCGCCATTGTTCGCATCGTCCACTGCCGCACTGGCATACGCCCAGGATGCGTGCCTGACCGGTCGGGACGGCTTCGCCTATGACGAGCTGTCCGACGACGACGACGACGGCGCCGACGCCGTCGCTCGCCGCCCGGTGCTGCTGGTCGGCAGCGCGGCTGCGGTGGTAGCCATCGTCGCGGTGATCGCGCTGGAGATTGCCCTGGCGATCGGTATCCGCCCTACGGTTGCTTTGCAGCCCACGCCCAGCCAAAACCACTTCATCGCGCCCACCCAGCAGACGCCGACTCAGGTGGCCGCGCCGCAACCAAAGATCGATCTGCCGCGGCCGACGGCGGTACCTAGGGCCCTGCCGCCGCAGGCGCCAGCGCCCCTACCGGCTGCTCCGGTTCTGCCGGCAGCTCCGGCGCCTGAACCGGAGGTTGTCGTTCCGCCGGTGTTACCGATCCTGGTGCCCCCGGTCCAGGTCCCCGGCCCGCAAACGCTGCTACGCCCGCCGGTGGCACAGGCACCCGTGCGGGTGCCGCAGCCGCAACCCCAGTTGCCCCAGATTCGTCCGCAAGTGCCGCAGGCGCCGCGGGTGCCGGTCCAGCAGAGCCCGCCCGGACGGGTGCCGTCGCTCAATCCCGGTCGTGGCCCCTTCGGCGGCCGCGGTCCCTTCGGTGGCGGCGGCCCCTTCGGCGGCCACGGTCCCTTCGGTGGTGGCGGCCCCTTCGGCGGTGGCGGCCATGGCGGTTTCGGTGGTGGGCACGGCCCCTTTGGTGGTGGCGGCCATGGCGGTTTCGGTGGCGGCGGCCACGGTGGCTTTGGTGGCGGCGGCCACGGCGGTTTCGGCGGCCACCACTAACCAGCTACTTTCCTCGCCGACCTGGGAATTTTCCCGGTAAGAGTAAAGTTGCGTCTACGGGTTGGGGACCCGAAGTCTCGCTGTCATCAATATCTGCGAGCGCGCAAAGAAGACTATTGGGGGAGTTGTGGACACCGTACTTGGTGTGTCGATGGCGCCAACCGCAGTCCGGATGGTGCTGGTCGAGGGCGAAAACGGCGACGGAGCGACCGTCGACGAGGACAAATTTCCGCTCGATGCGGGCCAAGACCCGGCGACGCCCAGCAAAGCCGAGCAGGTGATTTCAGCCATCCTGGGAACGCGCGAGGGTGCGGCTGAGGGTGGCTACCAGCTGGCGTCCACGGGCGTGACGTGGACTGACCCGGTTGACGCCGCTGAGCTGCGCGACGCGTTGGCCAATCGCAAGGTCGAGAACGTGATGCTGGTCTCGGCGTTTCTGGCCGCGGCGGCGCTGGCCCAAGCGGTCGGGAATGCGACCAATTACGCCCAGACCGCGCTGCTGTTCATCGAACCCGACACCGCGACCCTGGCGGTTGTCGACAGCACCGACGGTTCAGTCGCCGATATCCATCGCGAGTTACTTCCCGCCGACGACGACGCGGCCGTCGAACAGTTGGCTGGGATGGTGTCGGGCGCCGCGGCGCTGGAGACCCATCCGGACGCGGTGTTCGTGGTCGGCTCCGGCGTCGACATCCCGCTGATCAAGCCGGCCCTCGAGGCAGCAACCTCGCTACCGGTGACGGCGGCCGAGGAGCCGGAAACCGCGCTCGCGCGGGGGGCCGCGCTCGCATCGGCCCACACTCCGTTGCTGGTCTCGAGCACGGCAGCACGCGCCTATGCCCAGGATCCCGGCACCGGTGCGCACGACCCCTACGCGCTGGACGCCGCTTACTTTGACGACGTCGAGGAAGAGCACCGCGACCGCAAGCCGTTCGGGCTGGTCGGCGGCATTTTGGTGTCGATCTTCATCATTGGGGTGGCGTCTTTGGTCGTTTCGCTGGCGGTCAGCATGCGGACGACGTCGGGGACCCGGCCCAATCCTGGGCAGAACCTCGTCGCCCCCGCGCATCCCACACCAGCGGCGCCCGCTCCCGCGCCGGCGCCGCAGGCTCCCGCGCCGGCGCCGCAGGCTCCCGCGCCGGCGCCGCAGGAGCCCGCTCCGGTTCCGCAGCAGGCTCCGGCGCCGGTTCCGCAGGAGCCCGCTCCGGTTCCCCAGGCACCGGCTCCAGCGCCGGTTCCGCAGGCTCCCGCACCGGTACCGGCGGCGCCCCCTGCCCCAGTGCCGCAGGCTCCGGCGCCCGTTCCGGTTCCGGTGCCGATACCGTTGCCGATCCAACTGCCGTTCCCCGGCGGTGGCGGCGGCGGGATTCCCGGTCCGCAGTTCCCCGGAGGCGGGGGCGGTCATGGTGGCGGCGAGGGGCACGGCGGCGGCCACGGCGGCGGCGGCCACGGCCGCGGCGGTGGTTTCGGCATTCCGGGCATTCCCGGCCTCTGATTTCGCCGGATAGCTGTCATCTGCCGTTCAGCGGCGCGATGCAGTTCGCTCATCGCGGCCACCTACACACGGTGGTATGAGGTGCACCGTTTTCGGTACGGGCTATCTGGGCGCCACCCACGCAGTCGGAATGGCAGAGCTGGGGCACGAGGTCATCGGCGTCGATATCGATCCCGGCAAGGTCGCCAAGCTGGCCGGTGGTGATATCCCGTTCTACGAGCCGGGATTGCGAAAGTTATTGACAGCCAACATCGCTGCGGGGCGGTTGCAGTTCACCACTGACTACGACATGGCGGCCGAATTCGCCGACGTACACTTTCTCGGCGTCGGGACGCCGCAAAAGAAGGGCGAATACGGCGCCGATCTGCGCCACGTCCACGCCGTTATCGATGCCCTGGTACCACGTCTGACCAGGTCATCGGTCCTGGTCGGCAAGTCGACAGTCCCGGTCGGGACCGCAGCCGAGCTGGGCCGCCGAGCCGATGCGCTGGCACCGGCAGGAGTCGAAGTCGAAATCGCCTGGAATCCGGAATTCCTGCGCGAGGGCTTCGCCGTGCGCGACACCCTGAATCCGGATCGTATTGTGCTTGGGGTGCAAGATGATTCGACTCGCGCCGAGGAAGCTGTGCGGGAACTGTATGGGCCGCTGCTGGATTCGGGTGTGCCGTTCCTGGTGACAGACTTGCAGACGGCCGAGTTGGTCAAGGTCTCTGCCAATGCGTTTCTGGCGACCAAGATCTCATTCATCAACGCCGTTTCGGAGGTGTGCGAGGCGGCTGGCGCTGACGTCAGTCTGCTGGCCGATGCGCTCGGCTACGACGCACGTATTGGGCGCCAATGCCTCAACGCCGGTTTGGGTTTCGGCGGTGGTTGTCTGCCCAAGGACATACGCGCGTTCATGGCAAGGGCCGGCGAGCTGGGGGCCGATCAGGCGCTGACGTTCCTTCGCGAAGTCGACAGCATCAATATGCGACGGCGTACCCGGATGGTGGAACTGGCCACCGCGGCGTGCGGCGGCTCGCTGTTGGGCGCCAACATCGCGGTGCTGGGGGCGGCGTTCAAACCCGAGTCCGACGACGTGCGCGATTCGCCCGCGCTCAACGTCGCCGGCCAACTGCAGCTCAACGGAGCGGTGGTCAACGTGTACGACCCGAAAGCCCTGGACAACGCGAATCGCCTATTCCCCACGCTGAATTACGCCGTATCGGTCGCGGAGGCCTGTGAACGCGCGGATGCCGTGCTGGTGCTTACCGAATGGCGTGAGTTCGTCGAACTCGACCCCACCGACCTGGCCGACCGTGTGCGGGCCCGCGTCATTGTCGACGGCCGCAATTGCTTGGATGCCGCCCGCTGGCAGCAGGCGGGGTGGCGGGTGTTCAGGCTTGGTTCGCGGCGGCCTAAGCCGTAACCGGCCTGGGCACGTTACGGGGCCGACGGTCTGCGCGCAGGAACCCGCCGGTGCGCTCGCGGCCGAGGATCTCGGTGGGCTGCCCGTCGCGGAATACCTGGCGGCCGGAGACGAAGACCGCGTTGACCGTCGGGTCGTTGCGGTTCACCATGCGCGAAAGTCCACCATAGACATCAACATTGGCCTCGTGGTAAGCATCCAGCGATTGGTCGAGGTGCTGGGGGTCGATCACCGCGAGGTCTGCCCAATCGCCGACTCGTAGGTGACCGGCGTCCAACCCGTACCAGTCCGCAAGCTCTCCGGTGAGCCGGTGCACCGCTTGTTCGACCGACATGAACGGTTCGCCCGCGTTCGCGGCGTCGCGTACGTGCCGCAGCAGGCGCAGTCCGCAGTTGTAGAACGCCATGTTGCGCAGATGGGCGCCCGCATCCGAGAAGCCTATTTGGATGCCGTTCTGCCGGGCGATGCGGCGCAGCATGCGCGGCCGATGGTTGGAAATGGTTGTACGCCAACGTATTTCGGTACCATACTCGAGAACCAGGTCGAGGAAGGTGTCGACCGGGTGCAGGCCGCCGCGTTCCAGTCCCACCTGGCCGAACGACTTGCCCACCAGCGACGTGTCAGGGCAGGCCACAATCTCGGCGTCAAAGAAGTCGCGGTGCCAGGCCCGGGGGGCGAACTTGTTGTCGTAGTCCTTTCGGAACTGCCGCCGGTACTTCTCGTCGCGCAGGAGCTCGTTGCGTTCGAGCTCGTCCTTGAGGTGCAGAGCCGCAGCCCCGGCTCCGAACTCCTCGAACACCACCAGGTCGATCCCGTCGGCGTACACCTCGAAGGGCACCGGTAGATGCTGGAACCGGAAGTCGCCGCCAAGCCGGTTCACGATCGCCGCCAGTGGGCCGGTCAGCCACATGCCGCCGCCCGGTGTCGACTTCATGTCCGCGGACGCCAGCAGGCTGGTCTTCAGCCGGGGCCGTCGGATTCCCAGTGACTGGAAGGCCTGCGACACGATGTTCTGCGGGTGGCTGATGTCCGGGCCGGACTGCAGGACGCGCCCGCAGCGGCGCAGCAGCATTTTCAGTCGGCGTAGCTCCCGGCCTCTTGCGTAGGTCGATGGCAGGGTACGTGAGCGGCAGGTTTCGCCGTCGATCTTGTCGAAAAGCAGCTGCTGCGAAGACATTCCGAGGAAGCCGGCGTCGAGCGCCTCGCTCAGCATCTTTTCCATGCGAGCCTGCTCGGCCTCGGTTGGGCGGACGTCTTTACGAGTGGCGCGCTCAAGACCCATCACCGCTGTGCGCATGTCGGAGTGACCGATGAAGGCGGTCACATTGGGACCCAACGGCAACGATTCGAGCGCGTCGATGTACTCCTGCGCGTTAGTCCACGACTTGTGCTCGCCGACGATGCGGATGACGTGCTCGTGCGGAATCGCCTCCACCCGGCCGAACAGGTCGGCGGCTTGGCCCGCGTCGACGTGGATGGTCGACAGGGAGCACGAACCCATCACGATCGTGGTGACACCGTGCCGCAGGGACTCCGAGAGCGACGGCGCTGCCAGCACCTCGGCGTCGTAGTGGGTGTGGATGTCGATGATTCCCGGAATCACCCACTTACCCTGGGCATCAATCACATTCGTGCAGCCGTCGGTGTCCAGCGGGGTTGGGCTGACCGCGGCGACTCGACCGTCTCGGATGCCGATATTGCGGATGGCAGATGGCCCGCCGGTGCCGTCGAACCACCGGCCGTTCGCGACAACTGTGTCGAATGTCAATGCAATCACCTCGTACCCCGATTACTTAGCTTGTCAATTTACCAGTGCGATAGTTGAGAGCGCGCTCGGTATTGATGCGTTGGTGCCGGTCTTGCTGGCGGGTACGGCGCCGGATGGGCATCATCAGGCCCCGGTAGCTGGACTGTGGTTGGGCCGTTGAGTCGGTGGATATTTCACCTGTGGGCAGGCACAGGGTGGGAAACAGCAGCCGACTGCCCGGCCGGGTGGTGTAGGTGTGACCGGTGGGTGCGGTCCAGATGACGGTGCCGTCGGGAAGCTGCCGGTCGCGCCAGCCGCGGGGACCGTTCCAGAAGGTCTTCAACAAATGGTGTTTTCGGCAGAGGCATTTGAGGTTGGACGGGTGCGTAGGCCCGAACGGGTAGGCGATGGTGTGGTCGAGGTCGCAGAGTTCGGCGGCGGCGTCGCAGCCGGGAAAGCGGCAGGTCATGTCGCGGCAGCGGATGAAGCGGGCCAGCGCGGCCGAGGGGCGGTAGCTCGACTCGGGAGCCGCGTCGGTGAAGCAGTTCAGTGTTGTCACCTTGGCGCCGGCGGCGGCGAGCCCGGCCAGCAGCGGGGCGGGTACGGTGCCGCCGCCGAAGATCTGCGCCGTGGGCAGGCGGGTCGGCGGCTTGCCGGCCGCGCTCGCGTGCGTCGGCTCCGCACCGGAGGCGTGTGGGTCGGGCTCAGCGTTCAGCGACGCGGGGTCGGCGACGACGTGAATCACCACCGCCGCGGCTCGTGGATCGGTATCGGTGCGGGCGGGGCAATGGGGGTTGGCGCAGGCGCAGGCGAGGCGTTTGCCGTCGGCCGCCAAGGTGCCGAGGGCGTCGGCGCGGCGCTGACCGATGGTGCGTGGGTCGTCCTCGCAGACTTGGTGGGCCATTTGGGTGAGCCGACGATCCACCGTTACGCCGTCGGTGGCCAGCAACGAACCCCACAACGAGACGGTGCCGCTGTCGTCATCGGCGGGGGAGATCACCACGTCGCGTCCGCGGGCCGCGGATTGACTGCGCCGCACGGCGGCAGGGTCGTGGCGGCTGACGATGGCGTCGATGGCGGCGTCGGTCTTGGCCACCGACAGCGGCCCGTAACGCCGAGCGTCGGTGGCCAGCGCGGCATCTACGAGGCTCAGCGCTACAGGGTCTTTGATCAGGTAGGTGCGCCAAACGATCGAGGTTGCCAGTCGCAGGCTGATGATGCCGTCGGCCAGCAGGGCGGCCAGTTTGGGCAACCGGTCGCGCAGGGCCATGGCCAGATACATCTGGCCGGAGGCCATCGGGTGGCTGATGTTCAGGGCGGCGGCGACTTGGGCGGCTATAGCGTCCCAGTTGTCGCAGGACCAGCGGCCGGAGTCGGTCTCACCGATGGCTTCGCGGGCCACCAACTCGGCGATCGCGGCCAGCCGGTGCGCGGCGGCAGCGGACTCCGCGCGGGCGGACTCGCCGATTGCGTCCACCAACGCGGCACCCGCAAAGCCATCGAACATACTTTCGAATAGTAGCGATGGTCTCCGACGCAATGCGCCACCCAAATCCAGGGTTGTGGGCGAATTTCGCACTGTGGATAACCCACCGGCGCAGGTAGCGTGGCCGACGTGGATTACGCGTCGGCCTTCATCGCGGAAAACCGCGCCTTTGCAGAGCTCGTCCGCAACGCAGACCACTCCAAACCGGTGCCGAGCTGTCCGGGCTGGAGTCTCGAGCAGCTTTTCCGGCACGTCGGTCGCGGCGACCGCTGGGCCGCGCAGATCGTCAAGGACAAGCTCGACGACTTCCTCGATCCGCGCAGCGTCGAAGGCGGCAAACCGCCACCGGATCCCGACGACGCGATCTCGTGGTTCCGGGGCGGCGCGCAGCGACTCGTCGACGCCGTCGAACAGTCGGGTGTGGATACACCGGTGTGGACGTTCCTGGGGACCCGGCCGGCCAACTGGTGGATCCGGCGCAGACTGCACGAGGTCGCCGTCCACCGGGCCGACGCCGCCATCGCGATCGGGAGCGAGTTCACGCTCGACGCCGAGATCGCCGCCGACGGGATCACCGAATGGCTTGAGCGCGTTGTGATTCAGGCTGGCGGCAACGGATCAGCGCTGCCGCTGGAAAACGGCGAAACCATCCACCTGCACGCCACCGATCCCGGTCTGGGTGAAGCCGGCGAATGGACCGTCGGTGTCCAAGACGGCCGAATAATCTGGTCGCACGACCACGGCAAGAGCTCCGTGGCGCTGCGCGGGGGCGCCACCGAATTGCTGCTGGCCATGCTGCGCCGAGTTCCGGTTGCCGACACCGGGATCGAGTTCTTCGGCGACGATGCCGTATGGCAAAAGTGGCTGGACCGCACTCCTCTCTAGACTTGCAGACCATGACCACATCGGAGATCGCCACCGTCCTGGCTTGGCACGATGCTCTCAATGAGTCCGACCTCGATACCTTGGTCGCTTTGTCCAGTGACGACATCGATTTCGGCGACGCGCACGGAGCAGCGCAGGGCCACGAGGCGTTACGCAAATGGGCCGGTTCGCTGACGGCCACCGCACAACTCGGCCGGATGTACGTCCACGACGGAGTCGTGGTCGTCGAGCAGGAGATCAACGGGCCCGACGGCCCGGCGGCCACGACTGCAGCGTCGGCATTCCGGGTGGTCCGTGATCACGTGACCTCCGTCTTCCGCCACGAAGACTTGGCATCTGCATTGGCGGCCACCGACCTCACCGAAGCCGACTTGGTCGAATAAGGTCGCCCAGGACTGAGGGAGCCAACTCATGCGCGGGATCATCCTGGCCGGTGGTTCGGGCACCCGCCTGCATCCGATCACCATCGGCATCAGCAAGCAATTGCTGCCCGTCTACGACAAACCGATGGTTTATTACCCGCTGTCCACGCTGATGATGGCCGGCATCCGCGACATTCTGGTGATTACCACCCCGCACGACGCGGCGGGCTTTCGGCGACTCCTGGGCGACGGCTCGCAATTCGGGATCAACCTCAGCTGGGTGACACAGGACAACCCCGACGGACTGGCGCAAGCGTTCGTGCTGGGCGCCGATCACATCGGCAATGACTCGGTGGCATTGGTGTTGGGAGACAACATCTTCTACGGACCTGGCCTCGGTACCAGCCTGAGTCGATTTCAAAACGTCAGCGGGGGGGCCATTTTCGCGTATTGGGTGGCCAACCCGTCGGCCTACGGAGTCGTCGAATTCGACGACGACGGGGTAGCGCTGTCGCTTGAGGAGAAGCCGCGAACGCCGAAGTCTCACTACGCGGTACCGGGGTTGTACTTCTACGACAATGACGTGGTCGAGATCGCGAGGGGGCTGAAGAAGTCGGCGCGCGGCGAATACGAGATCACCGAGGTCAACCAGATTTACCTGGATCTGGGCCGGCTGTCGGTCGAGGTGATGGCCCGCGGAACGGCATGGCTGGACACCGGCACGTTCGACTCGCTGCTCGACGCATCCGATTTCGTGCGCACCCTGGAATTGCGACAGGGCTTGAAAGTCAGTGTGCCCGAAGAGGTTGCGTGGCGACGAGGTTGGATCGACGACGAACAGTTAGCCGAACGCGCCCGCCCACTGGTGAAGTCGGGATACGGTAGCTACTTGCTGGAGTTGCTTTCCCGCAACTGATTTCGTGATTGTCCGATTACGGCAACCCGCTAGCGCCGTCGAGGCCGAATAGCTGCCCGCCGGTGCCACTGGTACCGCCTTTGCCGGTCGAGGGGCCGTCACCGCCGTTGCCGCCGTTACCGCCGTTGCCGATGTGCACCGCGTCGCCGCCGCTACCGCCTTTGCCGCCAACCGTTCCCGCGGGACCGGCGCTACCACCGGTACCGCCGTCGCCACCATTGCCGATGAATCCGGCCTTGCCGCCGCTGCCGCCAGTGCCGCCGAAGACGTTGGCGGCCCCGCCGACGCCGCCGGATCCGCCGTTGCCCGAGAGCATCCCTGCGACGCCCCCGGTCCCGCCGTCGCCGCCGAAGGAGCCACCGGCCCCGCCGGTGCCGCCGGCCCCGCCGGTGCCGAACAGCATGCCGGCGTGACCTCCGGCGCCACCAAGGCCGCCCTGCGTGTTGGTGCCGAGTCCACCGGCGCCGCCCAAACCGCCGTCACCCCAGAGGCCGCCGGCATTTCCGCCGATCCCCCCGGCGCCGCCTCCGGTGCCGCCGGTGCCCCCGGTCCCGCCGGTGCCGGCCGCGCCGTAGAGGAATCCGGATTTGCCACCGTTTCCGCCGAACCCGCCACCGGTGCCGCCCTGCCCGCCGGCGCCACCGGTGCCACCGGAGCCGCCCAGCATCCCGGCGGACCCGCCGGCCCCGCCGTCGCCGCCACTGGTACCGGCTGTCTTGCCTCCGGCCCCGCCATGGCCGCCGTCGCCGAACAGCCCGCCGGAACCGCCGGCTCCGCCGTGGCCGCCTGCGATGCCGGTCGCGGAGTTGCCGCCGCCACCGCCGGCGCCACCGGTTCCGAACAGTCCGGCGCCGCCCCCGGCGCCGCCCGTCCCGCCCGAGCCGATAGTCGCGTTCCCGCCGGCTCCGCCCGTGCCGCCGGTGCCGAACAACATCCCGCCGGCGCCGCCGGCACCACCCGCGCCGCCGGTTGCTGAGGTTACGTTTCCACCGGCACCGCCGGCCCCACCATTGCCGAATAGTCCCGCGGCTCCGCCGTTACCGCCCCGCTGGCCGGCCGCGCCGGATCCGCCCGCGCCGCCATTGCCGAGCAACCAGCCGCCGGCACCGCCCGCTAAGCCCGAGCCGGGCGCCGCATTGGCCCCGTTGCCGATCAGCGGACGCCCGGTTAGCGCCAGGAACAGCGCATTGACAGCGTCAGTGCTGGCGTAGGAAGCCGCGCTCGCGGTCAACGCCCGCACGAAGTCTTCATGAAACACAGCTGCTTGGGCGCTCAGCGCTTGGTATTCGGCGGCGTGCCCAGAAAACATCGCCGCAATCGCACCCGACACTTCGTCGGCGCCCGCCGCCAACACCGCCGTCGTCCGGGCTGCCGCCGCCGTGTTAGCTGCTGCAAGCGCCGGCCCGATGCCGGCTAGATCTGACGCCGCCGCCGATAGCGCCTCGGGCGCCGCTATCACAAATCCGTCCATGCGGAGATGATCGCCGCGAAACCCATTGCGGCACATGAGGCAGACGCCTCAAATTGGCTTATTCAGGGCTATCCCAGCCCGTTCAACCCGCCCGAGCCGATGATCGCGGTGCCGCCGGCGCCGGGGCTGCCGTGAGTTGGGCCGGTACCGCCGTTGCCGCCGTTGCCGCCGTTGCCGATCAGCCCGCCGGAACCGCCGTTGCCGCCGGGGCCGCCCATCACGCCGCCAGCACCACCGGCTCCGCCGTTACCGCCGTTGCCGAACAGTCCGGCGTTGCCGCCCCGTTCACCGGTCCCGCCGATGTTGGCGCCGTAGCCGCCGGCCCCGCCGGCGCCGCCGTTGAAGTAGAGGTTGCTGCCGAACCCACCGAACCCCATGCCGC